>DATKCV010000084.1:0-109695 GCA_035513015.1 Gemmatimonadaceae bacterium
CCCCCCCGCCCCCTCGGCGCTTCTGTCCCGCGGAATCGCGATCGCGCTCAACACGACCGCGTTCGGACTGCTGGTGGCCGTGCCGCTTTCGGCCGCCCATGCCTATCTCGTCTCCCAGGCCGAAACGATCATCGAGCAGGTGGACGAGTTCTCGGTACGCCTGATCAACGCGCTGATCGATCGCCCGGACGTTCGCCTCGGGCACCGGTAGAGCGGGTCGACATCGATGGCGACCCGCTTCCACGCCGCCAGGCAGCGCCGGGCCGAGCGCTCGGCCCTCCTCGAGGGCCAGACGTTCAATCTGGTGCCCCTGGTGGACGTGCTGGTGTCGATCCTGTTCTTCAGCCTGCTCACGTACACGGGAGCGACCGCCTTCCTGGTCAGCTTCGACCTGTCGCTTCCGCCCGTGCTCAGGGACGAGGCCCAGGCACCGGGTCCGCAGGATCGTGAGCTCGAGCTGCTGCTCACCGTACGGGTGGAGGAGAACCGGCTGCTCGTCGAGCACACCGGGAGCGGCGCCGACTTTCGCCAGGAGATCCCCGGCCTGGACGACGAATCCCTCGAGCTGTTCCAGGCGGTGATGACGCAGATCCGGAGCGAGTTCCCGCAGAATCGCGACGTGCTGGTCATTCCGCTCGATGCGACCAGCTACGATAATATCGTCGGCGTACTCGAACGGCTGCGAGCAGCGCGTTATCCGAACATCGCGCTCGGCCAGCGACGTCGGGCGACGCAGGTCGCCGCGGCGACGGTGGGGAGGTAGCGATGCCGGTCATCTCGAGGGGGCGCGCGTCGCGCGAGTCGCGGCGAATCGGTCAGTTCGCGAAGTTCCGTCTGGCGCAGCTCAATCTGATTCCGCTCGTCGATACCTTCGTCGCGCTCGTCTTCTTCACCCTGCTGACGCAGACCACGGCGATCGTGCCGGTGGCGTCCGGCGTCCAGCTCCCCGAAGCCCGGGAGGGCGCCGAGGCGGTCGAGCGGCTCACCCTCGGAATTGGCAGCAGTCCGCCGCAGGTGACGTTCAACGACAGGCAGATCATGACCGTGCAGCAGGCGGCCCGCTCGGCTTCCAACCGCCCGGACCAGCCTCTGCTGATTCCCGAGCTGTACAGCGTGCTCAGCCAGGCCGCCGATTCGGTGCGGCGTCTCCGGAACCTTCCGCAGGATCAGGCGGTACCGGATCAGTTGGCGATCCATGGCGATCGGACGATGCGGTACGATCTGCTCTCGCGGATCATGCAGACCGCACGTCTGGCGGGCTTCACGAACATAACGCTTCAGGTACGGCGCACCGGCGAAGAAGGTGTAGCCGTCCAGCAGCAGGCAGATTGAGCGAATGACGAGTCCTCACCGAAGCGGACCGGGCGGTCCCCGGCCACCTAATCGGGAAAGAGCGGAGCCGACGACCTTCACCCGCAGCCTGCGGTACGAGCTGGCGGGCGAGGAGGGGCGCGCCCTCGTGGGCTCCTACGCGATCTCGTTCACGCTGGCGGCGCTCTTTCTCCTGTTCGTCTACCTGTCGGATCTGCCGGCGGAGACGCCGCGCGAGATTCCGGAGATCACGTTCGTCGAACTGGAGCCGATCGAGACGCCGGAACCGCCGCAGGCGCAGGTTGAAGAGGCGGCGCCTGCCACGACGCCCCGTCCGGGACCCGCCCGCCCAGCGCCAGCTCCGCGAGTCACGCGCGAGACGGCCGGAGGCGATGTCGGCGGCGCGTTCGCCGGACAGTCGAGCACCGGCGGCTTCACCGGAAACGTCGCCGGCGCTCTGCGCGGCGTCGACATCTCGAGCGGCACCGCCGGTGCGCCGTCGGCCGGCACCGGATCCAAGGCCGTCATCAGCGGCGGCGCCGGCACCGGCACGGCGGCGACACCGGGTCGCGGAGGTGTGACCGGCGATGCGGCCACCGGCGGTGCGATCGGCCGGGTGACCGGCGCAGGCGGCGTTGGCCGTGCCGCGGTAAGCGTCGCCTCGCCGAGCGTGGTGAGGGCGCCGGATCTCCCCGGTCCCGGGCGCGACATGGGCGATCTCGGAGCGTTCGTCCGGAGCCGGATGGCCGAGCTCCAGTTCTGCTACCAGGAGCACGGGCTGAAGGTCAACCCGCAGCTCGCGGGGACGGTCAACATCGCGATCGGCATTGGAAGTGCCGGCAACGTCACCAGCGCGAGCGTGCAGCGCCGTACCTGGTCCGGCGCCGGCGCGTCCGCCGTCGAATCGTGCGTCCTTTCGCGGATCCGCGGCTGGCGATTCCCACGATCGGCGACCGGCGATGCAGTGTACGCGTTCCCGTTCAACTTCACGCGCTGACCCGTCCGACCAAGGCGAGGAATCAAAGGGGGTCAGAGTCGTTGAACGCAGTTCAACGACTCCGACCCCTTCGATTGCCGACCATGCTGCCCTCGATCGTGTCGATTGCCCCCGTCATTCGGGGCTCAGCCGGATCGAGTCACGGCTGCCGCCGCGAATGGTCACGCGGGTGAACGAGGCCGGCGAATCGCCGTGTCTGGCGACGCCGACCCACCACGCCCCGCGTTCGAGCTCCATCGCCACGGCGCTGCCGCCGGCATCGATGGCGCGGGCCCGCCGGTGGCCATCACGGGCCGCATCCATGTCCGCGCGGCTGGCGATCCGGGCGCTTTCGTTGCCCGCGGTCTCTCCGGGGCGGAGCGCATTGCCCAGGCGCGCCCGCATCGCCGTTGCCCGATCGCGCAGCCGGTCGCGCGCCAGACGCTGGCGCTCGGCCTCGACGAGATGCACGCGGTGCGCGTCGTAGCGGCCGGCGTAGTCCGCCGAGCGGCGGTCGAGCTGCATGATATCGTGGGCCTCCTCGTTCAGCGCTGCGCGCACGCGCTGAAACCGCTCGTCGGTGGCTCGTGCGCTGTCGTCGAGCATCCTGACGCGCGCGATGCTGTCCGCGCGTGGCGATCCGGACGGCGCAGGAGCATGTCTCACGTAGGCGCCGGCGGTCATGAGCGCCGGATCGACCGGGAGCGCAAGTACTTCCAGTGACTCTCCGCTGACGCTACCATCCGCAACGACGACGAGTGTTCCGGTTGGCGAGCAGGCGGCGATCGACGGCAGCAACGCGGCGGCAGCGAGCCGTGCGCGGAGGAGAGAACGACGGTGTGGCATGGTGCGGTGCAAGCTATCGGTGCGGTGTTGGCGCTTCAAGCGATCCAGCTTCCGCAGCCGCGGGGCTACGTGAACGACTTCGCCAACGTTCTCCCGGCGGAGAGCGAGGCCCGCATCACGCGTATCATCGACGACGTACGCGCGAAGTCGGGTGGTGAGATCGTGGTCGTCACGCTCCCTTCGATTGGCGACCGTCACGAGGCTGACGTAGCGCGCGAAATCGGACGGCAGTGGGGAGTCGGGCGAAGTGGCGAGCCCGGAGACGCGGCGCGAAACACGGGAGTGATACTCCTGCTGGTGCCGAGGCAGGATGGACGGCCCGGTACCGGCCGCATTCGCATCGAGACCGGTCTTGGTGCCGAGGGGTTCATTACCGACGGCACTGCGGGGTCGATCCGCGATGAGGCTGGGCCGCTCCTCGTGCTGGAGCAGTACGGCCCGGCGGCGGAGCTGATTACCCTCCGGATCGCCGAGCGCTTTGCGGGAGAGTTCGGGTTCGCGGTCGACGAAGCGCTCGCCCCGCCCCCGCCACCTCAGCCCGTCCGGCAGCCCGGCGGTGGTTCGCTGCCGGCGGTGTGGATGCTTCTGTTCTTCATCTTCTTCATTGCGGTTCTCGGACGCGGCCGGGGCCGCCGCCGGCGCCGTGGAATCGGCGGCCTGCTGCCGTGGCTGATCCTGATGAACACCGGCCGATCGCGGCGCGGCGGATGGCATGGCGGCGGCTGGGGAGGCGGTGGCTTCGGGGGAGGAGGAGGCGGTGGCGGGTTCGGCGGGTTCGGCGGCGGTGGCGGATTCGGTGGCGGCGGCGCCGGAGGTCGGTTCTGACATGGCACGGATGAAGCTCGAGCAGCTCGTCGAGCAGCTGCGACTGGCATATGGGGCCGACCTTCGGGCCGTAGTCCTTTACGGCTCGGCGGCCGCCGGGGAGCACATCCCGGATCGGTCGGACTACAACGTCCTTGTCATCTCCGATTCGATAACTGCGGCGCACCTGCGGGCGGCGGGTGCGATCGCGGCGGCGTGGGCCGAAGGCGGAAATCCACCCCCGCTCACGCTCACGACGGCCGAGTGGAGCGGCTCGGCGGACATATTCCCGATGGAGTACGCCGACATACTGGAGCGCCACCGGGTGCTCCATGGCACGCTCCCGGTGGAGGGGATCACGGTGTCCCGTCACGACCTGCGGCTCGAGCTCGAGCAGCAGGCCATGGGCAAAGTGCTGCGGCTGAGGCAGGGCGTGATGGCTGCCCACGGCGACAAGCGGCTGCAGACGGAACTGCTGGAGGCCAGCCTGAGCACCCTGATGGTGATATTTCGGGCCGTTTCGCGGCTCCACGGCGAGGTACCGCCGGGGGACTACGAGGCATTGAGCGCCGAGATCGCCCGGAAGGCCCAATTCGAGGCGGAGCCGTTCGTGCGAGTGGTCCAGCATGTGCGCGGTACGCGTAAGATCGCCGGCGCCGAGGCTGGCGCGATCCTCGAGGCCTATCTGGCCGCCATGAAGCGGCTGGTGTCCTACCTGGATCGCTTCGCCGAGGTGTGAGCGCGATCCCGCGGCGGTGACCCGCGCGGCACCCGAGCACCATTTGATGGTGAGGCCGATCATGCTACGTTCCTTCGCTCTTCTGCTGGCACTTCTCGTTCTGGTAGCGTGTCCGCGCGACCGGCGAGAGGTCGTCCAGGATCCTCAGGTCGTGGACACGCTTCCCCAGGATACGCTCGATCTGGGGACTGTGGTCGCCGCCCTTCCGCCCCCGGAGCCCGAGACGCCTCCCGGGGAGCCCGCTCCGACCCGTCCAGCGGCCCCGACCATTCCGCATGCACCCGCGCCGTTGCTCGAGGCGGTCCGCCGCGAGCAGTCTTCATCGCAGTTCTGCTACACGGAACACGGTCAGAAGCTCGACCCGTCGCTTCGCGGAGCGGTGACCATGGTTGTCACGGTGGGGGCCAACGGGATCAGCAACGCGCGTGTCGGCGCGTCGAGTTGGGTCGGCTCGCGCGAGGCCGGGCAGCAGGTCAACCGGTGTCTGGTCGATCAGGCGCTTCGCGCCTGGACGCTGGCACCGGGCGCGGTTCAACCGGGACAGTATGCCGTTCCACTGCAGTTCCGGGGCGGCTGACCGCCACGGATCACGCTCAGGAGCCGACATGCACCTTCGGAGAATGCTGGCGCTCACGCTCGCGGTCCCGCTGCTGGCGGGATGCGGGTACAATCGAATCCAGGAGCTCGACGAGGGCGTCAATCGGGCAAAGCAGGACATCTCGGTGCAACTCCAGCGGCGCGCCGACCTGGTGCCCAATCTGGTCGAGACGGTGCGAGGCTATGCGGCGCACGAGGAGGCCATCTTCACGAGCGTCGCCGAGGCGCGAGCGGGTCTCGCGGGCGCGGTGCAGACGGGGGATCCGGCGCAGATGGCCGCGGCGAACCAGCAGCTCACCGGGGCGCTTGGACGGCTCCTGGCGATCGCCGAGGCATATCCGCAGTTGCGAGCGGACCAGAGCTTCATCCGACTCCAGGACGAACTGGCGGGAACGGAGAACCGGATCGCGGTCTCGCGCCAGGACTACAACGAGCGAGTGGCCACGTACAACACGTACATTCGCCGGTTCCCGACGACCCTGACGGCACGCGCGATCGGCGCGCAGCAACGGGAGTACTTCGAGGTGACCGACGAGGCGGCGCGGACGGCTCCGGCGGTGGACTTCTCGAAAACACCTTCCCCGTAGTCGAGGAGCCGGGATCCCGTTGCGACCAGGGAGCAGCGGTTCCACACCTCGTTGGGCCGTGCTTCGCCGGTCGCGCCAGTTTCGAGTGCTGACCCCGCACGGTGCGTGAGGCTCCTCGGGTGGGACGCCCGCCGGGCGACGATCGCGCCTCCCGAGCCAGCCGCCGCGTAGCGGAACGGCCCATGCAACGTCATGTGCTTGACAGCGCGCATCCCGTACCGGTATCGTGAAGCGCCCTCCCTGTTGCCGTGTCTGGTCCGGCGATCCGCGAGGCCGCGACGAGGAGCGCTGCTCCGTGGGCGCTGCCGGCGTGCTGTCGTGAAGGTGTAGCCCGGCATAGTGTCCACCGCGCCGGGATCGCCTTCGGGAGGTGGACATGAACTTTGGTCCCCAACATTCCCGCAGCCTCGGCGCACTTTGCGTCGGGTTGGCGTGCGTCGGCGTGCTTCTCCAGCCGCCCGCTCTGCACGCTCAGGCGAGGGGGTCGATCACCGGAACGGTGACCGACTCGGCTGGCCTGCCGATCAGCGGTGCCCGTGTGACGGTCGAGAACACCGCCTTCACCACGCTGAGCGATGAGCGCGGTGCCTTCCGCCTGCTGCAGGTGCCGAGCGGAGTCGTCAGCGTCCAGGCGCGGCGGCTAGGCTTCCGGCCCACGGCCCTCGACGTCGAGGTGTCGCCGACGGCCGGCGCCACGGTCACCTTCCGCCTCGGCGCCCTCGCCCAGACCCTCGCACCCATAATCGTTCGGCGGGATGCGGTGGAGTACTCGGGACGCCTGGCGGGGTATTACCAGCGACTCGAGCGGAAGAATGGTGGGGTGTTCATTACCCGTGACCAGATCGATCGGGAAAACCCCCGCATGGTGTCGCACCTGCTCCAGCGCGTGCCGGGGATCACCGTCGGCCGCGCTCGTGGCGGCATGGTCACCATACGGATGCGCGGGCGTGCATGCTGGCCGCTGGTGTGGCTGGACGGGGTCCCAATGCCCGCCGGCGAAGTCGACGTCGACACTTTCAACCCGCAATCGCTGCACGGCATCGAGCTCTACCTCGGCTCGACGACGCCTCCTTCCCGCTACACCTTCCAGCGCAACATGTCCAGCTGCGGGACGATCCTGCTCTGGTCGCGCGGACCCGACACGGATCCGGCACCCGTCCGGCGGACCGCCTCGCGGGAGCTCGAGGCCCTCGTCGGCGCGTCTGCCGTCTATACTGAAGATCAGGTCGAACAGCCCGCCAGCCTGCTCGAAGCGCGCGCGCTGGCCGTGCCGTATCCGCCGGCGCTTTCCGCCTCGGGCGTCACGGGACTGGTCGTTGCGGAGTTCGTGATCGACGTCGTCGGCCGTCCCGAGATGGCCACGTTCGGGGTCGTGTCCTCGACGCATCCGCTGTTCAGCGACGCCGTCCGGCGCGCGCTCGAAACCGCCCGGTTCGAGCCCGCAGTGCGAGGCGGAAGGCCGGTGCGGCAGCTCATCCACCAGCGATTCAACTTCGGGCAGCCTTCGAGCAGCTCGATGACACCGCTCCGCTAGGCATCCAGCAGCGAGGGGTTCCTTGCGGAGGGCGCGGTCGCGCGGCTGTGGACGACTCACTGGCGGCGACCACGCGACGGGGGCGACCACGCGGCGGCTCCGAGGCGGAAACAGGAAAGCCGGCGGCACCTGAGGAACGGTGTCGCCGGCTTCGAGCATCCGCCCTGCCTCAGTCCGGAATGACCTCGGCGGGGAGGACGTACGTCAACGGATCGACCGGGCGACCGTTGACATGGATCTCGTAGTGGAGATGGGCGCCCGTGGAGAGCCCCGAGTTTCCGACGTTGGCGACCACCTGCCCGCGGGTCACCCGCTGTCCGGCCCGGACGACGATCTTGGAGCAGTGGGCATAACGGGTCTTGATGCCGTTGCCGTGGTCGATCTCGAGAATCAGTCCGTAGCCTCGCTCACGGGAGACCCTGGTCACCCGGCCGGCGGCCGGTGCCACGATCGGCGTGCCCATTGGAGCGCTGACGTCGATCCCCTCGTGCGGCCGCGTGGTGTGGAGGATCGGGTGGCGGCGGCTCCGCGTGAAGGCGCTGGAGAGCCACCCGGCCGTCGGCATGATCGACGG
Source organism: Gemmatimonadaceae bacterium (assembly GCA_035513015.1). Taxonomy (GTDB): domain Bacteria; phylum Gemmatimonadota; class Gemmatimonadetes; order Gemmatimonadales; family Gemmatimonadaceae; genus DATKCV01. The sequence continues at coordinate 7,969 of DATKCV010000084.1, forward strand.
GGTCGAGGCCAGCCGGTCGGCGTGAGCCGAGAGCGTGTCGGCGACCTCGGCGAAGCTGGCACTGAGGATGTTCGCCCGGCGGATCAAGCCATCGAGGTCCGATCGCGCGCCGAAAGCCAGACCGGCCAGCATCGGATCGGTTCGAAATAGCGGATCCGCCTCGACCGTCGGTAAGCCCGGTCCCCCGATTCCGGCCTCGCGAACCTCGACGCCCACCGCGGGCAGTCCGGCGAGTAGTCGGAGCTGCTCGTCGCGGCGACCGATCATTGCGATCGTGTCCTGGAGGACAGTCAGCTTGGCGCGGACGTTCTCCAGCTCCTCACTCAGCTGGCGAGTGGCGCGATCCGAGCCACCGATACCGGCGAAGCCGCTGAGCAGCACACCGAACCCAATGAGCACTACCAACCCGGCGACCGAGGCGGTCGTCGTGAGCACGCGCAGCAACCGCTCCGAGACCGCGATGGTCCGGGGGGAATCGCTCCCGTGGGGAACAATGAGCAGTGTCCAGCGACGTGCCAATGGCGGTTCCTCTGGTCCGGGGTACATTCCAATGACTGGCACCCGACCTCAGCCGTAACGGCCAAAATACTATGGCCGACCCCCCGGGACGTCAAACAGAATGCCGCCGAACTCAGCCGGCGGCCGTCGCTTATGTCATTAAAAGCCAGTGACTTCCGTCACAGCATCAGGAGCAGGTCCTAAACGGCTGATCCGGCGTCCCGAGGCGCCTCGCGGGCAAACAGGGGCGGGCCCTTGGTGACCCGCCAACCCGTCGGATCGATGGCTGCGAGGGCCTCGAACCGCTGCTCCAGAACGCTCCCGGGAGCCCCCAGCGACTGCCACAGCTCCTCAGCCTTCACGGGCATGAACGGAGCAATGTAGACGGCCTGTCGGATCAGCTGGCGCGCCAGCGAGGCGAGGGTGGTCTCCAGCTCGCTCCTCGTAGATGGGTCCTTGGCGAGCTTCCAGGGCGCCTGCCGGTCGACATACTCGTTTGCCCGCGACACGGTGCGCCAGAGCGCCTGAAGCCCCTCGTGGAGCACGTACCCCCGGCTGCCGTCCATGGCCGCGTGATACGCGGTCAGATCGGCCGCGTCGAGCCGGTCCACCTCGGTGGGCGGCCCAGCCGGGATCGACCCGCCGCAGTACCGCTCGATCATCGACAGGGTCCGGCTGGCCAGATTGCCGAAGGCGTTGGCCAGATCGGCGTTGTACCGCTCTCCGAACCGCTCCCAGGAAAAGTTGCCGTCCGCATCGAACGGGACCTCGCGGAGCAGAAAGTACCGGAAGGCGTCCGCTCCGAACCGTTCGATCGCTTCGGCAAGGTCCAGCCTGACGCCCGCCGACTTGCTGAACCGTTCACCTCCCAGCAGCACGAAGCCGTGCGCCCAGATCCTGTGGGGCAGTGGAAGCTCGGCCGCCTGGAGCATCGCCGGCCAGATCACCGCGTGAAATCTCGTGATGTCCTTGCCGATCACGTGCAAATCGGCCGGCCAGCGCTCCCGGTAGCCCTTGTCCGGGAAACCGGTCGCTGTGAGGTAGTTGGGGAGCGCGTCGAACCAGACGTAGGTGGTCTGTTGCTCGCCGGTGGCGAGGGGTGCGGGGAACGGCACACCCCAGGTGAACCTGGAACGGCTGGCAGAGATGTCCTCCAGGCCTCGATCGAGCAGCCCCAGAACCTCGTTTCGCCGGCTCGCCGGCTGAAGGAATTCCGGGCGCTCCTCCAGCAGGCGCCTCAGGAACGGCTCGTACTTGCTCAGCCTGAAGAACCAGTTGCGCTCCTCCACCCATTCGAGAGTTCGCGACGGGTGCAGGATGCACCGCCCGTCGACGATCTCGGCATCGGCCTTGAACGACTCGCACCCGACGCAGTACCGGCCGGTGTAGGACTTCTCATAGAAGTCGCCCGGGCTGCTGTCGAAGATGCGCTTGATCAGCGCCCGGACGCCGCTGCGGTGCGCCTCGCCGGTGGTGCGCATGAACTGATCGTACGATACGCCCAGCCGTTCCCACATCGTCCGAAACAGTGGCGCGATGCTGTCCACCTGCTGCTGAGGGGTGAGCCCGCGCTCGGCGGCCTTCTGGGCCACGGTCTGCCCGTGCTCGTCCATTCCTACGAGGAAGTGAACGTCGTCGCCTCGGAGCCGGTGGTACCGGGCTATCGCGTCGGCGCCGATCTTCTCGAAGGCGTGGCCGATGTGGGGCTCGCCATTCGCGTAATCGATCGCCGTCGTGATGTAGAACTTGCTCACCTACTCTCCGGAGGCGGAGGGGCCGGTGGGAGGGCCGCCGCCGCGGCTGCGCCGCCCGCCCCGCCGGCCGCGACGACGTCCCGGCCGTCGCTCGGCCGGTGCCGAGTCCACGGCGCCGGGATCGGCTGTCCCCTCTTCCGGTGAGGCGAGGTGCTCGGACGCCAGGAGCGTCGCGTCGGTGCCGGGCGACTCGGCTTCGAGAGGCGCCGGATCGTCGGGTTGCGCGTCGGTGGCGTCGCCGGCCTCGAGCTCCCTCCGCAGATCGACCAGCGCGACGACCCGCATTTCGCCGTCGGCGCCGCGAAGCGTCACCCGCTCCCGAAAGATGTCGTTGGCCACCACCTTCTCCTCGCCCCTGCCGGTGCGGATGATCCGGCCCTCCTTGGGGAAGCGCTTGCGACTCTGCACGTAGAAGTCGTGCTCGTAGCGCAGACAGCACATCAGACGTCCGCAGGCGCCGGAGATCTGCGACGGGTTGAGCGAGAGATGCTGGTCCTTGGCCACGCCAAGGTTGACCGGCCGGAGCTCGGGGAGCCACGACGCGGAGCAGTACTGGCGGCCGCAGCGGCCGACGCCGTCGAGTCGCTTGGCCTCGTCCCGGACGCCGATCTGCTTGAGCTCGATGCGCGTGCGGAACATCGACGCGAGCTCGCGCACCAGCGTGCGGAAGTCGACGCGCTTCTCGGCAGTGAAGTAGAACGTGAGCTTTTTCCGGTCCCACTGCCACTCGGCGTCGGAGAGCTTCATGAGCAGATTGCTCGCTCGCACGCGCTCCATGGCCCGCCGGCGCGCGTCCTCGTTCTGCGAGCGGAGATCGTCGGCACGCCGGACATCATCGGGTGTGGCCAGCCGCCGCGCCTTCTTCGCCGGCGGCTCGGCGGCCGATCCGTGAGCGCATCCGGCACACCGCTTCTCGGCCAGGTCCCCGACGGCATGCACGCGGCCGAGATCCTCTCCGCGGTCGGCCTCGACGATCACAGCCGCACGCACGCCTGGAGGCGTCTCTTCCTCCCAGAGGAAGAACTCCTTTCGATTGCCCTTGAAGACGACCTCGATCACATGCGACATGAATGGAAGCTACTCGATGAACTGCCCCATGCGGAGGAACTTCTCGCGGCGTCTTCGCACGAGCTTGTCCGGCTTGTAGTGACCGAGCTCGTCGAGGTGGCGAATGAGGGCATCCTGGACGGACTTGGCGGCCGCTTCGTGGCTGGTGTGAGCGCCGCCGAGTGGCTCGGGGACGATCTCGTCGATCACCCGGAGCTCGAATAGGTCGGGCGCGGTGATCCGGAGCGCGGTTGCGGCGCGCTCGCGCATCTCCGGGCTCTTACCGTCCTTCCACAGGATTGCCGCGCAGCCCTCCACCGTTATCACCGAGTAGATGGCGTTCTCCATCATCAGGACGCGGTCGGCGACACCCAGCGCCAGTGCTCCGCCCGAGCCGCCCTCGCCGATCACCGTGGCGATGATCGGCACCTCGAGCGCGCTCATCTCGAGGAGGTTGCGGGCGATCGCCTCGGACTGTCCGCGCTCCTCGGCGCCGAGGCCGGCCCAGGCGCCGGGAGTGTCGATGAAGGTGAGCACCGGGACGTGGAACTTCTCGGCGAGCTTCATCAGCCGGAGCGACTTGCGATAGCCCTCGGGGTGCGGCATCCCGAAGTTGCGTCTCAGGTTCTCCTTGGTGTCTCGGCCCCGCTGGTGCCCGATGATCATCACCGTCTCGCCATCGAGTCGCGCCCACCCGCCGATGATCGCGGCATCGTCGCGGAAAAGCCGGTCTCCGTGCAGCTCGATGAAATCGGTGAATGCGAGGCGGATGTAGTCGGACGTGAACGGCCGCTTGCTGATGCGGGCGACCTGTACGCGCTGGAGGGGCGTAAGGTTGCGATAGATTTCCTGCCGCAGTTCGTCGAGCTTGCGTTCCAGCGGCGCGATCTCAGCGGCCACGCTGAGCTGGCGGTCGCCGGCGAGCTTCTTCAGCTCGTCGATCTGCTTCTCCAGCTCGGCAATCGGTTTCTCGAATTCCAGTGATGTCGCAGTCGCCACTCTAGCTCCCGCGGACTAGGCGGACCCGCTCGGCACCGAGCAGCGCCCGCAGTTCCATGAGGGCGGCATTGGTAGCCGCCAGCTTCAACGATCGTGACTTGAGTCGTGCCTGCGTCCCGTTCCCGTCGCTCCACCGCACCTCGAGCGGTGCCGTCCCGGGGTGCGCCTCGGCGACCGCGCGCACGTCGTCGAGCACGCCGGGCGGAAGCGCCATTCCGCGCGTCAGCTCGATCGACACCGCCACCTGCCCGTTCACCCGCACCTCGGCCAGGGGACGGACCCCCTCGACGATGAACGTCGGGTTTTCGGCATCCTGATCGCGCCTGCCGTAGGCGCCGGTGAGCAGCACCGGGATGTCGGTCCGGACGCGCTCGGCGAGAACGCTCCACGCTTCCGGGAACACGAGCACCTCGGAAGATCCGGTGAAATCCTCCACTGTCAACCGGGCGAACTCGGCGCCCGACCGCCTGCTGATCTGGCGCTTGACCGCGGTGACCACGACACCGAGCGTCATCGTGTCCGCCGTCCAGGCACCGAGATCGGCCACGGTGTGCGAGGCGAACAACTCGCATTCGGCGCGAAACGGGTCGAGCGGGTGGCCCGAGATGTAGAAGCCGAGGATCTCCTTTTCGCGGGCGAGCCGCTCCGATTCCGGTAGCGGCGGCCGGTTGGGGAACGCGGGCGGAGCCGGAACGGCCGAGGAAGGAGCGTCGGCCCCGCCCCCGCCGAACAGTGAGCCTTGCCCCGTGGCCGCCTCCTCCTGCTTGAGCGCGGCCTCGCTGATCGCCGCGTCGAGTACGGCGAAGCACTGCGACCGGTGCGCGCCCAGCGTGTCGATCGCCCCGGCGGCGATGAGAGCCTCGAGCACGCGCTTGTTGCATGCGCGCAGGTCCACGCGTTCGCAGAGGTCGAACAGGTCGGCGAAGGGCTTGCGCGCCCGGGCGACGAGGATCGAGTCGATGGCCCCCTTCCCGACGTTGCGGACCGCGCCGAGGCCGAACCGGATGCGCTTCTCGCCGACGACGGTGAACTTGTATCCGGACTCGTTGACGTCCGGTGGGAGCACCTCGAGACCGAGCTCGCGCGCCTCGTTGATGAACTTCACCACGCTGTCGGTGTCGCCGATGGCCGAGGAGAGCAGCGCGGCCATGAATTCGGCCGGGTGGTGCGTCTTCAGCCAGGCCGTGTGGTACGAGATGACCGAATAGGCGACCGAGTGCGACTTGTTGAAGCCGTAGCGGCCGAAGGTCTCGATCTGGCCGGAGATCTCCTCGATGACCCGCCTGTCGTAACCGCGCGCGACGGCCTTCCCCACGAACTTGCCGAGCTCCTCGCGGATCAGCTCCGCGTCCTTCTTTCCGACGGCCTTCCGGAGCACGTCGGCTTCGGCCAGCGAGATGCCGGCGAGGAGCTGGGCAATGCGCATCACCTGCTCCTGATAGGTGATGACGCCGTAGGTCGGCTCGAGGATCTCGCGAAGCTCGTCGAGGGCGTACGTGACCGGTTCCTCGCCGCGCTTTCGTCGCTGGTAGACGCGGTGCATCCCGGCGTCCAGCGGCCCGGGCCGCATCAGCGCGTTGGAGGCGACCAGGTCGTCGAACCGGTCGCAGCGGATGTTGCGGAGCATGTCGGTGGCCAGCGGCGACTCGAACTGGAAGACGCCGACGGTGCGTCCCGAGCGCAGCATCCGGTAGGTCTCGGGATCGTCGAACGGGAGCGCGTCGAGGTCCGGTGCGTCTCCCGTGCGCGCACGGATCGACGCCAGCGTGTCGGCGATCACCGTCAGCGTCGTGAGGCCGAGGAAGTCCATCTTCAGCATCCCGGCCTTCTCCAGCGCGTTCATGTCATACTGCGTCACCACGACCGCTTCCTCGTCGCCGGCGCCCGAGCCCCGCGAGACCTGGGTGCAGATCGGGATGTATTCGTCGAGCGGCCCCGGGGCGATGACGACGCCGGCGGCGTGCACCCCCGTGTGCCGCGACAGTCCCTCGAGCGCCATCGCGTAATCGAGCAGCTGGTGATAGCGCTCGTCGGTCGCGTAGAGCTTCTTGATCTCGGGAACCTGCTCGGTGGCCTCCTTGACCGTCAGCGAGTAGTTCGGCTGATTGGGGATCAGCTTGGCCAGCTGATCAGTCTCCGCGGGTGTGAATCCCAGCGTCCGGCCGACGTCCTTGATCGCCGCGCGCGACTTCAGCGTGCCGAACGTCACGATCTGCCCGACGGACTCGCGGCCGTACTTCTGCCTGACGTACTCGATCACCTCGCCGCGGCGCTCGAAGCAGAAGTCCACGTCGATGTCCGGCATCGAGACGCGTTCCGGGTTCAGGAAGCGCTCGAACAGAAGGTCGAACCGGAGCGGGCAGACGTCGGTGATGCGGAGAGCGTAGGCGACGAGCGAGCCGGCGGCGGAGCCGCGCCCGGGACCGACGGGGATGCCGCGTTCGCGCGCCGCCCGGATGAAGTCGGCGACGATCAGGAAGTAGCCGGCGTATCCGGTCCTAGTGATGACGCCGAGCTCGTAGTCCAGCCTCTCACGCACCTCGTCGCGCAGGGGATCACCGTAGCGCTCGCCGGCGCCGGCTTCGGCGAGTCGGACCAGCAGATCGTTCTCCGTGGCGACCCCATCGGGCAGGGGAAAGGCCGGCACGTGGTACGTCTTCGCGAACGGTATGTCGACCTGGTCGGCGATCCGCAGCGTGTTCTCCAGGACTTCCGGCCGGCCGGCGAAGCGCGACGCGACCTCGGGTGCAGACTTGAAATACAGCCCTTTGTCGTAACGCATGCGGTCGACGTCGGCGCGGTCCCTCCCGAGGCCGATGCAGAGGAGGACGTCGTGTGCGTCGTGGTCGTCGGCTCGGAGAAAATGCGCGTCGTTCGTCGCCACCACTGGCAGTCCGACATCGTCGGCGAGGCGGAACACCAGCTCGTTCAGACGCGCCTGGCCCTCGGAGTCGTGGGCCTGTACCTCGAGGTAGTAGCGGTCTCGGAACACCTCGGCGTACCAGGCGGCGGCTTCACGTGCCTGGTCGTACTGTCCGGCGAGCAGGTTCGATGCAACCTCGCCGGCCATGCACGCGGACGAGACGATCAGCCCCTCGCTGTAGCGCTGCAGCAGCTCCCGGTCGACGCGCGGGCGCACGTAGAACCCCTCGACGTAGGCGAGCGAGGAGAGCTTGACGAGATTGCGGTACCCGACCGCGTCGCGGGCCAGGATCACCAGGTGATGGTAGGGCTTTGCGCCGGGGGCGGAACGCGAGCGCTGGCGCCGATCGCCGGGCGCCACGTACGCTTCCATGCCAATGATCGGCTTCAGTCTGGCCTTCCGCGACTTCTCCTGGAACTCCCAGGCGCCGTGGAGGTTACCGTGATCGGTGATGGCCAGCGCGGGCTGCTCGAACTCGAGGGCGCGGGCGATCAGGTCATCGATGCGGTTGGCGCCATCGAGCAGGGAGTACTCGGAGTGGCAGTGCAGGTGCACGAAGGACATCGTTCGAAGATACTCTGGCCTACCCGACGGTGTAAAGCGCGCCGACGTTCCGTGTGGACTCGTAACAGAATGGTGAGCAGTGGCTTACGGAGGCATGCGGTGAACCGGCTCCGCCCCCTGCGGATCGGCGCGATGATCTCGGGATGCATCGTGCTGGTGCTGATCGGGTTTCTCATGACGCCGACCGGCTGTTATCTCGGGCGTGCGGGGTGGGAGGAGGCGAAGATCCTCGCCGGCCGGCGGCCGATCGAGGCGCTGGTCGCGGATCCGACCCTCGATGATGCGACGCGCGCAAAGCTCCGGATCGTTCTCGCCGCCCGGGCGTTCGCGGCCGACTCGCTGAGTCTGGCTGCCGGCCGGAGCTTCACGATGTTCACGAAGCTCGAGCGCGACACGCTCCTGCTCCTGCTGTCGGCGGCGCGGCGCGACGCGCTCGAGGCGCGCACCTGGTGGTTCCCGATCGTCGGCCGGGTGCCATACAAGGGGTTCTTCCACTTCGACCAGGCGCACCGGGAGGCCCGGCGGCTCGAATCGGATGGGTACGACACCTTTCTTCGCCCGGCGTCGGCGTTCAGCACTCTCGGGTGGTTCAACGACCCGCTACTCTCGACGACGCTGCGGCTCGACTCGCTCGAGTTGACGAACACGGTCATCCACGAGCTGGTGCACAACACCTTCTATCCGCCCGGACAGGCCGTATTCAACGAATCGTTCGCCAATTTCGTCGGCGCCAGGGGCGCGGCGTGGTTCTTCCGCAGCAGGGGCGACACCATCGCCGCCGAGCTGGTGGAGTTGCGCTGGGAGGACGACAAGCGGCTCGCCAGGTTCTGGACATCGCTGTGGACCTCGCTCGATTCGGCATTCCGCGCCCACCCGGAGGACATCGAGTCGCGGCTGGCGGCTCGAGAGGATATCTACGCCCGGGCGCGCGGCACGCTGCGCACGGAGATCGCCCCGAGCCTGCGGACGTTTCCGCCGAGCTTCGCCGAACGCGTCCGGCTGGACAATGCGGCGCTGCTGGCCCGGCGAGTCTACATGACCGATCTGGATGTCTACGATGCGGTGCTCGAGCGCGAAGATGGCGACGTACGGCGGGCGATCGACCGCATCATCGCGCTGGCGCGAGCCGCAGACCATGATCCCTTCGTCGCATTGCGGGAGTGGCTGGACGCGCCGGGCGTCTTCCCCGAATGACAATGGAAGGGCCGGGGGGACTCAGCGCGGAAGCGCGATCCGCTCCTCGAGCAGTTGACGCTGCTGCCAGACGGATTCGAGGCCGAACACCCCGGCGAAGGAAGCCGCGGCGGCTTCCGACACGGTCTCCAGAGGCAGCTCTTCGTGCCCTCTCTCCCGGGCGATCGACGTCATGACGACGTCCTGTATCCCGCACGGCACGATCAGCTCGAAATAGCGCAGATCGGTGGTCACGTTGAGGGCGAAGCCGTGCCAGGTCACCCAGTCGCGCGCGTGCACGCCGATCGACGCGATCTTGCGCCCGCTCGTCCACACGCCGGTGAAGCCGGCGCTACGCTCGGCCGGGATTTCCCAGTGCGCGAGTAGCCCGATCAGGGCTTCCTCGACCTGTCGCAGGTACCAGTGAAGATCCCGGCGGTGCCTCTTGAGGTCGATGATCGGATAGCCGACCAGCTGGCCCGGGCCGTGGAACGTCACGTCACCGCCGCGCTCTACCTCGTGCAGCTCGACCCCGCGAGCGGCGAGCAGCTCCGGCGTGGCGACCAGGTGCGGCTGCCTGCTCGCGCGGCCGAGCGTCACCACCGGCGGGTGCTCGACGAGGAGCAGTACGTCCTGCGGGATGACTCCGGAGATGCGGGCGGCGGCGACGGCGCGCTGGAGCTCGAGCGCTTCGCCATAGGCGACGCGCCCGAGCCATACCGGCCACAGCTCGCGGGCGGCCTCGTTCACCTGCGCCATCCGTCGAGGGCCGCGACGCGCGCGCTCACGCGTGGATCATCCGCCCGAGCGAGTCGAGGGCCGCCTCGGCGATGGCCTCGGCCAGCGTCGGGTGCGCGTGCACGGCGAGGTCGATCTCCTCGACGGTGAACTCGTTCTCGCGGGCGACTGCGAGCTCGTGGATCAGCTCGGTGGCGTGCGGCCCGACGATGTGGGCGCCGAGGATCTCCCCGTATTTCGCGTCCCGAATGATCTTGACGAACCCCTCGGTCTCTCCCGATGTGCGGGCCCGCCCGTTGGCGGAGAATGGAAACTTGCCGACCTTGTAGTCGAGCTTCTGGTCCTTGCACTGCTGCTCGGTGAGCCCGATCGACGCGACCTCCGGGTGGCAGTAGGTCGCGTTGGGAATGTTCCCGTAGTTGATCGAGTGCGGCTTCTTGCCGGCCAGGCGTTCGGCGAGGACTATACCCTCGCGCGAGCCCTTGTGCGCGAGCATCGGCGGGCCGACCACGTCGCCGATGGCGAAGACTCCCTTCGCCGTCGACTGGAGAGTCTCGTCGACCTTGATGAAGCCCCGCTCGGTGAGCTGGACGCCGGCCTTGTCGAGCCCGATCTCATCGGTGACCGGCGCCCGACCGGCTGCGACGAGGACGACGTCGACCTCGAGGTCGCTCTTCTTGCCTCCCGATTCGACGGTCATCTTCACCGAGCTCTTGCCGACCTTGACGTTACCGATCTTCGCGCCGGTGCGGAGGTCGATCTTTCGCTTGGTGAAGCTGCGGGCGAGCGTCTGCGCGACCTCGCCGTCCTCGAGCGGAAGGATCTGAGGCATCACCTCGAGAAGTGTGACCTGCGAGCCGAAGGCAGCGAAGACGTCGGCGAACTCGCAGCCCACCGCGCCGGCGCCGACGATCGCCATCCGCTTCGGCGCCTTCTCGAGGACCAGCGCCTCGTCCGACGAGATCACCGTCGTGCCGTTCAGCTCGAGGCCAACCTGCGGCAGTCCCTTGACCCTCGAGCCGGTGGCGATGACGATCGCCTTCTTCGCCTCGTGCTTCTCCTTCTTGCCATCACCGGTCTCGACGGTCACGGCGTTCCCGCCGGTGAGCCGGGCGGTGCCCTTGATGTAGGTGACCTTGTTCTTCTTCAACAGAAACTCGACGCCCTTGACGTTCTGGTCCGAGACGCCGCGGGAACGTTTCATGGCGACACCGTAGTCGAGCTTCACCTCGCCGACGCTGACGCCGAACTCCGCGGCGTGCCCGACCTTGGTGGCGAGGCCGGCGGCCTCGAGCAGCGCCTTGGCCGGGATGCATCCCCAGACCACGCATGTGCCGCCGAGCTTCTCCCGCTCGACCACGGCGGCCGAGAGCCCGAGCTGCGCGCACCGGATCGCGCCCACGTATCCGGCGGGCCCGCCGCCGATGAAGATCACGTCGAAACTTGCCATTGACGAATGGAGATGGAGGGTTCGATCTCAGTAGATCATCGCGAGCGGATTCTCGATCAGCCGTCTCAACGTCTGAAGGAACTTCGCGCCCATCGCGCCATCGATCACCCGGTGGTCGCAGCTCATGGTGACGCGCATCCGGCGACGGACGGTGACCTCGCCATCACGGACGACCGGCGTTTCCTCGATGGCGCCGATGGCGAGGATGCCGGCCTCGGGCGGATTGATGATCGCGGTGAAGTGGTCGATGCCGAACATGCCGAGGTTCGACACCGAGAACGTCGAGCCGGTGTACTCGTCCGGCTTGAGCTTCCGGTCACGGGCGCGCTTCGCCAGGTCGCGCGCCTCGCCCGAGAGTTCCCGCAGCCCCTTCTGGTCGGCGTCGAAGATGACCGGGGTTATGAGCCCTTCGTCGATGGCGACGGCCATCCCGATATGGACGCGGTGGAACTGCCTGATGCCGTCTCCGAGCCAGTGGGCGTTGCACTCCGGGTGCTGGGCGAGCGCGGTCGCGACGGCCTTCAGGATGATGTCGTTGAACGAGACCTTGAACTCGTCGCCCAGCTCGGCCATCGCCCCACGCATCTCGGCGACGCGCTCGAGGTCGAGGGTGGCGGTGAGATAGAAGGTCGGGATCGGACCGATCGACTCGGCCAGCCGCCGCGCGATCGTCCGGCGCATCTGCGAAAGAGGAACGTCGGTATGGTCGCCGTCGCGCGCGCGCGCAGCGCGGTCGGGCGCCGGTGCGCGCGTCGCGCGGGTCGCGCCTCCGGCGGCCGCGGCTTCGATGTCGCGCCGGATTATCCGGCCGCCGGGACCGGAGCCCTGTACCTGAGCGAGGTCGACGCCGCGCTCGGATGCCATCCGGCGCGCCAGCGGCGACGAACGTGCGCGACCGCCGTTGTCCGAGCCGCTGGCGTCGGCGCCCTCCGGCTCCGGACGATCGTCGCCACCATCGCCGCGCGCGGTCGGCGCGCCTCGTGCCGGTGCCTTCTCCTTGGGCGGGGTGGACGCCTCACCCTGAGACTGTTCCGCGCTTTTCGGGTTGGGTGACGCCCCCGCGGTGTCCTTCGTCCTGGCTCCCGCGTCCTCGGCTGCAGGTGCCGCCGCGTCCGCGCCGCCGGCCGCCGGCGCGCCCGAGATCAGCTCGTCGATGTTCTCATCCGGTGCGGCGATGACCCCGACCAGCTGACCGACCGGCGCGGTGCCGCCCTCCTCCAGCAGCCGCTTGCGCAGGACGCCCTCGCCGCGGGCGGCGAGCTCCATCACCGCCTTGTCGGTCTCGACTTCGGCCAGCACGTCGCCGCTGGCGACCTGGTCACCTTCGTTCTTCAGCCACTTCACGAGGCGCCCCTCTTCCATCGTGGGCGAGAGCGCCTCCATGTAGACCTTGGTTGGCATTGGCGTCAGGACAGGTATTCGTTCGGTTCTTCGCGGATTGCCGGGAATTCGATGGCCAGATCGAGACTTTGTCGTGATCCTGAGCGGAAACCGCAGCGGGCGCCGGGGACGCAGCGGTTCGCCTCCCCGGGGACATCCGACGCCGGCCGTTTCCCGGGATGAACCATTGGGTCAATCCAGATACATGACTTTGCGCACCGCGGCCAGCGCCTTCTGAGCGTCGGGCTTGGCCGCCCTCTCCAGATTCTTCGCGTACGGCATCGGCACGTCCTCCTGGTGCACACGAAGAACCGGAGCATCGAGATCATCGAAGCACTCGCGCTGCACGAAATCCACCACCTGCGCTCCGATGCCGCAGACGGGCCAGCCTTCCTCCAGCACCACGACGCGGTTCGTCTTCCGCACCGAGCCGGCGATTGCCTCGACGTCCATCGGTCGCACAGTGCGGAGGTCGACGACCTCGATCGAGATGTCGTCCTTGGCCAGCTGATCGGCGATCTGCATCGCGACGAGCACCATCTTGCCGTGGCTGACGATCGTGCAGTCGTTCCCCTCGCGCTTGATCTCGGCCTGGCCGATCGGGACGAGGAAGTCCTCGTCGGGGACTTCGCCCTTTGTGTTGTAGAGCATCTCGCCTTCGAGCACCATCACCGGGTTGTCGTCGCGGATGGCGCTCTTCAGCAGCCCCTTGGCATCGTGTGGGGTGGCGGGGACGACCACCTTCAGCCCGGGAATGTGGGCGAGCCATGATTCCCAGGCCTGCGAGTGCTGCGCCGAGAGCTGGAGCGCGGCGCCGTTGGGTCCGCGAAAGACCATTGGTATGTTGTACTGACCGCCCGACATGTAGAGCATCTTCGCGGCGGAGTTGACGACCTGGTCGAGCGCCAGCACGGCGAAGTTCCAGGTCATGAACTCGATGACCGGACGCAGCCCCACCATTGCCGCGCCCACGCCGACGCCTGCGAACCCGAGCTCGGTGATCGGCGTATCGACTACGCGCATCTCGCCGAACTCCTGGAGGAGTCCCTTGGAAACCTTGTACGCGCCCTGGTAGACGCCGACCTCCTCGCCCATGAGGAAGACACGGTCGTCGCGCTGCATCTCCTCGCGGAGTGCCTGGTTCAGTGCGTCCCGGTAGGTTATTACGGGCATCCTGGTGGCCGGTGAGCTCCTGGCTGGTTGCGGTTCAAGAGTCGGAGGAGCGGGCGGAGCGTGGGCGAGACTCGGCCCGCGCTCACTCGGCCCGGTCGGATGTCGTGTCCACCAGCACGTCCTCGTAGAGAGCCTCGAGCGGCGGTTCGGGGCTCTGGTCGGCGAAGTCCCAGGCGTCCTGCACCACCTGCTTGATCTGGTCGTCGAGCGCCTCCACCTCCTCGCTGGTGATCTCGCCGGCATCCTCCATCTGCACACGGAGGAGTACGATCGGATCGCGCTTCAGGTGCTCCTCCAACTCCTGCTTGGTGCGGTAGGTGCCGCTGATGGCGTCGGACATGGAGTGTCCCATGAACCGGTAGGTGCGTGCCTCGATCAGGGTCGGGATCGACTCCGCTCGCGCCCGCTCCACCGCCTCGCCGATCGTCTCGCGAATCGCGAACACGTCCTGACCGTCCACCAGCGCGCGCGGCATGTCGTACGCTTCGGCGCGCCGGTAGATGTCGTTGATCGCCGAGGCGCGCTCGATCGCGGTGCCCATTCCGTACCGGTTGTTCTCGATCACGTAGATCACCGGAAGCTTCCACAGTCCGGCCATGTTCAGCGACTCGTGGAACGCGCCGTTGTTCACCGCCGCCTCGCCCATGAAGCAGAGGCAGACCTGGTCCCCGCCACGATACTTGATGGCGAAGCCGACGCCGGTAGCCAGCGGGAGGTGCGCGCCGACGATCCCGTGTCCGCCGAGGAAGTTCACGTTCCGGTCGAACAGATGCATGGACCCGCCCTTGCCGCGGGCACAGCCGTCGATCCGGCCGAATAGCTCGGCCATGATCGCGCGGGGCGGGATGCCGCGAACGAGCGCCTGGCCATGATCCCGATACGTCGTGATGACGTAGTCATCGTCGCGCAGCATCGATATCGAGCCGGTGCTGACGGCCTCCTGACCGATGTACAGATGGCAGAAGCCGCCGATCTTCCCCAGAGCGTATGCCTCGGCCGTGCGCTCCTCGAACCGGCGCTGAAGCAGCATCGAGTGGAGCAGGCGCCGGTGCAGCTCTGGCTCGCCGTGGGGCTTCGCTTTCTCGAGCCGTCCGCTGCCGGCGCGGCCGTTGCCGCGATCGGTGCTCCGGCCGTCACCGGCGGCATCACCCTGGCGCTCGCGAGCGGCTTGCCGCGGCTGCGCGCGCCGCGCGGCGTCATCGGTCTTCTGCTGCGGCTTGCGGCTGGAGGGGGTCGTCTTCTTCGCCATGAACGTCAGGGTCGGAGTCGAAAGGGCGGTACGGGGCCTGGCAGGAAGGGGCGGCCGGTGAGCGACGCAGGAAGGACGCCGCGGTGGCGTGGCGCAGTGAAGCGCCCCGCTCAGACTCCGGCGGCCTGCACCTGCTCCCACGCGTGGTAGCTGGAGCGAACGAGCGGACCCGACTCGACGTGCCGAAAACCCATCGCCAACCCGGCTTCGCGGAACATGCTGAACTCGTCGGGTGTCACGTAGCGGTCGAGCGGGATGTGTGATGCCGATGGGCGGAGGTACTGCCCGAGCGTGAGAATGTCCACGTCCACCTCGCGCAGCTCGCGCATCGTCGCCAGGACCTCCTCGTTGGTCTCTCCCATCCCGAGGATCATCCCGGTCTTCGTCGGAACGTCCGGGGCGATCCTCCTGGCGAAGCGGAAGATCTCCCGCACGCGCTGATAGCGGCCCCCCGGCCGGCAGCGCTTGTAGAGTCGCGGCACGGTTTCGGTATTGTGATTGTAAATCTCCGGGCCGGCATCGAGCACCGTCCGGATGCTGTCCTCGTCCCCCTGAAAGTCGGGGACGAGCACCTCGACCGAACAGTCGGGAACGCGCGCGCGGATCTCGCGGATCGTCTCGGCGAACGCCCGGGCACCGAAGTCGGGGAGATCGTCGCGATCCACGGACGTGATGACCGCGTGCCGGAGCCGCATCTGCGACACCGCCTCGGCCACACGCGACGGCTCCGACGGATCGTATCTCGGCGGGCGGCCGTGAGCGACCGCGCAGTAGGCGCAGTTGCGCGTGCAGACATCGCCGAGGATCATGAACGTCGCAGTGCCGTGCTCCCAGCACTCGCCGACGTTGGGGCAGTGCGCCTCCTCGCAGACGGTGTGCAGGTCGAGCTCCCGCATCAGGTGCCGGAGCCGGGCGTAGTTGGGGCCGCCCGGCGCGCGCACCTTCAGCCACGGTGGCTTCCGGTCGGGGAGCGGCTCAGCGCGGTGCCGCCCGAGGATCTGATAGAGAGTCTCGCCCATGACCGCGGCGTGAAGTGCCAGTGTCGAGCCGCAAGGCGCAATACGCGCGGATTCGCGGCAGCGTGTGTCTCATGCGGAATCTATCTGGAGTCCGAAGCCGGGGCCAGCGCCGATTAACCCGCTCGCAGGCAGCTTGACGGTTAGCTCAAACGAGGTTGGTTGGGCGGACTCGTGCTGCTCCTCTCCGACACGCTTCGTCAGCCGAATCGGGTGATGGAGAAGGCGCTGAGATCGGCCGGCGCCTCGTCGCCGGCAATGAGCGCGGCAACGCTCTCACCGGTGACCGGCGCCATCAGGATCCCGTTGCGGGAGTGGCCGCAGGCGTAGATCAGCGCCGGCCAGTCGGGATCGCGGCCGACGATCGGCAGCGCGTCGGGTGTCATCGGGCGGAGCCCCGCCCATCCGGCGCCGATTCGCGCCTCGGCGAGCGCGGGCACGATCACGGCGCCGGCGCGGTGCAGCCGCGCCAGAGCGCCGGGGGTCGTCGCGCTGTCGAATCCGACGTACTCCATCGTCGCGCCGACGAGCGTTCGGCCGTCGGTTCTCGGCACCAGATAGGCGTCGTGGCAGTAGACGACGTGGCGCAGCGCAATCGCTTCGAGGGCGATCATCTGACCGCGCGCCGGCTCGACAGGCAGAAGGCGCGGCAGCCCGGCGATCCGCGGCGCCCACGCGCCTGCGGCGAGAACCACGTGCGACGCCCGGATCCGCGTGCCCGTGGCGAGCGTCACCGACGCGGACGAACTCCCCGGACGATCCAGGCCGCGAACGGTGCCGGTCACCCTCCCGACGCGTTGCTCGCCGGCGATCAGCTGCTGGAGAGCGCCCATGAGGGCCACGTTGTCGACCGCGCCGTCGAGTGGATGCAGGAGCCCGCCCAGGCAAGGGGCGAGCGCTGGCTCGAGCGCCATCGCCTCATCCGGATCGAGCCAGCGGAGCCTGGCGGAGGCGTTCGCGCGGAGCGAGTCGGCGCGCGAGGCGGAGTGCGCGATCTCGAGGATCCCCGACCGGTTCAGCTCGACCGGGCTCCCGGTCCGCAGCGCGAGGTCGCGCAGCCACTCGGGGTATCGCTCCCGGCCGGCGATCGCGAATTCGAGCGCCGGCCCGGAGAGTGGCTCGACGGTCGGCGCCAGCATTCCCGCCGCGGCGGCCGAAGCCTCGCCATGTCGGGACTCGGATACGAGTGTGACCTCCAACCCCCGCCGTGTGCACGCCCACGCCGTGGCCAGTCCGATGATTCCGCCGCCGACCACGACCACCTCGGCATCCGGCGCCGAGCCGGCATGGCCGCCGGCTGCCTCGCTGCTCCTCAGCGGCCGGACCCGCGGGCGGATGCGGTCGGAGTCTTGCGTTCGGGGTTGCGCAGGCGTCTTCGGAGCGACACCGTCCCCGGCGGGAAAGTCAGCGGACGGTGAAACGGACGCGCCAGCTCGCGCGTAGTGTGGTCAGCCCTTGTTTGGGAGACACCTACAATGCTTCGCACCATCTTCACCATCGGTTTGTTCGCCCTGCTCGGGCTCTTCGCCCTCAAGCTGGTGTTCGGCATCTTCGCCAGTCTGCTCGGCGTCGTGCTCTGGCTATTCTGGATGGCCCTCCGCATCGCGATCGTCGGCTTGTTCGTCTACCTGATCATCCGCGTCGTGAGCCCGGATACCGCGCAGCGGCTGCGGGAGAAGTTCTCCAGCCCGCGTTACTGACCGCGCTCGGTCGCCGGCGGAAGGTCGGCCCCGGCAGCCGAGGCGTCGCGCTGTGCGGGGCCGCCGGTGAGGCGTTCGACCACCGCCCAGGCGAGGAGCGGCACCATCAGCTCGTGGTGCCCGGTGATCTCGTAGCCCTTTCCAGAATCGAGCGTGGGCCGCTGGACGACGTTCATCCGCGGCCTGTAGTGGCGGAGCATGTCGAGGTCGCAGGTGACGAAATGGCCGGGACGCCCGTCGCCGAGGTTTCGCGCGACGGTGAGCGCCTTCAGGAACACCTCGGGCATGATCACCGCGCTGCCAATGTTGATCACGACTCCACCGTCGTCGAGCATCGGGATCGAGCCGGCGAGGCGCCGGAAGTCCCGGTGGCTGGTGTCGCCGATCGCCGCTCCGTCCGCGGCCGGATGTTGGTGGATGATCTCGGCGCCCAGAGCGGCATGGACGGTGACCGGAACGCCCAGGCGCCAGGCATTCAGGACGAGGGAGAGTTCCGGATGCGACAGAGTCCCGGCACCGTCGAGTGCCCGGGCCAGCGCCTCACCCATTCCCTGCGAGCCACGCATGCCGGCGACGAACGCCTCGTTCATCTCGCGGCCGGTCTCTTCGGCCATCCCGAACGTGCCATCGCGGAGTCCGGCGGCGACGTCTTCGGAGGTACCGCCGAAGCGCGCGATCTCGTAGTCGTGTATGGCGGCCGAGCCGTTCATGGCCAGGTGCGTGATGATCCCGCGCCGCATGAGGTCGACGATGACCGGAGCCAGTCCGGTTTTCACGACGTGGCCCCCCAGCATCAGGATGACCGCGCGCTGCCTGGCCGCGGCCGCGGCGACGGCATCTGCCACGTCCAGAAAATCGCGGGCGGCGAGCACGTCGGGCAGCGACCGCAGGAAGGCGCCGAAGGACCGATCGCCACCGGGTGGGGTGGCGAACTCCTCGGCGCGCACCTTGTTCGGACGGCGGGCGACGGGAACGGTGCGAACGCGCGCCAGCTCCGCCTCGGGACCGACTAGGGGAGCTGCGCCGGCGGGTCGCTGGTCTCGCGGTACGATCGAAGGTACAGGTTCAGGGATCCGAAGGAGAGCTTCGACTTGAGCTGCAGCATGATGCGTCGGTCGTCGTCGGAGAGCCAGATCTCCGCCTGTCCACCCTCGGAGAAGATGCCCCGCGACTTGATGATGGGCTGGATCACGATCGCGTCGAAGTGTCCGGCCGGGACGCGCACCCGCTCCTTCCGGAGCACGCGCACGGTCACGGGATTGCGGTCGGGCCTGAAATAGCGGTTGTAGCTGTACGTCTCGCCCACTTCGAGGGGCACCGTCCGGATGAAGTAGAGGAACGAGCCGTCATCGAGCGGGTTGGCCACCGACGGCTGCTCCTCTCCCGTCTCGCCGCCGTTCTGCATCTCGGTGAACGACTGACGCTCGGGATAGATCTCGAAGGTCCGCTCACGGTCGCGCCCGCCCTGATCGAGATCCTGCTGGAAACGCAGCGACGAGAATGTGCGGCGATCGATCCAGCTGCGGAGCACGTCGTTCACGCGGTACAGGAAGTTGCCGCCGCGGACCCGGAATTCGGTGAGCCACGCGTCGCGGCCGCGGACGGTCTCGATGCCCATGACCTCCATGCTGCCGCTTCCGACCCGAATGGGGCCGAATCTGACCTCGTACTCCAGTCGCTCGCCGACGGCGAACGGAACGTTGCCCGCCAGCTGCGCGCCCGTCGGCATCGGCACCACCACGGTCGCGAAGGCGAGCAGGAGCGTGGCTGATCTGATCATGATTGCGGTATCACCCGTGCCCGGCCGGCTCTGCTGGCCCAGCCGAACCTGTAGAGGTCCATTGCGCCGGCCAGGGGCCGTATCCGGCTCTTTCGCGAGCGTAGGTCGAACCGCGGCTCGAGCGTCACCGTCTCGATCCGCCGCGCGTGCCGGGCCGCTCCCACCAGGAGCTCCACGTTCGCCGCCCATCCATCGCGCTCGATCACGGTCGCGTCTGCCACTTCCTTCAGCAGATCGCGGACCACGGAAATGCGGAACAGCCGAAACGAGCTGAAGGGATCGGCGACGCCGGGTATGGAAACGAAGGGCTTCAGCACCCAGGGCGCCAGCCAGCGAAGCCGGCGGGCCGGGCCGGGCCAGCGGTCGTTGATACCGCGTTCGCCAACGACGATGTCGGCACCTCCCTCGAAGCGCTTCACGAGCTCGGGAAGGTGCTCGGGTTGATCGGTGAAGTCGCCCTGCATGACAACGACGGCATCGCGCCTCGGGTAACGCGTACGCCTGGCGATGGTGCGGAAGAGTACGTCGAGAGCCTTGCCGCATCCGCCGCGTTCCTTGCCGCCGAGAATCGTCAGCGGAAGCACCTTTGTGTACGGCTCGAGAACCTCGCGCGTCTCGTCGGTGCTGCCGTCGTCGTAGACGAGCACCTCGTATTCGCGCGAGAACTCCTGAAACACCTGTCGGATGCGCCAGAGTAGAAGGCCCACGGTCGGGGCTTCGTTGTAGGTGGGGATGGCGATGTAGAGCATGCTTTCGCGTGGGCTTGAACTGCCGGTTCCGGCACCCGAAACATGGAGACACGGACACGGGGCCGCTACAGTACTACCCCGGCCGAAGCTGGACGTTCGAGGTTCTGGTTCGCCCAGTGGAAAAGTCGGAATGTGGCTTCCATCAGCCATGCTCAGACCGAGTCGATCCCGGGGATCAGCGATTGGTACACGTGATGGATCCGGTCGACCATCCGTCCCGCGTCGAATGCGGCGGCGCGGGCGGTGGCGCCGGCGGCGAGGATTCGTCGTCGTCGGTCATCGCGGATGAAGCGGGCGGCGGCGGCGGCGAAGGCCCGCGGGTCGTCGGGGGGCACGAGGACGCCGCTTCGGTCGTGCTCGATGATCTCGGAGACCGATCCGAGGTCGTATGCGATCGTCGGCACTCCCAGCGCCATTGCGTCCAGGGCCGCCGTTCCCAGCCCCTGCGAGCTCGATGCGTGCCACAGCAGGTCGAGACCGGAAAGCGCGGCGGTGCCATCGCCGACGTGGCCGGCGTGGAACGAATCGATGCCGCCGATCACGCGATGTCCCGCGCCTCGGCCACCGAGAAGCACCAGCCGGGCACGTGCGCGCACCGGTTCGGGGAGCCGCCCGGCGATCCGGGCGAGCATTTCGCCACCCTGGTCGCTGGTCAGCGAACCGACGACGCCGCACACTACGGTGCCGGCAGGCCATCCGCACTCATCGCGCCAGTCGCGGGGGGGCACGCCGTCGAGAATGGTCACACCCGGCGGGATGACGTCGATCTCCTCGGCGTCTATCCCGCCATCGATGAGCGCCGCGCGGACGGCGCGCGAGAGGGCGATGTAGCGCGATACACGTCGCCCCAGCTGGATGCCGAGCTGCGTCGGCTTCGCCGGTGCACGCCGGGTGACGACCAGCGGCGGCGCGGGACGTCCGGTGAGCGCGGCGAGGGCCAGTGCGTGCGCTCGCGCGTCGTGCGCGTGGACGATCTCCGGACTCCACGTGCGGAGGAGGCTGCGGATGCGCCGTGCGGCGGGAAGGTCCCAGGCACCGCGCATGCCCACGGTGGCGACGGCCAGACCCCGCGAACGCAGGCGCTCGGCGAGCGGCGAACCAGGTGGAGCGATGACGAGCGGCTCGTGCCCGCGCTCGCGCATGCCCTGCGCGAGCAGGAACAGCTGGCGCTGTCCGCCGCGCCATTCGCGACCGGTGTCGAGGTGAAGCACGCGCATCATCATGCTCGCACGCAAGATGCGAGAAGGCGGGCCGTGGGGCAATTCGCCTTGCCACTGCTTTCGCTGGCGATTAGCCTCCGGAAGCCAGCGCGCAGCGCTGCGTCGTATTCACTTTCCCGGAGCACATCATGCGTCGCATCGCGGTGATCGCGGCATCGTTCCTTCTCGCCTGCATGCCCGCGCCGTCTCCCGAGACGTCACCGGCACCGGTTGTCGCGCCACGGGAACCGCCGACGATCACCGACGACGAGCTTCGTCGCCAGCTGTTCACCTTCGCATCGGACTCGTTCCGCGGCCGGGAAGCCGGGACTCCGGACGAGCTCCGCGCCGCCAACTTTCTCGTCGATCGGCTGCGCCAGATCGGCGTCGAGCCGGCTGGTGACAGCGGGTACTTCCACCGCGTGCCGTTGCACCGCCAGCGCTTCGGGCCGCAGACGAGGCTCCGCGTCGTCGCGCAGGGCGGAAGCACCGACATCGCCATCGGCACCGGACTCCTCCCGCTGCTGACCGTCGGCCCCGGCGCCGAGCCCCGCCGCCGCGCCGAGGGCGACATCGTATTCGCCGGCTATGGCGTGTCGATGCCGGGCGTCGGCCGCAACGACCTCGCCAATCTGGACGTGACGAACAAGGTGGTGGTGGTGATCAACGATGCCCCACCGGGCGCCGACTCAGCGCAGCGCTCGCAGCTCAATTCGGCGCAGGCGATGGCGCAGCGCCTTCAGCAGTTCGTGGGGATGCAGCCGGCCGCGATCATCATCCTGCTGACCGGCGAGTTCGCCGACGAGTTCGAGGGGACGTACGTGCCGGGGCTGATCTCGCAGATGTCGGCGACGCCGCCGGCGCAGGTCACGGACGCACAGCGCATGCTCCCGATGATACTGATCGGCCGCCGGCCAGGCGCCGCGTCACCGCTCCTGCCGGCGGGATGGCCAGCCGACGATCGCGCGCAGCCTCTCACCGGTCGCCGATTGGAGGCGGTGCTCGACGTGGTGAACGAGCGGGTGACGTCCTACAACGTCGTCGGCCGGGTGCGGGGAAGCGATTCCCGGCTGGCCAACTCGTATGTGGCCTTCGGTGCACACTACGACCACATCGGCGTCGTGCCGCCAAGCGGGGGCGACTCGATCGCCAACGGCGCCGACGACGACGGATCGGGAAGCGTGGCGCTCCTGGCGATAGCCCGCATGTTTCAGAACATGTCGCCGCGTCCGCGCCGATCGATGCTGTTCGTCTGGCACACCGCGGAGGAGAAGGGCCTGCTCGGCTCGGCGCACTTCGTCCAGCAGCCGACCGTCCCACTCGACTCGATCGTGGCGATGGTCAACGCCGACATGATCGGCCGTAATCACCCGGACTCGATCTACATCGTCGGCCCAGGCGCCGCCCCGAACGAACAGAGTCGCGTTCTGGGGACGGTCGTCGATTCCGTGAACGCCGCGTCGCGACGCCCCTTCCTGGTCAATCGGGAGTGGGACTCGCCGGACCATCCGGAGCGGATCTACTACCGGAGCGACCATTACAGCTATGCCGAGCGCGGCGTCCCCGTGGTTTTCTTCACCACCGGACTGCACGAGGATTATCACCGGGTGAGCGATACGGCCGACAAGGTCGACTACGCGAAGCTGCGGCGTGTTTCCGAGCTGTTCGTGGAGATCGGGACGGCGCTGGGCAACAGGCCGACCCGCCCGCGCTGAGGGACTTCGAGGGGCGCGACGACGCGCGGTCGGAGGAGAGGGGCGTGGTGGCCGGTAGGCCGCCGCGCCCCGTTGGCTGTCAGCACACTGCGTCGGCGAGTGCCGGCCGAAAAACGGCATGACCCTTCGGCGCGTCGGTCGTCAGCTTTGAGTACCCGCTGCAATGCAACGGGATGGCATGGTTGGTGTATGACACGCGACACAGGAGGTCGCATGATTCTCGCCGACGTTCGCCATCGATTGACCCGTGACGACGCGCAGCTCGTCGTGCGCCTGCTGTCCAGCGGCGTCGGGGATGCGGCCGATCGAAGCGAGGAACGGCTGCGCGACCAGGGGATCGACGCCCTGCTCGACGACCCCCGGCTGCTCTCAGCCATGATCGAGCGCCGGCAGGGAATGCACGCGTCGTTCCCGCTGTTCGCCTACGTCGTGATCCGGCATGCTCTGCTGAACATGGGCGAGCCTGATCGCGGGCTGGCCGACTACGTCGCCGCGATCCTCGTACACTTCGGCGTCGCCGGGCGAGCGACGCGGATCGCCGACACGGACGACGATATCTACGACACGCTGGCATCGCTCTGCGAGGACCTGGATGATCCCGACGCCCGGCGGAGCTTCCTCGTGCGCCAGCACCTCGGCAACTACGCGCTGTGGCTGAGCGGGCTTTTTCCGGACTGGATCGAAGCCCGGCGCTGGCGCCGCGGGGGGCCGCACCTCGAGTACTACGAGGAAGTCGGGCGACGCGGATTCAAGCTGGCGGCCGATCACACGATCGCCCAGCAACATGGGCTCACCGCACTGTTCGCCGGTGCGGCCGAGCGCTTCCCGATGCTTCGCGGCGCGCTCAACCAGGTCAGCGATGTGCTGCTGTTTCCAGCGTGCCACTCTCCGGAGCGCCTGATGCGCCAGGTAAGGGACGAGGCGCGGTGGAGACTGTCCAGCTGAGCCGTTGCGGCTGGCCGGTGCCGGCAAGGCGACGCATGGATGGCGAGGGACCACGCCGAGGCGAGACGGGCAGGCGCAGTTGCGAGGGGCAACGACAGGTCTGTATCGTACACGGTCCACGCAACGCCTCCGGGAGGTCTCCGATGCCAGTCTACGAGTACCACTGCCGCTCCTGCGGCGCCGACTTCAGTCGCACCGAAAAGATCGCCGACCACGGCCGCGATCAGGTGAACTGCCCGAGCTGCCGCTCGCAGGAAGCGGAGCGCGTGATCAGTGCTCCGTATCCGCGGACAGCGCGAAAGTCCTGATTCGTCGCGCCCGGCGCCATGTTCGAGCACCTCCGCCAGTCCCTTCGCGATCTGCTCGACGGCCGTGTGGCGCCGGGCGACCGGCGTGCTCTGCTCGCGCAGATGAAGGACACTCTGGTGCAGGCGCGAATCGGGGTTGCCGACCTGCAGAGCGGCGTCGAAACCACGCAGGCGCGACTGGCCCGCGAGCGTCACGAGCTGGAAACGATCGAGCGGCGCAAGCGGCTCGCGGCCGGGATCGGCGATGCGGAGACGGTCGGCGTCGCCGAGCGGTACGAGCGCATGCACGGCGAGCGGATCGCCGTGCTGGCCAGAAAGCTCGAGGCGCAGGAGGCCGAGCTGTTTCTGCTGCGCGGCGAGCTGGAGAGCATGACCACGGACTTCAAGGCGGCGATGGCCGGCGTCGGCAGCGGCTTCGCGCCCGGAGTGCAGGGCGGCGCCGACCCGGCGGAGCTCGATGGCGCCGAAGCGCTGCGCCAGCAGCTCGACTCGCTCGGTCGGTCGCAGGGGCGTGCCGCGGCGGACTCGCGCGCCGAGGAGATGCTCGAGGCGCTCAAACGCCGCATGGGGAAGTAGCGATCCTGTTCCGCGGGTCGGTGTGGGCCGTCTTCTGGCTTCTGCCAGCGTTGCTGCCAGCGCCGCTCCCGGCGCAGGCACCGCCAGCGTGCGAGGGGCGCACGATCACGGAGGTCGAGATCCGGGCCCGGCCGCCCTACCCGGAGGGATTGCTCCGCCGTCTGGAGCCGGTGGTGGCGGCGGTGGACGCGCTGCACGTCACTACCAGGACCGGCGTCGTGCGGCGGTATCTGGCCTTCCACCCGGGCGAGCCCTGTTCGCCACTGCGCCTCGCCGAATCCGAGCGCATCCTCCGCACACAGCC
The DNA here is from genome assembly GCA_035513015.1 of Gemmatimonadaceae bacterium. GTDB lineage: Bacteria > Gemmatimonadota > Gemmatimonadetes > Gemmatimonadales > Gemmatimonadaceae > DATKCV01. Next base: position 33,209 of record DATKCV010000084.1, read on the forward strand.
CTTCATCGCCGATGCGACGATCACCGCCGTGCCCGATGGGGATGGGGTGCGGATCGAGGTCGAGACCATCGACGAGATATCGCTGACTGGCGGCATGTCGGCGAGCGCGGATAGTCCATACCTCACGGCATTCCGGCTCGGCGACCGCAACGTGCTGGGCGGCGGGCTCGAGCTGATCGGCGAGTGGCGCTCCGGCTTCTTCTATCGCGACACGTGGGGCGGCCAGTTGGTGCACCGCCAGATCCTCGGTCGGCCCTACGACCTCACGATCGCCGGGGCGCGGCGGACACACGGCGATGTGTGGATCGGCGAGCTGCGGCACGCCTTCCTGACCGACCTGCAGCGGCTCGCCTGGCGAGCGGCCGGCGGCTCCACGCGAGAGCTGCATTCATTGCTGCGGGAGCCGGGCGCGCCGGTCGCGATCCAGGTCGAGCGACAATGGGCGGACGTCGGAGGCGTGATCCGGGTGGGTCTCCCCGGGCGCCTGAGCCTGTTCGGGGCCTCGCTGTCCCGCGAGTTCGAGGCGACGAGCGACAGGGCAGTGATGATCTCGGACTCGGGGCTGGTAATCGACGAGTCCGTGAACCTCGACGGCCGCTTCGAGCGCCACCGGATGGCGCGTGTCAACGCATTGTGGGGCGTGCGCGCGATTCGCTTCATGCGCGTCACCGGCTTCGATGCGCTGTCGGGGGCCCAGGATGTGAGAAAGGGATTCCAGCTCGGGACGATGCTCGGACGCAGCCTGTCTGTGCTCGGTTCCGAGGACGACGACATCATCGCGGCCGCCGATCTCTACGTCGGCGGCGGAACGCCCCGCGTCTTCGCCGGGATGCAGGTGCATGCCGAGGGCCGGCAGGATTACGACGAAAACCGGTGGGATGGCATTCTCGGCAGCGGACGCACCGCCCTGTACGGGCGGCTCACGCAGCGGCACACGCTGGTCGCGAGCGCGGAGTGGAGTGGCGGGTGGCGCCAGCGCACCCCGTTCCAGCTCACGCTCGGCGATCGCGACGGCGGCGTGCGAGGGCACGGTGGATCGCCGGCCGGCGGGGCTCGCCGAGTGGTCGTGCGGATCGAGGAGCGGTGGCGGCTCGGGCGACCGCTGGCTCTGGCCGACGTAGGTGTGGCCATGTTCGCCGACGGAGGGCGGCTGTGGGCGGGCGATGCGATGTTCGGCGTCTCCACCGAGCCCCGGTTCGGTGTGGGCGCAGGACTGCTCCTGGCGGTGCCACCGCAGTCGCGGCATCTCTGGCGGCTGGACATCGCCGTGCCCGTCGGACCACACCGGCACGGCGTCGAGGTGCGCCTCTCCAGCCGGGATATCTCACGCGCCTTCTGGCGCGAACCGTCAGACGTGGTGCGGAACCGCGAGCGCATCCTTCCGGCCTCCGTCTTCTCGTGGCCCTAGCGGCTGGGCTCATGCCTTCACGCTCGAGGTGAGCCGGCGGAGCAGCGGAACCAGAACGAGCATCACGACCGCCGCGCCGATCGATGTGGCCACCGGAATCATGAAGAACCGGGACTGGGAGGCGATCGTCTCGGTCATTGCGGCGAGGTGCCCGCCGAGATAGTTCGCGGCCGACGTCGAGAGGAACCAGAGCCCCATGAGCAGCGATACGAACCGCCACGGTGCGACCTTGGTGACGTACGACAGTCCGACCGGCGAGAGCGCGAGCTCGCCGAGGGTGTGGAAGAGAAAGGCGAGGATCAGCCAGATCGGGCTGGCGATGTTGCACGACGCTTCGCCGGCGGCGAGGCAGGCGTCGACGCCCCGGGCGCCGATCACGAGGAACACGAATCCGAGCCCAAGCAGGAACAGACCGAGGACCATCTTCATCGCCGTCGGTGGCTCGCGCTGCGACCGCGCGAGATTGCGCCACATGATGGCGAACACCGGGGCGAACAGCAGGATGAAGAACGAGTTCACCGACTGGAACCAGGTCGATGGGATCTCGAACGTGCCGACGCTCAGGTCCGTGTACCGGTCGGCGAACAGGTTCATCGAGCTTCCCGCCTGCTCGAACGCCATCCAGAAGAAGATGACGAAGAAGAACACGATGAACAGCGCGATCACGCGGCGGCGCTCCTCGCCGTGCGTTCCGAGGATCGTCACCGCCAACGAGGCGCCGATCAGGACGCCGTAGAGCATGCCCATCACCCCGCTTCCGGCAAGGAGGGCCACCGCCAGTCCGACGACCGCGCCGCCGGCGCCCCGGAAGAGATTCCCGCGTCCTTCCACCCCCTGCTCCACGATGCCAGCCGTCGGGGTTGCGTCCCGGACCATGACGGTCTCGCTCCGATTCGGGATCACGCCGATCCCGGGCAGGTAGCGGTCGCGATAGCGCATGTAGACGAGAAGCCCCAACAGCATCCCCACGCCCGCGGCGCCGAAGCCGTAGTGCCAGCCCACGCGCTGGCCGAGGTAGCCACAGATCAGGGGCGCGATGAACGCTCCGAGATTGATCCCCATGTAGAAGATCGTGAATCCCGCGTCACGCCGATCGTCGCCTGGGCGGTAGATCTGGCCGACCATCGTCGAGACGTTCGGCTTGAAGAATCCCGTGCCGATGATGACGAGACCGAGACCTACGTAGAACGGCACCATCGAGGCGCCGCCCGGACGGATAGTGGCGACGTCGGGGCCGAACGCCAGCGCGAAGTGCCCGAGCGTGATCAGGAGTCCGCCAATGATCATCGACCGGCTCGTCCCGAGGAACCGGTCGGCGAGCCACCCGCCGATCACCGGGGTCAGATATACGAGGCCGGTGTACGAGCCGTAGAGTCGCGCCGCGTCGCCGTCGGGCCACTGGAGCGCGTTGACCAGGTAGAGCACGAGCAGCGCCCGCATCCCGTAGAACGAGAAGCGCTCCCACATCTCGACGATGAAGAGGAGACCAAGGCCGCGGGGATGGCCGAACAGCGACTGGTCGTCGAGTATCGGTGGCCGGTCCAGCGCCGTCGCGGCTTTCGAGATCGTTGAATCGATTGTCACGGGCGTGGAATCTCAGGTGGAGGATTCTCGGAGGCGAACGCCATCGTGGGGAGATGCCGATCGGGGGGCATGGTAGCGCCGGCCGCCTGCTGCGCCTCCCAGGACACCGTCGTCGGTGGCTGCTTGATGCAGGCCGCCCAGTGGCCCGGGGCCTTCTCCTCGAGCGGAGGAACGATCCGCGCGCAGGCGGCGTCCCTGGCCGGATGCGGACAGCGCGGATGGAACACGCACCCCGAGGGCGGGTCGGCCGGTGAAGGAACGTCGCCGGAGAGCACCAGCCTGGTCTTGCGGATCGTCGGATCGGGGACCGGGACGGCGGAGAGCAGCGCCTGCGTGTATGGCATCAGCGGTTCCCGGTAGACGTCGAGCGCATTCGCCAGCTCGACGATCCTGCCGAGGTACATCACGGCCACGCGGTCGGCCATGTGCTCCACGACTGAAAGGTCGTGAGCGATGAACAGATAGGCGAGGCCGCGGTCGCGCTGGAGATCCATCAGCAGGTTGATGACCTGCGCCTGCACGGAGACGTCGAGCGCCGACACCGGCTCGTCACATACGATGAATCGTGGCTCGACCGACAGTGCGCGGGCGATTCCGATGCGCTGGCGCTGTCCGCCGGAGAACTCGTGCGGGTAGCGGGAAGCGTACTCCGGCCGGAGTCCGACCTCGTCGAGCAGGCGGAGAACGCGCGTCTCGGCCTCGGCCCCTTCGGCCAGCCGGTGCACGGTGAGCCCCTCGCGGATCGTCGCGCCGACTGTCATACGCGGATTGAGCGACGAGAACGGATCCTGGAAGATGATCTGCATCTGGCGGCGAAGCCGGCGTAGCGACTCGGGATCGAGCGCGAGCACGTCGCTTCCATCGAACCGGATCTCGCCAGCGGTTGGTTCGATGAGGCGCAGCACGGCGCGGCCCGTGGTCGTCTTGCCACACCCCGACTCCCCGACGAGGGCCAGCGTCTCGCCGCCGTACACGTCCAGCGAGACGCCATCGACTGCGCGCACCGCTCCGCGCGAACGTCCGAAGAGTCCGCGGCGAATCGGAAAGTGCTTGACCAGCCCGCGCACCGACAGCAGCGGGGCGGCCGATGATCCGCTCACGCGTCCGCGCCCTGCTGAACGACGAGCGGGGGATGCTTGTGCGCGCGGCGCTCCGGTTCATCGGCCAGATGGCAGCGCGACGTGTGCGCGGCGCCGATCCGGTAGAGCGGCGGCTGCTCGCGCTCGCAGCGCTCCCACGCGTAGGGACAGCGGTCCCGAAAGCGACACCCGGAAGGCCAATCGGTCGGCGCGGGAACGGTGCCGGGAATGACGGCGAGCCGGTCGCGCGCCTGGGCGAGCCGCGGCATTGCGTGCAGCAGCCCCTCCGTGTACGGATGGCGGGGGTTGGCGAACAGCTCGCGCACCGGCGCCTCCTCGGCGATCTGGCCGGCGTACATGACGAGCACCCGCGATGCCGCCTCGGCTACGACCCCGAGATCGTGCGTGATCAGCAGGATCGACGTGCCGAGCCGCTCCTGGAGTCCACCCAGGAGCTCGAGGATCTGGGCCTGGATGGTGACGTCGAGGGCAGTCGTCGGCTCATCGGCGATCACCAGCGCGGGGCTCATGACCAGCGCCATGGCGATCACGACGCGCTGGCGCATTCCGCCGGAGAGCTGGTGCGGGTACTCGTCCGCGCGCTGCGCCGGTGCCGGGATGCCGACCAGGTTCAGCATCTCGATGGCCCGCTGCCGCGACTCCCGGCGCGACATCCGGGCGTGCACGCGCGCGACTTCGCCGATCTGGTCGCCGACGGTGAACACCGGATTGAGCGCCGTCATCGGCTCCTGGAACACCATGGCGATCCGATTCCCGCGGATCCGGCGGATCGCCCGCTCGTCGAGCGCGAGCAGGTCCCGCTCTTCGAACAGTATCCGGCTCCCCTGCTCGATCCGGCCCGGCGGCTGGATCAGTCGGAGGATGCTCAGGGCAGTCACGGACTTGCCACACCCCGATTCGCCCACCACCCCCACCGTTTCGCGCGCGCCGACGTCGAACGACACGCCGTCCACCGCCCGGGCCAACCCGGCGTCGGTATGAAACCATGTCCGCAGGTCGCGGATCGAGAGCAGGGGCTCGGTCATCGTCCGTCAACCTGACGCGGGTCCATCGCATCGCGCAAGGCATCGCCGACGACGTTGAACGCCATGACCGTGAGGACGATCGCCAGCCCCGGGAAGAGCGTCACCCACCACTGGGTGGAGATGTACTCGGCGCCATCCTGGATGATGTTCCCCCAGCTGGGGCGCGGCTGGGGGACGCCGATCCCCAGGTAGGAGAGTCCGGCCTCGAGCATTATCACGTTACCGACACCCAGTGTGGCGGCGACGATGACCGGCGACATGGCCTGCGGCAGAACGTGCCGGAGGAAGAGCCGGAGCGGAGACGCGCCGAGAGCGCGCGCGGCGACCACGAAGTCCTGCCCACGTGTCGCCAGCACCTGGGCGCGGACCAGCCGGCTGACTCCGAACCAACCGGTCAGTCCCAGAAGGATGACCAGCGCAGGCAGCGAGACCCCGCCCCACAGCGCCAAAACGGCGATCAGGATCAGGATGCGCGGGAGTGCGAGGAGGGCGTCGATCAGCCGCATCATGATCCCATCCAGCCGTCCGCCGGCGAAGCCGGCGATGCCGCCGTACGCCGTCCCGATCGAAATCGCCAGCAGTACCGACAGGAGCGCCACCGAGAGCGAGACCCGCGCACCGTGCAGGACACGGCTCAACACGTCGCGGCTGTATTGGTCGGTGCCGAACGGGTGCGCGAGCGTTGGTGCCTGATGCTTGAGCTCGACGATGTCGAGCTGGACGCGGTACTCGTAGGGAGCGATCCATGGCGCGATCGCGGCCGCGAAGTAGAGAGTCACCAGGAAGGCGAGTCCGACGAGGGCCAGCCGATCGCGTGTGATCCGGTCGAGGATCGTCCGCCAGGGCGAGGCGTTCGGGCTCGGGATCAGTCCGGGTCGGGCCAGAAGTGTGCAGACCCCCGCGAAGACGCCGACGACGGCGAGCCACGCCGCTACGAGCACGTCAGGTTTCGCGAAGCCGGGGATCCACGGCCGCGTACAGCAGATCGGCGAGCAGACTGCCGATCGATACCATTACGCCGGCGATGATCACCGTGGCGGTCACGAGATGGTAGTCACGGGTGCCGATGGCCTCCACGGCGAGCCGTCCCATCCCCGGCCAGGCGAACACCTTCTCCACGAACACGGCGCCGCCGAGGAGGGCCGGAAAGGCGAGCCCGAGCAACGTGATCACCGGGAGAAGCGCGTTGCGCAGGATGTGCCGCGTCACGACGCGCCGCTCGGAAACACCCTTTGCCCGCGCCGTGCGCACGTAATCCTGTCGAGCGACGTCGAGCACAGCCGAGCGCTGGTATCGCGCGATCGCGGCGGCGGAGAGCAGCGTCAGCGTGCCGGCCGGCAGCGCCAGATGATGAAGCCGGTTCGCGATTCGCCCCCAGATGTCGTAATACTCGTAGCTCCACGGGTTGAGCATGCCGCCGACCGGGAAGAGCCCGAGCCGGTAGGCGAACAGCAGCAGCACCATCAGCGCCAGCCAGAAGTCCGGCATCGAGTAGAAGAAGAGGGCCACACCGCCGATCGCGCGGTCGGCAATGCTGCCGCGACGCACCGCCTGGAAGACCCCGAGCGCGACACCGAGCACGAAGCTGGCAACGAGCGCGGCGAGCATGAGGAGCAGCGTGTTCGGAACCGCCGACGCCAGCTCCTCCGACACCGGACGCCCCTTGGAGAACGACGGACCGAAGTCACCGCGCGCGACGTTGGCCAGATAGCGGATGTACTGCTCGGCGATCGGACGGTCGAGCCCGGCCGCGGCCCGCCACTGTTCGCGAGTCTCCTCGGCGATCAGCGGGTGCTCGACTGTCGCCGTGAACGGATCGCCCGGCGCCACCCGCAGGAGCACGAAGGTCAGCGTCGTCACCAGGAAGACGATCAGCGCCGCCTGGCCGACGCGCCGGAGGACGAGGCCGACCAATCGCTACTCGTGTCGCACGGCGAGGGGAATTCTGTCGCGGGCGATGCGCTCGTCGGGCGGGATCGACCATTCTGGGATTCCCGCCCACCACGCGTCGGCACGGAACTCCGTGATCCGCAGCCGGCGGTGGTGCGCCGCGACCATCCTCGGCTCGTACAGCCAGATGGCGGGGGCGTCGTCGATGATCGTCTGGTAGGCCCGGCGCCAGTAGGTCCGCGCCGCGACGGGGCTCCGCGCGTACACGGCGCTGTCGACCAGAGCGTCGAAGACCGGGCTGGCGTAGGCCCCGAAGTTCGACTGGCCGGCGGTGCTCCACGGCTGGCGTACGCCACTGGGGGTCGGGGTAGTGACCCACACGCCGAGGTACGACTCGAACCGGCGGGCCCGCTGGCGCTCGAGAAACGTGGTGAACTCCATCTGCTCGATGTCGAGCCGGACGCCCACCTGTCGGAGCTGCTCCTGGAGAATGACGGCCGCGTTGATTCGCGGCCGGCTGGAAGTCGGCACGATGACACCGAATGCCAGCGGCACGCCGTCGCGCTGGCGAATCCCGTCGCCGCCGCTCACCCGCCAGCCCAGCGAATCCAGTGTACGCCGGGCGCGTTCCGGGTCATGGGGCAGGTGCGTCATCGTCGTGTCCATGGCCACGGCGCGCGACACGGGACCGATCGCCACGAATGCGAGGGTGTCGTAGATGCTGCGCACGAGCCGGTCGCGGTCGACGGCCATGGAAATCGCGCGCCGGAGCTCGCGATCGGCCAGCAGCCGGTGCGGCCGCGAGGAGTCGCCCGGGTCGCGCAGATTGAATTGCAGGAAACCGTACTGGAGGCTGGGATACGGAACGACGCGCAGCGCGGAGTCACTTTCCGCCTGGGCGAGGTTTTCCGGGCGCAGCGACTCGTAGAAGTCCGCTTCGCCGGCGAAGAGTCGCGTGACCGTCGTGACCGGATCCGGCGCCGGCGTCCAGATCACGCGGTCGAGTCGTGGCCGTCCGCGCCAGTGCGCCGTGTCGGCCGCCAGCTCGATTCGCGACGCGCGCTCCCAGCGCACGAGCCGGTAGGGTCCGTTCCCGATCGGCTCACGCACCGCTCCCGACGCGCGGAGCTGGTCCCGCTGGACCGGGCCGAACACGTGCGCGGGAACAGGTACGAGATTGTGCACGACCTCGAAGAACTGCTCGGCCTTGCGCCGCTGGAACCATACGGCCACGGTCATCGAATCCGGCGCGGTGATCGAGTCCACGTTGGCGAAGTTGACCGAACCGGGCGCGCCGACGACGGGATCCGTGTAGAGGGAGTATGTGAACACGACATCCTTGGCGCGGACCGGCGTTCCGTCGTGCCATTGCGCACGCGGATCGAGATCGAAGGCGATGGAGAGGGAGTCCGCGGCCCATCGCCAGCGCGAGGCCAGCCGCGGCTCGAAGCCCTCGTCACCGGCCGTTCGGATCGGCGGCGTCAGCTCGGCCAGACGGTAGTACATGAGGTCCGCCACCTGCCGGCCAACCAGCCCGGTGATCAGGGGCGGCAACAGATGATCGGCGTCGGCGCCGATCGTGACTATGAGCGTGCCGCCGCTGGGCGCGTTGGAGGAACCGCGCTCCGCACAGGCGATCGCGGCGACGAGGAGGGCTGGGAGGGCGAGGGCGTGGCGCATTCTGCTTCCGGTGGGTGGTGCTACAATGAGTGGCGAGAGCGTTCGACGTCAAGCATCAGTCACCGTCGCCAGGTCCAGGAGTCGTCATCGTAGCGGGGGCGCCGCGCCGCGATGATCCCGGCCAGGACGTTGTCGATCTCCAGCTCCGAGGCGTCCGGATCCTCCAGCGACCGCACGGCGGCGAAGAGCGCGGAGACCAATTCCGCCGTCTCGGGCACACGTCCGAGCGCGGCGTGAAGCGTTGCCGGGGGCGCCGGCGGTGCCACCGGATGCAGCAGAAGCGAGGCGACGGCGCTCTGGTCGTCGTCGATGAGAATCGAACCGTGCTGGAGCAGAGCGCCGGCGTCCCGCCATTGAGCGCTCCCGGCCAGCTTGCGTCCGTTCACGATCAGCTCTCCGGTAACCGGGGTCTCGAAGCACGGCGCCCCTGAGGGGCGCGGGGGCCGCGCGCCGCTCCGTGCCTCGCGGGCCTCGACGCCAAGACGGCCGAGACCGTCGATGAGGAGACGATTGATCCGCGCGCAGGATTCACGCAGCGTGCCGAGCACGGCGTCCGGCGCCGTGACGCTGTACGTGATCTCCCGGTGGTGAAGGATGGCGCGCCCACCGGTCGGCCGACGCACGACGGCGATCCCCGACTCCCGCAACCGCGCGCGGTCGTACAGCCCATCGGCCGACTGGTGTCGTCCGAGCGACAGCGTCGGCGTCGACCACCCGTACACGCGCAGCACGCACTCTCCGCTGTCGCGAGCCCGTGCGAGCAGCGCCTCATCGATCGCCATGTTCTCGGAGCCCGGGCAGGGAGCGGTGTGGAGCAGTTGCCAGCGCATCGTGGGTGGGTACTGGTGGCGGCGACGCGCGCCGTGCATCGGTCCCGCGGGGGGGATAGATTCCGGGCGCCGGTAGCCGGCGGAGCACCGATCGCCTCGGGGGCCCGGCGCGCGGAGGGGCCGGCTTGACCCGTCCTGTAATTTCAACCAGTTCGTGAGCCGGGCGGTACCCCGGCGGTGCCGCCGGCGCCGCGCCGTCCCCGCCGGTTCGACTCAGCAGCCGGGGGCTTTTCCCCGAGGATCATACATGACGACCTCCAGCACACCCGAGGCCCGCATCGAGGTGGACAGCTTCGTCGCGCGTCACATCGGACCGGGCGAGGCCGAGGTCAGCGCGATTCTCGAGCTGCTCGGCTACGCCTCGCTCGATGCGCTGGTTGATGCCACCGTCCCCGAGGGAATCCGTCTCCGGCGGCCACTCGCGCTGCCCGATGGCCAGAGCGAGCAGGAGGTGCTCGCTCTGCTCCACCAGCTCGCCGGTCGCAACCAGATCTTCCGCTCCTACATCGGCATGGGGTATCACGACTGCTTCACCCCGCCGGTCATTCAGCGCAACATCCTCGAGAATCCGGGCTGGTACACGGCGTACACCCCCTATCAGGCGGAAATCGCTCAGGGGCGTCTGGAGGCGCTGCTCGTGTTCCAGACCACGGTCATCGATCTCACCGGATTCGAGATCGCCAACGCGTCGCTTCTCGACGAGGGCACGGCCGCCGCCGAGGCCGTGGCGATGTGCTACGGCATCCGTGGCGGGGAGGGGAAGGAGGTCTTCTTCGTCTCCAGGGACTGCCATCCACAGACGATCGACATCGTCCGGACGAGGGCCCAGGCGCGCGGCGTGACGGTGGTCGTCGGCGATCATCGTACGTTCGAGTTCGGGCCGCAGGTCTTCGGCGCGCTCATCCAGTACCCCGCAAGCGATGGAGCCATTCACGATCATCGCGAGCTGTGCGAGCGCGCCCACGCCGCCGGCGCGCTGGTGGTCGCCGCGGCCGACCTGCTGGCCCTGACGCTGATCACGCCCCCGGCCGAGTGGGGGGCGGACGTGGCGGTAGGCACGACGCAGCGTTTCGGGGTGCCGCTCGGCTACGGCGGACCCCACGCCGCCTACTTCGCGACACGCGACGAGTTCAAGCGGCACATACCCGGACGGATCATCGGAGTGTCGCGTGATGCCGAGGGGCGTCCGGCGCTGCGGATGGCGCTTCAGACGCGCGAGCAGCACATCCGGCGTGAGAAGGCGACGAGCAACGTCTGCACGGCGCAGGTGCTCCTCGCGGTGATCGCCGCGATGTACGCCGTCTACCACGGGCCATCCGGCCTGCGGCGCATCGCCGGGCGCATCCATCGGCTGACGGCGCTCCTCGCCGCCGGGCTCGAGCGTCTGGGAGTGACGGTCGTGCACGACGTCTTCTTCGATACGCTGCGCGTCGAGGTCGAGGAGCACGGCGCCGAGCGCGTCGCGAACGCCGCCCGCGCGCGGCGGATCAACGTCCGGATCATCGACGACGCCAGCATCGGGATATCACTCGACGAGACCACCGTTCCGGCCGACGTCAACGAGCTCCTGGCGGTGTTCGGCGGCGGGCGGGCGACGCCGGGCCTCGATGAGCTCGCGGCCGAGGTGGACCCTCGCTACGACGAGCGGTTCGCGCGGACGAGCGACTTCCTGGGGCATCCCGTGTTCAATTCGTACCACTCCGAGACGGAGATGCTGCGCTACCTGCGGCGCCTCGAGTCGCGCGATCTCTCGCTCGTGCACTCGATGATCCCGCTCGGATCGTGCACGATGAAGCTCAACGCCAGCGTCGAGATGATGCCGATCTCCTGGCCGGGATTCAGCAGGCTGCATCCGTTCGCGCCGCCGGAGCAGGCCGAAGGCTACCGGATCATGTTCGACGAGTTGGAGGCATCGCTGGCCGAGATCACCGGCTTCGCCGCCGTGTCACTGCAGCCCAACGCCGGCTCGCAGGGCGAGTACGCCGGATTGCTCGTGATTCGCCGCCATCACGAGAGCCGGGGCGCGGCGCACCGCAACATCTGCCTGATCCCGCAGTCGGCACACGGGACCAACCCGGCGAGCGCCGTGATGGCCGGGATGCGGGTGGTGGTCGTGCGCACCGACGGCGCCGGCAACATCGATCTCGAGGACCTGCGGTGGAAGGCGTCGGAACACGCCTCATCGCTCGCCGCGCTGATGGTGACGTACCCGTCGACCCACGGCGTATTCGAGGAGGGAATCCGCGACATCTGCCGGATCGTGCACGATCACGGTGGTCAGGTTTACCTCGACGGCGCCAACATGAACGCCATGGTCGGTCTCGCGCGCCCCGGCGACATCGGCGCCGACGTCTGCCATCTCAACCTGCACAAGACCTTCTGCATACCGCACGGTGGCGGCGGCCCGGGGATGGGTCCGATCGGCGTCGCCGCTCACCTCGTGCGATTCCTGCCCGGTCATCCGGTGGTGCCGGTCGGCGGTCCCGAGGCCACCGGCGCCATATCCGCGGCGCCGTGGGGGAGCGCCAGCATCCTCCCGATCTCCTACGCGTACATCCGTCTGATGGGAGGCGAGGGGCTCGCCCACGCCAGCAAGGTCGCGATCCTCAACGCGAACTACATCGCGAAGCGGCTCGAGGGACACTATGGCGTGCTGTACAAGGGCTCGAGCGGCACCGTGGCCCACGAGTGCATCATCGACACGCGCCCGCTCAAGTCGACCGCCGGCGTCGAGGTCGAGGACATCGCCAAGCGGCTCATCGACTACGGCTTCCACGCACCGACTGTCTCGTTCCCGGTGGCCGGAACGCTGATGGTCGAGCCGACGGAGAGCGAATCGAAGGCCGAGCTTGATCGCTTCTGCGATGCGATGATCGCGATCCGGCAGGAAGCCGCGGAGATCGAGAGCGGGGCGCTGGACAGGAACGACAACCCGCTCAAGCACGCTCCACACACCGCCGCGGCGGTGATCACCGATGACTGGGGCCACGGCTACTCGCGTGAGCGCGCGGCCTTTCCCGCGCCGTGGTTGCGCGACCGGAAGTTCTGGCCCGCGGTGGCCCGGATCGAGAGCGCCTACGGCGACCGCAATCTGGCTTGCGCGTGCGGAGCCTACACGGGAGACTGAGCGGGCCGGTTTCTCTCTACTCTCCGACGTGCTTCATGTACGCGGCGGCGTCCATGAGACCGCCACGGCCGGCGTCCATCCGCATCCTGATCATCCAGCCGTCGCCATAGGGATCGCTGTTGACCAGTGCCGGTTCGGCGTCCAGCCGTTCGTTGATCGCGACGACTTCGCCGCCGACCGGGCTGAACAGCTCGGAAACGGCCTTGACCGCCTCGATCGTTCCGAACACATCGTGCGCCGCGAAGCGCGTCCCGACCTTCGGCAGCTCCACGTAGACGACGTCGCCGAGCTCCCCCTGGGCATAATCGGTGATTCCGATCGTCACGACGTCCGGCTCGCCGGTCGGCTTCACGTATTCGTGCTCGGCGGTGTATTGCAGCTCCTCGGGGATTTCGGCCACGTCTGCTCCGCCAGGGATATAGGTTCGGGCGCGAAGTCTACCGGCGGCCGGGCGGAAGTGTCAAGGAAGCGCCGGTGTCGTGTTGCGATCGCGAGCCACCTGCTCGAGTGCCGACCAGACCTCGTGCGCGCGGGCGGCCAGCACCTCGAGCGTGCCGTCGTTGTCGATTATGAAATCGGCGCGCGCGCGCTTCAGCTCGGCCGGCATCTGCGCCGTGATCATGTCCATCGCCTCCGTCTCGCTCAGCCCACGGTCGTGGACCAGCCGCTCGAGCCGCAGCGGACGCGGCGCATCGACGAGCACGATGCAGTCGAATTCGTCGGCCAGGTTGCGCTCGAACAGGAGCGGGATGTCGCAGACGCAGATGCGGTCGCCGCGCGTCTTCGCTTCGGCCACCATCCGGTCGCGAAGCCTTGCCACCTCGGGATGGACGATCCGATTGAGTGCCGCCAGTTCCTCCGGTTCCTCGAACACGATCCGCCGCAGCGCATCGCGATCGACCTCGCCGTCTGGGAACAGGACCTCCTCACCCCACCGTCGGACGATGTCGCGATAGGCAGGGGTGCCCATTTCCACGGCGCGGCGGGCCAGGATGTCGGCGTCGATGAGTGTCGCCCCCAACTCGGCAAAGGTGCGGGCAACGGTGGACTTGCCGCTGGCGATGTTTCCGGTGAGACCAACGAGCAGCATGTCTGCGTCCCTTCCCAGAAGTGAATCCGCGGCCGCGCCGGGCGGCGCGGCAGTCGGGGGCCAGTCGTGCTCCGGATCGGATGGGGCTGTGGGTGCAAACCGACCACAAATTGGGACGCCCGGCCTCCCTGTCAACAAAACGCGTGCCCGGCCCAGGTCGCTGCTCCGGCTCGGGCTTCCCGGCTAGAACAGTTTTCCCTGCGCGTCGTGCGCCTGGGGCACCTGGTGACAGTGGCGGCACCGGGCCTCGTAGGAGTCCTGACCGCCGACCATGATGGTGGGCGAGTCGTAGGCGGCGGGCCTCCCATCGATCAGGCGCTGATTGCGGCTGGCCGGGCTTCCGCACATGACGCATATGGCATGGAGCTTGTCGACCAGTTCGGCGACCGCCATCAAACTCGGCATCGGACCGAAAGGTTCGCCACGGAAGTCGGTATCGGTGCCGGCGAGGATCACCCGACGGCCCCGGGCGGCGAGAGCGGTCGCCACCTCGACGATGCCGTCGTCGAGGAACTGCGCCTCGTCGATCGCCACTACGTGAGCCGTCGGATCGAGCGAGGCGGCTATCTGCGCGGCGGAGTCGACGGGAACGGCCTCGACTGTGCGTCCGTCGTGGCTGGAGATCGAGTAGAGGCCGGCGTAGCGCTCGTCGAGGTGCGACTTGAAGACCTGCACGCGTTTGCGCGCGATGATCGAGCGTCGGACGCGGCGGATCAGCTCCTCGCTCTTGCCGCTGAACATCACGCCGCAAATGACCTCGATCCACCCGCCCGCGCCCTGGTAGAGCCCTGCTGTCACTCGCGGTCCCTGCGCGGGCGGCGCTCACGCGGCGGTTCGCCGCGCGCCGGTGGCCCACTTCGAGCGCCGCGCGCCGGTGGCCCACCGCGAGCGCCGCGCTCACCGTAAGGACCACGCGACGCTGGGCGCCGGTCAGGCTCGCGCTCCCCGGACCCGTCCCGCGGACCGGCACGGCCCCCGCGGGCCTGATCGATGCGCGCCGAAACGCGGCGGCCGCGAATCGTCGTGCCGTTCAGCCGCTGGGCCACCCGTTCGGCTGCCGATGCGGCGAGCTCGACTGTAGCGTGCGAGTCGCGCAGGTCCACCCTGCCGATCTGCTCGCGAGTCGCGCCGCCCTCGCCGATCAACGCCCCGACGATGTCGCCGACCCGGACGTTGTCGCGCTCTCCGACATTGATGAAGATCCGTGTCTGTCCGGCCGCTGCGTCGGGTGACGCGGGCGCCCGCGGTGCTCCGCGCTCGTCCCTCGCGCGGTTCCGTTCCCGCTCCAGCAGCCGGAGCGCTGCGGCGGCGATCTCGGCGCCGTCGAACTCCTCCAGCAGCGGCTCCAATGCCAGCAACTCGCGCGCTGGAGGGCCCTCGCGGAGCACCTCACGCAGCTGCTCGCGCATTGCCGCCTCGCGCGAGTGGGCGCCGCTCGTCGCGCCGGCGAGCGTGAGCGGCTTCACCGCCCCGTCGCCGGCGAGATGTCGCAGGAGATCGAGCTGGCGCGGCGGAAGCAGCGCGACGACGGCCGCTCCCCCCTCGCCGACCAGTGAGCGAAGCTCCTGCCGCGAGCCCGGCAGCTCGTACAGCACGATCAGCTCCGTGCCCGCTCCGGCGCGATCCCGGGTGGCGCGGATGCTCGTGTCGTCACCGTAACCGAGCGCGCGAAGCAGCGACTCCACTTCGGCCTCGGACTCGTCGGACCGGACGAAGATCGATGCGTTCGCGGGATCGGCCTGGTCGAGCAGCCGGCGGAGTGCCGTCCCGCGCGCGGTACCGGCCACAGCGACGTACTGGACGGCGATCGAACCCGACTCGTCGCCTTCCGTCCCGCCGAGCCGTCGCGCGCGGCGAAGGTAGCGCTCGACGAATGCATCGATTGCCGGCGTGATTCGGCCCGCCACGACCGTCCGCGCCGCGTCCTTCGGCACCTCGTTGAGAACAGCCTCGAGGGCCGAATCGGCTCCGGAGGCCAGGATGTCGTCCAGCCAGGCGAGGACGAGGACGCGGAGGCCATCGAGCTTGAGCGTGGAGCCCTGGATGAGTCCGAGGAGCTCGGCCGGAGCACCGGCCACGACATGCGCCGGTCGTGCCCGGAGGCGCCGAGCCGCGCGGGCGGTTCCCGTGGCCGGCAGTACCGACAGTCCGCGATCGCCGGCGAGTTGGGTCGCGACACGCGAGGCGGTGAGCGCCGTCTCGGGATCCGGGGTGATGACGAGCACCTGGGGCTGTGTCACCTGCGCCTCGATCCGCTCGACGACCGGGGCGAGCACCTGGGCCAGTGACGCTGCATCGAACGGCAGCGTGTAGACCGCGTTCTGATTGCGGACGACGCCCCCGCCCACGCGCTCCTCTTGTTCCACCACGACTCCTCGTCGATTGTCAATCCGTTGACCTCACGGCGGGCGGTGATAGCCTTAGCCGGAGCACCGAAGTATAGCCGAGCGGGACCGTTCACTCCACCGCATTCCGAGCAACGTCGCCTCATGACGCGTGCCTACGCACCCTCTGCCAATGTCGCGACGCTGCGGGAGTCGGCGACGATCGCCGTCTCGCAGCGCGCCAGGGCGCTACGGGAGGCCGGACGAGCCGTGATCGACCTCGGCGCCGGTGAGCCGGATTTCGACACGCCGGCATTCATTCGCGACGCCGGTTGTCGGGCGATCGAGTCCGGCGCCACCCGCTACACGGCGACGGCGGGGATTCTGCCGCTGCGTGAGACGATCGCCGAGCGGGCGAGCGAGCGCGACGTAGGGAAGGTCGGCCCGGACGAGATCGTCGTTTCCACGGGATCGAAGCAGGCGCTGTTCAACGCCTGCTTCACGCTGTTCGGGCCGGGGGATGAGGTTCTTATCCCGGCGCCGAGCTGGACGAGCTACTTCGAGATGGCGAGCCTGGCCCGGGCGACGGCCGTGGCCGTACCTGGCGATCCGTCGAACGGACTCAAGGTTTCGCCGGAGCACCTCCGCGCCGCGGCGACGCCGCGAACGCGTGGGGTAATGCTCAACTCGCCCTGCAATCCAACCGGCTCGGTTTACACCGCCACCGAGCTCTCGGCGATTCTTGCCCTGGCTGCGGAGCGCGGCTGGTGGGTGATCTCCGATGAGATCTACCGCCGGATCGCCTACGAGCGCGAGGCGCCGTCGATCCTCGATGTGGCCCGGTCGCGCGAGCGGCTGATCGTGATCGATGGAGTTGCCAAGGCCTATGCGATGACCGGCTGGCGTATCGGCTGGGCGATCGCTCCGCCGGCGGTGGCCGCGACGATGTCGGCCCTTCAGTCGCACGTCACGTCCAACGCCAACTCGGCGGCGCAGCACGCCGCGCTCGCGGCGCTGTCGGACACGGCGCAGTCCGACCTCGCAATCGCCGCCATGGTGGAGCGCTTCCGCGAGCGCCGGGACGCGGCCGTCCTCGAGCTCGGCATGGTGGAGGGCCTGCGATGGATCGATCCTGCCGGCGCCTTCTATCTGTTCATCGGCGTCTCGGAGCTCTACGAGGGCGAGTCCGATCCGGGAACGCGCTTCGCCCGCGAGGTGCTCGAGGGTCATGACGTGGCGATCGTCCCCGGCGCGGCTTTTCGTGTCGCGGAGTGGGTCCGGCTCTCCTACGCGGCTCCGCTGGCGGAGGTGGTCGAAGGTGTGCGGCGCGTGGCGGCGGCGTGGTCGGAACGGAGCTCGATCGGACCGCCGTCGGGCGGCCTCGCGAAGCGCTCTACCGGCGGATAGCGTCCAGCGCTATTGTGTGTCCGCGCCTCGCCGCAACGCGACGCGCCGCCGCGAAATCGTCGGCGCTCGCGCCGACGGCGATCGGGGCACACATTCGAGTCGGAAGGCGAACGTAGCACACCCTCGGCATTGTGGCAGGCAGCTCGCAAACGCGATGCTACCCACACCTGCATCCCAGTTCATCTGAGCGAGGAGTCGAGCCGTGCACATCCCCATGAACATCGAGCCCGCCAGCGGGGCCCCGCCGGGCGTCCATTATCGCTGGGATCCGGACACCGAGATCCTGATCGCGACGCTCGATGACGCAGCGTCGGGCGAGGGGCTCTCGGGCACGGTGGAGCTTCAGGGGAGCGACGGCTCGTGGCTCAATCTCGACCTGGCGCAAGGGCGAATCCACGCCGTCGAGATAGCGGTCTGGCCCGAGGTGCGTACGCGAGCGGCGCTCGCCCCGCCGACGGAAGTGGAGGACGTCGCGGTTACCGTCCCCACCCGGCGTGCGCAGCAGGGGCTGGCGAGCGTCGAAGTCGATACGCCGCTGGTCGCCGAGGCGGACTCGTCGGAACGCACCATCCATTTCCGACTGGGGCCCTTCCGTCGCGCACGAACGGTGCGCCTGGCGCGGGACATTCTTCTCGACCTCGATCCAGCGGGTCAGCTCGCCGGGCTCTGGCTGCTCAACGTGCCGCCGCTTCCGGAGGCGGAGTGATCACGACCATCGTGCTCATCCGCGCCGAGCCGAAGCTGATCCCGCGCGTCGCCACGACCCTCGCCGGGATCGAAGGAGTGACCGAGGTCTATTCGGTCTCCGGGGATTGGGACCTCGTCGCGATCGTGCGAGTGCCCGAGTACGAGCAAATCGCCCGCGTCGTCACCGAGACCTTCCCCACGGTGCCCGGGCTCATCCGCACGCAGACTCTGACCGCGTTTCGAGCCTATTCGTCGAAGGATCTCGAGCAGGCCTGGGACATCGGCGTCGAGTGAGCGGGGGCACGCGGTGAGCGACGACGTCGGCGCCTACCTCTCCGCGCTCTTCGGCCGTGAGGATGACGTCCTGCTGGCGCTTCGCGAGGAGGCCGATCGCACCGGGCTACCCCCGATCTCCATCTCGCCGGACATGGGGCGGCTGCTCCAGGTGCTGCTGATTTCGATCGGCGCCCGCCACGTTCTCGAGGTAGGCACGCTCGGCGGTTATTCCGGGATCTGGATGGCTCGGGCGCTCCCGCCCGGCGGGCGGCTTCTGACGCTGGAGTTCGAGGCGCGACACGCGGAGTTCGCTCGCCGCTACTTCGAGCGCGCGGGTATCGCGGGGCAGGTGGAGGTGCGCGAGGGTCGCGCGCTCGACCTCCTGCCCGCGCTCGACGGCCAGCGATTCGACGCGATCTTCCTCGATGCCGACAAGGAGCCGCTCCCGACCTACTTCGACTGGGGACTGCGGCTCGTGCGCCCGGGCGGACTGATGATCGCCGACAACGCCCTGTGGGGCGGCCGCGTCCTCGACGAGCGCAACGAAGACGATGCCACAAGGGCCGTCCGGGAGTTCAACCGGCGGCTCGCCACCGACCCGCGCATAGTAGGAATCGTGGTGCCGACCCACGACGGCGTGGCGATCGGAGTCGTCAAGTAGGGACTATCCCCGATCCAGGCACCAGTGCGTCCTCGACCGGTACATCTCGCTCCAGCGCCCGTTGGCCGCGCGGATGACGGAGAGAAAGCTGGAGCCGCGGGCGTCCCACCCTTCCAGCACGATCTCGTCGGTCCCGTCGCCGTCGATGTCGAGGTGGTCGATGAAGCGGCGATACTCGGCGTCGGCAGCCGAGCCGCTGACGACGTGGCTGAAGGCGATCTGATAGCTGCCGTCTTCGCCCCGCTCGGCGATCGCGAAGATGTTGGCGGTGTTGCCGCCGCTGGCGGCGCGCTCGTCCGCCTTGGGATCGGTGAACGAGGCGATCACCACCGGCGGTCCGGCGCTCCGGGTCTCGATGGCGCGGGCGTTGAGGTTGAGGCCGGCGAGCACGCCCGCCGCGATTCGGCCCTGCTGGGCCGCGGTCTGGCCGACTTGGCGGGCCAGTTGATCGACCTGCGCGGCCGACAGTGTCGGGTCGCTCGCCCGGCGGCCAAGCGAGGCATTCGACGCCAGCGCTTCGATTGTGAATCCGAGTCGCATCCTCGTATCCACGCGAACACGGGACAACGGAATCATCACCTGGCAGTTGGGCAGTGAATAGAGGGGCTGGTCCGGCTTCTCCCACATCCCCTGCCGAACCACCGCGGTTCCCGCTGCCCTGCCATCCCGGTACAGCGTGTAGCTCGTCCCCGCTTTGCCGTACATCGCGTCGAACTGTCGCCAGCCGCTCGCCGCGAGCACGATCGGCTTGAGCCGGCCGCCGTCGATCACGGCGATGGGTATCATCCGGGCGTCGTCGCGCTCACCGAATACCTGGAACAGGATCTCGGGGCTCGTCGAGAGGTCGAGTCGCTCCGAGGCGGGGGGCTCGGCCGCCTGTGCTCCGCTTCCGCCAGCCAACTCCTTCGCCTTGTCGCACCCCGGTGCCAGGGTTAGGATGCTCGCCAGGACGAGCAGGCGGCTCCTGGCGCGAGATCCGCATGCCCAACGTCGCGCTGCCGGCGCTGGCATGGCTGTGCTCAGCCCAGCGAGATCGCGATGATCGCGACGATAACCTGACATGAGGTTGGACGGTGCTCTCGTACGGATCGTCTGCAACGGAGGGGGTGAGGGACGCGCTGCGCTTCCTCCTGGACCGCGTCCCGGAGGCGCGCCCCCTCGATGGCGGTGGCGAGCTGTTGGAGCGTGCGCCGGCACCGCTCGATCGTCCGCGGACCCTGAGCGCCCTTATCCTTGAAGGGACGACCTTGCGGCCCAAACGGATACGCGGGCCCGCCTCTACCGCCTTCGGCGCCTTTCTCGACGGCATCCAGCGAAGTCGGGTCGCGCTCCACCTGCCGGGTGGCGTGCCGGTAGTAGTCGCCTCGGTGGCCGCGGTCATTCGCCGGCGCCGCGACCGGCGTCTCGTCACCTGGGACCAGGATGCCAGGCGCAAGCTGTATCTCCCCCTGGCTCTGGTCAGGGACGGGGCGCGGCTGGGCGCCGAGCTGGAGCAAGTGGTGGTGGATACGTCACAACCGTTTGGCGGCGACGATGGTCCCGATTCACGCCACCCGCTGGCGCTCCTCGAGCGGGCTGTTCACTTCGCTCAGGCCGACCGCGAGAGGTTGGAGATCGCCCTCGCCGAGCGTTGGTGCGCGGATGAATCGACTCCGTTGTTCATCGACGGGGGCATCAGCGGCAGCGAGAGGCTCGCGACTTCGCGCACCGCTGTCGGCGTGGTCAAGAGCCACCGTCGCCTCTACGCCGAGAACGATGGGCTGGCGATCGTCTTCGGGCTGCAACGGGGCGAACGAACCAGCGTCTTTCGCGTTGAGTCATCGCGCCGAACATCGGTCGCCAGCTGGTATCTCCGTCTGCGCGACCCGGCGGGGCACGATCCGATGTGGGGTCTGGTGCGCGTCGAGATCCCGGACGGCCCCGGCGCCCCGGAGCGGGCTGACGAGGTTTCCCGGTGGATCCTCGCCGAGGTGACCCCGCTGTCTCTCCCCGACGCCCGGTGGGACAAGATGGTGTACGGAATCAGGGATTGTGAGGAGTTCCTGAGGGCAGTCGGCTAACTTACTCGGAGCTCGATGCGAGACGTGTGACCGGTGACGCTGACGGTCGGGGCCTGTGCCCGCGAACGAGACCAGCCCGCGCAGTCACCGATCACGGATTCACTCGCATATCACGCATCACCCTCAGTCCCATCCGATGTCCGATCCGGCACCAGAATCGCCTTCGCCACTCGGCCGCGTCGTGGCCACGGAGCGGCGGCCCAACACGCCACACGAGTTTCACTTCTGGACGGCGCTGGATTCGCCCGTCGGGATCGGGACGGTGGTGCGGGTCGAGGGTACTCATCCGGTCGAAGGACACATTCCCCGCATCTACGGGATCGTGGTCGAAGGGTTCAGCTATACCGATCTCCAGTCACCCCTTCACGACGTGCTGGGGCACGACGGAGTACCCGGTCACCCGGGGTTCGCCGCGACGGAGCGTGCCGAGATCCGGCTGTACACGGCCGCGGTGCTGCGCCAGATGCCCGAGGAGCCGCTTCAGCCGGTGCCGATGGGTCAGGTATTTCTCGCCGACAACACGGACGTGGCGGTCGCGCTCCGCATGGATGGCTACCTGCGCCCCGGCGACTCGACTGGAATACCGGTGGGGATATACCATGCGGGCGGTACCGATTCGCCGATATACCTCGATGCGGACTTCCTGGTCGGTCCGGAAGCCGCCCATCTCAACATTACCGGCGTCTCGGGGCTGGCCACCAAGACCAGCGCCGTCGAGTGGCTCCTCGCGTCGTTGTTCACGCACTTTCCCGCGAGTCGCGGCTCTATCGCCGCGGTCTGCTTCAACGTCAAGGGTCCGGACCTCTGCTTCCTCGACCAGCCCGGCGTGATCGACGAGAGGGACCTGGCGATGTACGAGAAGCTCGGTGTTCCGCCGCGGCCGTTCGACCGCGTGCGGTATTTCGCGCCCTACAAGCCGGACGGGTTCTCTCTCAACACGCTCCGCTCGAACGAGCAGTTGCTGCACAACGTGCAGCCGCTCACCTGGGGTCTTCGCGAGGTGCTCCAGTTCGCCGAAGTCCTGCTCAACCGGGACGATGTCGACGCCAAGGCCGACGCGCTGATCGATTTCATCAAGGAGCGCGTCCTGGACAGGGAGTTCACCGATCCGATTCTCCGGCGGCCGCACCTCGTCCGGTCGTTCGCCGATCTCGAGGGTTGGTTTCGCGATGTCCTTCGGGGCATGGAGCAGAAGGGAGGTGAGAGCTGGCGGACCCACCACGTGGCCACCATCCGCAAGGTGCGCAACCGGCTGTCCAACATCTCGACCCGCTGCGCCGGGCTGGTGACCGACGACGGAAGCGTCTCCGACCTTCCGTTCGGGAGCTTCGAGGACCGAACGGTGTACGTAGTGGACGTCGCGGCCCTGGAGGAGGATGCCCAGGACCTGATCTTCGCCCGGATCGTGTCCAAGCTGCGCGAGCACCTGGAGCGCCGCGATCTTGGCGTCAAGCACGTAGTGGTGTTCGTGGATGAGCTGAACAAGTACGCGCCGGGCGATGGGCACGACACGTACGTTCGCAAGATGCTGCTCGACATCGCGGAGCGTGGCCGCTACCTGGGCCTGGTGCTCTTCAGCGCGCAGCAGTTCCGCTCGCAGGTTCATCGCCGGGTGGTGGGGAACTCCGGTACGGCGCTGTACGGACGCATGGATGCGGATGAGCTCGCGACGCCGGGCTACTCCGTGCTCAGTCCGGCGACCCGGACCAAGCTCGCGACGCTCGAGAAGGGGCAGCTCATGGTGCGGCACCCGCACTTCGCACAACCGATCTTCGCCCGCTTTCCGCGGCCGGCGATCATGACCGGCCGGCAGGGAGCGGAGCGTTTCCCGCAGGCGGTAGGGATCTCCCTCGAGACGGCCGTGCTGCGTTCGCTGCGCGTCCTTGATCCGTCGATCACGCTCAACTGGGTGCAGGACGCGATCGGGATTCACGCTGACGAGGATGTCATTCGCGCCCGCAACGAGACGGTGCAGGCGCGTCCCGAGAACGTGAAGGCGTTCTTCCGCAGCCGCTTCCGGACACACGTGCCGGCGCAGGCCGCCGCTCCGGCCGCGGCGACGCCGCTCCGGTCCACGCCGAGCGACGATCCGTACGGATTCTGACGCCGACCGTGCCTCGCTCCCT
The DNA here is from genome assembly GCA_035513015.1 of Gemmatimonadaceae bacterium. Classification (GTDB taxonomy): domain Bacteria; phylum Gemmatimonadota; class Gemmatimonadetes; order Gemmatimonadales; family Gemmatimonadaceae; genus DATKCV01. The sequence goes on from DATKCV010000084.1 coordinate 56,484, forward strand.
CGCCGCAGCGCTCCTCGCGCTCCTGGTTTCGACACCTCTCGTAAGCGCCCACGGGCAGCGCGTGCTTCTCCAGATCAAGCCCGGCGTCGGCGACACGCTCCACACACGGCTCGAGCAGGCGGTGGAGGTGACCGGGACGATGCGGGTTGGCAATGCCGACTCGAGCCTTTCGACCGTCACCAGCCTGCGCCTGCACTCGCGTGTGATAGTGCAGCGCAGCGACGCCGGTGGCACCACCGTGCTGGCGATCACCGATTCGGTGACGCTGACGTCCGAGCCGCCGCAGCTTCCCCAGATAACGCTCGATCAGGTGCAGCGGGCCCTGCGTGGACAGCAGGTGCGGATGCGGATAGCGCCCGATGGCGCCGCCGAGATCCTGACGGGCACCGAAGGATTCCTGCCGGAGATTCAGTCGCTGATGTCCCAGATGCCGCCGACGTTGCCCGACCGCCGGATCGCCATCGGCGAACGCTGGGTGCAGGACATGGAGCTGCCGGCGGGCCGGCCGGACCTGACCGGCCCCCTGTCGCTCAAGGCGACGCTGCGGCTCGATTCGCTGAGCCGCGATCGCCGGATGGCGTACATCTCGGTGCGCGGAGACTTGTCCCGCACCGAAAGCCAGCTTCGGCTGCCCGGCGGTGGACAGTACAGGATGACCGGAGTGCTGAGGGGCCAGTTGATCGTCGACCGCGACCGTGGCTGGATGATGGAATCCAGCTCCGAGCTGTCCGTCAGCTCGATCATCGAACCCCCGCCAGGTGCAGAGGGTGAGCCGATGCACCTCCAGATGCGCATCACGCAACGCATGTGGACACTGGACAAGCGTTGAGCCGGGCTGCTATCCTCCGGCGAGCACTGGAGTTAGCCTCGACCCGGATCCGCTGAGTGCGCCTCGTCCACCTTTCCGATCTCCATCTCGGCTTCCGGCAGTATCAGCGCCAGACTCCGGCGGGGATCAACCAGCGGGATGCCGACGTGGCGGGAGTGTTCCGCCGGGCGGTGGACGAGGTCATCGCGTTGCGACCGGAAGTGATCGTCTTCGCCGGCGACATCTTCCACAACGTACGCCCGACGAACCCGGCGATACTTCACGCGTTCACACAACTCGCCAGGCTGATGCGGGCGCTCCCCGAGGCCGCCGTCGTGATGGTGGCGGGCAATCACGATACGCCGCGGACGGCCGAAACGGGGTGCATCCTGCGGTTGTTCGCGCCGCTCGGAATACACGTGGTCGATTCCGAGCCTCGAAGAATCTCGTTTCCCGAGCGCGATCTGTCGATCCTCGCGATTCCGGATTCCGCACGGGACCCTGACCTGTCGCCGGACCCGTCGGCCCGCTACAACGTCCTCCTCCTGCACAGCATCATTCCGGGCGTCGTTCCGAATCACCCATCGGATCGTGCCGGACTCGAAATTCCGCTCGAGGCGCTTCGCGCCGACCGGTGGACGTACGTCGCGCTCGGGCACTACCACGTCTACCGAGAAGTCGCACCGAACGTCTACTACCCGGGCTCGATCGAGTACACGAGTGTCAACACCTGGGGCGAGTTGTACGAAGAGCGCATGGCCCGGATCCCGGGGAAGGGGTTCATCGAGCGCAATCTGGAGACCGGCGAGCATCGGTTCCATCATCTGCCCCCGGCGCGGCCGCTGGTCGACCTGCCGCCGCTTTCGGCGCGGGGAATGTCGGTGGCCGAGCTCGACGCGGCGATTCGTGCGTCGGTCGAGGCGTGCCCGGGAGGGATCGATGAAAAGATCGTCCGCCTCATCGTGCGCGACGTGCCGCGCCACATCGCCCGGGAACTCGATCCCAGGCAGATCCGCGAACTGAAACGGCGCGCGCTCCATTTTCATCTCGACGCGCGCCGGCCCGAGATCATGCGGGTGCACGGGTATGGCTCGCCGGGCCGGCGGCCGACGATCGCCGACATAGTGCGCGACCAGCTCCGCAACCGGATGCTGGAGAGCGACATTGACCGCGAGTCGCTGATCGAGCTCGGACTCCGGTATCTCCGCGAGGCCGAAGTGGCGGAGAGCACGGCCGCGGTGTCGCCGGACCAGGAGGGCTGATGCGGCTGAACAGCCTCCAGATGGTCAACTTCCGGCAGCACGCCGACACGCGGATCGAGTTCGATCTCGGTATCACCGGGATCATCGGTCCGAACGGCAGTGGAAAGTCCACGATCCTCGAAGCGGTGGCCTGGGCGCTCTACGGGATGCCGGCGGCGCGTGGCACGCGGGACTCGATTCGCTTCACGCGGGCCGGGGCCCGGGCCGGCGTCAGGGTCGAGCTGGACTTCGACCTCGGCGGCCACCGCTACCGCGTGGTGCGCGGGCTCACCAGCGCCGAACTGTTCCTCGATGGTGCCGATGCGCCGATCGCCAACTCGCTCACCAGCGTCAGCGAGCTGATTCGGCGGCGGATAGGAATGAGCCGCGAGGAGTTCTTCAACACGTACTTCACGGGGCAGAAGGAGCTGAGCGTGATGGCGGCGATGGGGCCGTCGGAGCGCGCGCAGTTCCTGTCCCGCGTGCTCGGTTACGAGCGGCTGCGCACGGCGCAGGTGCTCGTCCGCGATCGTCGGCGCGAGATCGCCGCCGAGATCGCCGGTCTGAGGACGGGAATGCCGGACCCGGAGGCGGTGGCGCGCGCGCTCACCGAGACGCGCGAGCGCGCCGAGACCGTGGCGCGTCGTCTCGAGGCGGCGGAGGCGCGACAGCGGTCGTGTCAGGAGGTGCTCGCCGGCGTTGCGCCGCGATGGGATGCGATGCAGCGCGAGCGCGACCGGCTTCAGGAGCTGCTGGCCGAGCTCCGTGTGGGCGAGAGCGAGGCGGCGGGGATGAAGCGGGACCTCGAGCGCATTCAACGCGAGCTCACCGAAACGGCGACCGCGCGTGCCGAGCTGGAACAGCTCGCCGAGGAGTTGACGCCGCTCGCCGACATAGCCGCCGAGTTCCAGCACATGGAGGACCTGGCGCGCGAGGAGGGGCGGCGGCGCACTCTCACCGACGCCATCCATGCGCTCGACGAGGACCTGACCAAGCTGCGCGACCGGCGTGAGCGAATCGCCGACGCGCCGCAGCTGGAGGAGGAGGTCACAGTCGGGCTCGAGGCGAAACGGGGCGAGCTCGAGCAGGCCGAAGGCCATCTCGAGGCTCGCCGCACCGAGTGGGTGCGTGATCGCCAGGAGGCGGAGACGAAGCGGCAGGCGCTCCGCGCGCAGTACCAGGATCTTCGCGAGCAGCGCGAGCGCCTCGTGGCCGCCGGCGAGGAGGGAATCTGCCCCACCTGCGCGCGTCCGCTCGGCGGCCACTTCCGTTCGGTGCTCGACCTCCTCGACGGTCAGATCGAGACCGTTCGCGTCGATGGCAACTACTACAAACTGCGGATCGACCAGCTGGAGGAGATGCCCGACGACGTGAAGGCGCTCGACGAAAAGCGGCGAGCCACGTTCGGCGACGTGGGCGCGCTGGAGCGGCGTCTCGCCAAGGTCCAGCTGGCGGTGCAGGAGATGTCGCAGGTGGCGCGCGACCTCGCCGCCAAGCAGAGCCGCCTAGACGGATTACAGAAGGAGCTGGCCGCGATCCCCGGTGGTTACGACGATCTGCGCCATGCCGAGCTGCGCCTGGAGATTTCCCGCCTCACGCCGCTCGACGCCCGCGCCGCCCGGCTGGGTGCGCAGATCGACCGCGAGCCGCAGCTGCACCGCGAGCGCGACCGCGTGATGCAGGCCGAGCGCGAACTCCAGGCGACGCTCGGCGGTCTGCGTGCGCGACGCGACGAGATCCGGTTCTCGGAGGCCGACTACGCCGCGCTGCGCGCCGAGCACGAGCGCTGCACGCAGGACCTGCGGATCGCCGAGCTCGACGCCGTCACCGCCCGCGGCGATGTCGAGAATGCCCGCGCCGCGCGACAGGCCGCCGAAGATGCCCAGCGCGAGCTTGCCAAGATCCAGCAGCGACTCCTGACGCTCCAGCGCGACCGGCGCATCCACGACGAGCTCGATCGTGCCTACTCGGACATGAGGACGGACCTCAACCAGACGCTGCGGCCGGAGATATCCGAGCTCGCCAGCGCGTTTCTCACCGAGCTCACCGATGCGCGCTACGCCGAGCTCGAGCTCGACGACCAGTACAACATCATCGTGCTCGAGGAAGGCGTTCCCAAGCCGGTCATCTCGGGCGGCGAGGAGGACATGGCCAACCTCGTGCTCCGGCTCGCGATCTCGCAAATGATCGCCGAGCGCGCGGGACAGGCGTTCTCGCTTCTGATCCTCGATGAAATCTTCGGCTCGCTCGACGAGGCGCGGCGGCACGGCGTGATCGAGCTCCTACGCCGGCTGCAGGACCGCTTCGAGCAGGTCATCCTCATCACCCACATCGAGTCGGTGCGCGAGGGGCTCGACCGCGTGATCTCCGTCCGGTACAGCGACGAAACCGGGGCCTCGGTGGTGGAGCAGTCGGCGAACGGCGTGACATTGGACATGATCGAGACGACCGGGATGCTCGAGGGCGCCGGAGCGGGGGACTGATGGCCACCGCACGGAGCTGGCGCGAGCCACGGCAGCTGGACGGGCCGTTGCGCGTCCGGCCCGAGGACATCGATCCTCTCAACCTCGTGTTCAGCGATGCGTTCACCGAGCGATACCGGCGGGACGGCATGGTCGGGGTCCGCGTTCCCAGCCTCAACCCGGCCATCTGGCGATACGCGATCGAGGACGCAGCCGAAGGCGCGATGCTCTGGCGCGATCCGCAGGGCGAGATCGCGGCGTTCAACATCGCCCACCGCTCGGGCCGCGAGGGATGGATGGGTCCACTCGCCGTCCGACCGGACTGCCAGGCCAGCGGCGTCGGGAAGGAGATCGTGCGCGCGGGAATAGAGTGGCTGAAGCACGAGGGAGCGACGATCATCGGGCTCGAGACGATGCCGCGGACCATGGAGAACATCGGGTTCTACTCCGGGCTCGGCTTTCTTCCGAGGCGGCTGACGCTTACGCTGACCCTCGACGCGTCGTCGGCCGACCGACCGGTGTCGCTCCTCGGCCGGCTTGGTGGACGCGAGCGCGAGCAGATGATCGAGGAATGTCTGGCGCTCGTGCAGTCGCTGCGGCCGGAGTACGATTTCACGCGGGAGATCGAGCTCACCGATCGTCTGGCTCTCGGGGACACGCTGCTCCTGCGCGAGGGCGGTGCGCTGCGCGGTTTCGCGCTCTGCCACACGGCGCCCCTCGTCGAAGGGCGTGTGCGTGAAGAGCTGCGCGTCCTCAAGCTGGTGCTGGCGAGCGAGGAGGACACGGAGCCCATGGCGCGGCTGCTGCGCGACTTCGCGCGGCGAAGCGGAACGCGTCGCGTGGCGGTGCGCGTTCAGGGAGGGTTCGAGGGCCTGTACGAACGCTTCGTCCGGCTCGGAGCGCGCGTGCGGTGGACGGACCTCCGCATGACCCTGGCGGGGTTCGCCGAACCGGCGCCGGCGGAGGGGATCATACTCTCGAACTGGGAGATCTGACCCGCCGAGGCGGGATCTACCTTCAGTCGAGCCCGCCGTGGAAACAACGCGCCTCGTCATCTTCCTCCTGACCTACCTGCTGATAGCCGTCCAGCAGGTCCCCGGGCTTCGCCTCAACCGGCCGGCGGCGTCGCTCCTCGGCGCCGTGGCGATGATCGCCATCGGCGGCCTGACGCTGGAGGAGGCGTACGCCGCGGTCGATCTCGACGTCATCGTGTTCCTGCTCGGCGTGCTGCTGCTCACCGGATACCTCGAGCTTGGCGGGTTCTTCGAGTGGGCCGCGGCGGGGATCGTCGCGCGCATGCATTCGGCGCGGACGTTGCTCGCCGCACTGGTCGGCACGAGCGGCGTGCTCTCGGCGTTCTTCATCAACGACACGATCTGCCTCGTCTTCACGCCGCTGATCCTCGCCGCGCTGCGCCCGCTCGGCCTCCCGCCGATCCCGTTCCTGCTCGCGATCGCGTTGTCGGCGAACGTCGGAAGCGCGATGACGATCACCGGGAATCCGCAGAACATGCTGATTGGGATCGCCAGCGGCATCGGATACGCTCGCTTCGCCGCATCGCTCGCGCTCCCCGCGCTCGGCGGTCTGGTGATCGTCTACCTCGTGCTCGCGCGGGTCCATCGCGCCGATCTGTCGCAGCCGCTGACGCGGACGGTCCGGGTCGAGGGCTACTCCGTCGATCGGACGTTGATCACCAGGGCGCTGCTCGTGTTCGGCGGCGCGCTCGCCGGGTGGCTGGCCGGTTTCTCGCTTCCGCTCGTCGCCATTGCCGCCGGTGCGCTGATGATCGCGATCGCGCAGCGCGATCCGGCGGAGGCGTTCGCGCGCGTGGAATGGTCGCTCCTGCTGTTCTTCGCGGCGATCTTCATCGTCATGCAGGGCGTACGCGACCTGCCGCTGGTGGAGTCGCTCACCGACACGGCTGCCGGGCGCCTCGGCGGCGCCCCGTGGCGCGATGCCGGCATCACGAGCGCCGCCATGCTCGCGCTCAGCAACCTCGTATCCAACGTGCCCGCTGTCATCCTCTGGCTCCCGATCGTGCCTCGGCTCGCCGATGCGGACTTCATCTGGCTGGTGCTGGCGATGAGCTCGACGTTCGCCGGCAACCTGACGCTGCTCGGCTCGATGGCCAACCTGATCGTCGCCGAACGCGCGCAGGCGCGCGGTGTGCATCTCGGATTCGGCGCCTATCTCCGCGTCGGCGTGCCGGTCACGCTGCTGACGCTGGTTTGGGGAATCGTCGTCCTCGTCCTCACCGTCGGCCGCTGACGATCGACGGCGGCCTCGCGCGCCTCAGCGGCGGCGCGACGATCGGCGCGTGGAATCGGGCGCCGAGTCCGGGGCCGCGGGGTCGCCGCGCGCCACGATTCCGTAGATCAGGAGGAACACGCCGAGCGTGAGCAGTAGATGCACCCACCCCGGCCCCTCGAACCATGTGGCGACCGCCCACAGCGCGAGCATGACGATTGCAAGCGGAACGGCATACGCGCGTAGAAACGTTGCGACCGCTCGCAGAAAGGCGTCCATGTGTCTGGGAGTTGGAAGGATGTCGACGGCATGCTTCGTGATTGACCATGCCGAGTCGCGCACTTACATTGAGCAAGGACAAGACGGACGAAGAGCTCTAATTTTTGAGCCAACAAGTCCACCGGGTGGGTTCGACATGCTATAATGACGTCATGCCCCAGTGCGGGGAAGACGGAAGTTATGGTGAGGACCTCATACATTCGACTGGGCTTCAAAAATCCTCTTCGCTCCGTTTTTCGAGGGCCCCGCGGCAACGCGGGGCTCTTTTTCGGCTCCTCACGATTCTCGGAAGTGACGGGTGCGTCGGGGCCACCGAAGCGAACCGCAGAGGCCGCGGCACCGCTCCTGCCCGGGATTCCGTTTACGGCTCGTTTCGGACACCCGGGGGGATCCAGGATGGAACCCGCCGCGTCCTGTGCGGTTCATCCTACGGAGCACAAATGCCCCACGTCACCGCCACGCGGCGTCTGCGCTTCAACGCGGCCCACCGCGTACACAACCCCGCCCTGTCGGACGAGGAGAACAGCGCTCTGTTCGGCAAGTGCAACAATCCGAACTGGCACGGGCACAACTACGTGCTCGAGGTCTCGGTTGCCGGCCCGATAGACCAGCGGACCGGCTACGTCATGGACCTCTCCCTTCTGAAGCGGGTCGTCCGCGAGCAGGTGATCGATCGAGTGGACCATCGCAACATGAACGTCGACGTCGACTTCATGCGCGATGTCAATCCGACCGCCGAGAACATCGTCGTCGCGTGCTGGCGCGTTCTCGAGCCGCACGTCGCGCCGGCCCGGCTGGCGCGACTCCGCCTCTGGGAGACCGAGAACAACTATGTCGAGTACGAAGGCCGGTGAAGAATTGACGGGCCGAGCCGCCGCGACTGGAGTGAAGCGCGGCGCTGGTGATGGCGTCCGGGCAGTGCCGCCGACGCCCGACGAGCGCGCGGCTGAGCTCGCCACCCTCGTTCGCCGACAGCTGGAGCTGCTGGGCGAGGATCCCGATCGGCCGGGGCTCGTGAGGACCCCGCAGCGGGTGGCCAGCGCGCTCGCCTGGCTGACCCGCGGCTACTCGCTGGACGTCGCCGAGGCCGTCGGGGCCGCGGTGTTCGAGGAGGCGCACGAGAGCATGATCATGGTGCGCGACATCGAGCTCTACTCGTTGTGCGAGCACCACCTGCTCCCGTTTTTCGGAAAGGCGCACGTGGCGTACATCCCCGATGGACGCATCGTCGGACTGTCGAAGCTCCCGCGGCTCGTGGAAGTGTTCGCCCGTCGCCTCCAGGTGCAGGAACGGCTGACGGAGCAGATCGCCGCCGCGATCGAGGATGTACTGCGGCCGCGCGGGGTGGGCGTGGTGATCGAAGCTTACCATTTGTGCATGATGATGCGCGGCGTGGAGAAGCAGAACTCCAAGACGATCACCTCCGCGCTGCGGGGGAACTTCCGCGACGACTCCAAGACCCGCGACGAGTTCCTCCGGCTGGCCCACGGCCCGATCGGGAGCCCGTGACGCGGCCGCTCGCCGATCGCGCGGCGGTCGTCACCGGCGCTTCGCGAGGCATCGGGCTCGCCACCGCGCGCGTGCTCGCCGGCGCCGGTGCCCGCGTGCTCCTCCTCGCCCGCAGCGCCGGGCGGCTGCAGGAGATCGCCCGCTCGCTCGGCGGCGGCGCGCTCGCCATCCCCTGCGACCTGCGCGACGCCGATGCAGTCGCCGGCGCCGCCGAGGAGATCGCGCGCAGCCTCGGGGGCGCCCCCGATGTGCTCGTCAACAACGCCGGCGCCTTCGGCCTCGCGCCGATCGAGCAGACCGGCCTCCACGACTTTGCCACGATGCTCGACGTGAACCTCGTCGCGCCGTTCGTACTCGTGCGCGCGCTCCTGCCCGCGATGCGCGCGAGCCGCCGCGGCCATGTCGTGACCATCGGGTCGATCGCCGATCGCGTCACGTTTCCCGAGAACGCCGCATATGCGGCGGGAAAGTTCGGGATGCGTGCCGTCCACCAGGTTCTTCGCGCCGAAACTCACGGCAGCGGAATTCGGGCGACGCTCGTCTCGCCCGGTCCGGTCGACACCGAGCTGTGGGATCCCGTCGACCCGGATGCACGAGAGGGTTTCACGCCGCGCGCGCGCATGCTCTTGCCCGAAGCGGTCGCCGCGGCGGTGCTCTACGCGGTCACGCAGCCTCCAGCCGTGAACGTCGACGAGCTGCGGCTCTCCCGCGCCTAGCGCGCGGCGGCTGACCCGGGTTGCCAGCGCCAGTGCGGTCCACGTGCCCCCCGTTGGTTGAATGTTCATCGAGCTGATCGACTCGCTGCGGTGCCCCAATCGGCACGAGGACAGCTGGCTGGTCGGTGCCTTCGACCGTCTTCAGGAGCGCGAAGTGCTCACCGGCCGCCTGGGCTGCCCGATCTGCCGCGCCCAGTACGAGATCGTGGACGGCATTGTTCGATTCGATCCCCCCGTGGCGGCGCCGGTCGACGATCCCCACGAGTCCGAGGCGGCACCCGGCGCCGATGACGCGCTTCGTCTGGCGGCCATGCTCGATCTGGCGTCTCCCGGCGGGCTGATCGTGCTGGCCGGCGAATGGACGCGCATCGGTGTCGCCCTCGCGGCTTTCGCCGACTCCCGCCTGCTGCTGCTCAACGCGCCCGAATCGGTTGCCGAATCGGTTGCCCGGCGCAGCGGACTCTCCGCGGTCATCTGTCGCGGCGCCATCCCCGTGGCCCCTGGCTCGTGCCGGGGAATCGCGCTCGGGTCAGGAGAGGAGACGGCGCGACTAGCCAATTCCGCCGTGGGCGCGCTCCGCGCCGGCGGGCGCCTGGTCGCGCCCGTGACCGTGGACGTACCGGAGGGCATCGCCGAGCTCGCGCGCGATGCTTCGCTGTGGGTCGGTGCGCGCGTCGCCGGCCCGCCGCCGGCGCTGGTGCCCCTCGGCGGCCGCAGCCGCCGTCAGTGATCCGGCGGGCGCGGTGGGGCGGACTCGCCGATAGTGCCGGCCCGTTCCGCCGCCTCCCGGCGGTGCCACACCGAGCTCGGTCGCACCGAACGCTCGTCGGGTGCGAAAACGAGACTTCCTCCGGCCGAGGAGGCGAGCACCGACACCGGCTGGCCGGGTCGCATGGTGAGGGCGCGCCACGACCCCGCGAGCTGGCCGGTCTGCGTTCCCGGTACCAGCGTCAGCAGTCCGGACTCGGTAACGCCTGCCGTGCCGGTCACGACTACGTCCCCGGCCGGATACAGCGCCCTCAGACGGAACGTACCGGGTTGGAGCGACAGCTCCACCTGCCGTGCGCCGGCGAACGCGGTCGAGTCCGCCTGTGTGGCCAGGACCCATTCACCCCATATGCTCGTCGTCTGCGGCTCGGTATGGGCGGGCGGATCCGATACGCCGAATGTCTTCCTGAAGAATCCGCAGCCTGTCGCCACGAAGGCCAGCAGGACGAGCAGAACGATGCGTCGCATTTACGCTCCCGAGTGATACGACGGGAGCGCTCGTTGCATGGGGCATGCCCGGCACGCCTCAAACGCCCACTGGAGCGCGGGCTGCGGCTGCGTCCGCATACAGACCGTCGATCAGCGCCTTGTACTGCCGATCGATCACTCTGCGCTTCACCTTGAGCGTCGGCGTGAGCTCGCCGCGCTCGACCGAGAAGTCGTGCTCGAGCAGGGCTACCTTCTTCGGCGTCTCGTAGCCCGCCAGCCCCTGAAGCTGCTCGAACACCTCCGTCTCCATCTTCGCCTGGATCGTCGGCATCGTGAGCAGCTGCGCCCGATCGGTCCAGATCAGGTTGCGCTTCTTCGCCCATCCCTCGAGCTGCTCGAAGTTGGGCACGACGAGCACGACGGGGAACTTGCGGCGGTCGCCGATCATTACCGCCTGGCTCACGTACTTGTTCGTCTTGATCCGGTTCTCGATCGGCTGCGGCGCGATGTTCTTGCCGCCGGCCGTCACGATGATGTCCTTCTTCCGGTCGGTGATGGCGAGAAATCCATCGCGCAGCTCGCCGATGTCGCCGGTATGGAACCATCCGTCGGGCTCCAGCACCTCGCGTGTCGCGTCGGGCTTGTTGTAGTAACCCTTCATGACGTGCGGTCCGCGCGTCAGGATCTCGCCGTCCTCGGCGATTCGGACCTCCACACCGCGGAGCGGCTTGCCGACGGTTCCGATCCGGAACGCGTCGGGAACGTTGACGGCGATGACCGGGGACGTCTCGGTGAGACCGTATCCCTCGAGAATCACCAGGCCCGCGGCGTAGAAGAACTTGTTGATCTCCGGGGCCAGCGGCGCGCCGCCGGAGACGAAGTACCGCAGCCGTCCACCGGTGCGCGCCTTGAGCTTCGAGAAGACGAGCTTCTGGGCGATCGCGTACTGACGGGAGAGGAGTCCCGAGGGCTCGCGGCCGGCCAGCTTCTCGTCGGCCCAGCGGTCGGCGACGCGCCGCGCCCAGAAGAAGATCCGCTTCTTGATGAAGCTCCCCGCCAGCGCGTTCTCCAGGACCCGGGCGTACATCTTCTCGTAGAGCCGCGGCACCGAGCAGACGAGCGTCGGCCGGATCTCCTGCATGTTGATCGGTACCGTGTCGATCGACTCGGCGTAGGCGATCGAGGTCCCGGTCTCGAACATCAGGTAGTGCCCCGCCATTCGCTCGAAGATGTGCGACAGCGGGAGAAAGCTGAGACCGACATCGTTCCCCGTGAACGGGATCGCGTCCCGCGCCGCCATCACGTTCGAGTAGATGTTGTCGTGCGTCAGCATCACGCCCTTCGGCTCGCCCGTGGTGCCGGAGGTGTAGATGATCGTGGCCAGGTCGTCGGGCTGCACGGCGAGCGCGTCGCGCCGGTACTGCGCGTTGCGCTCGGGCGATTCGACGTCGGCGCCGCGAGCCTCCAGCTCGGGCATCGTCAGGTCGGCGCCCGGGAGCCGGTCCTCGCTGAACCCGATCACATGGCGCAGCGCCGGCAACTGGGCCCGGATCTGCTCGATCTTCTCGGCCTGCGAGGCGTTCGACACGAAGATCGCCGCCGCTCCGGCGTCGTTCAGGATGTATGGGATCTGGTCCGCCGGGAGCGTTGGGTAGATCGGCACGTCCGTGACACCCGCGGCCAGGCAACCGTAGTCGGCGATCGCCCACTCGGGGCGGTTCTCGCCGAGGATCGCCACGCGGTCGCGACGCTGGATCCCGAGCGCCTGCAGGCCGAGCGCGATCCGGCGGACCCGATCGGCGATCGTCCGATGCGAGATGGGGCGGTAGGCGCCGCCGATCTTCACCTGGAGCGCGTCGGGCTTGTCGTACCGCTCCACCGCATCGAAGAAGAGCTTATTCAGCGTGCCGGGGGGTACCGGGCGCGGTCCGCCGCTGACGAGCATGTTCGCCTCCGAAAAAGTGTGGCGTCGGCGTCGCGGGCCCCGACCAGCCTAAGATGCCGGCGTGGGCCGAATGATCAAGAGAAACGAAACCGGGCTTCCCGCCACCGGTTCGCCGCGGTAGTCGACGGCGGCGCGAATCTCCAGAGTATCCACTAGCTCCTGAAGCGTCGCCGGATTGAGCCGGAACCGCCGAGCGGCCAGCCCCTCGGCATCGGTCGTGTCGACGAGCGAACGGATCCCCCGCTCGTCAACCAGATAGCCTGGCACCGTGTCGCCAGGCGCCATTCCGACGACCTCGAAGCGGACGATGTATCGCGGCACCACCGAGTCGAGCGGTGCCGATGGATCTCGATGCAGTACCCGGACCGTGAATGGGTCCGAGGTCACGATCAGCGGCGGCACGTACTCCAGCACCTCCTCCGGATCGGACTCGCCCCGGACCTCGTCGGGGCGCCTGGTGACATCCAGCCGCACCACGCCGGTCTGCAGCCCATCGACCTCGGCGAAGATCCGGACGCTTTCGCCAGCGGTCTCGCCGATCACGAAGTGATCGTCGGTGATCAGCAGACCATCGTCGATCGCGATGAACCGCACGGCCGCATCGGGAACGGGGTTGTTGCGGGCATCGAGCACCGATGCCCGGAGCGGAACCGCTGCACCGGAGATATCCCGGAGCGTGTCCCCGGCCACGACCGCGGGGGCCGGAAAGTCCTCGAATGCGATCGATGCGGGACGGCCCGCCGGCCCGATCTCCGCGCACGCCAGGCAAAGCCCGACCGATCCGGCGAACGCGGCCAGACGTCTGCCACTCATTGCGCCACCGGTTCCATGATCCACGCCGCCAGCGATGAGTATGCCTGTGCAGCCGGGTCGTCCGGCGCACGGAGCACCACCGGCTGGCCGGCGGCGAACGCGTCCACCGCCCCGACTGTGCGCGGCACCACGATGTCCAGCACCATTCCTTCGGGCAGCGTTTCCCTCATGAACTCGGACACCCGTTCGCTCACCGGGTTCCCCGCCTCGAACATCGTCAGCAGCAGCCCGGTGAGAGCAAGGTTCGGGTTCACGCCGAGCAGCTCCTGCAGCCCGCGCAGAAGCTGCGGGGTGGTCTGCAGTGCCAGCGGCTCGCACTGCACCGGGATCAGCACCTCGTCGCTGAGCCCGAGCACGCGGCGTACGATCGGGCCCATCCCCGGAGGTGTGTCGACGATGACCAGGTCGTGCTCGGCGCGCGCCTCGGCCAGCATCTCGTCGAGCACGGTGCCTTCGGTGAGCCGCTGCTGGAACGCGACGTGACTCCCCGTCTCCGCCACCGTGCCGACCAGCAGGACCCGGAGCCTTGGCAGGGGGGTCGGGAGCAGAACCTCCTGGAGCGACCGCGAGCCGTTGAGGAAGTCGGCGAACCCGTCGATCCGCGAACCCGGCGGTAGCCCGATGCCGAAGCGGACCGCTCCCTGGGGGTCGAGGTCGGCGAGCAGGGTGCGCACACCGCGCCGGCCGAGCGCGGCGGCGAGGTTGACGGCGGTGGTGGTCTTGCCGACGCCGCCTTTTTGACTGACGACCGCCAGCACGCGGCCCATGTCAGTCCTCGCGCTCAGCGGGACGGTCGGTGCCTTGGTGGAGTTGCCGGAGCGTCTCCTCGGCGTGGCGAACCCACCGCTCGGCCTCGGCGCCCGCGGGAGGCTGCCGGAGGAACGCCTCGAGGTGCTTCGCGGCCCCAGCGCGATCGGAACGCCTGAGGAGGAGGAATCCAAGGCCGTAGTGCGCGCCGGAGAGCGTCGGCTCCAGATCGAGCGCGCGGCGGTACGTCCGGATCGCCTCCTCGTGCCGTCCGGTCTTCGAGTACGCGATCGCCATGTTCTGGAGGATGCGCGGGTCGTTCGGTTGATCGCGCAGCGCGAGGCGATACGACGTCAATGCCGCGTCGTAGTCACCCTGCCGTTCCAGCGCCAGTGCCTCGCTCAGGTAGTCGAGACGCTGTGGCTTCAGCTTGCTGTCGGAACTGCCGCCAGTGAGGCGGCTCCACCAGGACATGCGATCGCGGACGGGTGAGGGGCACGCGACGAGTACGGGCACCGGACGTGCACGATGCGCGCCGATCGGCGCGCGGCGGGCGATTCGGCCAAAGCTATGGGATCGCTGCGGTCGGAGCAACCGCGCCGCCCCGCGCGCTTCCCCCCGGCATCCGACCGGCGTTACCTTTGCGCGAGCACTCACGCCGACGCCCTGGAGCAGACATGTCGCCACGACGCACGCCCCCCCAGACGGACACGGGGATTCTCGAGGTCGAGTGGCCGCTCTTCGGCGAGCTCTCGCGCGCGCTCGCGCTGCGTGTCGCGCGCGAGTACGACCCGGACATCATCATCGGCGTGGCCACCGCCGGCGTCATCCCCGGCGCCGTGATCGCGGCGATCCTCGACCGCGAGTTCCACTCGATCCTCGTCAGCCGCCGGTATCGGGCCGAGCACCCGCGGGAGACTCCGGCCGTGTTCGGCGCCGCACCGCTGGAGGTGCGCGACAAGAGGGTGCTGATCGTCGATGAGACGTGCGACTCCGGCGACACCATGAGACTCGCCGTCGGCGCGGTGGTCAACGCCGGCGCGGCCGAGGTGCGCACCGCGGTGGGATTCCGCACCGGCTCCTATGAGCCGGACTTCGCCGCGCTCGCCACCGAGAGCACGATCGTGCTGCCCTGGGATCGCGAGGTGCTCGTCGACGGCGAGCTCGTCCCGAACCCGAAGTACGCAGGGATGCTCAGTCAGGACGAGCCGTAGCGACTCCGTTCGTCCGGATCTCCGCGAGGTCGGATCCAGATCTGCCGGTCGGTTCGATCCACTGGATCAGCGAGGCCGACGGCTGATCCCGATTCAACGACTCTGACCCCCTTGAACCGCTACTCGACCTCGGTCACCGCCTGCTCGTAGCTTGCCCCGCGTCCCAGCTGGTCGTAGATGTGCACCATCACCTCGGTGTTCCCCAGCAGGAAGCGGCAGCGCGGCGCTCCGGTCGATCGGCACTCGACCTCCAGCACCGCCAGCGGCGTCTCGGCGATCCGACCGAAGAAGTCGGCGAACATTCCGGTCGTCAGATGACAGCCGGGAATGTCGAGCCCGCTTTCGGGATCCGCCTCGCCCCAGTCCACGGAATCGAGTATGGCGACTGCGTCGGCCAGCGCGCCGATCTGGAGCGTTCCCCATCCGGCGTCACGAAAGTAGGCCGACGCGTGCCTCTCGAACTCCTTCACGTCCAGGTCTTCGGGGGCATCCAGCGCCTGGGCACGCAGCCATGAGCCGAACGACGCGAACAGCGCTTCTCCGCCGGCGTAACCCGCCTCCTGGAGGTAAGCCGCCGCGGCGGGGCCGGCATCTCGAAACAGCGCCGAGCGAAGCGCGGCCAGCGAGGCGCGCGTCAGCGCCACCATTTCGTGCGCGGCGAGATCGATCGAGTGGGGCATGTTTCGGCAGGTCTGGTGCGAGGTGAGTGAGTAGCCGGCATTTTTGCATCACCGAGCCAGCTCACCGGGCATCTGGCTCGGGCGTCCCGTGCGGCGCAGCAGCTCGGCTTCGTCGATCACGTCGATGCCGAGCGCCTTCGCCTTGTCCAGCTTGCTCCCGGCTTCGTCCCCGGCGACCAGGAAGCTCGTCGCACGAGACACCGAGCTCGTGACGCGTCCTCCCTGCGACTCGATGAGCCTCGTCGCGTCGGCGCGTGAAAGGGTCGGCAGCGTGCCAGTGATGACGACTGTCTTCCCGGCCAGGGCACCACCCTCGACGACGGCTTCCGGCTCGGTGAAGTTCACGCCACGCTCGCGCAGCTTGCGCACGAGGCGCCGCACCGACGCGTCGCCGAAGAACGCGACCACGGCATCCGCAATCTCGTCGCCGATGCCCCGGATCGCGAGGATCTCCTCCTTCGAGGCCGCGGCGAGCCGGTCGAGCGTACCGAAGTGTCGGGCGAGAAGCTGCGCCGAGGCGTCGCCGACGTGCCGGATGCCGAGTCCGTTGACGAGGCGGGCGAGGGGCCGTGTTTTCGACTCGGCGATCGCCGCCACGAGGTTCTCGGCGCTCTTCTCGGCGAACCGCTCGAGCGGCACCAGATCGTCGACCCGGAGCGCGAAGATGTCGGCGACATCCTCGACCAGGCCGGCCTCGACGAGCTGCGAGATGCGGGCGTAGGACAGGCCGCGAACGTCGATCGCGCCGCGCGACGCGAAGTGCACCAGTCCCTCGAGCCGGCGGCCCGGGCAGGCGACGTTGGGGCAGTACGCTGCCGCCTCGCCTTCCTCGCGTTCGATGAGGGTGTCGCAGGCCGGGCATTTCGCCGGCATGCTCCACGTCTGCTCGCTCCCATCGCGCCGCTCGGGAATGGGGCCGATGACCTGCGGGATCACCTCGCCGGCGCGTTTCACCTGCACCCAGTCACCGACACGAAGATCCTTGCCGTGGACGTACGCCTCGTTGTGCAGCGTCGCCAGCTTGACCGTGGCGCCACCGATCTCCACTGGTTCGAGTTGTGCGTAGGGGTTGACGGCTCCGGTGCGCCCGACGTTGACCTCGATCGCCAGCAGCCGCGTGGTGGCGATGTCCGGGGCGAACTTGCGGGCGATGGCCCACCGCGGCTCGCGGCCTCCCACGACCCCCAGCTCCTCCTGGAGCGTCAGCTGGTCCACCTTCACCACCCCACCGTCGATGGCGAAGTTGAGTCCCGCGCGGAGCTCGTGCTCCAGCCGGTGCGCCCACGCGGCGACCGCGTCCAGCGAGTCGAAGCGCGCCCGGTGGGGCGCCACCGGAATACCCCAGGCGGCGATGGCCTCCAGCGCGGCAAACTGGGTTCGGACCGGCAGTGGTACGCCCGGTGGGACCGCCATGGCGTAGCCGAAGAAGCGGAGTGGCCGGGCGGCCGAAACGGCCGGGTCCAGCTGCCGAAGCGCGCCCGCGGCGGCGTTCCGCGGGTTGGCGAACACCGGCGCGCCCTCGCTCACGCGCTCCTCGTTCATCCGCTCGAAGCCGTCGAACGGCATGTAGACCTCACCGCGAATCTCCATCCGTGGGGGGTGCCCGTTCCCGCGCAACCGCAGGGGGATCTGCCGGATGGTGCGCAGGTTGGCGGTGACGTCCTCGCCGATCGTGCCGTTGCCCCGCGTCGCCCCGCGGACGAGAATCCCGCCCTCGTACGTCAGGCTGACTGCGGCACCGTCGATCTTGAGTTCGGTCGTATAGCCGGCGCGGCGGATCTCGTCGCCGGCGAGCCGGACCAGGCGGTCCTCCCACGCCCGCAGCTCATCGTCGTCGAACGCGTTGCCAAGCGACAGCATCGGCACGAGGTGCTCATGCTTGGCGAGCTGCGACTGCGGCGGCGTGCCGACCCGGCGCGTCGGCGAGTCGGGCGTGCGGAGCTCCGGATGCTCGGATTCCAGCGCCTGCAGCTCGCGGAACAGGCGGTCGTACTCCTGGTCGGAGAGCGTCGGCTGGTCGAGGACGAAATACTCGTGGATCGCGCGCTCGATCTGCTCGCGCAGCGTAGCGGCTCGGGCGGCCGCCGTGTGGAGGTCGCTCATGCGGGACGCGGCCGCGCGGGAGGGGAGCC
The DNA here is from genome assembly GCA_035513015.1 of Gemmatimonadaceae bacterium. Lineage (GTDB taxonomy): Bacteria > Gemmatimonadota > Gemmatimonadetes > Gemmatimonadales > Gemmatimonadaceae > DATKCV01. The sequence continues at coordinate 74,474 of DATKCV010000084.1, forward strand.
GAGGGAGCTCCTTCCGCCGTGCCAGGCGCCTACTGGGAGTCTCTCGCCTCCGCCGTCAGCGAGGTGGGGTGGAGCCCCTGGAGGTAGTTCTCGACGAACAGCAGCCCCTTTTCGCCGGCCCGGCGGACGAGCCGCAGAAGGGTGTCCATGCTCGAGACCTCCTCCAGCTGCTCGTTCATGAACCACTGGAGAAAGTTCTGCGTGATGTGGTCGTTTTCCTTGATCGCCTGGTCCATCAGCCCGTTTATCTGCTTGGTGACGGACTTCTCCCAGTCGAGGGACAGTTGCACGGCTTCCTCGGCCGAGCCGAAATCGCTTCGCGGGGCGGGGATAGCCGGGATCTGCACGCGGCCGTCGGCGTCGAGGGTGAACTTCACGAAGCGCATCGCGTGCTCGCGCTCCTCCGTCGCCTGCTTGTAGAAGTGGCGCGCCAGCGTCGGCAGCCCCTCGCTGTCGAAGTGTGCGGCGATCGCGACGTACTGGATCGACGCCCCGAACTCGTGGCCGATCTGCTCGTTCAGGGCGTCGTTCATCTTGTTGCTGATGAGCATGCCGTGGTTTCTCCGTTAGCCTTTGGCTTCTTCGTCGATCACCTGCATCGCCACCGTGACCAGGCGCTCGAGCTCCTCGTCGGAGGCCCGCGGCAGCATGGTCTCCGCCCACATGTGGTCCTCGGTCCTCGTGTAGCGGTCGAGCAGACGGTGAATGAAGCTCACCAGCGCGATCCGCTGGAGCTCCGCCTTTCTCTGAGCGTGCGAGACATCCTGCGTGGCCCGCACCATCGCCTCGAACCGGTGCGCGTTGCGCAACGCCTTCGCGGTCAGCGAGGCGATCACCTGACAGAATCGCACGTCGCTGTCGGAGAACGGCGTGGTTTCGCGCTCCGTGCGCAGGAAGATCGCTCCGATCACCGTGCGCCGCCAGCGGATCGGCACCACGATGATCGACCGTACATTGCGCAGGTGGAGCATGTCGCGGACGTCGCGGAGCATCGGGTCGTTGACGGCATCGGCTATGAAGACCGTCTCGCCCGAATCGAATGCGCGCTTCAGCTCGGGATACCGGTCGAGGTCCACGACCAGGTTCCGGATCGTCGGGTCCTCGTAGCTGGCGACGAGCCGGATGTCGGCCTGGTCGCCGGCGAGGAAGATCGAGCAGCGGTCGAGCCCGAATGTCTCGCCGAGCTTGCGCGCGATCGTCTGAAGGATGTCCACGAAATGGAGCGACGCCGAGATTTCCTGCAGGATGTCGACGACGGCGACGAGGTGGTCGCGCTCGCGCTGCAGCTCGTCGACCCGGGCCTGCAGCCGCGCGACCTCATCACCCCGCTCGCCTGATCCCCCCATTGGCGGGAGAGTCGCCTGCGTCCGATCCATCATCCGCCCCGGTGTGCTCGTTGAACTCCGGACCGCCGAAGCGCACGACCCGGTTCCGGCCCGTTTCCTTCGCCACATAGAGTGCGTCGTCGGCAGCCTTCACGAGCGCCTCGCAGTCCGCCAGGAAGGCGTCGGGCCAGGCCGCCACTCCGAAGCTCGCCGTCCGCTTCAGCTCGCCGCCATCGAACGTGAATGTATGCTCCTCGACCGCTTTACGCACCCTCTCGGCGAACGTCACCGCGTCGTCCAGCGAGATCCCCGGGACGAGCAGCATGAACTCCTCCCCCCCGTAGCGGCCCACGCGATCGATCTCCCTGGCTTCGCGCGTCAGGATCTGGGCGAACTGCCGGAGCACGGCGTCCCCGGCCTGGTGCCCGTAGGTGTCGTTGACGCTCTTGAACTTGTCGAGGTCGCACATCACGCAGCCGAGAGCCTCGCGGAGCCGTTGCGCGTGCTCCCACATCTCGCGCAGTCGCTCCTCCAGGTGTCGCCGGTTGTCGACCCCGGTCAGCACGTCGGTTCGCGATATGAACAGGAGGCGCTCGTTCATCTCCCGCAGCTCGCGCTCCCGTTCGGCGACCTCTTCCTGGAGCCGCTTGATGCGCAGCATCGACTTGACCCTCGCCCGAAGCTCGGCGAACTCGATCGGCTTGGTGATGTAGTCGTCGGCGCCCGCGTCCAGCCCCTCCACCTTGTGCTCGGTCGAGTCGAGGGCCGTCTGCATGATGATCGGGATGAACGGCAGCGCCTTGTCCGCCCGGATCCGGCGGGCGACCTCGATCCCGTCGACCCGGGGCATCATCACGTCGAGCAGGATCAGATCGGGAGGAGCCTCGCGGACCGATTGCAGGGCGGCCTCTCCGTCGGCCGCCGCGTCGGTGTCGAATCCCCACGCCTCAAGGCGGACGCGGAGCAGCTCGACGTTGTCCTCGTGATCGTCGACGATCAGAATGCGTTCACGCTCACGAGCCGCCATCATTCCGCCCGAGGAACCGCTCGACCTCGGCCACCACGGCCCGCGGCTCGCACGGCTTCGCCAGATACCCGTCACAGCCTACTTCCATCGCCTTCTCCCGGTCGGACGCCAGCGCGTGCGCGGTCAGCGCGATGATCGGAATCGCGTGGGTTTCCGGATCGTGCTTCAGAACCTGCGTCGCCTCCCAGCCATCGATGATCGGGATGGAAATGTCCATCAGGATCAGATCGGGCTTCTCCGAGCGGGCCTTGGCGATCCCTTCCTCGCCGTTCAACGCCTCCATGACGTGATAGCCGTAATGGCGGAGAATCGTGGAATAAACGATGCGGTTGTCTTCATTGTCTTCGACGAGCAGGACCGTCTTGCCATTAGTGCTCATGCCAGTCCTCTCGCCGCGAGTGCCGGAACTGTGGGTCGCGCATCCGCGGAGCGGTCGGGGTCGGGGTCGGGGTCGCGATGCCGCAAGCCGGGCTCGGGCGCCGGCAGGACCGGGCGACCTCCCGCTCGCGGGCACCGGTCTTGTCGTCGCCTGGTAGCCGGGCACATCGCATACTCATGCAGCAATTTCCTTACCAAGGCAAGGAGGGGTTGACCATGGCATACGCTGAACCGAACACCCGCATCCGGACCGGCAACCGCGCCGGACGGCCGGAGGCCGGGCGCGTCGTGAGCGGCGGGTCAAAGACCCGCCGGACCACGGTCGAGCCATCGGCATTGACGGAAGCCGGCGGCGTTCCCTACGAGCATTCCGATCTGCGTCGGGCCGGTCTGCTCGGCGGAGCCCTGGCGTTGGGCCTCCTGCTCGGCGCCGGCGCCGCCCTGCTGTTCGCCCCTCAGGCGGGCGAGGAAACGCGCGCCGATCTTCTCGACGGCGGGCGCCGGCTCCGCTCGCACGCCGGCGAAGCCTGGGACGACCTTCGCGACGAGCTCCGCTGGGCGGCCCGGCGCGGCGGCAAGCGCGTTCGTCGCGGCTTCACCCGCGGCGGCTGGGCGGCCGGGGATGCCCTCGACCGCGGCCGCCGGCGCCTCAGCCTCTAGACGCCGAACCGGGGCCGGGGCCCGCATCCGGCCCCAGCCGGCCCCAGCCGGCCCGGCAGGTCGCTCCACGCGCTCAGCGGAGTCGGGCCAGCGCCTGCTCGGCTTCCTGTTTGTAGAATCGGTCGTTGTATTCGGTGGCCGTTCCACCAATCACGGCCTCGAAGGCCGCGCGCGCCTTTGCCGTCTGCCCCACATCCACGTAGATCTTGCCCAGGTCGAGGTGGTGCGTCAGCCGCTCCGGATCGACCGCCACCGACTGCTCCATGTAGCTCACCGCATTCGCCCAGCTCGCTTCACCGAACACCCCGCCACCCAGAAAGGTTCTCGCGATCGTGCGCGATAGGCCGCTCAGCCGCATCACCTCGGCGTTCCACACGCCCATCACGTGCAGTGCGCCCGGGTGCCGGGGATCATGCTCCAGCGCCTCGAGCGCGTGCTTGCGCACGTCGCCGGCGTACCGGATCCGGGCGCGCGTCCCGAGCGTCAGAGCGACGCGGCCGAGGGCTCGCGCGAGCACGAAGTGACCCTCGGCATCGGTCGGATTCGCCTCGACGGCGCGCCGCGCGTAATCCTCGCCCCGACGGAAGTACTCCGCCCGGCGCTCGGCGTCCTCCTCGTATTCGCCCAGCCCGATCGCCTCGCGCGACGCCTTCCACAGCGCCTCGTAACTCTGCGGGCCCGCCGCCACCGCCTGCTCGAAGTGCGCCAGTGCCGCCGTCGGGTTCATGCCCGTGGCTTCGCGGTCACCCAGCGCGATGTGCTCGGCCGCGGACTGGGCGTCGCCGAAGGATGGGGCAACGACGAGCGCTGCGATGGCGGCGATCGCCGCTACCCTGCAAAGCATGGGGGCTCCTGGATGGGGAGGAGACTGCGCGATCGGGCAACTGCGCCCATAATTCGGCGGCTGGAGGGTAGCCGCCGCCAAGGTAGGAATACCCCACCGGACGGTCAATGTTGGCCTACCGCCTGATCGAGCGTAAGCGCGACGGGGGCCGCATCGAGCCCGGCGAGTGGCAGGCGCTGATTCGCGCCTACGTGGCAGGTCACGTCCCCGACTACCAGATCTCGGCGCTGCTCATGGCCTCATTCATCCGCGGGCTCGACCGTGGCGAAACGGCAGCGCTCACCGAAGCCATGCTCGCCAGCGGTGTGACGCTGGGGCTCGAGGACCTTCCCGGTCCGCGTGTCGACAAGCACTCGACGGGCGGTGTGGGCGACAAGGTGTCCATGGTCCTGGCGCCGCTCCTCGCCACGCTTGGCGTCGCCGTTCCGATGATGTCGGGCCGCGGCCTCGGACATACCGGCGGCACGCTCGACAAGCTCGAGTCCATACCCGGCTTTCGGACCGAGCTGGGACTCGCCGAGACCCGCGAGCAGCTCCAGCGGCTGGGATGCGTTCTCATCGGGCAGACGCGCGATGTGGCACCCGCCGACCGGCTCATGTACGCGCTTCGAAGCGCCACGGCCACGGTCGAGTCGATTCCGCTCATAGCCGCCTCCATCATGAGCAAGAAGCTGGCGGAGAGCCTGACCGGGCTCGTGCTCGACGTGAAGCGCGGCTCGGGAGCTTTCCTGCCCGAGATCGAGCGCGGGCTGGATCTGGCCGGCACCATGATTTCTCTCGGCGCCGACCGGGCCTGTCCGGTGGTCGCGCTGGTCACCGCGATGGACCGTCCCCTAGGCCGCGCCTGCGGCAATGCGCTCGAGGTGGAGGAGGCGATTCACGCACTTCGCGGCGAGGGTCCTCCGGATCTGCTGGAGATCACCTATGCACTCGGCGCCGAGATGCTGGTGCTCGCCGGCACGACTGCCACGCGACAGGACGGCCGGCGGGCGATGGAGCGCGCCATCGGCACCGGTCGTGCGGCTGAGCGTTTTCAGGCGATCATCGAGGCACAGGGTGGGAATCCCGGCGTTGTCGACGACCCGGCAGTACTGCCGCAGGCCGAGGCATGCGATCTCTTTGCCGCTCCCCGCCGGGGCTTCGTCGCTCGCGTCGAGCCACGCGCGGTCGGGCGAGGCATAATCGCCCTTGGCGGCGGACGGGCGACGGTCGAGGCGGCGATCGATCCGGCCGTCGGCTTCGTGATCACCGCGAAGCCAGGCGACTGGGTAGAGGCGGGCGAGCCACTGGCGACCGTGTTCGCCTCCAATCGGGCGGGGATCGAGGAGGGGCGCGCCGTCCTGCGGCAGGCGATCGTGATAGCCGACGAGGCGGAACCGCCGCTGCCACTGATCTCGCACCGCGTCACCGGACGAGGTGTCGAGCACTATTCACCGGATTGAATCAGGCGACCGATGTCAAATACTCCAATGCACGAGCCGGTTGGAGCGGCGCCGCGGCTGGTCCGCGGCCGCGGCCCGGGTGCCGTCGTCACCTGCAGCGGCTCCATCGCGCGCCGCACGACCGCGTGGGGGGTGGTCGCGCTACTCGCCGTCGCCTGCGGGCCGGGTATCGCGCCGCCACCCGCAGGGCCCGTCTCGCCCGCGCGGTTCGTTCTGCCGGAGTCGCGGCCGTTCACCAGCTCGGTGGAGCGGGGCACGCGTACCCGCGACGGACGTCCGGGTCATCGTTACTGGCAGCAATGGTCGGAGTACGACCTGCAGGCCCGACTCGAGCCGTCGGACCGCCGGGTGGTCGGCGGCGCGTCGATTCGCTACCACAACCGCTCGCCGGACACGTTGTCCAGTGTGGCCGTGCACCTGTACCAGAACCTCCACGCACCTGCCCTCTCCGGGCTGCCGCGCACGCGCACGGCCGCGTCAACGGGAGGGGTGCGGCTCGATACGGTACGCGCGCAGGGGAGGGTGCTCCCGCCGCTCAACCTCGCCGCCGCCAGCGGGGCGGGCTACGAGGTGAGCGGGACGATCGCCTGGCTGCGGCTCCCCGAGCCGCTCGCGCCGGGTGGTGTAGCCGACCTCGGATTCGCCTGGGAGTTCACCGTCCCGCCGCCGACCACACCGCGCATGGGTACCGACGGCGAAGTGTTCCTGATCGGACTCTGGTATCCACAGCTGGCCGTCTACGATGACGTGAACGGCTGGCACATCGACCAGTACCTCGGGAACGCCGAGTTCTACATGGGCTATGCCGACTACCGCGTCGCCGTCGATGTGCCGGCCGGGTGGCTGGTGGCAGCGACGGGCGAGCTGCGGAACGCCGCCGATGTCCTCGGCGACTCGACGCGCGCCCGGCTGGCCAGATCGCGGACGGCACCGGGCGTGGTGCCGGTTGTGACTGCCGGCGATCGCGGCGCCGGCCGTGCGACGACGCACGGGCAGAACGGCCGGCTGACCTGGCGCTGGCAGGCCGATTCGGTGCGCGACTTCATCTGGACCGCTTCCGAGGGTTATCTGTGGGACGCCACCGTGGCGGTGATCGGCGATGCGTCGGGCGACGGACGAGCCGATACCGCCGCGATTCACGCCCTCTACCGGCCGGCCGCCCGCAACTGGACGGAGACTGCTCGCTACACGAGACATGCGACCGAGTCCATCTCCGGCGCTCTGTGGCCGTATCCATACCCGCAGATGACCGCGGTCGAGGGCTTCGTGTTCGGCATGGAGTATCCGATGCTGACCCTCGTGACCGATCCCGGGGACGCGACGTTCCTCTATAGGATCATCGCTCATGAGGTTGCCCACATGTGGTTCCCGATGCTCGTCGGGTCGGATGAGAAGCGGTTCGCCTGGAAGGACGAGGGCAAGGCGCAGTGGCTCGAGGGGCTGGCCGCGGTGGACTTCACCGACGGCCGGATCGACCCGGCGCTGGAGTCGATGCGCGCCTACGCGGCGTTCGCCCGGACGGGAAACGAGGTGCCGCTGATGCGGCACGGGGACCACTACCCGACCGAGGAATCGTACGTGATCGCGACCTACGACAAGGCGGCGGTCGTGATCCGGGCGCTTCGGGAGGTAATCGGCGCGGAGCGGTTCGATTCGGGACTCCGCGCATATGGGCGGGCGTGGGCCAACCGCCACCCGCACGCGTACGACTTCTTCCACGCGATGAACGCCGCCGCCGGAGCAGACCTCTCCTGGTTCTGGCGTGGCTGGTTCTTCGAGACGTGGCGCCTCGATCAGGCGATCGCCGCGGTTCAGACCGAGGGCGACTCGCTGGTGATCACGATCGAGAATCGCGCGGAGATGCCGATGCCGGTCCTCCTCGCTGTCACGCGCGTCGATGGCCGAGTGGAGCAGCTGAGGCTGCCCGTGGACCCGTGGCTGGCTGGTGAGCGGCAGCAGATCGTGCGCACCGCCGGCTCGCCGGCGGTCACTCGCGTGGAGATCGATCCAGGGCAGATGCTCCCCGACATCAACCGTGCGAACCAGGTGTGGACGCCGCGATGATGCGGCGGTCCGTTCGAGCGTCGATCGTCGCCGTAGCGCTCAGACGTCCAGGTTGGAGACGAACCGCGCGTTCTGCTCGATGAACAGACGTCGCGGCTCCACCTCGTCACCCATCAGCGTCTGGAAGATCTGATCGGCGAGGACGGCGTCCTCCATGCTCACCCTGAGCAGCGTCCGGTGTTCCGGGTCCATCGTCGTCCGCCACAGCTGCTCCGGATTCATCTCGCCGAGGCCCTTGTACCGCTGAAGCGAAACCTGTCCGCGCCCGTCGCCGTTCCCCAGCCGGTTCGAAATGATGTCGCGCTCCGCCTCGTCGTACGCGTAATACTCCTCTTTTCCCTTCGCCACCCGATAGAGAGGCGGTTGCGCGATGTAGATGTAGCCGGCATCGATCAGCGACTGCATCTGCCGGTAGAAGAAGGTCAGGAGGAGGATCCGGATGTGGGCGCCGTCCACGTCGGCGTCGGTCATGATGATGATCTTGTGGTACCGCGTCTGCTCGAGGCTGAAGTCGTCGCGGATGCCGGCGCCGATCGCGGTGATGATCGTCCGGATCTCCTCGTTGGAGAGCACCTTGTCGATGCGAGCCTTTTCTACGTTGATGATCTTGCCACGAAGGGGCAGAATCGCCTGGAACGCGCGGTCGCGGCCCTGCTTCGCCGACCCGCCGGCCGAATCGCCTTCGACCAGGTACAGCTCGCACAGCGAGGGGTCGCTCAGCGAGCAGTCGGCCAGCTTGCCCGGCAGGTTGCCGACGTCCAGCGCGTTCTTCTTCCGCGTCAGGTCGCGGGCCTTTCGGGCGGCCTCACGCGCCCTTGCTGCCGACACGGCCTTCTCGATGACGATGTTGGCGGTTCGCGGGTGCTCCTCGAGGTAGGCCCCAAGCCACTCGTTGACTACCGACTTGATGGCGCCCTCGACCTCCGAGTTGCCGAGCTTCGTCTTGGTCTGACCCTCGAACTGCGGCTCGCGCACCTTCACCGAGAGCACGCAGGTCAGCCCCTCGCGCACGTCGTCGCCGCTCAGCGTGAAGTCGGCCTTCTTGAGGAAATTACCCTTCTGCGCGTAGGCGTTGATCGTCCTCGTCAGCGCGGCCTTGAGGCCCGTTAGGTGGGTCCCGCCCTCGTGCGTGTTGATGTTGTTGACGAAGGAAAAGACGTTCTCGTTGTAGCCGTCGTTGTACTGGAGCGCCAGCTCGATCCCGATCGCGTCCCGCTCCGTGTCGAGGTACAACACCTCGGGGTGGAGCGGCTTCCGCTTCTCGTTCAGGAAGTGGACGAACTCCCTGAGGCCTCCCTTGGCGTGGAAGGTCTCCTGCTTCTCGTCGCCCTCGCGCTCGTCGTCCAGCGTGATCGTCACGCCCTTGTTGAGGAACGACAACTCGCGCAGCCGTGTGGCCAGAGTCGTGTAGTCGAAGCGCAGCTCGGTGAAGATTTCGGTGTCCGGCTTGAACCACACCGTGGTGCCGGTGTCCTTCGCCGCGACCTCCTCCAGCACCTTCAGCTTGGTCGTGGTCGCACCGCGCACGAAATCCATGTAGTGCTGCTTGCCGTCGCGCTTCACCCACACCTTCAGCTCCTCGGACAGCGCGTTGACCACCGACACGCCGACTCCGTGCAGTCCGCCGGACACCTTGTAGGAGCTCTTGTCGAACTTCCCGCCGGCGTGAAGCACGGTCATCGCCAGCTCTACCCCGGGGATCTTCTCCGTCGGGTGCACGTCGACCGGGATGCCGCGTCCGTTGTCGGAGACCGTGATCGAGTCGTCCTTGTGTATGACGACCGCGATCCTGTCGGCAAAGCCGACCAGCGCCTCGTCGATCGAATTGTCCACGACCTCGTACACGAGATGATGCAGCCCGCGGGACGACGTCGATCCGATGTACATGCCGGGCCGCTTGCGAACCGCTTCCAGTCCCTTGAGGACCTGGATCTGGCCGGCATTGTACTTCCCGGTCTCGGGCTTCTCTGGTGGAGACTTGGGCATGGGGGCTCTGTAATGACGGAAGGGACTACCGAAAAAACGCCGAACTGAGCAGTCCGGCAAGCCTCGGAAATCTAACGGCACCGTGGGCCGAAGGCAAGCCGACAACCCACATCCAAACTATTGCCAGAAAACGGCTTATCGCCGCAGCACCCACCGGATTCGGCGGACCGGTCCGGAGCTCGGACGGCCCGCGTTCAGAGCCTTCAGCAGCTCGGGCTCCAGCAGCGACAGCTCGGTCATCCATGCGTGCGTCGAGACCGCCACCATCAAGGTTCCGTCAGCGGTCACCGACAGAGGCGCGGTCGCCCCGGCGATCGTTTCGCCGACCAGCGACGGCCACTCGGGGATCACCCCGGCCTGATCCACCCGCGATCCCAGTCCCGACTGATCGAGGAATCGCGACAGCGCGTCGGCGATCGGTACTGGTCTCCGGCGACCGCGATCGCTCACGATGCCCCCGGCGCGAGAACGCCGTCGGTCATGCGCCGGCGGTCGAGCCGGCCGAGCCCGCCGGGAATGTCCGTCTCGCGGGGCACCGCCAGCACGACCTGGCCCAGCCCTTCGCGGGCGAGCAGCTCGAGGATGCGCCCCGACCGCCGCGCATCGAGCTCGGCGAACGGGTCATCCAGCAGGAACAGAGGCGCGCCACCGGATGCCTCGCGCAGCGTCTCGGCCTCGAGGATTCGCAGAGCGATCGACGCCGTGCGCTGCTGCCCGGCCGAGCCGAACGCCCGCAGCTCGCGGCCGTCGAGCGACAACACCAGCTCATCACGGTGCGGTCCCGCGTGGGTGATCCCGCGCCGCGCGTCGAGCGCGCGCCTGGATGCGAGCGCGGCGGCAAGCCGCGCCTCGAGCCCATCGCCCGGCTCGACCGCGCTCGCGTAGCGGATCGAGACCGGCGCGCGCTCTCCGATCGCCTCGCACAGTTCGGCGAACCGCGGCGCCGCGCGCCCCACCCACGCCAGTCGCTCCGACCACAGCACGGCGCCAGCGCGTGCCAGCGCGGGCTCCCACACCGCCGCGCGGTCGTCGTTCCGGGCGCCGCGCATCACCGCGCGGAGCGCCGCGTTCCGGCGGGCGAGCGCCCCGCGATAGTGCTGGAGTGCAGCAAGGTACGACCGCGATGTCAGAGCGAGCGCCACGTCGAGATAACGCCGGCGCGCGCCCGGCGCACCGGCCACCAGCTCCACATCGCGCGGCGCGAACATGACCGCCGGCAGCTCACCGATCGCGTCGCTGAGTCGGGGCACCTCGGCGCCTCCCAGGCGCACGCGTTTGCGCCTTCCGGCCCGCTCGAACCCGACGCTCAGCTCGCGTGCGCCGGGTCCGAGCGCTTCGGCGGCAAGGTGGAACCCCTCCGCTCCGAATCGGACCAGGTCCTGATCCCGGGCGCCGCGAATCGAGCGCAGCAGCTGCAGATAGTAGATCGCCTCCAGCAGGTTCGTCTTGCCGTGCCCGTTCTCACCGACCACGACGAGCCCTTCCATCGGAATCTCCAGATCCGCGCGTGGGAGGTTCCGAAAATCGCGGATCGACAGCCATCGGAGCCAGACGCGCACGCTGGCCTCTGCGCGCGGGGCCGCCATCGTCATCGGCCGGCGAACCGCGGCGGGCGCTTGTCGAGGAACGCCCGCATTCCCTCGGCCATGTCCCCGGTCGAGGCGAGCAGTCCGAAATGGTTGGCCTCGAGCAGCAGGCCCTCGTCCAGCGGCATGTCGAGCCCGCGGTCAACGGCCTCCAGACAGAGCGCTACGGCGAGCGGCGCGTTGTCGAGGATCTGCTTCATCATCGCCTCCGCCGCCGGAATCAGCTCGGCGGCCGGGAGAACGCGATTCACCAGGCCGATCCGCAACGCTTCGGCAGCGTCGATCATCTCTCCCGTGAGCAGGAGCTGGGTCGCCCGCCCGCGGCCGACGAGGCGCGGCAAGCGCTGGCTCCCGCCGTATCCGGGGCCGATTCCGAGTTTGACCTCGGGTTGCGCGAACTTCGCACCCTCGGCAGCAAGACGGATGTGGCAGGCCAGGGCCAGCTCGCACCCGCCGCCCAGCGCGAACCCGTTGATCGCGGCGATCACCGGCTTCGCCGACCGCTCGAGCTTGCGCAGCACCGCCTGCCCGCGCAGCGCACGGGCCTTGCCATCGAAGGGCCCCTGCAACGCGAGCTCGGCGATGTCCGCGCCGGCGACGAACGCGCGGCCGGCGCCGGTCAGGATCGTCCCGCCGATGTCGTCGCGTGCGCCGATCTCGTCGATCGCCCGGTCGAGCTCACCGACCCGCGCGTCGTTCAGGGCGTTGAGCTTGTCGGGCCGGTGGATCGTCAGGGTCGCGATGCGCTCGCTGACCGTGAGGCGGAGAGTCTCGTAGGGCATGGTGGCGGGACCCGGGTATCGTTCTCTTTGCGAACCGGAATCTAAGCGTCCGGACTGGTTTTTGCGCTTCGGGCCGGCATCTATGACGCGACAGTGGATCCTGCGGCGGGGGTCGAAGCGGAGCGGCGTGCGCTACGTGCGCGAGGATGGCTCGCCGGTCCGCGATCGCCGGACGCTGGAGCGCATCGATCGCCTGCGCATCCCGCCGGCGTGGCGTGACGTCCACATCGCCTCGGCGCCCGGTGCCTCGATACAGGCCTGGGGGATCGACGCTCGCGGCCGGCGACAGTATCGCTATCACGACCGCGCGGTGGAGAGGAGCGAGCTGCGCAAGTTCCATCGCGTGCGACGCATGGCGCTCGACCTGCCGCGCATCCGCCGCGCACTGCACGCCGACACGGCGGGAAGGGAGTTGTCCCGCGAGCGCGTGGCGGCGCTCGTCCTCCGGCTGATCGGTCACGGTTTCTTCCGCGTCGGAGGCGAACGATATGCGCGGGAGAACCGCACTTTCGGCCTGACGACTCTTCGGAAGGGTCACGTCCGTGTACGCGGGGACTGCGTGATCTTCGACTACCCCGGCAAGGGTGCGATCCGGCAGCGACAGGTCGTCGCCGACGCATCGATCGCCAGTGAGGTGCGTCGCATGCTACGCACGCCGGGTTCGCGGCTCTTCCGCTTTCGCTCGGCCGGCGAATGGCGCGACCTGAGCTCGCGCGACGTGAACGAGTACCTGCGCCGCGACATCGGCGGGTGCTACACGGCGAAGGACCTCCGGACGTGGGGAGGCACCCTCCGACTGGCGACCGTGCTGGCGGACATCGGGCCGGCGCGATCGGTGACCGAGGCGAAGCGCAACGTGGCTCTCGGCGTCCGCCTGGTCGCCGCCGAGCTGGGGAACACGCCGGCGATATGCCGTGCGTCGTACGTGCACCCGATCATCATCGCCCGCTACGTCGACGATGGCGACACGATCGCTCCGCCGGTCCGCTGGCGACGCTCGCGTTTCGGATACGAGCCGGAGGAGCGCGCGCTCATCGAGTTTCTCGAGCGATGGTTTCCCGAGCGGCGACGGCGCGAACGCGACCAGGCAACGCGCGGCGCGTCGACCGCGGCCTGACGGCGTTCCGGACGCCGCTCGCCGCCGGCTCCATTTCAGCGAACCGTCGCCCCTGAACGGCGGTCGTATTCCAACGCGGGACCTCCGGGGCTACCATTATCGCCATGCCTGTGATCGAGGCCGTGCGCTGGAGCCCCGAGGGCGACGCGGTTCGGATCATCGACCAGCGTCTGCTGCCGGAACGCTGCGTCGAGCGCGACCTGCGCACGACCGAGGAGGTTTGCGATGCGATCGCGACGCTCGCCGTGCGCGGTGCGCCGGCGATCGGCATCGCCGGCGCCATCGGGCTCGCCGTGGTGATGCACGGGCACGAGCACCTCGCCGAAGCGGCATTCCGCGCTCGCCTGGCCGAGACCGCGGCGATGATCCGGCGTGCCCGGCCGACCGCGGTGAACCTGCCGTGGGCGATTGACCGGATGATGCGCCGCGCCGCCGCCGCCAACGGCGGCCCGCGGCTGGTCGTCGCCGCGCTCCGCGAGGAAGCGAGTGCGATCCTCACCGAGGATCAGGCGATGTGCCGCCGGATCGGCGAGCACGGCCTGTCGTTGATCCCCGACGGCGCCCGCATTCTCACCCACTGCAATGCCGGCGCGCTCGCCACCGGAGGCGTAGGAACCGCGCTCGCACCGCTCTATCTCGCCGCCGAGGCCGGGCGATCGATCGAGGTCATCGTCGATGAGACCCGGCCGCTGCTCCAGGGGAGCCGGCTCACGGCGTGGGAGCTGTCGCGCGCCGGCATTCCCGTCACCGTGATCGCCGACAGCGTGGCGCCGTCGATGATGCGGGCCGGACGCATCGACCTGTGCATCGTCGGAGCGGACAGGATCGCTGCCAACGGCGATGTCGCAAACAAGGTCGGCACGTACGGCGTCGCGGTGGCGGCTCGACACCACGCGATACCGATGTACGTGGCCGCACCCCGGTCGACGTTCGATGGAGCCACTCCGTGCGGCGACCGGATCACGATCGAGGAGCGCTCGCCGGACGAGATCCGTTTCGGATTCGGGCTTGCGACGGCGCCGGCGGAGGCCGGCGTGTACAACCCGGCGTTCGACGTGACACCCGCCGAGCTGGTCACCGCGATCATCAGTGATGCCGGCATACATCGACCACCGTTCCACTTCGCGCTGGCGTGAGCCACGTCCTGGCCATCGATCAGGGAACGACCGGCACGACCTGCCTCGTCGTCGCCGCTGACGGACGAATCATCGGCCGGGCGTACCGCGAGGTGACGCAACACTATCCCCGGCCGGGCTGGGTCGAGCACGATCCTGACGAGATAATCGACGGTGTCACCGATGCCGCGCGGTCGGCGATCGCCGATGCGGGCGTGACGCCGAGTGCCATCGGGATCACCAACCAGCGCGAATCGGTGGTCGTGTGGGACCGCGAGAGCGGGCGACCCGTGCACCGGGCGATCGTCTGGCAGGATCGGCGCACGACGGCGCGCTGTCATGCTCTCAGGCCGCATGCCGCCGAGGTCACGCGCCGGACCGGGTTGGTGATCGACCCGTACTTCTCGGCCACCAAGCTGGAGTGGCTCCTCGCCCACGGGGGCGGTGGCGATGGCGTGATCGCCCGGCGAGCCGAGCGCGGCGAGATCCTCGCCGGTACCATTGACTCGTGGCTCCTCTGGCGGCTCACCGGCGGACGCGTTCATGCCACCGAGCCGACGAATGCTTCGCGAACGATGCTCTTCGACATCGACGCAATGCGATGGAGCGAGCAGCTGTGCGCGATGTTCGGCGTCCCGATGGCGATGCTCCCCGAGGTGCGGCCGTCGGCGGGCGTGTTCGGCACCACGAGCGCCGAGCTGCTCGGCCACGAGATCCCCGTGGCAGGGATCGCCGGCGACCAGCAGGCGGCCCTGTTCGGGCAGGGGTGCTGGGCGCCGGGAACGGGCAAGAACACCTATGGTACCGGCGCCTTTCTGCTTCTCAACACCGGCACGCGCCGGCCGCCCGCGGAGGAGGGTCTCCTGGCCACGGTCGCCTGCGACGAGCACGGCCGCCCGGCGTACGCCCTCGAGGCGGCAATCTTCATCGCCGGCGCGGCTGTGCAGTGGCTCCGCGACGGCCTGGGTCTCCTGCGTACGGCGAGCGAGAGCGAGACGATGGCGCGCTCGGTGGAGTCCACCGACGGCGTCTATTTCGTGCCGGCACTGGTCGGGCTCGGGGCGCCCGACTGGGAGCCGCAGGCGCGCGGAATGATCGTCGGACTGACCCGCGGGACCGGCCGGGCCCACATCGTTCGAGCCGCACTCGAGGCGATGGCCTACTCGACCGCGGACGTGCTGAGCGTCATGCGCGAGCGGGGCGGCGTGCCGTTCGAGCGACTGCGGGTCGACGGTGGAGCGACGGAGAACGACTGGCTGATGCAGTTTCAGGCCGACGTGCTCGACGTGGCGGTGGAGCGGCCGGACATGATCGAGACGACCGCCCTGGGCGCGGCCGGGCTGGCCGGAATAGCCACCGGTGTGTGGCCCGATGCCGAGTCTTTTCTGTCGGGCCGTCGATTCAGGGTGTTCGCGCCGGGGGAGGGTGGCACGGCGGCCCGTGCCGGGTTGGCAGGTTGGCGTCGCGCGGTACGCGCAACGCTGGCCTGGGCGAGGGACGGTAGGTGAAGAGGAGCGAACGCATGGATCACACGCCACGCGATCCAGTCACGCGCGTCCCGGCCTGCTCCGCCGGCACCATCGGCAAGGTCGAACTCACCCCCACCGGAGGCACTTCATGACCGCCACCTGGCTGCTGGTCGCCTCGCTTCAGCTCGGCAACGCGGGTCCGGACCCGTGGTTCGGGCCCGACAAGGTGAAGCACTTCTTCATGACGGCCTTCATCCAGAGCGTTGCCTACGGGGCGCTCCGTGCAACCAACGCCGATCATCGATCGTCCCTGTTCGGGGCGTCGGCGGCCAGCGCGGTTTTAGGCGTGGGCAAGGAACTGCGCGATCTGCGGGCGGCCGGGGAGTTCAGCGCGCGCGATCTGGTGTGGGACGCGGCTGGCGCCGCTTCGGCGAGCCTCGTGCTGGACCGTACCAGGCGATGAGCCGAGCTTTCCCGCGTGCCGCGACGACGCGGTACCCGCCCTTCATGGCTGTTCAAACCGACGCCCTGACCGCCGGCGGACCCTGCGTCACTCCTCGTGAACTTCTCCCCAATGGACAGCCATCCCGACGCGGAATCGGACCCGCACAAGTCTTCGGCGAGCGAGCGGCGCTCGAACCTCGTCCTCCGATCGCTGATCGACGAGATGCTCGAACGCGTCCGGGAGCTGAACCGGAACGCCAGCGTCTGGACGGCGGACGATCGCGCGCGCGCAGAAGCCGATCTCGAGACGATCATGGCGCGCGTTCGGCGCGTCGCCTCGCGCCGGTTCAGCTGACCGCTCCGAGGGGAGCAGCGCCGGCCAGGCGCACCGGCCCACGTCGCTGAGATGCCCGTCCCGCTGGTCGGCGAGCTGGCGCTCTGGATAGCGCTGCTCCTGGCCCTCTGGGGCGTGGTGGTCTCGACACTGGGACGCGCGCTCCACAGGCCGGAACTGGTTTCCAGCGCCGCGCGTGCGCTGCACGCGCTCGGCTCTCTGCTGGCATTGGCTCTGGCGGCGCTGGCCACATCGCTCGCGCGCCTCGACCTTTCACTGGCCTACGTAGCGGCGCACGCCGGCGCCAACGCAACCCGGCTCGAGCTCATCGGCGCCCTGTGGAGCGGGTCGGCGGGGGCGCTGCTGCTCGTCGGCGTCGTCACCGCGACGGCAGCCAGCCTAGCGGCGGCGTCGGTGGCGAGAGTCGCCCCGCCCCGCGACGTGGCCACGACTGTTGCCACCGCACACCTCGCTCTGCTCGGACTGGTCGTGACCGTCGTCCTTGGCGCGCCGCCGTTCGAGGGTCTTCCCTGGCTGCCGGCCGACGGCCGAGGCCTGCCGCCGCTCCAGAGGCATACGGCCGCGCTGATCCTGCCGCCGATCTGGGCGATGGCGATCGCCGCCGCGGCCACCACGTTCGCGATCGCGACGGCCGCCGCGCTGGGCCGGATCGACCGGCCGGTCCTGGCCGGCCTCGCCATGCGGTGGGCACTGCGGGCCTGGGTGCTCGTCACCGCATCGCTGGTCGCTGCGCTGTGGTGGTCGTACGAGACCACGGGAACGCCAGGCATCTGGACGGCACGCGTGGTCGGTCCAGTGCCGCTTGGGGCCTGGATCGGACTCACCGGAGCCGTGCACCTCGCCAATGCGGCCGGGGCGGCAGGCCCGGGTCGCCTGCGATTCGCGGTTCTCGGCCTGCCCCTTCTGCTTCTCCTCGCGTCAGCGCTGGTGCGCGCCGAGGGAACATGGGATCCGCTGCACGAGCTGGCCCATGGGCGGGGGGCAGTCTGGTGGGTGGTGATGGTCGCCGCGCTGACCCAGGTGTTCTTGTACGTGCTGTGGCGAACGCCCGGAATCGCGACGCCGATCCATGCGCGGCCGGGAAACACGAGGGCGCTTGGCAGCCGGCTCGCGAGCGCCGGCGGTCTGTTGCTTCTCGCCGGGCTCGCCGCGGGTCTCGTGCGCCGCGACCACGTCGTGGAGCTGCGACCGGGGGCTGCCACCGAGGTGACCGGACCGCTCGGGCGGAACTGGCGGGTGACCTTTCAAGGGACATCCATGCGGGAGGTGCGCGGGCCCGGTGGATTGCCACGGTGGCGCGAGATGCTCGTGCCGCTGGCGATGAGCGAGGCGGGCGTGGAGTCGCACCTCGTCATCGCCGGCGTACGGGAGTATCTGGATGCCCTGGGACGCACCACGTCGCCCCCGTGGCCTCAACCGGCGATCCGGCGTGGCATCGCGCGGGACATGATCGTGGTGCCGGAGGAGCTCGTGGACGGTGAGGCGGTGCGCATGCGCATCTCGTTCGTTCCCCTTCCGGGGCTCATCTGGATCGGCGGCATCGCGCTCGTGGTGGGTGCGGGTCTGATCGCCGCCGGCAGTCGTCCATGATTGCCGCGCTGGCTTTCGCGCTGCTCATCGCCCTGGCGCTGGTCTACGTCATGGCGCCACTGTTCGAGAGCGGCCGGGCATACGGTTCGGGGGTCGAACCGGTCGAAGCCCCTCCCGGGGAGCGTCCGGGCTGCGCAGCCTGCGGAGCGCCGGCGGCCGGCGGAGCGCGTTTCTGCGCCCGATGCGGTGCGCCGCTCAGTGCTCCACGGTAGACAGCCGGTGGCGCGCGATGCGCACCGGCACGATCGTCACCACCAGGCAGACCACGGTCGCCGCCGCGAAACCGATCGCCATCTCCATCGGGTCGGCCTTCAGCCCGTAAATCCCCGCCCGGAGGTACGCGTATACGGGTCGGGCCTCCAGCACGATCACGACACCGATCAGCACGATCGAGCTCATCATGAACAGCAGCCCGCCGAACGACGTCGGGATCTGCGCGGCGTTCTCCGTCTCGAACTGCGGGAACAGCGTCCCGAAGCCGATCGCCAGGCCGGCGATCGCGAACGTCATCATGGTGATCGTGCCGATCGACACCCAGAACATGAATTCGCTGACCTGGAGGAGCGCATCGGTGATGCCCACGATCAGGAGCGCGAGAACGAGCAGGGGAATGGTGCCGACCCAGAATTTGGCCCACAGCAGATCCCGGATCGGCATCGGGCTCGATCGGAGGAGCCACAGCGTCCGGCCCTCGAGACTCACCGCTGGAAAGATGAAGCGGGCGGCGATCGAGGCCAGCACGAAGCCGGCGAGGGCGAGGTTGAGGAACGGAACCACGTTCACGAGGAAGAACGTGATCCCCTCGCCGCGGAGTGGCAGCACCCGAATGTTGAAGATGTAGACGACGACCAGTACGCCGAGCAGGATGAGCTGCGACCACTGTGTGGTGTCACGGAAGAAGAGCCGGAGCTCCTTGAGCACGAGCTCGCGCCGCAACGTGCCGATCGGTGCCAGCAGCGCCCGCCCGAAGCGGGCGACGATGGTCGGCCGGGCGGCCTTCGCGCCGCTCTCCTGCGCCTTCGTGAAGCCGCGTGTGTAGAGGCGCCGATGGAGGAGCGCCCCGAGGACGACGGCCGCCGCTGCCGAGGACCAGAGCAGATAGAACGGCAGCAGGTCGGGCTGGCCGCGCAGCCACGACATCACGGCGCCCTGTACCCACTCGCTCGGGAAGAACGGCGAGGTCGGCGTGCGAAGGACGGCGATGAAGTCGGTCAGCGAGCGGTAGCCTTCCGGTCTGGCGAGCTGCTCCGGCCGCACCATCCGGAACAGCAGCGCGATTCCGGCGGCGGCGAGCACCGCGATCACGCTCAGGATGTCGCGTGTCCGCCGGGCGGGAAAGAAGTTCACCATGATCAGCGTGGTCGCCGACCCGACCACCGTGGGCAGCACCAGCAGCGGCAGGAACGCGAGCAGCGCGATCAGGGGATACGCCGGTCCGCCGCCGAACGCGATACCGTAGGCGGCGAAGATCGGAATGGCGAGCAGCACGACCATCCAGCTCGAGTGCAGCAGCGTTTCGAGGAGCTTGGCGATGTACAGCTCGAGCCAGTCCACCGGCGCCGCGACGAGCAGGTCGAGATCTCGCGCCAGGAAGAAGCTGGAGAGCGCCGTGATGATGTTCGACAGGAGCAGGATCGACATGAAGCTGATCAGCAGGAGGCCGAGCAGCTTCCCGGCGAGCAGCGGCCCGATCTCGGGAATGTTCTTGAAGTAGCCGAGCAGCCGGAACAGGGCGACGAAGACCAGCGCCCAGAACAGCGCTCCCAGTGTGCCGAGAATGGCCAGCCGGGCGCCGCGCGCGCGCTCGCCCGAGCGCGCCCGGGATCGCGCCGTCAGCCATTTCGGAACCAGCAGATGCGGAAAGGACGGGCCCGATCCCTCCTGCCCTGCGAGGCGCGCATCAGGGGCGGACCCATTGCCCGTCCCTGCCGCCGCCGGCACGGCGAGATCACGCATCGAGTACCTCGACCAGCTCGCGCGCCGCATTCTCGCCGGTCAGCCGAAGAAAGATGTCCTCGAGGCCGCGCGCGCCCGCTTCGGCGCTCGCCCGCAGCTCCGACATCGTGCCGCAGGCGCGAATGCGACCACTCTGGACGATCGCGATCCGGTCGCACAGGCTCTCCGCGACCTCCAGCGTGTGCGTGGACATCATGATCGTGTGCCCGCGCCGCGTGTACTCGCGGAACAGGTCCTTGAGGATCCGCGCGGCCTTGGGGTCGAGTCCGACCATCGGCTCGTCGACGACGATCACCTCGGGCCGGTGCACGAAGGCGCTGGAGATGATCAGCTTCTGCCGCATCCCGTGGCTGTAGCTCTCGACCAACTCGTCCTGCCACGGCTCGAGGTCGAACAGGGCCAGCAGCTCGCGCGCCCGCCGCTCCACCCGCTCACCCTTCTGGCTGTACAGCCCGGCGACGAAGCGCAGGAACTCCATCCCGGTCAGCTTCTCGTAGATGAATGGGCGGTCGGGGATGAAGCCGAGGCGCGCCTTGGCCGCCTTGGGCTGCTCGAGCAGATCGATTCCCGCGATCCGGATTCTGCCGGAAGTCGGCCCGAGGATGCCGGCGATCATTCGCAGCGTCGTCGTCTTTCCGGCGCCATTGGGGCCCAGAAAGCCGAACAACTCCCCACTGGGGACCGTCAGGTCGATGTCGTCGACGGCGGTGAAGCGTCCGTAGCGTTTGGTGAGTTGGCTGAGTTCGATCATTGGCGTCCGGGGGGCGTCGCTCAGCGAGCGACGCCTCCCGGACGCTCGCTCGCCTCGACGACGCTGATGTCGATGGTACCGATGAGTCGCAGCAGTGCGACCTGGCGTGTGACCGCGCCGGTGGTGAAGCGCAGGTGTGCCGCGTCCGCGGGAAACTGGCCGAATGTCGGATCCACGGCGACCCAGGTACCCAGATAGACTTCCGGCCAGGCGTGGTAGTAAAACTTGCCGCCGACCAGGGCCAGACCCGCGGCGCCGCGCGCCGGTATCCCGGCCGCGCGCGCGAGCGCGATGAACAGCTGCGTGTGCTCGTTGCAATCCCCGCTTCGGGTACGCAGCACGTCGATCGCGCTGGGCACGCCGATCGCCACCCGCTTGCGAAGGCTGCGATACACCCAGGTGTTGATGCGCTCGGCCACATCGGCGGGATCGGTATGCGGCCCACGAAGCTCACGGGCCACGTCGACGATCGATCGATGCCGCACCTGGATGAGCGGCTCGGCCGACAGCCAGCGCCCGAACCCGGCAGTGTCCTGCATCGGGAGCGTGTAATCGGCACGGAGCGCCGCGCTATCTTCGCGCGTCACGGTGAGCACGCTTCCGGAGAGCGACTGACGGCCTCCGTCGATGTCGAAGCCCGCCGGGTCGATCCCCTCCAGACGCACGCGCAGTCGTTCGATCCGGTTCCGGTCCAGGGCGGCATCGGAGGCGATCGCCGTCGCCTCGAGGATGTCGCGCGCCGATGTCGGCCGCTCCGGTCGCTCGCGCGTGTCCAGCCGCCAGTTCTCGAACGCCAGCTCGTACGCCGTGCGCTCGAGCTGCATCCCGGCCGCCTGGCTACCCTCGACCACGCGTCCCAATTCGTCGACCCACCATGAGACATGTAGCGGCGACGGCGAGGATTCCTCGCCGGCACGCTCGGGGACCAGTGACCAGGCGCGAATCGTGTCGCGCAGCGCGGGGACCCAGCGTCCCGTGTCGCGGTCCAGGCTCGCGCTGTCGGTGACGACGAACAGCGATTCCGCCCGGATCGTCATCCGGAGCTCACTGGCCCGCATTTGAAGCGGGTCGAACACGGCCAGCGTGTAGCTCCGACCTATTCGGGGCCGGTCGATCAGCACGGCGGCGAGCGGCGCCAGCGTGGGGAGCAGTACGGGCCCGGGGAGCCGGATCCGCTGAGTGTCGGCCGGTTCGCCGGACGCGGAAATCGCCAGAATCAGCGCCGAATCGCCTTCCATCGTGCCGCTCGCCTCCACCGGGCCGCTCGCGGTCTCGATACGGTAGGTGAAATCGCGGACACGCATGGCCCGAGTCAGCGTGACACGCGTCGTGGCGGTAGCCCGCTGATACTGACCGGCGACCGGAAGCTCGGCCACCATGTAGTCGGAAACGACGATCGACGCTTCCGTCGTGTCGACCGTCGTGGAGGCGAAGCCGATCTGTTCGCCGTGCTGCCGGACCAGAAAGTAGGAGGCGCTCGGACCAACTCGCATGCCGGCCGTGGCGAGCCGCTCCGCGGCCGGCCGGAACAGCTCGCGGCGGGCGAGGACCGCCAGCCCGGCGACCCAGAGGAGCAGTATCCCGGCTGCCACCTGCCCGCGACGGCTCATCGCCGCCTCCGGCGACGCGTTTCCATCAACGGCGCTGGGCGTCCCGCGCCCGCTGGTACGCCAGCGCCGCTTCCGCCGGACGGCCCATCCGGTCGAGAACGATTCCGATTCCCTTCAGGAATCGCCAGTTGCCGGCCTGCAGCTGTGCCGCCGTCTCGAACGCGTGCAGTGCAGCGGGAAGCTGATCGAGGTGGTTGTACGCCTCGCCGAGGTAGTAGTGCGCCATGGCGCGGCTGGGTTCGAGCTCGACGGCGCGCTGCAACGGCTCGAGGGCATCGCGCCAGCGCCCGCGGCGACAGGCGAGCACCCCCAGATTGGTCAGGGCCTCGGTGTGCCGCTCGTCCAGCCGCAGTGCCTTTCGGAGATCCGCGTCGGCCTGGTCGTAGCGCAATCGTGCACAGAGTATGGCGGCCCGATTGCAGAGCACGGACACGTTGTCGGGATCAGTCTTCAGGGCTCGGTCCATCTCCTGGAGCGCGGCTTCGGCGTCGCCCCGACGCTCCAGGAGCAGCGCCAGGTTGTTCCGCGCACGGACGTGGTCGGGATCCTTGCCAAGGAGGGTCCGGTAGGTCGAGATGGCTGCCCCGATCTCCCCGCGGTCGCTCTGCTCGCGGGCCAGCGCATAGAGCGCCTGTCCAGGATCGTTCTCGGGAACGATGGCCGTATCCGGCGCGGGCGAACCCGGGCCGCGCCTGGCGCGGTCGCCGGTCTCGTCGCCGGTGTCGGTTGGGTGGGGTCGGTCTGGATTCGTCATTCCGTCAAGCGAGCGCAAGCGTCGTTTCGGTGTTTATCCAGCTCAGGTACTTGTCGAGCCCGGATTCGACCGGAAGGGCGAGCAGCTCGGGAACCTTGTATGGGTGCAGTTCGGCGAAGGCGACCTCGAGGGACTCCAGGCGTGCCGCCCGCGTCTTCAGGAGGACGACTACCTCCTGCTCATCGGCAATCTTTCCCTGCCACCTGTAGAGGGACCGGGCACCCGGAAGTACCGTGCCGCAGGCGATGAGCCGCCGGTCGATGAGCGCGCGGACGAGCCCCACCGCGTCGTCGGCCGAGGCGAGCGTCGTCATTACCACCAGTGCATCCGTTGCAGGCATTCGCGATCCATGTGAAGAGTCCGCCGGAAATGTAACGACCGGCCCGTCCCGGCGTCCGGACACCGCGGCTTGTTTGTCGCCGCGCTTCGCGCCAGCTTTGGTGGATATGTTGGATGAAGCACTGATCGTTCGCGGTGCCCGCGAGCACAATCTCCAGAACATCGATGTCGCCATCCCCCGCGACCGCCTCACGGTCATCACGGGGCTTTCCGGCTCGGGAAAGTCGTCGCTGGCGTTCGACACCATTTACGCTGAGGGGCAGCGCCGGTACGTGGAGTCACTCTCCGCCTACGCCCGGCAGTTCCTCGGACTGATGGAGAAGCCCGACGTCGACTCGATCGAGGGTCTCTCGCCGGCCATCTCGATCGAGCAGAAGTCGGCCGGGCACAATCCGAGGTCCACCGTGGGGACGGTGACCGAGGTGTACGATTACCTTCGCCTGCTGTTTGCGCGCGTCGGCACGCCGCATTGCGCGCGCTGCGGCCGGGCGGTGCAGCGACAGAGCGCCGTGCAGATCTCCGACCAGGTCCTCGGCTGGCCCGAGGGGACACGGATCGAAGTGCTGGCGCCGCTCGTCCGCGGCCGGAAGGGCGAGTTCCGGGAGCTGTTCGAGAATGCCCGCAAGCAGGGATTCATTCGGGCGTACGTCGACGCCGAGCTCATCGAGCTGGCGGCGCCGCCCAAACTGAACCGTCGCCAGAACCACGACATCTCGGTGATAGTGGACCGGCTCGTCCTGCGACGCGAGGACCGCGCGCGGCTGAGCGATTCGCTGGAGACCGCCCTCAAGCTGGCCGACGGCCTCGTCGAGGTGTCACGGCAGGACGGCGGCGAGCCGCAGCTCTTCTCCGAGCGATACGGGTGCCCTGCCTGCGGGATCTCGCTCGCCGAGCTGGAGCCGCGGCACTTCTCGTTCAACTCTCCGTTCGGGGCCTGCCAGGCGTGCGGTGGACTCGGAACCAGGCGCGCGGTGAGCGAGGAGCTCGTCCTCGGCGATCCGCGTATCTCGATTCTGGAGGGTGTCATCCTCCCGTGGGGCGAGCCTTCCGGGTACCTGCGGCGGGTCGTCCTCCCCAGGCTGGCCAAAGAGCTCCGGTTCGACCTCAACACGCCGTGGGGTGATCTTCCCCTCGAGGTACGGGGGCGCATCCTCTACGGCGCCGCCGGACGAGGCGCGCTGCCGGCTTCCGAGCCCGCGGATGATGAGGAATGGGAAGGCGTGATCGCGAACGTCGAACGACACTACGACGACACGTCGTCGGATACGGTGCGACTCGAGCTCGAGTCGTACATGCTGGCGGTAGCCTGCGTGAACTGCGGTGGCCGGCGCCTTCGTCCCGAATCGCTTGCCGTGACCGTGGGCGGCAGCAACATCGGCGAGGTGGTGGAGCTCTCGATTGTCGAGGCGCATCGATTCTTCGAGGGACTCGCGCTTCGATCGCCCGGTTCGGCCGGGCTGGATCCGGAAATCGCCGGCCCGATACTAAAGGAAGTGAAGGACCGCCTCCGGTTCCTGGTGGACGTGGGACTCGACTACCTGACGCTGAATCGGGCGGCCGAATCGCTGTCCGGCGGCGAGGCCCAGCGGATCCGGCTGGCCACCCAGATCGGCTCGCGACTGGTCGGCGTGCTGTACATCCTCGACGAACCGTCGATCGGGCTGCACCAGCGGGACAACGCCCGGCTGCTGTCGACCCTCCAGCAGCTTCGCGACCTCGGGAACACCGTGATCGTCGTGGAGCACGATGAGGATACGATGCGGGCGGCGGATCACCTCATCGATCTCGGACCGGGTGCCGGCAAGCACGGCGGACGGGTGATCGCCGAAGGCACCCTGGAGGACGTGCGACGCACTCCGGGCTCGCTGACCGGCCGTTATCTGCGCGGCGAGCTGGGGATCCCGGTGCCGCCGGCGCGTCGCCAGCTCGATCCGCGTCGTGTGATACGCATCGAAGGGGCCACCGAGCACAACCTGCGGGGCATCGATGTGGATCTTCCCCTCGGGCTGTTCGTGGCGATAACCGGCGTCTCGGGTTCCGGCAAGTCCACGCTGATCGAGGACATCCTGCACAACGCAATGGCGCGGCATTTCTATCGCGCGCGTGTGGTGCCGGGTGCACACCGCAGGATCACCGGACTCGAGCACATCGACAAGGTGATCGACATCGATCAGAGCCCGATCGGCCGAACGCCGCGCTCCAACCCGGCGACCTACACGGGACTGTTCACGCCGATCCGCGAGCTGTTCGCCGAGCTCCCCGAGGCGAAGATTCGCGGTTACGGGCCGGGCCGATTCTCGTTCAACGTGAAGGGCGGCCGCTGCGAAGCGTGCCAGGGCGACGGGCTCGTGAAGATAGAGATGCACTTCCTGCCCGACGTCTACGTGCCGTGCGAGGTGTGCAAGGGGAAGCGTTACAACCGCGAGACTCTCGAGGTGCGGTTCCGCGGCCTGAGCATCGCCGACGTGCTCGAGCTGACGGTGGAGGATGCGCTGGCGTTCTTCGAGAACCAGCCGCGGATCCGTCAGAAGCTGTCGACTGTGTTCGACGTCGGCCTGGGCTACGTTCATC
Source organism: Gemmatimonadaceae bacterium (assembly GCA_035513015.1). Taxonomy (GTDB): domain Bacteria; phylum Gemmatimonadota; class Gemmatimonadetes; order Gemmatimonadales; family Gemmatimonadaceae; genus DATKCV01. The sequence continues at coordinate 100,639 of DATKCV010000084.1, forward strand.
TGGGGCAGAGCGCGACGACGCTCTCCGGTGGCGAGGCTCAGCGCGTCAAGCTCGCCAGCGAGCTATCCAAGCGCGACACCGGCCGAACGCTGTACATTCTCGACGAGCCGACTACGGGCCTCCATTTCGAGGACGTGCGCCTCCTGCTCACCGTGCTCCACCGGCTCGTCGAACGCGGCAACACCGTCCTGGTGATCGAGCACAACCTCGACGTGATCAAGACCGCCGACTGGATAGTGGACCTCGGCCCGGAGGGAGGGACGCGCGGCGGCATGGTCGTGGCCGCGGGGCCGCCCGAATCGGTTGCCGAGGTAGAGGCGTCGCACACGGGCCGCTACCTGCGGTCGATGCTCCAAACCGCGTCACAGAGGAAGGTGGGGTGACGGCCGCTGGCCGATCCCCTCGCGCTTCGGTACCCCTCGATGGTCTCCCTGCTCGACATTATCGGCCCCGTGATGGTCGGGCCGTCTTCCTCGCACACCGCGGGAGCGTGCCGGCTGGGACTCCTCGCCCGGTGCCTGGTCGGCGGCACACCGGAGTCGGCCCGGGTCGAGCTCCACGGCTCCTTCGCGCGTACGGGGGAGGGGCACGGAACGGACAAGGCGATCGCCGGCGGGCTGATGGGCTTTCGGCCTGATGACGACCGGCTGCGTACCGCATTGGAGATCGCCGAGCGCGAGGGGCTCGACTACCGGTTCGAAAAGACGACACTGGCCGACGACGCGCACCCGAATTCGGCGCGGATCACGGTGCGGAAGGGCGGGCGGGAGTCGGTGATGCTGGGGTCCTCGCTCGGCGCAGGACGGGTGCTGGTGACGGAGATCGACGGTTTTCCCGTCGAGGTGACGGCGAACTACCATACCGTCGTGCTGGTGGCCGAGGACGTACGCGGTTCGGTCGCCCGAATCGCCGGACTGCTCGCCGATCACGGCATCAACATCGCAACGCTTCGTCTGACCCGGAAGCAGCGCGGCGGTGACGCGTTCATGGTGATCGAGGCCGACGAGCGCCCGGGCGAGGACGTGCGCGATGCGATCCGGGCGCTCCCGTGGGTGCGGTGGGCGTTCCGGCTGGACAAGGTCTCGGCGTGATGTACCGCTCTCTGGCGGAGGCGATCGCCGATGCCGAGCAGCGTGGGGTGACGCTCTCGAGCGTCGCGCTGGCGCGCGAATCGGAGGATCAGGGACGGCCGGTCGAGGAGATCCGCGAGGCGCTGGGCAGGGCACTGGCGATCATGCGCAGCGCCGTGGCGCAGGGCCTCACGGGGGAGCTCCGCTCGGCATCGGGACTCGTCGGCGGAGATGCCGCGAAGCTGCGCCAGGGGCCGGCCGGCCCGCTCGCCGGAACGCCGTTCCGCGACATTCTGATGCGTGCGCTGGCCGTGCAGGAGGTGAACGCCGCGATGGGCGTGATCGTCGCGGCGCCGACGGCGGGCGGTGCCGGGGTGCTCCCGGCGGTGCTGACGGGACTCGCCGATGCGCGGTCGCTGCCCGACTCGGCCGTCGTCGATGCACTGGCGACGGCCGGTCTGATCGGCGCCGTGGTGGCCGACCGGGCATCGCTGTCCGGGGCCGAGGGAGGGTGTCAGGCGGAGACCGGCGCCGCGGCGGCGATGGCGGCGGGCGCGGCGACGGAGATGCTCGGTGGCTCGCCGGCACAGGCCGGCCACGCCACCGCGCTCGCCATGCAGGGCACGCTCGGCCTCGTCTGCGATCCGCTCGGAGGGCTGGTCGAGCTCCCGTGCGTCTTCCGCAACGCCACCGGCTCGGCGATCGCGCTCGCCGCCATCGAGATGGCGCTCGCCGGCATCACCTTCGCCATCCCGGCCGATGAGGTGATCGATACGATGGGGGAAATCGGTGACAGCATGGACGTCCGCTACCGCGAGACCGCGGGCGGCGGGCTCGCCGCCACACCCACGGGGCGGCGCCTCGCGCGCGAGCGACTGATCCAGATCAAGCGATCGGGCGGATAGCTGTCGAAGCTCCGGGGCCGGTGCTATCTTCACCGCCGGCCCGACCCGGCACTGCCGCCCGACGCCCCCCTCCGAAACACGACCCCCGGTTCCCGCCGTAGTGGGAGTAGGGACCTCACCTAAGGATGCTCATGGTTACCAGAGAGGAGATCGAGGGATTCCTCGACCGGCTGACCGCCGACGGCGCGAGCTACAACGAGATCGAGCCCGGGCTGTGGGTGCTCAAGCCCAGCGGCGAGCTGGATTTCGACGTCGTCGTGCACTACTCGCCGCCGGTGGTGGTGCTGCGCGTCAAGGTGATGGAGCTGCCGCAGAATGGCCAGGCGCTGGCGACGCTCAGCCGGCGCCTCCTCGAGCTCAACGCGTCCGAACTGGTTCACGGCTCCTATGGCATCGAGGATGACTCGATAGTGATGACGGAGGCAATGGAGCTCTCGCATCTGGACTTCGAGGAGTTCCTCGCCGCCTACGAAAGCATGATGCTGGCGCTCGCGTCCCATCTCCGCGAGCTCGGCGCGTTTCGCGAGGCTCGCTGACCCATGGGAATCTTCGATAAGCTCTCGACCATGCTGCGGTCGAACATCAACGATCTGATCTCGCGCTCCGAGAATCCGGAGAAGATGCTGAATCAGATCATCACCGACATGCGCGCGCAGCTCGTCAAGGCGAAGCAGCAGGTCGCCGCCGCGATCGCCGACGAGAAGCGGCTCCGCGACCAGGTCGACGGCGAGGTCAAGCAGGCGCAGGACTGGGAGCGGCGTGCAATGCTCGCCGTGCAGGAGGGGCGCGATGACCTCGCCCGGCAGGCGCTCGTGCGCCATTCCGAGCACGTCACGCACGCCCAGCAGATGGAGATGACCTGGGAGTCGCACCGGCTGGAGACCGAGCGACTCAAGAACTCCCTGCGCGACCTGAACGACAAGATCGAAGAGGCGAAGCGGAAGAAGAACCTCCTCATCGCCCGCCAGCGCCGCGCCCAGGCGCAGAAGCGAATCTCGGAGACGATGTCGGCCCTCTCCGAGCGATCGGCGTTCGAGGCGTTCGCCCGGATGGAGGAGAAGATCGTCGCCAGCGAGAAGCAGATCCAGGCATCGGCCGAGATCGACGAGGAGTTCTCGGGCGACCAGCTCCACAAGGAATTCCGGCAGCTCGAGTCGGGCGCCGCCACGGGGACCGTCGACCAGCAGTTGCTCGCGCTCAAGCAGAAGATGGGCATGCTGCCGGCCGGCGCGCCGCAGGCCAATCGACAGATCGGCACGGGTGGTGCAAGAGATCGCGACACCGTCGCCGCCGACGCCGAGAAGATCGACGAGGAGAAGTAGGGCACGGCCCAACCCAAAGACGTCCGGCCAGGTCAGTCGTGAGCGCAGTCGTCTCCCGTCGGTTCCGGTTCGCCACCCTGCTCGCGGCGACCATCCTGACGATCCTTCTGCTGTGGCTCTTCGGAGCCGCAGCCGATCTCTTCCTCCTGCTGTTCATTGCCGTCCTGTTCTCCCTCTATCTGGGAGCGGTGACGGACTTCTTCCAGCAGCGCCTCCACGCTCCTCGCCAGGTCGCCTTCCTGCTGGCGCTGGCGCTGACCGCCGGGGCCGTCGTCGCGCTGTTCTGGGCACTCATACCGCCGGTCGTCGAGCAGACCCGGCAGCTGATCGCCGTTCTCCCGGCCTACATCACCGAATGGGAAGCCGCCCTGGAGAGGGCCATGGCGCGCATCCCCGCCTTCGCCGATGTCTCGCGCGAGGGGGCCGGCGAGCACCGGGTATTTTCGGCGATCTACGACCGGGCTTCCGAGGTCGTCGGAGACATGGTCTCCCGCGTCCCCTGGGTTCTTCACGCCGCGATCAACTTCGTCGCCGTGCTGGTCATGGGAGTCTATCTGACTCTTCACCCGGGCCTTTATCGGGAGTGGCTGATCGCGCTGTTCCCCCCGATTCACCGGGACCTGGTTCGCGACGTATTGGGGGACCTCGCGATCTCCCTGCGCGCGTGGATCGTCGGCCAGCTGCTGGCCATGTTCATCCTCGGTGCGCTGACGGCGATCGGGCTCTGGCTTCTTCAGGTCCCGTTCGCGCTCACGTTCGGTCTGTTCACCGGGGCGGTGGCCATCATTCCCTTCTTCGGGACGCTCGTCTCCACGCTTCTCCCGGCTTTGTTCGTTCTCGGCGGCAGTGGAATCGGCGGCCTCGGCCCCGTCTCCCACGCATGGCTGGTGATCCTGCTCGGCGTCGTGATCCACGTGCTGGAAAGCAACGTCGTCGCGCCGATCATCATGCAGAGGAAGATCCAGCTACCGCCGGTGCTCACGATGATGGCGGTGCTGATATTCGGAAAGCTGCTCGGGCTGGTGGGCCTCCTCGTGGCGGTCCCCGCGCTCGCCGTGGTCATGGTCGTCGTCCGGCGCATCCTCGTGAACCGGATCTACGAGGGACAGGGATTCCGGCGTACGCCGCGGGACCGGCTGCTCGTGCTCCGCGTTCCATCGCCCCATGGTGGCGTACTCGTTCCGGATGAACCGCCACCGGACGTCATCTCCCACGCCGAACGCCGTCGCCACGAGTCCAGTGCCGCGTGACCCCGCACGATCTCCCCGGGGCACCGGGCGGTAGTGCGCCTCCTGTGCCCCCAGAACCAGTCGAATGTCACGCCAAGAGCGCTTTCTCATTCTCGCCGAGGGGCGGTTCGGACCGCTGACTTCGAAGACCGCCAACGGCTTCATCCGCTACACTCCGGAGCGCGTTGCGGCGGTGATCGATTCCACGAACGCCGGAGGCGTCGCGCAGAGCGTGCTCGGCTTCGGGGGCGGCATCCCGGTTCTGGCCTCGGTCGAGGATGGGCTGCCGCTCGCGCCGACCGACCTCCTGATCGGCATTGCGCCGCAGGGAGGACAGCTTCCGGAGAGCTGGCGCCCGGCGATCCGGAGCGCCATTCGGCACGGCCTCGATGTGTGGAGCGGGCTGCACTTCTTTCTCGCCGACGATCCGGAGATCGCTGAGCTGGCGGCGAAGCACGGTGTCGCACTGAGGGATCTGCGCAAGCCTCCGGCGGACCTCGATGTGGCAAGCGGCCGGGCACGCGAGGTCGGGTCGACGGTGATCCTGACCGTTGGCACCGACTGCAACATTGGCAAGATGACCGCGGCGCTTCAGCTACGCGCCGGGATTCGGGACCGCGGACATCGCGTCCGTTTCGCCGGTACCGGGCAGACGGGAATCCTCATCGAGGGGTGGGGGATCGCGGTCGATGCGGTGATCGCCGACTTCATCGCGGGCGCGGCGGAGCGGCTGGTGCTGGATGCGGCGCGCGACGCGGACATCGTTCTGGTCGAGGGACAGGGCTCGCTCTATCACCCGGGCTATTCGGGAGTGACGTACGGGCTCATGCACGGTTCGCTTCCCCATGCAATGGTCATGTGCGCGCAACCGTCGCGCACCACCATCACGAACAATCCGTGGGTCCCCATCCCGCCGCTTCGCGATGCGATCGCCCTGCACGAGGCCGTCCTCGCACCCCTGCGTCCGTCGCCGGTCATCGCGGTCGCGCTGAACACGCACGATCTGAGTGCTGCCGATGCGCGCCTGGCGATCGATCGCGTCGCCTCCGATACGGGTCTGCCGACAACCGATCCGGTCCGGTTCGATCCGTCGCCGGTGGTCGACGCGATCGACGCGTTTCACAGGTCCAGAAGAGTGGTGGCCGCGGGAGAAGTCGGGCCGCGAAGCAGCCACGGTGAGAAGAGTGGGCTGGTCGGGGAGTGGTGCGGGTGACGGCTGCACCAACATCGACCAGGTAGCGCGATTCCGATGTCGCTCGGCCTCCGGGTTCAGATAACATCGTCTTCCCGTTTAGCAGGAGACGAGGGTGGACATCGTGATCCAGATGCGCGGCATCATGAAGAGCTACCGCGCCGGGATCCCAGGGTGCATGGCGTCGGTCGCGGTGTTGCGTGGAGTCGATCTCGACGTACGCGAGGGTGAGTGTACGGCCGTCCTGGGTGCACCCGGGTCGGGCAAGTCCACCCTGCTGCTCTGCGCCGCGGGTCTCCTCCGTCCCGATTGCGGACGCATCCACTGGTTCGGCCGTCGCAAGCCGGGGCCGCCACCGCCGGGTATCGCATTCGCGGGTGAGCACTCGGCGCACTACGGATTTCTGACCGTGCGGGAGTCCCTGTCGTGCTACGCGACCCTGCGCGATCTTCCCGGCGGGCACGCGCGCGTGGATGAGGCGATCGAGCGCTCGGCGCTGGCATCGGTCGCGCGATGCCGAGTGTCGCTCCTCGCGCCGGGGGCGCTGAGGCGGCTGGGAATCGCGCAGGCGCTGCTGGGTGCACCGCGGGTGCTGCTGCTCGACGAGCCCCTCGCCGGTCTCGACGCCGGCGGATCGGGCGAGGTGCGCGGAATCATCGGGACGATGATCGCCCGGGGGATCACGGTGCTATTGTCCTCACGCGAGCTTGCGTCCGTGGTCCCCCTGGCCACCCGCGTGCTGGCGCTCGCCGGCGGTCGGGTTCGGGGGGAGCTGCCCAGCGGTGCATTCCGCGCCGGCGTACCGGCGGCGGACCGGCCGCTGACCGGCGCAGGCGCGGTGGCCGAGCACGTGTCCTGACCAGCGGGTGAACGTGGCGAGCGAGCTGTAAGCAGGACGCACGACGCTGGAAAGATCGGAGAGCCGGCAGCGAACGCCGCGAGTCTGCGGCCAATGGTGCGGCGACGGCATGCGCTCCGTTGACCCTCCGTCGGGGCATTCCTAGCTTCCCGGCAATGATCGGCGACGAAGCACGACCTGGAACGGACGGCCTGAGCGAACCGCAGTTCCGGCTGTACAACACGCTCACGCGCCAGGTGGAGCCGTTCGCGCCGTCCGACGGTCGGACGGTGCGCATGTACTCCTGCGGGCCCACGGTCTACAATCCCGCCCACCTGGGCAATTTCAGGACGTTCCTGTTCGTCGACCTTCTCCGGCGGACGCTGAGGCTGCGTGGCTGGCGTGTCCTCCAGGTCATGAACCTGACGGACGTCGACGACAAGATCATCCGGCGGGCGGCCGAGACCGGCCGCACGATCGGAGAGATCACCGAGCCCGTCACCGAGCTCTTCCACCGGGACCGCGAGTACCTGCGGATCGAGGCGGCGGAGTGGTACCCCAGGGCCACCGAGCACATTCCCGAAATGATCGCCCTCGTGGCTCGGCTGCTCGAGCGCGAGATCGCCTACCGGGCGGAGGATGGCTCGATCTACTTCGCGATCGACCGCTTTCCGGGCTATGGCAAGCTGTCGCGCCTCGATACGAGAGAGATCAGGCCGGGAGCGCGGGTGGCGCAGGACGACTACTCGAAGGAGAACGCGCAGGACTTTGCCCTCTGGAAAGCAGCCAAGCCGGAGGATGAGCGCGCCGCCGCAGCGTGGGACTCGCCGTGGGGGCGGGGCCGGCCCGGCTGGCATCTCGAGTGCTCGGCGATGGCGATGCGCTACCTGGGTGAAACGCTGGACATCCACTGCGGCGGAATCGACCTGGTGTTTCCACATCACGAGGACGAAATCGCGCAGGCCGAGGCGGCTACGGGAGTGCCGTTCGCGCGCGTGTGGTGCCACGGCGAGTTCCTGCTCACCGAGGGCGCCAAGATGGCGAAGCGGGTGGGCAACGTCGCAACGGTGGAGGACCTGCGTTCCAGCGGGATTCCGGGGGCCGCGCTCCGGTACGTCGTCCATACCACGCACTACCGGAAGCAGCTCAACCTTTCGGACAAGGGGCTGGAGGCGGCGCGAGAAGCGGTTCGTCGCCTCGGGGATTTCGCGAAGCGGTTGGGTGAGGCGACGGGCGGAACAGCCGAGCTAGCTGAGGTAGCGGCTGAGGCCGAGTCGGCTGTGCGGGCGGCGTTGTACGACGACCTCAACGCGCCGGAGGCGGTCGCGGCGCTGTTCACGTTCGTGCGGCGTGGCAACGCCGAGCTGGACCGCGGCGGGGCGGATCCGGGGTCGTTGGAGAAGGCCCGCGCGGCGTTCGCGCTGATCGACGGCGTGCTCGACCTCCGGGCCGATGAAGCGGTCGCCGACGCGGGTCTGGCGGCGTGGGTCGAAGAGCGGCTGGCGGCGCGGCAGGCGGCCCGTCGCGATCGGCGGTTCGAGGAGGCGGACGCCATCCGCCGGGAGATCGAGGGTCGCGGAGTCGTGATCGAGGACCATCCCGGGGGCTCGAGGTGGCGCAGGGCATCGTGAGCCGAGCCTCGCCGCGCGCCTAAGTTGCCATCGTCCAGCGGCTTGACACCCTCCCAAGGCTCGTTTATCCTACGAGTCTCGCGCAAAAATCGCTGTTGCTGACGTAGCTCAATTGGCAGAGCACCTGATTTGTAATCAGGCGGTTGCGAGTTCGATTCTCGCCGTCAGCTCTCGAGGCGCCGAGTGCAGCACCGGTCCGCGGGCTGACGAGCGCGAGATGCCGGGTGGGGTACCCAAGTGGCCAACGGGAGCAGACTGTAAATCTGCCGGCTAACGCCTTCGAAGGTTCGAATCCTTCCCCCACCATGGAGCGCGTCGGCAGACATACGCGGGAGTAGCTCAGCTGGTAGAGCGCAAGCCTTCCAAGCTTGATGTCGCGGGTTCGAGCCCCGTCTCCCGCTCTGATCCGTACTGCGGATCCCGGTGTTTCAGGAGGGCGGCGGGCCGGCGTCGCGAGCGGTTGTGCTGGAGGTCGGGAAGGACGCGGAGTCAATTGCTCGCGTAGCTCAGTTGGTAGAGCACACCCTTGGTAAGGGTGAGGTCACCGGTTCAATCCCGGTCGCGAGCTTCGAGGGACGGACGTGAACGAACGGATCGACGGAAGACAGCATTTCGCGGTGTGATGCGCCGCGGCACCGGCCGCCAGGTGGCCGGAGTCGGGGCGATCGGTCGTGAATCGAAGCACGAAGTAGTGAGCAGCGGGACGCAGCGCGACCTCGCAGGTCGGACAACCCCAGAACCTCTGAATGGTCATGGCCAAGGCGAAATTCGAGCGGACGAAGCCGCACGTGAACGTGGGAACGATCGGTCACGTCGATCATGGCAAGACGACGTTGACGGCGGCGATCACGGCCATTCAGGCGAAGCAGG
>DATKCV010000085.1:0-277554 GCA_035513015.1 Gemmatimonadaceae bacterium
TGTCGGCGGTCGCGCGGAACTCCGAGCGGAGGTAGGAGACCGACTTCTCCTCGACGGCCCCGGGCGTCGCGCCTGGCGCTCCGGCCTGAACCGGTGTGGCGGCACCCACCGTCCCGCCGTCGGCCATGGCGATCTTTTCGGAAGCCAGACTGATGAGCGCGCCGGCCGAAATTGCCCGGCGATTGACGAACGCCACGGTTCGGAGAGGCGATGAGAGCAGCGCGTCGCGAATGACGACGGCGGCATCGACCCGGCCTCCGAAGGTGTTGATCTCGAGGATCACGGCGGCGGCGTTGGCGCGGGAGGCTTCGGTCAGAGTCCGCTGAACGAAGGGAGCGAGACCCATGTCGATCATCCCCTCGATAGGAATGACGTAGACGATCGGGCGCGCCTGGGCCTCGACGTCCCGGGCCGCGCCGGCGAGCGCCGCCACCACCATCACGAGAGTCGCGAGGCAACGCGTCAACATCTTGCCGGAACCGGGGTGCGGCGCATACTTGGCTTCCTCGAGCCGCAGGACTCTCGCGGGAGGGATTCGGTCGATCCCGGTGCAGGGACGTGCAATCCCACGCGAGGAACGGGATGAATTGCGCTGTGGAACCTCGCGACAAGGTACTCGTGGACGACAGCCACTGTCCATGGGCGGACGATACTCCAGTCGTCGATCGCTATGAAGATCTTCGGACGGCACGACGAGCAGACGATTCTCCAGTTCCAGGATGTCCGCACACGCGCCGTGGACGCGGCGCTGATGGCCGACGGGCACGTGGGCTACGTAATGCCGATCGGCGGGGTCGCGGCGTACCGCGATCAGGTATCGGTCGTCGGCGTCGGATTCGACATCGCCTGCGGCAACGCCGCCATCCGCACCGACGTCCTGTTCGACACACTCGGCCGTACGCCGGAGGAGATCCACGGGACGCTCGATCACGTTGCCGACGCGATCGCCAGCACGGTGAGCTTCGGGATCGGGCGGAAGAACCGGTCGGACGACGCGCCGGTGGACCACCCGCTGTTCGAGCACGCGACCTGGAGCGCCGTGCCGCCGAAGCATCGGCAGGCGCTCCTCACGAAGGCGCGGCAGCAGCTCGGCACAGTCGGTAGCGGAAACCATTACGTCGATGTCTTCGTAGACGAGGCGGGCGCGCTATGGGTGGGTGTCCACTTCGGCAGCCGCGGGTTCGGGCACACGGTGGCATCGGCGTTCCTCGCGCTGGGGCAGGGCAAGGCGTGGGGCGAGCGCGTGCCGGAGCGCGAGGTGCTGCTCGACGTCGAGGCTCCTGTTGGCCACGACTACTGGCATCTGATGAATCTCGCCGGCCAGTACGCCCATGCGGGACGCGAGTGGGTGGCGCGGAAGGTCGTGTCCATCCTCGGAGGCCGGGAGCTGGAGCTCGTGCACAACCACCACAACTTCGCCTGGAAGGAAGCGCATGGGGGCGAGGAGCTGGTGGTCGTCAGAAAGGGTGCGACGCCGGCGTTCCCCGGACAAAAGGGTTTCATTGGCGGGTCGATGGGCGACGACGCCGTGATCGTTCGGGGGACGGCGCCGGATGCCGCTCCGCCGGAAGTGGAGGCGGTGCAGCGTGCGGCGCTCTTCTCGACCGTGCACGGCGCCGGGCGCGTGATGTCGCGCACGCAGGCGGCCGGGAAACGCAACCGAAAGACCGGGCAGGTCATCACGCCGGGACGCGTGACGCCGGAGATGATGCAGGCGTGGGTGAAGGAGAAGAGTGTGATCCTCCGTGGTGGAGGGCTCGACGAGAGCCCGCACGTCTACCGGCGGCTGCCCGATGTTCTCGAGGCGCAGGAGGGGACTGTGGAGGTGCTCCACACGTTGAAGCCGCTGGTCGTCGTGATGGCCGGCGCGGACGAGTTCGACCCATACAAGGACTGAACCGAATGCCCATTGCATTGCTTGTGACGCCGGTGCTGCTCGCGCTCATCGTCAGCCTTCAGCCCGTATTCCGCAACCCCTGCGCGACCCCGCTGAGCGTCGTCGCCAGCGCCTGACCCACCCGTTCCCGCTTCTCACCCTCCGGCAGCTCCCGCTTCCGCGCCATCAGCGTGATCTGGAGGAGCGACAGCACATCGACGTACGGATTCCGCAGGGCGATCGCCGACTGCAGCACCGGGGAGTCGTCGAGCAGATGCCGTGTGTCCCGGATTTTCAGCAGCGCCGACACGGTGAGCGCGAACTCGTCCTCGAGCCGCGCCAGGAGCGTGCGGTCGCCGCCGAGTTTCGTGACGTATGCGCGGGCGATGGCGAGATCGGTTTTCCCGCATACCATCTCGATCTTCGCCAGAAGGTCGTCGAAGAACGGCCAATCGCGCGCCATCCGGCGCAGCAGGTCGAGTCCGCCAGGCTCGTCGATCATCGCCTGAAGCGCACTGCCCACGCCCAGCCAGCCGGGCAGCATCAGCCGGATCTGCGTCCACCCGAAGCTCCACGGTATCGCGCGGATCGCGTCGAGTCCCGGCGCGACACCCGGGCGGTACGACGGCCGCGATCCGAATCGCGCGTCGGCCAGCTCCTCGATCGGCGTCGCGCTGCGGAAGAGGGCGAACAGTGCTTCGCCGTCGCCCTGTGCCACCTCGCGGTAGGCGGCCAGTGATGTTGCGGCGAGCGCGTCCATCGTCTCGGTGAACTGCCCGACATCCGCCGGCGCTACCGACTCGCGCCAGTCGCCGAACTCCTGAAGCAGCGCGCCGGCCAGCGTGACCTCGAGGGTGCGCTCGGCGAGGGGGAGGAGCCCGAACTGCTGCGAGATGATCTCCCCCTGTTCGGTGATCTTGAGCCGCCCGTCGACGGTTCCCGGCGGCAGCGCAGCGATGGCGCGATACACCGGCGAGCCGCCACCGCGGCCGACGCTCCCGCCACGTCCATGGAACAGTCGCAGCTCCACGCCGGCATCCCGGGCGATCGCCGCCAGCGCCTCCTGCGCGCGGTACAATCCCCACGCCGACGCCAGAACGCCGGCATCCTTCCCCGAGTCCGAGTAGCCGATCATCACCTCCTGGCGTCGCCCGCGGGCCGCGAGCTGCCGCGCGTACACTTCGTCGGACAGGAGCGCGCGCAGCACGTCGGGCGCGCGCTCCAGATCGCCGAGCGTCTCGAACAGCGGCACGACGTCGAGACGCGATTGCGGCGGCTCGGCAGCGAGGTCCACGAGCCCCGACTCGCGGGCGAGCAGGAGGACGCGCAGGAGGTCGTCGCCGGAGCGCGTCATCGACACGATGTACGTCGCCGCCGCGGCCTCTCCCATCTCGTCCTGCACCAGGCGCATTGCCTCGAAGGTCCGGAGGGCGCCTTCCGTGCGCCCGCTCCACTCCAGCCGGCGGCCGACGAGCGGCCGGCGCCCGAGCAGCTCGCGCCTGAGCGCGTCTCCGTTCAGCGCCGCGATGTCGAGGCGCTCGGCCACTTCGTCGAGTGCGCCCTCGTGCACCTCGGCGTGGTCGCGCAGGTCCATGCGCAGCCCGTGAAAGCCGTGCGCACGAACCGCGGCGACGAGCGGATCGAGGATGGCGCGAACGCTCTCGACGGCGTTGGCGGCGATCAGCGCCCCGTGCACCACTTCGAGGTCGTGGAGCAGCGCGCCGGCGTCCGGATACGCCGCCGGCTCATGGCGCGGCTGCCCGGCATCGCGGGAGGCCACCAGGCGGCGCGTCGCCGTCAGGCGCGCGGCGATGAACGTGAGCTCGAGCCGGATCGGCTCGTCGGCGTTGCGCCGGCGGTTGCGCTCCCAGACCTCGGGCAGTAGCCGCGCGTGGGCCTCGAGCGACTCGCGCAGCGCCGCGGTCAGCGGGGCGATACGGCTGGAGATCGACAGCCGCTGCACGAGGTCGCCGATCATTCGCTCGTAGCGTCCGAGGATCGCGTGCGATGCGCGGCGTGCCGCGGCGATCGTTTCTTCCGGGGTCACGTACGGATTACCATCGCGGTCGCCGCCGACCCACGTACCGAAGTGCACCGGTACGGCATGCCGCAGCGCGTCCGGGGCGGCGGCAGCGAATTCCTGCTCCCATGCCCGGACCAGGCCGTCGGTCGCGCGGAGGCCCGCGTCGAGCAGCCGGGTCTCGAGGTACCAGAGTACCGTGCTCACCTCGTCGCGCACGGTGGGCCGATCGTGACGAACCTCCGCTGTGAGCCAGAGGAGCTCGACCTCGGCGTCCAGCGGCCGATCGAACGAAGTCCGTTCGTGCTCGGCGGCTGCATCACGGGCGAGCAGGATCTCGGCGACGCGCGCTTGGAGTGAGAGCAGCGTGCGGCGCGTGGACTCCGTCGGATGCGCCGTGAGCACCGGTCGCACGTCCAGGCGGGCGATGGCGTCGGCGATCTCGCCCGCGCTCCGCCCGCGCTCGCGCAGCCGGCGCAGGCTCCACCGCGCGGAGGCTGGCTGCGGCTCGTCGCCGGCGCCGCGCCGGTAGTCGCGCCGGCGGCGGACGCGGTGTACCTGCTCGGCGGTGTTGATGAGCAGGAAGAAGAGCGTGAAGGCGCGCGCGGTGGTGGTGCTCAGCTCGAGCGGCAGTGCGGCGATCTCGTCGAGCAGTGTCTCCAGTGTCGGTGCGCCGGCGACCTCGCGACGCCGGTCACGGCAGGCGCGACGCAACCCTTCGACGGTCCGGAACGCTTCCTCCCCCTCCAGCCGCCGCACCACCCGACCGAGTGCAGCGGCCAGCCATCGCACATCCTCGTGCAGGGCGGCGTCCTCCGGGCGCGCCGGAGGCGCGCTCGGGAGCGTGGCGGTCGTTACGGCGTCGTTTGCCTCAGCCATGGATGCGGGTCGGTGGAACGCGGAGCCCTGACACCGGCGCAAAATGCCAAGCCTGCCGACAACATAATGCAACCAACGAGCGCGGCAGCGGACCGTCGAGGTACTACACACTTCCGGTCGGATTGGGGCCGTTGCGGCCGCCGCGGCGCCCACGCGCGGTATAGTGACCTGGCGATTGCGAATCGGCTGCTCAGGCGCTATATTCAGGCCAAGCGACATGCGCGTCACGACGCGAGGACAAGTTCCGAACGACTTGGGCCTGCCGATTGCGAGCGGGCCCTTTTTGCGTGCTGTCGCCGCCCGACGTGAGGGGATCACGCACACGTTGTAGTCGGTTCGTGCCGTATCGCTCCGACCACAGCACCATTTACATCAGGAGCAGTGCATGTCTACGACCGGTACCGTGAAGTGGTTCAACGACGCGAAGGGCTTCGGCTTCATCACGCCCGCGAACGGCCAGAAGGATTGCTTCGTGCATCACTCGGCGATCCAGGGCAGCGGCTTCAAGTCGCTGGCCGAAGGTGACACCGTCGAGTTCGACATCGTGCAGGGCCAGAAGGGCCCCGCCGCGGAGAACGTGACGAAGGTCAACGTCTGAGGCGGTCGCCGCGCGCGGCCCTTCCGCGGTTGCGCCGCGGGGAGGGCCGCACGCGGTGAAGCGAGCGCTGGTTGGTGGGATGCATGTCCACCTGCCGGCGCTCGTGTTTTTTTTCGCGGGTTTCTGCCCGGCGCAGTCGCCGGGGAGGAGCCCGCGCCACGTTGCTCAGGAGGACACATGAACGGAAGCTCGCTCGCCCAGCCGATCACGATGGATCTGGGCACGCCCGCTCGAAAGTCGTTTCTCGGTACGTACCGTGCCCTCGCCGCATGCACTCGCGAGTTCGCGCAACTGACCGACGAAGTCGTCAAACGGGCGGGTGCGCTGCACACCGCAGGCCTCGCGGACAAGCCAGTGGTGCGGCAGATGCCGGGGCGCTGCATCGTGCAGCTCGGTCCGGTGGCGCTCACACTCGCCTGGCTGCGGAGCACTCTCGATTCCGTCGCTGACGGCGAGCTTCTCGTCATCGTCTGGCGCGGGGCCGTCGCTCCGCGTGGCGACCACCAGCCCGAACGGACTCGGGAGACCAGCACGCCCCGGACCGCGAAGGTATTGTGGGAAGACGTGCTGATCGCGGTAGCCGCGAGCTCGGCAGACTGGACCTGGCAGGCGAAGCGTGCCGATGGCGGGAGCTTTTCGTCGACGGCGCTCGCCGACCACTGCGTGGAGCAGCTCAGGGCCGCCCATGCCGCGCCCGCACTCGAACACGGATCATGAGGATCGGATGAAACAGGAAGCGATCGAGCTCGAAGGTGTAGTTTCGGACGTGCTGCCCAGCGCGATGTTCCGCGTCGATCTCCAGAATGGCCACAAGCTGCTGGCGACGACAGCCGGGAAGATGCGGAAGTTCCGAATCCGCATCCTCGCCGGCGACCGCGTGACAGTCGAGGTCTCCCCGTACGACCTCACTCGCGGCCGCATCACGTTCCGCCACAAGTGAGTCCGGGCGACGCCGCCAGCGCGGCGGACGCGGCCCCTGCCGCGAGCCTCAGCCTTCGGTTCGGGGCGTCTCCGCAACGCCTTCTGACACCGAGCGCACCAGCGACGGCGCGGTACCGGGACCTCCCGCGGCCGCGGGCGCCGCAGAATCGAGGGGCGCGTACTCCTCCGCGAACATCTCCCACATCACCAGAAACAGCGCGGCGATGACGGGCCCGGCCACGAAGCCGGCGAGTCCGAACACGCTGAGGCCGCCGAGCGTCGCAAGCAGGATCATGTAGTCGGGCATCTTCGACTCCCGTCCGATCAGGATGGGTCTCAGCACGTTGTCCACCAGTCCGATCACCAGCGTGCCGGCGATGATCACTATGGCGCCTCCCCAGAGATCTCCCTTGGCCACGAGGACGATGGCCGCCGGCCCCCAGACCAGCGCGGGTCCCACGGCAGGGAGCAGCGAGAGCAGGCCCATGATGACGCCCCAGAACAGCGCCGCCTGGATGCCGACGAGCGCGAACAGGATGCCGCCCAGGGTGCCCTGTACGCCGGCGACTATCAGGGTGCCCTTGACCGTGGCGCGCGTCACCTCGGCGAACCGGGCCAGCAGCCGCCGCTCCCGCTCGTCGCCCATCGGGATCGCCCGCACCATCGCGTCGACGATCCGCGTGCCATCCCTGAAGAAGAAGAAGAGCATGTAGAGCATCAGACCGAAGAGCGCGGATACGATCAGCGCGTTCTGGCCGATGTTGAACGCCTGTCCGGCGATGAACTGCGTGATGCCTCGCACCGTGCCATCGGCGAAGGATCGCAGCTGATCGACGCTGATGCCGAAGCGCGCCAGGAAGGCGGCAAGCGTGGGCAGTGACCGCTCGAGGAACGCGACCGGTGCGTTGATGTCGATCTCGCCCGAGGCAATGCGCTGATAGAGGCGGATGGCCTGCTGTGTGAGCGCGCCGGCGAGAAACGCGAACGGGATGACGACGAAGAAGATGACCGCGACGGTGGTCAGGAACGCGGCAACGCCCTGGCGGCCGCCGAGCCTGTCGACGAGCCGCATGTACGACGGGTAGAAGAGCACCGCCAGCACAGCCGCCCAGAACACCGGCATGAGGAACGCCCGCACCATCCAGAGGAAGGCGAGCGTGACGAGGAGGACGAGGCCGATGAAGACCCGGCTTTCGAGGGTTCGCAGGCGCATGGAGGGGGTGGAGGGCTCGGCGCGGAGATATGCGCTGGTGCGGATGAACGGCAGCGCGAGTCCCTCAAGGTGCCTCATGTGGAGCGGCTCGACAAGCGCGGGTGGCGGCGCGGTGCGCCGCCACCCGATGCCCTCACTTCCCGTTGGTGATCACGATCCGGCGTCCCTTGGGCTTCGCCTCGGCCATCTTCGGCAGCTTCACCGTCAGCACGCCAGCCCTCATCTCGGCGGTGATTCGGGCATCGTCGACGCCCGGGAAACCGAACGAGCGCTGGAAGCGCCCGTAGGTCCGCTCCCAGACGAGGTGCTGGCGGCCTTCCTTCTCCTCCTTCCGCTCCTCCTGCTTCTGGCCCTCGATCGTGAGCACGCCGTTCTCGAACTCGACATGGACATCGTCACGCTGCATGCCGGGCAGCTCGACCGTCGCGACGTACTCCGCGTCAGTCTCGCTCACCTCGACTGCCGGCATCCAACCCACCGGCTCGGTGAGCAGATCGGCGAAGAACGGCTCCTGCATCAGGCGGCCGAACGGGGCGTCGAAGAAGTGACGAATGCGGTTGCGCATCTGCTGCATCTCGCCTGACGGCGCAAGCGCGGCCGGCGTGGTCGTGAGTGCGCGGCGCTGGGGGGGTCTGGTGGTGGGCATGCGATCCTCCTGTCATGGGCGTTTGTACTCGTCCGTGAGCCGGACGATGCCCAATATCGGCGGTGCGGGCGCGGCGTCTGTAGGGCGGGGGAGGAGGGATTGCCCGGGAAGCGCCGACACGGCGGGCACGACGGTGAGCGAGCCAGGCGGTGTCGCCAGCGTGGCGACGCCATCGTCGGCCGCGGAACGGTCAGCGAATCTCCGACCGACGTTCCAGCGTTCCCCTACTGAGCTGCGAGTGGCGAACACGCACCTTGAATGCGCGTGCGCCTGTCGTGCGCGGACACGATCAACCGTTTCCCGTCGACGAGACGGGAGGAGCGACCGATGAAGAGCGACAACCAGATCCACCGCGACGTGCTCGAGGAACTGCGGTGGGACCCGACGACCAGCATTGCGGAGATCGCCGTAGCGGCGAAGGATGGCGTGGTCACGTTGAGCGGACGGATATCCAGCTTCGCGCAGAAGGCTGCGGCCCTGCGCGCCGCCGAGCGCGTGGCCGGCGTCAAGGCGGTCGCGGACGACCTCGAGGTCAAGCTGCCGTCGAGCCTCGAACGCGGCGACACCGAGATCGCGCACCAGGTGGTCGAGGCACTGCGGTGGGACGTGGAGGTGCCGACCGATCGCGTGAAGGCGAAGGTTTCCAGCGGCTGGATCACGCTGGAGGGCGAGGTCGAGTGGCAGTTCGAGCGGAGCGCGGCAGAGCGCGCGGTACGCTATCTCACGGGCGTGAAGGGCGTGACGAATCTGCTCGTCGTGCAACCGAAGGGGGTTTCGACCTTCGAGGTAGGCCAGAAGATCAGGGACGCCCTGCGTCGCAGCGCTGAGCGCAATGCCGAGCGGATCGTCGTCGAGGCGGCGGATGGCTACGTCACGCTGAAGGGGCGCGTGCGCTCGTGGGCGGAGCGGCAGGATGCCGAGCGCGCGGCGTGGTCGGCACCCGGAGTGCGCGAGGTGAAGGACGACATCATGATCGGTCTCTGATTCGGAGGAGTCACCGTGAACGCGCGCTTCAGGGATCGCCGGGATGCGGGACGCCGGCTGGCCGAGCTGCTGTAGGCACATGCCGGCCGGCGGGACGTGCTCGTCGTCGGCCTGCCCCGGGGGGGCGTTCCGGTGGCGTTCGAGGTGGCGCGCGCGCTGCGCGCGCCGCTGGAGACTTTCGTCGTGCGCAAGCTCGGCGTCCCCGGGCACGAGGAGCTGGCCATGGGCGCGATCGCATCGGGCGGGATCACCGTGCTGGAGCAGGATGTAATCCGGGAGCTCGGGATCCCGCCGGGGCTCGTGGAGCGCGTCGCGCGCTCGGAACAGGTGGAGCTCGAGCGTCGCGAGGCGCTTTATCGCGGCACGCGGCCGTTTCCGGAGTTGCGCGGGCGTACCGTGATCGTGGTCGACGATGGTCTGGCGACCGGCGCCACCATGGCTGCCGCCGTGGCCGCGCTGCGCGAGCCGGGCCCCGCGAAGATCATCGTCGCGGTCCCCGTGGCAGCTCCTCCGACCTGCGCGATGCTCGGGGAGATCGCGGACGAATGCATCTGCGTCGCGACGCCGACGCCGTTCCATGGCGTGGGGATGTGGTACGTCGACTTCGGCCAGACCAGCGACGAGGAGGTTCGATCGCTGCTCGCGGAGGCGGATCGGGACGGCGCCGGCGCCAACACCGAGCTGGCGGAGATGTAGCCGACGGCACAGCTGGACGCTGCGCTGGTGGCTCGGATCGCCGCCACTAGAAGACCGTGCCCAGTTCCACCAGCGTTGCATTGCGCCCGCGCTGGAAGCGGCGCTCGATGGTCAGCCGGATCGTGTACCGCGTCCCCGGGAATTGCGCGTTGAGGTAGGGCAGGACCGCCACATTCGCGCCGTCCGCGGCCCGGTCTTCGACGCGTCCCCCCACTCCAAGGAAGGGGCTCGGGAGATACTCCGTCTCCAGCGACCAGCGGCCGGCCACCAGCTCGCCCGTCCTCGCGACGCCGGCGATCGCCGCCCAGTGCACCGACGACCGGCTCCCCGTCACGATTCCCTGCACGAGGTAGCGACGCGAATCGTCGACGAACACGTGACCGCCGAACGACGCCAGGCCGCGTCGCGCGAACGATTCGACGACGATTCCCTTCGGCCGCCACTCGATCTCGTTGCTCGCCTCGACGCGGGCCTCCCTGGTGAGCGGGATGGAGAGCTCACCCGACACCGGGAGGCCGACCGACGTGCTCCACCTCCACGCGCCGGCGAGCGGCTGGTTCCAGGCGGCGCGCACGGCCGGTGCCCGACCGCCCGGCGAGAATCCGCGCAGCGATCTCTCCCGGGCGCTCCCGCCGCCGCTACCGGCGAGTGACGACGAGAGCACCAGCGGCTCGCTCAACCCGAGGCGGCGCGACACGTCCACCTGCGCGATCTGACGGAACTGGCCGAGCGTGAGCTCGACTCGCTCTCCCGATGCCGTGATGAAGAGGTCCTCGAACCGCCCCGACCGGTCGCGCAGGGTGCCGTCGCTGCGCGCCTCCTGGCTCACCGGCCGCCACTCAATGAAATAGGACAGCCACGGCGCCACGACCTTCCCGCCGGAGATGAACTCCACGCGGTTGAGATAGGCGCGCACATCGTCCGCGGCTCCCTCGGGGAGGGGGAGCGACTCGGAGCGCCCGCTCACCCAGAGGGCAAACGGCCAGGTCGGCCGCGCTGTGAGGCCGGGCATCTCGTAGCCGCGAGCGACGAATGCCTCGCCGAACTCGTTCAATTTGGGCGGCGAGACGTGACACCGGCTGCACGCGACACCGTACTTGCGGGCGAAATGCGGGATCGCGTCGGCAGCCGCGAGACCCGGCCACGTCGGCAGGAGGACCAGTGTACCAAGCAGGAGGGCTTTCATGTGGATCCGCTGAGGTCTGACCACCGTGGAAGCGACATCACGAGGGCACCAGGCAAACGGTTGAGGCCAGCATAACTCGGGAGTTAGTCTAGCCTAAGTTCGCTCTGGTGGCAAGTGCCCATGATATCTGTGCCGTCGGGGCGAAGCCCGATATGTTGGGACCAATGCGATGGCCGACAGCTTGTCTCTGCTTCCTGCTCGTCCTGCTCGGTTCCTGCGCCAGGGCGCACGGGGGCTCCGATCAGTCGATCGAGCTCCGCGTACTCGTGTTCAACATCTTCGCCGGCAAGGACACGACCGGCGCGCGGAACCTCGAGCGCGTGGCCGCGCTGGTGCGGGAGACCGGCGCGGACCTGGTGCTGCTCCAGGAGGTCGATCGGCGCACGCGGCGCAGCGGCGGTGTGGACCAGCCGGCGGTGCTGGCGTCACTCACCGGATACGCGGCGGCGTTCGGCCGGACGCTCGACTACCAGGATGGCGAGTACGGCATCGCGCTGCTTTCCCGCTGGCCGATAGCGCGCGACACCATGGTGGCGCTCCCGGTTTCGCCGGCGCAGGAGCGTGCCGGCGGGTCGCGCGAGCCGCGCGGTGCGTTGATGGCGCTCATCGACGCGCCATCGGTCGTGCTCGCGGTTGTGAACACGCACCTCGACGCGTCGGGCGACGAACGCTACCGCCTGCAGGAGCTGGCCACGCTGCTCCCGGCGGCCGAGCGGCAGGGGAGCGCGGCGGGGGGATTGCTCGTCGGAGGCGACTTCAACGCGAGGCCGGGGAGCGAGGTGATCCGCCGCGTGCTCGCGAACGGGTGGCGGGACGCGTGGACCGAGTGCGGCGGGGCCGATCCAGGTTACACGTTTCCCGCCCATGCGCCGGACCGCCGGATCGACTACCTGTTCCTGGCCGCCGATGAAACGTGCAGTGAGGCGCGCGTGGTCAGTGAGGGCATCTCTGACCATCGGGCGTTGCTCGTCACGGTGCGCATCACCGCTCCAGCCGGTACCCGACCTTCCACACGGTGAGGATGTGCCGCGGCTCGGCGGGATTCCGCTCGAGCTTCCGCCGCAGCTCGGCGATGTGCGTGTCCACCGTCCGCGTGGTGACGGCCGAGGAGTACCCCCAGACGTCGCGCAGCAGCTCGACCCGTGTCGCCACGCGTCCCTCCTTGCGCACCAGCGCGAGCAGCAGCTCGAATGCCTTCGGCGTCAGGGCGACTGGCGCGCCACCGAGACGGATACGGTGGTCCTCGACATCGATCTCGATGTCGCCGATCCGGTGCACGCCTCCCGTCGCGCCCGCTGCCGACCCGCCACGCGCTGCGCCCGAGCTGCGCCGCAGGATCGCCTCGATGCGTACGAGCAGCTCCATCACGCCGAACGGCTTGGTCACGTAGTCGTCGGCGCCGAGCCGGAAGCCGCGCACCTTCTCCAGCTCCTCGCCCCGGGCGGTGAGGATCAGCACGGGCGCATCCATTCCCTCGCGCCGCATCTGGGAAAGGACGTCGAAGCCCTCGATGTCGGGGAGCATGATGTCGAGCAGCACGAGCGATGGCGCCCGCTCGCGCGCCAGGCGGAGCCCCTCCTCCCCGGTGTGGGCGACCGCGACCTCGTACCCCTCCACCTCGAGATTCGCGCGGAGTCCGCGCGCGAGATCCTTCTGATCCTCGATCACGAGGATCGTCGCCACCGGCTCCGGGAGCGCGACATTTTCCACGTCCCGCCGGCGCGTCATGGCGGCCGCCGTCCCGGTTCCAACTCCGCGTCCACGCCTCGGCGCCACACCGATCACTTCGCCGCTCCATGGAAGGCGAGGGCGCCGGCCGGCACCGCGACCCCGCGCTCGCCGGCCATCGTCGCGGTCGCGTCCTCCGGCTCGCCGTCACGCCAGTCGTCATCGCGCGGGCCGGTCGCCACGGCCGGGAGCGTGAAAACGACCCGCGCGCCTCGACCGCCCGGAGCGTCCTCGATCCAGGCGTGGCCGCCGTGCGCCGAGACGAGCTCGGCGACGACGGCCAGGCCGATGCCGGCGCCGCTGCCGGTACGCATCCGCACGTGCTCGCCCTGCGTGAAGGGCTCGAACAGCCGGCGCCGGTCGGCCACCGGAATCCCGGGTCCCTCGTCGTCCACGGCCACCTGCACGTGCCTTTCACCGTGGGCGACGTGGACGGTCACGCGCTGTCCCTCGGGGCCGAACTTCACTGCGTTGTCGAGGAGGTTGACCAGCACCTGACGCAGCGAGCACGGCTCGACCAGGGCCCACGCCTCATCGTCGCCGGAAACGCGGAGATCGACACCGGCCGATTCGGCAAGCGGCGCGAATGCGTGCACAGCGTCGCGCACGTCGGCGCCTACGTCGCGAGGCTCTGGCCGCAATGTGCGCGGGCCGGCTTCGGCGCGCGAGAAGCTGAGCACGCTCTCTACCAGGTGGGACAGCCTTCGTGCCTCGCGGAAGATGACCGACAGGAACTGCTGGCGTTCGTCCGGGGAGCGCTCGCGCTCCAGCAGCAGCGTCTCGCTGAACATCGAGATCTGGGCGAGGGGCGTCCGCAGCTCGTGCGACACGTTGGCGACGAACCGCGTGCGCAGTCGCGCCAGATCCCGACCCCGTCGCAACTGGAGGAGCGCCATCCCGGCGAGGGCGATTGACGCGGCGAGAAGCAGGCCGTGCATCGGCAGCCGCGTCGCCGGCATCCCGCCGATCAGCAGCAGCCCGGCGGTGCCGGCGTGGAGCGTCACGGTCGTGGTCAGGGCGCCATCGTCGGCATGCATCGCGTGACTCGCCGACAGACGCGAGCCGGGTGCATCGCCGAGCGCGAGCAGCAGCCCGCCGTCGGCACGCCGCACTTCGAGCGCGAACAGGCTGTCCAGCGGCCGGTTCTGCACCAGCGATGGCGGGAGGAGCGGCCTGTTCCGCGCGATCGAGCGGAGCCCGTCGAGTAGTGCCTCGGGTGCGGCCTCGACACCGTAGACGGCAAGCGGCTCGTCATCGAGGCGGATCACCGCATAGGCGATCGCACGCGGCACGCCGCCGAGGGTGTCCACGACGAGACGGATCGGCGTTCCCGGGCGCGAGACCTTCTGCGGGGCGAGCGCCGTGAACCGTTCGATGATCGCGCGTCGCGTCGGCTCGCCGGGGTCATCACCGGCGAGGTGGAGGTCTCCGCCGGGAAGGTCGAGACGGAACGCGAACCGGGCCTCACTACCGATGCCGCAGGCCATCGAGCTGCCGAATCGGGCGAGCCGCTCGGGTCCGATCAGGCGCGTGCGATCGACCCGGCCTCGAAACAAGCCCTGATTCATGAGCGTGTTGAGCGTGTTGCGGGCGGTCTCGTTCACGAAATCCGCCGCGTCGCGCGAGTACTGCCATGCCGCGAAGCCCGCGTAGTCGCGCAACGCCGTTTCAGCCATCGCGCGTTGTGACGCATCGGAGCGATGGGCCTGCCATGTCAGCGCGCCGACGAGCGCGACGAGGGCGAGGAGAGCGGCGGGAATGATCGCCTGGCCGAGCGTAGTGCGGCGGTCCCATTGAGGCATGCGTCGCGTCATGCGGTTTCACGTCGAGATGGAGGGTTCCCAAGGATACCGCCGGACGCGCCGGCGGGGAGGGGCGGACTGTGAGAGAAGTGTCAGAGCGACCGCCAGTCGTGAGAGTCCGGTCAAGGTCCGGCAGTCGGACTGCCGGGACCCCGCACGGAACACTCACCCTTTTGACACCACGGAGGCGGCGGGCGGATGCATTCTCCGGCGTGAGCGCAGGCGTTCAGGGCAGGACAGGCTCGATGCGCTCGTTCCTCAACCATGAAGGACCAATGACGCGAATCGAGATACAAGAGTCGAACGCCGCCCGCGTGCGGCTGATCTGGTGGGTGCTGCGGATCGGCGCGGCGATGTGCTTCATCGGACACGGCGCGTTCGGCGTCATCGGCAAGGCGGAATGGCTTCCGTTCTTCGCGCAGGTCGGAATCGGCGGCGACATGGCCTGGCGGCTGATGCCGTTGATCGGCGTGGTGGACATCCTGCTCGGACTCTCCGTGCTGGTCGCGCCGCGCAGGATCGTCCTCGTGTACATGGCGGCGTGGGCGGTGTGGACGGCTGCGCTTCGGCCCATGACCGGCGACACGGTGTTCGAGCTGCTCGAGCGGGCGGGGAACTATGGCGTGCCGATAGCGATGCTGCTCCTGCTCGGCCGCGCGAGGTCGTGGCGCGAGTGGCTGTCGCCGGTGGCGACGCCGGCGCCGTCGGAGAGTGATGCGAGGCGCGGCACGGTGGCGCTCGGCTGGACGGCGGCGCTGCTCCTGTTCGGCCACGGAGCGCTGGCGGCGATCGCGCGCGAGCCGCTGTACGTGGAGCACGCCGCCGCGCTGGGGCTCGGTCCCGGAAGCGCGGTCGCCGCCGGCTGGCTGGAGATCGCTTTGGCGCTCCTGGTGCTCGCCCACCCGCGTCCGCTGCTTCTGGTGGCGGTCGCCGGCTGGAAGCTCGGGACGGAGCTGCTCTTTCCGCTCGCCGGGGCGCCGGTGTGGGAGTTCATCGAGCGCGGCGGCAGCTATGCCGCGCCGCTGGCGCTGGCGGTGCTCGTGACGGTGCGACGCCCCGCCGCTTTCGGGATGGCGGCTGCGTCGTTCCGGACAGGGGAGGCGTCGGGCGCTGGCGGCATCGTACGCGTCGCGGCACTGGTGATGCTCGCGGCGGCCACCGTGGTCAGACCGGCGATCGCCCAGCAGCCGCCAGACAGCGGCGAGAGAGAGCGCGCGGCGGCGTCACGCTCGGTCCTGGCTCTGCTTCAGGAGGGCGGATACGTGATCGTCCTACGCCACACCGCGACCGACCACTCGGCGGGGGATCGTGGATCGGCGCGCGAGCAGCAGCGAAACCTGACGGCCGAGGGAGAGCGGCAGGCTCGCGCGATCGGCGAGGCGATTCGCCACCACGGCATTCCGATCGGCGACGTCCGCGCGAATCCCATGTACCGCAATCGGGAGACGGCCGAGCTGGCGTTCGGACGGATGATCGTCGAACAGCGCCTGGGCGGCCAGAGGTCATCGGAATACGTGCGAGCGACGATGTCGGAGCCCGTCCCGGAGCCCCGGAACCTGGTGCTCGTCACCCGGATCGGAGTGATCACCAGCGCGTTCGAGGGACTCGGCGTGCCGCGCATCGACGAAGGTGATGCGATCGTCGTGCGGCCGCTCGGTGAGGGACGGTGCGAGGTGGTGGCCGTGGTGCGTGTCGGCCAGTGGATGGAGATCGGATCGATGCGCCCGCGCTGAACGTACGCTGGCGGACCGCCGGAGGGTCGGTGCAGTTTCCGGCGTGGCCACGATCCTTCTCACCGGCGCATCGGGGGTGCTCGGGCAGCGGCTGCTCGCGCACCCCGACGCTCGCGCGCATCGGCTGCGGGCGATGAGCCGGCGTTCCCGTCCCGAAACGGCATCGCACGACGGCGTCGAATGGGTGTCCGTGGATCTGGCGACCGGCGAGGGCCTCGAGGGAGCGGTGGCCGGCGCGGATGTGATCGTGCACGCGGCGAGCGATCCGCGGGGGGACTCCAGGCGCGTGGACGTGGAGGGCACGGAGCGGCTGCTCGCCACCGCACGGCGCACCAGGGCACGGCACTTCATCTACCTGTCGATCGTCGGCGTGGACCGGATTCCACTGCGGTACTACGAGTACAAGGCGGCGGCGGAGCGGGTCGTGAGCACCTCGGGGGTACCGTGGACGATCCTGCGGGGCACGCAATTTCACGATTTCATGGATTTCATGTGTGGCCAGATGGCGAGGTTCCCCGTCGCCGTGGTCCCGCGAGGCTGGCTCTATCAGCCGATTCACGTTGACGAGTTCGCGGCGGAAGTCTGGCGATCCGTCGCCGCGGGACCGCGCGAGCGGGCACCGGATTTCGCCGGACCGGAGGTGATGAGCAGCCAGACTCTGATGCGCGAGTGGCTGGTCGCCAGACGGGCGCGAAAGCCCGTGCTGGCGATCCCGATCCCCGGGCGGGTGGCGCGTGCGCTTCGGCGCGGCGAGGGTACCGCGCCGGGGCGCATGTCGGGCAGCGTGACCTGGCGTGCCTGGCTGGCCGGCTCGGCCGCCGCGGCCGCCGCGCACGGCCGGTCAGCGCCAGCGAAATAGCTTCAGGGCGGCGGTGAAGGACACCACCAGCCACACCGCGAGTATTCCCAGCTCGGGCACGATCTCGCTCCAGTCGGCTGCCTCGAGCATGTTCGCGCGCAGGGCGTCGTTGAGCGCCGTGAGCGGGAGCGCCTGAACGAGCGGCTGCATCACGTCGGGAAAGTTGGTGGCCGAGAAGAAGACACCTGAGAACACCCACATCGGAAGCATCACCAGGTTCATCAGACCTTGCACCCCCTCGGTGGTGCGGACTCGCGACGCGACCAGCAACCCGAGCGCGCTGAAGCTGAGAGCGGCAAACACGGTGATGAGCATCAGCTGGGCGAAGGAGCCGCGCACCGGCACGCCGAACGCCCAGGCGCCGAATCCGAGCAGCACGACCATCTCCAGCACCAGCAGCACGAGTCGCATCAACAGGAACGAGCCGAGGAACTCGGAGCGGGACATCGGCGTTGCGGCGAGCCGCTTGAGAAGCTTGCGGCGCCGGGCTTCGACGATCACCCAGCCGACGCCCCAGACGCCGCTGCCCATGATCGTCATGCCGAGCAGACCGGGGAGGAGGAAGTCGATGTAGCGCGAACCGCGCTCGCTGACCAGCCGATCCTCGATCGGCACGGGGTCGGTGCGCCCGGCGCCGCGCTGCACGGCGTCGTCGGCGAGGAATCGGGCGCCGCGCGCATCGGCGCGCGTCTGGTCGTAGCGGTACTCCACGCCGCCGCCGGCGAGCGGCTGCACGACGAGCGCGACGCGTCCGGTGCGCAGCTCGCGCGCCGCCGCCGTGTCGGGAAGGATGCGCACGAGCAGGCCCGCTGCAGCGAGCCGCTCGCCAATGCCGGCGGCGTCGTGTTCGGCGACGACGGCGATGCGCGGCGTTTCCGGCGGCCGGTTGCGGAACGCTATGCCGAGTCCCGCGGCGAGCAGCAGCGGAAAGGCGAACGTCCAGAAAACGGCATCGGGTTCGCGCAGGAACTCGCGCACCCTGGCCAGCGTGAGCTGGGCCAGCGATGAGTGCGCGAGGCGTCCCTCACGGTTCACGCAGATGCCTCCCGGTGAGGGACACGAATACGTCCTCGAGCGTAGCCGAATGCGTGCGCAGCTCGGTGAGCCCAAGCGAATGCGCGTTCGTGAGGGCCAGGAGCGCGGGTACACAACGGTGGATCTTTTCGACGTCCAGCTCCCACCTGCCGCGGGCCTCGCGCACCGCGTGAACACCGGGGAGCGCGCGCAGCGCCGATACGTCCACGGTCTGACCCTCATCGAGGGCGAACTCGACGACGTGCTCGGCGCCCAGTGAGGCGATCAGCGCGCGTGGGGTTCCGTGGGCGATCACGCGCCCGTGGTCCACGATCGCGATGCGATCGCAGAGGCGCTCGGCCTCGTCCATGTAGTGCGTGGTGAGAAGGATCGTACGGCCGCTCGCGCGGTAGCGCTCGATCAGCTCCCACAACTGCCGGCGCGACTGCGGGTCGAGGCCGGTCGTCGGCTCGTCGAGGAACAGGAGGTCCGGCCGGCCGGCGAGCGCGCATCCGAGCGCGAGCCGCTGTCGCTGACCGCCGGAGAGCTTGGCGACGCGCGCCGTGCGCTTTTCCTCGAGATGCATCAGCGCCACGAGCTCATCCACCGAGTATCCGTCGTGGTAGAAGCTGCGGAACAGGCGCAGAGTCTCATCGACGGTCAGCCGGTCGGACAGCTGGGTTTCCTGCAGCTGGGCGCCGATGCGCTGGCGCAACTCCGTGGCGTGGGAGCTCCAGGGACGCCCGAACAGCTCGACGACGCCTTCGTCGGCATCGAGGAGCCCCTCGCAGATCTCGATGGTCGTCGTCTTGCCCGCTCCGTTCGGACCGAGCAGGCCGAAGCATTCGCCGGTGAGGACCTCGAGGTCCAGCTCGTGGACCGCGACGACATCCTCGTAGGACTTTCGGAGTCTCCGGACGGCCAGGGCCCGGGTGGCGGTCGAAGGGAGCGCCGGCGGAATGGCGCCGAACGAGCGAAAAGTCGCCACTCTGACCGTCAGCGGCCGATGTGTCCGGCGATCCAGCGGAGGCTCTCGCCGACGTGGGCGCGCCAGTAGCTCCACGTGTGACCGCCGGGCCACTCGCGATACGTGTGAGCGATGCCGAGCTCCGCCAGCCGGTCACGAAAGGCGCGATTGCGGTCGATCACCAGGCTATCATCGACGCCGACGTCGATCAGCATCGCCGGCAAGCGCCCACGGGCCTCCGCGATCGAGGCCAGCCGCGCCGGCTCACGCGCCCACCAGTCGGCGGTGTCGCGGCCGAACACCGGCGCGATCAGCGGCCAGAAATCGGCTCCCCACAGCGGCTCGAAGTCCGGATCGGCATTGAGCCACTGCGGGGCGCCGTCCGGTGCGCGTCCGACGAGAGCGATACTGAGCACCCCCGAGTGGCTCGCCGCCGCGGACCAGATCTCTGGATACCTGAGGGCGAGCGTTATCGCGCCATAGCCGCCCATGCTGAGACCGGCCACCGCGCGCCGCGCAGGCTCGGCGCGCGTGCGGTGTGCGGAGTCCACGTGACGCACGACGTCGAAGGCGACGTATTCATCATAGTGTGGTCGCCGCACGCAGTAGCTGTGCGGAGGCTCGCGGACGGGCGGCTGGCGGCGGCAGGCTTCGTAGTCGCCCGGCGTCGCCCAGGTCGTGTAGTAGCCGTTGTCGCCGTCGGGCATGACGATGATCATCTCGGGGACGCCGGCCGCGGCGAGAGAATCGGCGACGGCGGCGATGTGCCCCTGCGTGGTCCAGTCGGTCTCGCTTCCCCACATCCCGTGCAGGTAATACGCGACCGGATAGCGTCGGCGGGGAGAGCTCTCGTAGCTCGGCGGCAGGTATACGACCATTCGCTTCCAGACGCCGAGCGCGGGCGACCAGAGCGAATCCATGACGAGGTGCCCCTCCGGCGTGCTCGCCGGTCCGATCGCGGGGGTCGTAGCGGTCGTGGTTGCCGCGCGCGGACCGGCCCCACCGGTGCACGTGACCGATGTGCAGATCGAGAGAAGCAGAACGACTTTCCGTTGCACGCAGCGGCTCCCGCGTTGGCGCGGCCCTATCTTGGCATCATCGACCGGTGCATGTCCATGAGGCGCATGACGCGGGCGCGGTGCGCCGGCATCAGCTCCGCGAGGTCCTGGGCGCTCATCTCCGGCATTGTCCTGAGATCCTGCCGCACGGAATCGACCACGGCCGTCCACGGCGTGTCGACGGGCATGTCCATGTCACGCATCTCGCGGTTCATCTGGGCCAGCATGTTCGCGACCAGTTGCCGGTGCATGGGAAGCATCGCGCGCTGACTGTCCGGCCCGGCGCCCTCCATCATCGGCATCTGCGTCTGTAGCTGGTCCATCATCCCGGCGCTATGCCTCCCGCCCGTTCCCGGCATACCCTCCATGCCCGGCATTCCAGCGGGGACGGCCGTGTCCGCGGTCGCGCGAACCTCGTCCGATCTGCCGCAGGCGACGAAGGCGGCGGCGAGGACCGCGATGCAGATGATTGACCAGAGATCACTCGACGGGTGCGCTGCCGGCTTTCCTGGTATGGTCATGACTCACTCTCCGGTTCAGATATGATTGATTGAATGACCTCTCACCCGCGCGCATCGGCGATCTCGTGTGCGTCGGCCAGCGCCCGTGCCCCGGAGTCGTGCGCGCCTGGGGCGACGACCGCGTGCGCCGAACGGCCGACTTCCCACTCCTTCCACAGCGAGTAAATGGCCGGGATCACGACGAGCGTGAGGATCGTGGACGAGATCATCCCGCCGACCATCGGCGCCGCGATCCGCTTCATCACGTCCGCACCGGTCCCCTGACTCCACAGGATCGGCACGAGCCCGCCGATGATCGCGGTGACCGTCATCAACTTGGGGCGCACGCGCTCGACGGCGCCGTACTCCACCGCCGCGTCGACGTCCGCGCGGTCGCGCATCCAGCCGTCGACTCGTCTCTCATGATAGGCGTGGTCCAGGTAGATCAGCATCACCACGCCGGTCTGCGCAGCCACCCCCGCGAGCGCGATGAACCCGATCGCCGTGGCCACGCTCAGGTTGTACTCGAGGAGCCACATCAGCCACACGCCGCCGATGAGGGCGAACGGGAGCGAGAGCATGACGATGGCGCTCTCCGCGACGCTGCCGAAGTTCCAGTAGAGGAGGAGCAGGATGATGGCCAGCGTGATCGGGATCATGATGCTGAGCGTCCGACCCGCTCGCTCCATCGCCTCGAACTGCCCGGACCACTCGAGCCGGTATCCGGGCGGCAGCTCCAGTTCGCGCTCGATGAGTGCCCTGGCGTCGGCCACGTAGCTCCCGATATCGCGGCCGCGGACGTCTACGTAGACGATGTTGTTCAGGTACGCGTTCTCGCTCTTGATGAGCGGCGGCCCCTGGACGACGCGGACCTCGGCCAGCTCACCGAGTCGCACCTGTGCTCCGGCCGGGGTGGCGACGAGCACGTCGCCGATTCGCTCCGGCGTCTCGCGCAGCTCGCGCGGATAGCGCACGAGAACGCCGTATCGTTCGCGGCCCTCGATGACCGTACCGGCGTTCATGCCGCCCACCGCGGCCATCATCGCCATCTGCACGTCCTCGGCGGTGAGACCGTAGCGAGCCGCCGCCTCGCGGTTCACGTCAATGTCCAGGTACCGACCCCCGACAGCCCGCTCGGCGAACACGGAGCTGGTACCGGCGACGCGGGGAAGCAGCCCCTCGATGCTCCTACCGATCCGGTCGAGCGTCGCCAGGTCCGGGCCGAAGATCTTGATGCCTACGGGTGTCTTGATCCCGGTGGCCAGCATGTCGAGCCGGTTCTTGATCGGCATCGACCACATGTTCGCGACGCCGGGCGTCCTCACCCGCGCGTCGATCTCCGCGACGAGCGAATCGCGATCCACGCCGGGACGCCACTCGCGGCGATCCCTGAGGATCGCTATGGTCTCGATCATCGACATCGGCGCCATGTCGGTCGCCGATTCGGCTCGCCCGATCTTCCCCAGCACCATCCTCACCTCGGGGATCGAGGCCAGCGCCGAGTCGCGCTGGACGAGGATCTGCTTCGCCTGCGCGGTACCGACGCCCGGGAAGAGCGACGGCATGTCCATGATGCTTCCCTCGTCGAGCGGCGGCATGAACTCGCTCCCCAGCCGTTTCCACGGAACGAGCGTGACGAGCAGCACCGCGACCGCGCCGCCGATCGTCGCCCAGCGGTGCCGCAGCACGAACGCGATCACCGGCCGGTAGCTCCGGATGAGCGCGCGGCTCACCGGATTTGCCGCTTCGGGTCTGATCCGGCCGCGGATGAAGAGGCCCATCATCACCGGGACGAGCGTGATCGAGAGGAGCGCCGCCGCTGCCATCGCGAGCGTCTTCGTCCACGCCAGCGGGTGGAACAGGCGTCCCTCCTGCGCCTCCAGCGCGAACACCGGGAGGAATGATAGCGTGATGATGAGGAGAGAGACGAAGAGCGCGGGGCCCACCTCCCTCGATGCATCGATCACCAGCTCCCAGTGTGTACGTGGCCGTCCCTGGCGCTCGTTCCGCTCGATGTGCTTGTGGAGGTTCTCGACCATCACGATCGCGGCATCGATCATCGCTCCGATCGCGATCGCGATCCCACCCAGGCTCATGATGTTCGCGTTGAGGCCGAGAAGCCGCATCGCGATGAAGGCGATGAGAATGCCGACCGGGAGCGTGAGGATCGCCACCAGCGCGCTTCGCGCATGGAGCAGGAAGAGCAGCGCCACGAGCGCGACGATGATCGACTCCTCGACGAGCTTCACCCGCAGCGTGTGGATCGCCGCCTCGATCAGCCCCGACCGGTCGTAGCCCTCCACGAACGTGACGCCCGGCGGCAGGGCGCCGGCGAGCTCCCGCATCTTCACCTTCACGCGCTGGATCACCGCGCGCGGATTCTCGCCGAAGCGCATCACCACCCATCCGGTGACGATCTCGCCACGGCCGTCGAGCTCGGCGATGCCGCGCCGGATCTCGGGACCGAGCTGTACGTGGGCCACGTCGCCAACGGTGACCGGCGTGCCGCCGCGGCCGGTGCCGAGGACGACCATCCGGATGTCCTCGAGGCCGTCGAAGCGCCCGCGTCCGCGGACGACGTACTCGGTGCCCCCCATCTCGAGAACCCGACCGCCGACGTCCTGGTTGGACGCCCGCACGGCCGCGATCACTCTCGACAGGGGGATTCCGTACGCGAGGAGCCTCGCCGGGTCGACCTCGATCTGGTACTGCTTCTCGAATCCGCCGAGGCTCGCGATCTCGGCCACGCCCGGGACGGCGGTGAGCGCCGGCTTCACCGTCCAGTCCTGAAGACTTCGCAATTCGGCGAGGTCGAGCCGACCGGACGTATCGGCGAGGATGTACTGCATGACCCAGCCGACCCCCGTGGCGTCGGGGCCGAGCATCGGCATCGCGCCCTCGGGGAGGCGCTCGCGCGCGGAGTTGAGGTACTCGAGCACCCGCGAGCGAGCCCAGTAGAGGTCGACGTCGTCCTCGAACACGACGTACACCGCCGAGAGGCCGAACTGGCTCATCCCGCGCACGTACTTCGTTCGCGGAACCTTGAGCAGTTCGGTGGAGAGGGGATAGGTGACCTGGTCCTCGACCAGCTCTGGCGCCTGGCCGGACCACTCGGTCATGACGATGACCTGCACGTCGGAGAGGTCAGGGATCGCATCGACAGGCGTAGTGAGCATTGCCCACACACCGGCCAGCGAGAGCGCCGCCGTCGCCAGGAGAACGGCGAACCGGTGATTCACGGACCACTCGATGATGCGCTTCAGCATGGCCCGCTACCTCCGCGCCGGCGAGGGCATCGTCCCCTTCATCTCGGCGCCCTTCGAATCCATGTCGCCCATGCCCTCCATGCTCCGCACGTCGCTCGCGCCCATCTGCCCCATCATGGCCCTCATCACCTCGGCGAGGTTCGCCTCGGAGTCGAGGATGAACTGCGCCGAAGTGACGACGTGCTGGCCGGGCTCGAGGCCTGCCAGCACCTCGGTGAGCTGCCCCGCGGTTCGGCCGACCTCGACCTCCTGCGGCGCGAGCCCGTCATCGCCGTAATCGACGAACACCAGCGTGCGCTCCCCCGTCCGGATCAGCGCCGACGTCGGCACGGTGAGCGCACGCCGCGTGGGCGTGTTGAGTCGCACCGTGGCGTACATGCCGGGCTTGAGGAGCCGCTCGGAGTTGGCGACGGAAATGCGCGCCCTGACCGTCCGCGCCTGCTGGTCGAGCGTCGGGTGGATGAATTCGACGCGTCCCTTGAACGGCTGGCCGGGATAAGCAGGGACT
This sequence comes from Gemmatimonadaceae bacterium, assembly GCA_035513015.1. Lineage (GTDB taxonomy): Bacteria > Gemmatimonadota > Gemmatimonadetes > Gemmatimonadales > Gemmatimonadaceae > DATKCV01. The sequence goes on from DATKCV010000085.1 coordinate 24,455, forward strand.
TCGATGTCGGCCGCGGTCCCCTCGCGCACGCTCGCGAGGTCGCCTTCGCGGAGCTCGGCCTCGACCCACACCCGGCGCAGATCCGCGATCGTGTACATCGTCTGTCCTGACTGGATCGCCTGGCCCTGGACCACGTTCTTCTCGATGACGACGCCGGCGATCGGTGACGAAAGCGTGAGCGTGCGCTGGACGCGCCCGGTGCGGAGGATCTCCGCGATCTGTGCTTCGGAGATGTCCCAGAGCTCGAGCCGGCGCTTCGCGGCGCCGACCAGGTCGGACGAGCCAGTGGGGATGCCGGGGACGGCGCTCTCGCCGATCGTGGCGTCGAGCCGGCTGGCGAGGAGGAGCTCCTCCTGCGCGGACACCAGCTCGGGAGAGTAGATCGCGACCAGCGGCTGCCCGCGCCGCACCGGCTGTCCCGTGTAGTCCACGTGGAGCCGCTCGAGATAGCCAGAGAACCGCGGTGCCACCTGAGCCACGCGGGTTTCGTCCAGGCTCACGAGCCCGACGGTCCGTACGGCGGACTCGAGCGTGCGTTCCTCCACCGAGGCGAACGTGACGCCGAACTGCCGCATCTGATCCGCGGTGAGACGTACGGTGCCGCCGCCGCTCATGCTCATTCCTTGCATGCCGGGCATGTCGTCCATGCCCTGCACGTCGCCGGCGGATGCATCGGCCGCGCGGCCGCCGCGGTCGCGGCCGGCTGCGACGGCCAGCGTTCCGGCGCCGAGCACGGCGAGCGCAAGTCCGCCCACGATCAGCCGCCGGGATTTCGCCGGCAGGGCACGGAATCGGGTGCTCCAGCTCATCGCGCTCATCGAATCACCTCCGCGGCCACGGCGCGCTCGAGCTCGGCCAGCGATCGCGCGAAGTCGGCGAGCGCGCGGTAGTACGCCGTTTCGTAGGCGAAGACCGTGGTCTGCGCGTCGAGCAGCGTGAGGAAGTCGGCGCGGCCCACCCGATAACCGGCGAGCGCCGCCTCCAGCGCGCCATGCGCCGGCGGAAGCACGGCGCGCTTGTAGAGCGCGAGCTGCGCGCGGTCGCGCTCGATGACGGCGACACGCTGCGCCACCTCGGCCCGCAGCTCGTTCACCATCGCGTGGTGCTCCGCCTGCTGCGCGGCGAGCTCCGCGAGCTCGGCGGCCAGCAGCTCGTCCTGCCTGCGACGCTTCTGGACGGGAATCGGCACCGAAACCATCGCGGTGACCATGTCCGCGAAACCGGAGCGGTGTCCGTAGAACACCGAGATGTCGAAGTCGGGCAAGTGCGCCTTCCGCGCGTACTCGACCCGCGCGGCGTGCGCCCCGATCCTGGCCTCGTGCGCCCGGAGCACGGGGTTGTGTCGGATGGCGAGCTCCTGGAGATCGACGAGCGGTGGGAGCGGCGAGTCGGCGGCGCGCGCGCCCAGCGACGGCGAGGCGAAGCGCACGCGCGACGCCGAGTCGGCGACGGCGGCGCGCACGATCGCCTCCGGGAACGACGGCGTTGCGATCGGCGTCTCACTCGGGCGGTCGAGCACGGCGTTGAGCCGCGCGAGAGCGGCCCGGCGTTCCTCGATCAGCGAGACGGCCTCCTCCCCCAGGCGCGCGGCCTCCACACGGGCGCGGAGCACGTCTTGCTGCCCTCCGCGCCCGACGGCGTAGCTCGCTTCCGTCGCGGCCATCGTGTTGAGCAACACCTGCCGGTTCCGCTCCACGATCGACAATGCCCGCTCGAGGTACGCGAGGTCGTAGTACGCGAGCTTCACATCGCGTGCGGCGTCGAGCCGTGCCGCATCCAGCCCGGCCTGCGCGGCGGCGAGCTCCCGCTCGGCGGCCGTCCGGGAAAGCGAGAGCTTCCCGGGGTAGGGAACCGTTTGCGAGACCCCGACCATCTTCATCGTCATGAAGTCGGAGAAGCCGGGCTCCGACACCGGGAAGTTCTGCACTCCCGCCATGAACATCGGATCGGGTCGCGTGCCAGCGGGAACGGTGAGAGCCTGCGCGGCTTCGACGCGCGCGCGGGCGGCACGCAACGATGGACTCGCCGATCGAGCCCGCCCGAGCAGCGAGTCCAGGTCGGCGGGCTCCTGCGCCTGCACGGCTGCGCCGGCCGCCGATAGCGCGAGAGCGGCTCCGGCGGCGATCGCGCGCGCCGCGATCGCGCCGGTGCGCCGAGGCGCACGGACGGGTGCTGTGGTCGGGTAGGACATGGGTCTCCGAGATGCACGGGTCGCGGTGCGGTGTCGCGACCCGAGGTGGCCGCGGCGCACCGGACGATCCGCCGGCGCGACGCCGGCGGGTCACACGGCTGCATGCCGTGTGAGGCTACGCTCTCGGAGGTGGTGGCTCGGGAGTCGTCGAGCGGGAGGGAGGTTCGAGCGCGATGGCGGCGAGGGCGCCCGTGGACGTCACCGGCATCACGACGAGCGCGACGTCTGATCCCGGGAGCAGCGTCGGCAAGCACGGCATGGACGAGGTGCACCCGACTGGCGCCCACGGGAGCCCGCACGGCGGCTGCTCATCACTCCGCGGCGGGCCGGCGTCGGCCGGCATCGCCCGGTGGACCCGGTGCTCCGTGTCGGTGACCGCGGAAGGTGCGACGCGCTCCTGCCCCGCCGCCGCCGCTTCGCACGGCGCATGGCCGGACGGATATGCCACTGCCGTCCAGACTCCGGAAAGCTGGAGGACGAGCGCGCTCGAGAGGAGCGCGAGGACACGGCGGTGGCGACGCATCGTCCCTAACGATACGACGGGCGCGGCGGATCTACCAGTAGGGGAGCGTCCGCGTCGTTGTCGGGAAGGCCCCTACAGGCCTTCCTCGGCGCGTGCAGGATCGGATAAGGCGGGGTTGACTCCATACCTGGTACGGGTTGCATCTTGTAACCACACCCGATTGAGGAGGATTCGATGGTCAGCGCGACCAATACCGAGACGCGCATTGCCGAGATGTGCTGCTGTGGATGCCCGGCGTGTACCTGCGTATGCGACGAGCCCGGCCCCTGCTGCGGAAGCTGCTGCGGGAGCTGACCTCGAAGCACCTGGCCAGCTTTGCCGTCGGCGGTGGCGCGGCGCTATTCTTCCATCGCTCGACGGTCTTTCCCATTCCGGAGACGACGTGAGGAGGCGTTCGGAACCGTCATCCGCGCGCCGCCCAGCGCGCATGCAGGACACCGTTCGGCTTTCTGCCGAGGGGTTGGCGAAGGTGCTTGGAGAGCTCGAAGCGCGTGTCATGCGCGCCGTGTGGGAGATCGGCACGCCCGCGCCCGCGCGCGTCGTGCACGCCTGCGTTGCGAGAACGCACAGGGTCGAGCCGCTCACCGTCGTCACCGTTCTCAACAAGCTCGTCGCCAAGGGACTGCTCAGGCGGGCCAAGCGGGATGATCTCCTGCACTACGAGGCGACGTTCTCCGAAGAGGAGTTTCTGGCATACAGCTCGCGGCGGGTGGTCGAAGGCATTCTATCGCTCGCGCCGGAGGCCGTCGCCGCCTCACTCGTCGATGTGCTCGCCGAGCGCGACCCCGCGCAGCTCGCCGAGCTGGGCAGGCTCATCCGGAGGCGACTGCGGGAGCAGGAGGAGTGATGGCGTCATCGGCCGAGCGGCACTGGCCGTTGCGCGGCTCGGCACGGGAGCAGCGGCACCGACGGTTCACGCTGCTCGCGATCGCGGTGCTTCTGCTGCTGGGCATGGCTCCGGTGTTCGGCCACCACCTGCCGCACGGCATCGAGACGCGCCTCGGTGGAGCCGAGCACATCGGTGCGATCTGCTTGACGGCGCTCCACCTCCTGCTGGAACCGGTCCACGGCGTCTTCCATCTGCTCGTCTTGGGGGGATTCGGCTACGCGCTGTGGGACCGCGGCGTCGCGTGGTCGCGCGCGCGGCGCGCGCTGCGGGCGCTGGACGCGCACGCTCCGACGCCCGGCGATGCCTTCTGGCGTGCGGCCGTCGCGACGGACCTCGACCCACAGCGGCTGCGCGTCGGCCACGGGCTGCCCAACCCGGCGTTCACGATCGGGTGGCTCCGGCCGCGGGTGTACGTCGCCACCGGTCTCGCCGATCGATTGAGCAGGGCGGAGCTGGAGAGCGTGCTGGCGCACGAGCGGGCGCACGTGGTTCGTCGCGATCCGCTGCGCTTGTCGCTCTTGCACATGCTCGCGTGCGCCCTCTTCTGGCTCCCCATGTTCCGGCGTCTGGCGAGCGATCTGGCGGACGAGGTGGAGGTGCTCGCCGATGATGCGGCGGCGGCGGGAAGGCCGCTGGTGCTGGCATCGGCAATCCTCTCGCTGGCGGGATGGCGGAACGACGCGGCGCCTCCGGCAGCCGTTGGGTTTCAGCGGGCGGACCTCCTGGATCGGCGCGTTCGACGTCTCGCTGGCGAGGATCCTCCGCCGGCGAGCCACATCACTCGGCGATCCATGTTGACCGCCGCTGCCGCGCTGCTGCTCGTCTGGAGCTCCGGCGCGCTCATGGCGCATCCCCTGCCATCCTCGGGTATGCCGGCGGACGAGCACCACTGCGATCACCGGCACGAGTGGCCGATCTCCCACCTGTTCTGCCTCGGCTGGTCCTTCACGGCGCCGCCGGAGGACTGCCCGCACGGCGATCGCTCGCGCCTCGCGCAGGTGTGACGCTGCCGAGGAGGATCCTCCGCGTTTCGGCTTGCGCGTATGTTTTATGCTGCGTAAAGTTCGCCGGGTCGCAGCCTCATATGGAATTATCGAGGAGGATCACGGCTCTCATGGTCGGCTTCGAATCCAGCGTCGCTTTTAGGTTCTTCGCTCTGACTGCGGTGGCAGTCACCTTCGCTGCCGCCGTGCCGGCGGGTGCGCAGACCGACTACTACAACGCCGACCGGAACCGGCCAGTGCGCATTGAAGATGCGTACACGGTCGAGCGTCATGCCTTCGAGCTCAAGGTGGCACCGCTGCGGCTCGAGCGGGGAGCGGGCGGTGTGTACCACTGGGGGTTCGATCCCGAGATCGCCTACGGCATACTGCCGCGGACGAGCATCGAGGTCGCGGTGCCATTCGCGATCGTCGATGCGGGCGGGACGATCGGGCGCCGGCAGGGCATTGCCGGAGTCGCGCTGTCCGCGTTCCACAATCTCAACACCGAAACGCGGACGGTGCCGGCGCTCGGACTCCGGGCCGATCTGCTCCTTCCCGTCGGGAGTCTCGCCGCTGATCGCGCGCACCCCTCGGTGAGCGCGATCGCCACGCGGACGTTCCAGTGGGCGCGGGTGCACGTGAACGGGCAGTACACGGGTGGTCGTGCACCGGCGGCGTCGGCACCAGGCGGTGAGGAGGCCGGCGAGGGCGTATCGCGCTGGCTTGCCGGCGCCGCCGTGGACCGCGCATTCCCCCTGCACGCGGCGCTCGTGATCGCCGACTTGTACGCGGCGCAGCCGCTTCACGGCGGGGACGTCGAGTGGAATGCGGGCGGAGGCGTTAGGTATCAGGTGAGTCCTTCCCTGGCGGTGGATGTCGGGGCGGGCCGCCGCCTGACCGGCGACAACGCGTGGTACGTCACGTTCGGCAGCTCGTGGATGTTCGTGGTTCGGCGGCTGATTCCCATTTCGCGATGAGCCGGCCGGATCGGTTCGACCGAAGGATTCGATTGGAGACGATCCGATGAACGCATTACCGGTACGCCGCGCATTCGCGGCCGTCGCCGCGGTCGCAATGGCGGCGGGGCTCGCCTGGGCGACGCCCGCGGGCGCGCAGTGGTCGACGGTCTACGAGCAGACCTATCTGCCGGCCAGCCACAACTGGATGTTCCGCCGCGACCACGCGGTGGCGGACCGGTTGTTCAACGCCTTCGACTACGGACACGCGATCCTCTACGAGACGCTGCACACGCGCTCCGCCGCGCCGGTGTCGCTGCTCGAGGAGGAGATCTACGACCGGCTGACCAGGCGGATCCTCGTCCGTCCGCCGCGCCTCCCGCTCGAGGAGAGCGCAATCGAGGTGGAGTATGCGAAGCTCGTCCCGGAAGCCAAGGCGATGTTCGACTGGGCGCACATCCTCCATCGGCAGGCGTACGACATCTGGGCCGACGAGCGGCTCGCGCCGGCCGGGAAGGACCGCGCGATGGCGGAGCTGCTCCGCTACTACCAGAGCAGGCCCGACCTCGCGTTCAGCGCCCGGCCGAAGTCGATGGAGCTGATGGACGGACAGCACTACTCGCTGGCCTTTCGCCAGCGGTTTCCGAAGTTCAACGGCCTGATATGGGCGTACCACTGGCTGCAGATCGGTCTGTACGAGCCACTGATGATCGGCCGCACCGGCGACGAGCGGCAATCGCTGGTCAAGTCCACGGTCGCCCGGTTCTGGCAGATGCTGGAGCGCCCCCCGGAGAGCATGCCGTACCTGATGCCGATGACGGCGGCCGTCGCACCCCGGTTCGCTGAGCGCTACCCGGAGTTCGCGATCATCTTCGACAACCTGCACATGATGCACGACGTGGTCTCCGACGTCCTCGCGTCGTCGCACGTTCCGCGGCAGGCGCGGCGCGCGGAGATCCTGCGGGCGGCGGCGCTGTTCCGTGACGACACGTCGTACGTGACGAGCGTCGATGCCTGGCGGCGGATGGCGGTCGGGATGGGCGTGCACAACCAGGGAGGCGTGGCGGTGGCCTTCCTGCCCGCGCTGCCGACACCGACGGTGGCGCGCGGCATGAGTATGGCGCAGATGGATCCCGCGCAGATGGAGCACGGCGAGCATGCCGCACCGACCGACCCCGCTCCGGCGGCGCCCGATCCGCACGCCGGGCACGCGATGCCGCCGGGCAGCGACTCCGCGGATGTGGCCGCAGTGGTAGCAGCCTTTCACCGGGCGCTGTCCGAGGGCGACAGCGCGGCCGCGCTGGGGCTGCTCGCGGCCGACGCGGTGGTGCTGGAGAGCGGCGGCATCGAAACGCGGGAGGAATACAGAGCGCACCATCTCGCTTCGGACATGGCGTTCGCGCGGGCCGTGGAGGACGATCGTGGTCCGGTGCGGGTGATGGTCAGCGGCGACAATGCCTGGGCGAGCTCGACGAGCACCGCCCGGGGCGAATTCAGGGGCCGGCCGGTGAGCTCCGCCAGCGCCGAGCTGATGGTGCTTTCCCGCGAGGCGGAGGGGTGGCGGATCCGGGCGATCCACTGGTCGTCACGTCCGCTGCGACCGCCGCAGTAGCCGCGGCGCGGCGACATGCACGATCCGCACGCGCATCATCGCCCGCCGGCGTCCGACGCCGAAAGCGGGGAAGCGCCGGCGAAACCCGGCTATCCGGAGCATCCGGAGCACGAGATGCAGGCCGGCCACGGCGAACACGCCGAGCACGACAAGCATGCCGGCCACAGCGTCGCGATGTTCCGCGACAAGTTCTGGCTCTCGCTCGCGCTGACGATCCCCACGCTCGTCTGGGGACACATGCTGCAGCGCGCGCTCGGCTACACGGCGCCGCACTTCACGGGGTCCACGTACATCCCGGCGGTATTCGGGACGGCGGTGTTCGTCTACGGCGGCTTGCCGTTCCTTCAGGGCGCGGTGCGCGAGCTGAGGGACCGGCTCCCGGGGATGATGACGCTCATCGGCCTGGCCATCACTGTCGCGTTCGTGTTCAGCGCGGCCGTGACGCTCGGCTTCCCGGGGATGCCGCTGTGGGAGGAGCTGGCGACGCTCGTGACGATCATGCTCCTCGGCCACTGGATCGAGATGCGCTCGATCTCGCAGGCACAGGGGGCGCTCAAGGAGCTGGCGAAGCTCCTCCCGAACACGGCGGAACGCCTCGTCGGGGACCGGACGGAAGAGGTCCCGATCGATCGGCTCGGCGAAGGGGATCTGGTGCTCGTTCGTCCCGGGGCGGCGGTGCCGGCGGATGGCATGGTGCGACAGGGCGCGAGCACCGTGAACGAGTCGATGATCACGGGCGAGTCGCGACCGGTGGACAAGCGGGAGGGCGACAAGGTCATCGCCGGCACGATCAATCAGGCGGGATCGCTGCGGGTCGAAGTCACGGGAACGGGAGAGCGAACAGCGCTCGCCGGGATCATGCGACTGGTCGAGCAGGCACAGACGTCGCGGTCGCGGGCGCAGGCGCTCGCCGACCGTGCCGCGTACTTCCTCACCCTCACCGCGCTCGGCGCCGGCGCGGTGACGCTCGCCGTCTGGCTCGCGCTGAGGATCCAGGACCCGGCGTTCGCTGTCGAGCGCGTAGTGACGGTGCTCGTGATAGCGTGCCCGCACGCGCTCGGGCTGGCGATTCCGCTGGTGATCGCGATCTCGACCACGCTCGGGGCCCGCAGCGGACTGCTCGTGCGCGACCGGCGCGGACTGGAGGAAGCGCGCAACCTCGACGCCGTGGTCTTCGACAAGACGGGGACGCTGACGCTCGGCGAGCACCGCGTAGTGGATCTCGCCACGGCCGATGGCCTGGAGCCCGACGAGGCGCTTCGGCGCGCGGCCGCGATGGAGAGTGATTCGGAGCACCCGATCGCCCGCGCCATCGTCGCGAGCGCGGAAGAGCGCGGGCTTCGCGTCCCGCCGGCGACCGACTTCGAGTACATGCCGGGGCGTGGCGTTCGGGCGACCGTCGAAGGAAGGCGCCTTTCGGCGGGCGGCCCCAACCTGCTCGCGGCCAGCGGCGCGGAAACGAGCTCCGAACTGCGCGCATTCGCCGAGCAGGCGGCTGCAAGGGGGCAGGGAGCGATCTACCTGATGGACGACGGACGGGTGGTCGCCGCCTTCGCCGTGGCGGATGCGGTACGTCCGGAGTCCCTGGAGGCGATCCGGCGGCTGCACGAGGAGGGAATCGAGGTCGTGATGCTCACCGGGGACTCGCGCGCGGTCGCCGACGCGGTCGCCAGGGAGCTCGGCATCGACACCGTCTTCGCCGAGGTCCTTCCGGAGCAGAAGGTGGAGCGGATCAGGGAGCTTCAGGCGCAGGGGAAGAAGGTCGCCATGGTGGGCGATGGCGTGAACGACGCCCCGGCGCTGGTGACGGCGGACATCGGGATCGCGATCGGTGCCGGGACGGACGTCGCCGTCGAGGCGGGAGACATCGTGCTCGTGCGCAGTGACCCGCGCGACGTGCCGCGGATCGTGGCGCTGAGCAGGGCGAGCTACCGGAAGATGAAGCAGAACCTCTGGTGGGCGGCCGGTTACAACATCTTCGCCATCCCGCTCGCCGCGGGGGTGCTCGTGCCGTGGGGGTTCGTGCTTTCGCCGGCCATGGGGGCCGTGCTCATGTCGGCGAGCACGGTGATCGTGGCGCTCAACGCGCAGCTTCTCCGAAGAGCGGCGCTCTAGCCGAGGCGCGCCGGCTCGAAGGGCGGCCCGAATGCACCGCCAATCACTCGTTTCCGGTTGCCAGCAGAGCCCGGCTGGCGTCAGGTAAGGGGAGCCCCGTCACACCCGGGATTCCGTCGTTTCCCTTCCAGACACCACGTGCCGAGGCACCATGCGAACGTCCACGTTGATCGGGGTCGCCGTCCTGCTCGCCGCCGGTGCGGCCTGCGGCAAGCGCACCACCACCGTCTATTCCCACGAGCCGTCGGTGCCGTACTATCGACCGCAGGTCTACCTGCGCGACGTGGCCGTGAAGAGCGTCGGTCTCACCGGCGGAGCAATGGACGTCACGATGAAGGTCTACAACCCGAACGAATACGAGCTGCACGACCCGCGCATCTCGTACCGCGTATTCGTGGACGGCTCGGAGGTGGCGACGGGGATCTACGATCCCGAGGTCGTTGTGCCCGACCGTGACTCGGTGACGGTGCAGGTGCCGGCGACGTTCGGCTACAGCGGCGTCAGGAGGGCGGGCCGGTCGATTCTGGGCACCGGCACGATCACCTATCGCGTGATCGGGGAGATAATCGTCAGCACCCCCTATGGGCGCTACCGATCGCCGTTCGACCGGGTCGGGAACTTCTCGTCCACCAGCGCGCTGTCGGTGCCGCGGTGAAGCTTTCGAGGGGGTAGCGCTTCACATTGGCGTCGCTTCGTGGCATCCTCCGGACAACAGTGTCGTGGAGGATGGACGAGGTGCCGAGCCCGACAGACCGAGCCGTGTCCGCCGCGCCGCCCGAATCGGGCGGCGCGGCCGTGCGTGATGAGACCGTCTGGTATGCGATCCCCGCCGAAGAGGCGCTGAACCGGCTGGACAGCGCGCGGGAGGGTCTGTCGGACGAGGAGGCGCGCGCGCGGCTCGAGCGGCACGGGCCGAACGAGATCGAGACGGAGCGTACGACGCCCTGGTGGGCGATCGCGCTCCGCCAGTTTCAGGATCCGCTCATCTACATCCTGATGGTCGCGGCAGTGGTAACGCTGCTGCTCGACCACCCGATCGATGCAGCGGTCATCGCCGTCGTGCTCGTCCTCAACGCGGTGATCGGGTTCATCCAGGAGTACCGCGCGCGCGAGGCGATGAGCGCGCTGCGCGAGATGAGCGCGCCGAAGGCCGAGGTCGTGCGGCAGGGGCGAGCGCGGGAGATCGAGAGCCGCGAGCTCGTCCCTGGCGACATCGTGCTGGTCGCGTCGGGAGCGCGGGTGCCGGCCGACCTGCGGCTCGTCGACGCCCGCGAGCTCGAGGCCGAGGAGGCGGCGCTGACCGGCGAGTCGCATCCGGTGCGGAAGACGATCGATCTTGTCGAGGGCGAGCACCTCGTTCCGGGCGACCAGCGCAACATGCTCTTCGGCGGGACGATCATCACGCGCGGCCGCGGCCGCGCGCTGGTCGTGCGAACCGGCGACCGGACGGAAGTCGGAAAGATCGCCAGCACGATGCGGGAGATGGTGGCCGTCGAGACGCCGCTCCAGCGCCAGGTACACACGCTCGGTCGCCGGATCGGCGCGGTGATCCTCGGGCTGTCGGTGGTCGTAGTCGCGATCGGGCTCTGGCGCGGGATGCCGATCGACGAGATCCTCGTGGCCACGGTCGCGCTGGCGGTGGCGACGCTCCCCGAGGGCCTCCCGGTCGTGCTGACGGTGACGCTGGCGATCGGCGTCCGGCGCATGGCACGGCGCAAGGCGATCATCCGATCGCTGCCCGCGGTGGAGACGCTCGGGAGCACGACGGTGATCGGCTCCGACAAGACCGGGACGCTGACGCGGAACGAGATGATGGTACGCGCGATCTGGGCCGGCGGCCGGCGCTACGAGGTCAGCGGCAGCGGCTACTCGCTCGACGGAGAGATATCGGTCGACGGTGCGCCGGCGTCGCCCGAGACCGATGACGCGTTGCGCGAGACGCTGCTCGCCGGCGCGCTGGCGAACGAGGCGGAGCCGACGGTGCCGGAGCAGGCGCCGAGGGGTGATCCGACCGAGGTCGCGCTGCACGTCGCTGCCGCGAAAGGTGGGATCGATCCGGCCGAGGCGCGCGCGCGCCATCGCGAGCGCGACCTGATCCCGTTCGAGTCGGAGCGCCGTATGATGGCGACGCTCGTCGATGGCGACGGCGGACGGCGGCTCTACATCAAGGGCGCGCCGGAAGCGGTGCTCGAGCGGTCGGATCGCCAGCTCGGCGCCGACGGAAGCGAGGAGCCGCTCGATGCCGACGCCATCCGCGACGCGGCGCACACGCTGGCCGGGGAGGGGCTGCGCGTGCTGGCCATGGCGACGCGGCCGATGGACGCCGAGCGGATCGACGACTCCGATCTCGAGTCCGGGCTGGTGCTGGTCGGACTCCAGGGGATGGAGGATCCGGTCCGTCCCGAGGCCGTCGAGGCCGTGGGGGCCGCGCACCGGGCCGGAATCCGGGTGCTGATGCTGACCGGCGACCACGTCGACACCGCACGGGCGATCGGCCGACAGCTCGGTCTCGGGGGCGACAGGCAGGAGGCGATCGAGGGGCAGGCGCTCCAGCAGCTCGGCGATGACGAGCTCGATTCGCGTCTGGCCGAGGTGGACATCTTCGCGCGCGTCGCTCCGGAGCACAAGCTGCGGATCGTGAACCGGCTCAAGGCGGGCGGCGAGATCGTCGCCGTCACCGGCGACGGCGTGAACGACGCGCCGGCGCTGCGGTCGGCGCACATCGGCGTGGCGATGGGGAAGAGCGGCACCGATGTCGCGCGCGAGGCATCCGACATGGTCCTGGCCGATGACAACTTCGCCACGATCACGGCGGCGGTGGAGGAAGGTCGTGTCGTCTTCGCCAACGTGCGCAAGGTGACCTTCTTTCTGCTGTCGACGGGCGTGGCGATGCCGATCACCATCATCACCGCGCTGGTGCTCGGCTGGCCGCTTCCCTTCGTGGCGGCGCAGATCCTGTGGATCAACGTGGCGACGAACGGACTCCAGGACGTGGCGCTGGCGTTCGAGCCCGGAGAACCGGGTCAGCTCGACCGGCCGCCGCGCCCGGCGCGCGAGGGGATCGTGACGTTACGGCTGCTCGAGCGGCTGGGGCTCGTCGGGCTGCTGCTGGCGACGGGCACCCTGGCAATGTTCTGGTGGACGCTCGAGCGCACCGGCGATCTGGTGATCGCGCAGAGCGCCGCGCTGACGCAGATGGTGGTGTTCCAGTTCTTTCACGTGTTCAACTGTCGGTCGCTCGACCGGTCGATCTTCGGTATTCCGCCGTTCGCCAACCGGTTCCTCTTCCTCAGCCTGGTTCTCGCGTGGCTGGCGCATCTGGCGGTGTTGCACATCGGCTTTCTCCAGACGGTTTTCCGCACGGTCCCGCTGAGCGCCCGACAATGGGGAGAGATCGTGCTCGTCGGCTCGCTGGTCATCGTTGGAGGGGAGATCGACAAGTGGTGGAACCGCAGACGTCACCGGGGCATCGGATGAATCCGCTGGTGGCGCCCACTCGTCGGCAGTCGCGGCAATCGGTGGCGGTGAGAGCAGGCCGGCGCGCGGAGCGGACTATCTCTCGCCGCCGAACACGGCGGCCAGCTTCGCGTCGTGCCCGTAAATGTCCGGGAAGAAGTACGCGCGGCCATCCTCGGCGGCGAAGGCCGTCGCGTAGAAGACGTACACGTCGATGGCCCGGGTGACGCGGATCCGTCGTGTCGGTTCGCCGTCGCGGGTGGCGAGGTCGATCGCCGGGCGGTCCCACTCCGGCTGACTGCGCAGCACCTGTTCGGCCAGCGACTTCGGATCGGCCACCCGGATGCAGCCGTGACTGAAGTCGCGCCGGGTCCGCTCGAACAGCTGCGTGGCTGGCGTCCCATGCAGGTAGACGTTGTATGCGTTCGGGAAAACGAACTTGATCGGACCGAGGGCGTTCCGCGTCCCGGGACGCTGCCGCAGCCGCAGGCTTCCCGCATGGACCCGATCGAGATTCGCGTCAGTGAGCGGATGGATCACGGCGTCGAAATCGCCGCCCCGGACGATCTCCATCCCCTCGCGGCTCAGGTAGCCCGGATCACGCCGCAGCATCGGAATCAGCTCTTTGCGGGCGATGCTCAGAGGCACGTCCCAGTAAGGGCGAAAGACCACCTCGCGCATCGTCCCCAGGAATACGGGCGTCTCATGGTGGTGACGCGCCTCGCCAACGATCACGTCCATCCAAAGAACCGGGCGCGCCCCGGCGACTGCGGGCTCGAAGAGGTCCAGGCGAAACGCGGGAAGGTTCACGAGGACGTAGGCCGCCGGCGGTGCATCGGGAAGCCAGCGCCAGCGCTCGAGGGTGAGCTCGATCTGCAGCACGCGCTCGCTCATGGGGATGCGCAGCGCCGCCGTCGTAGCGGGCCCAATGACGCCGTCGGGTGCGAGCCCGTGGCGCCGCTGGAACGCGACGACGGCCTCGACCAGCGCGTCATCGTACGCCGCCGGGTCCGGAGGTTCGAGCACCGTGTCTCCACCCACCCGGCGATCCGGCGGTAGATCGCCGAGGGCGACGAGGAGCGAGCGCAGTGCGGGCGCATCGTCGTACCGGTCGCCGGGCCTGAGTACCGAATGATGCGGTCGCGGGACGCTGAGCGACGGATCGGAAGCGAGCGCCCGGTAGCGGGCGAGGACCGGCAGCAGGGCACGATAGCCGGGGTACGGAGGTTCGAGGGCGGCCAGCGCGGCGTGCACGTCAGGCGCCCGCGCGACCCGCAGCGCGAGGGCGGCCAGATCGGCCTTGGCATGGACGCGGGGAAGCTGGAAGCCGAGCGACCGCGGATCGATCCGGCCGGCATGCAGGTCGCCGATGGCGCGCATCGCCGCGACCGAGGCCGCCACATCGAACCGGGTGATCTCGGCGGAGCCCGCCGCGGGCCACTGGTCCAGCCGCATCGTCCATCGAGCCAGTGAGTCCGCGCCGACGTCCGACGCGCGCAATCCGCGATCGGCGAGCGTCTCGAGTCGCGCGGCGAGACGGAGTGTCTGCGCGGTGGGCCGGCCCTCTGCGGTCCATATCGGTCGCATGCCGGCGGAGTCGTACAGGCGACGAAGTGCCGCGCGCGTCGCCACCATCTCGCTTCGGTCGCTCGGCATCTGCGCTTCGGCGATCGCGGCCTCCAGCGCCCCTGCGAGCGACGCCGCGGGATCCTGGGCCGAGGTCGCAAATGGCACCGTCAGCGACACCGCCAGCGCAAGCACGCCGAGGCGTGCTGCTGCGCACGTCCCGGCCAGGGGCGGCCTTTTCTTCCCCGTTCCAGCTTCACTCTGCCCACGTCTCATGTGGATTCTCCATCGACTAGCGGCGAGGTCGCATCGAAGGATGCATGGGCGTCCCGACCCACTGCCGTCGGGGAAGTCGCGACCGCGCGGCTGGAAACGGCCGACACGGACGTGCATGATCTCCGACAGCAGGTGTGCGCCACACATGCTATGCTGAGCCCGCCGATCCGAGTGGACGGGCCGTTCATGGCCGCCACATGGGAGTTCTCGCTGCGCGCGCTGGTCGCGCCATTCACCCGAACCAGGCCCGACCATGGCTGATAGCCTCGGTGACCGAGAGCTCCCGCAGGAGCTGGAGTCGCTGCGTTCGCTCGCCCTCGACCTGCGCTGGACGTGGAGCCACGGCGCCGACGGGTTGTGGCGAGCGCTGGCCCCCGAATTGTGGCGGGAGACGGAGAATCCGTGGCTGGTGCTCCAGCAGGTGTCCTCGGCCAGGCTCGCCGCCATGGCCGCGGACGCCTCGTTCGTCCGCGAGCTCGCGGGGCTCGAGGATGACCGGCGGAAGCATCTGGCCGCGTCCGGCTGGTACTCGACCATCCCGGACCCGCGTCCGCGAGGGATCGCCTATTTCTGCATGGAGTTCGGGCTCGCCGAAGCACTGCCGCTGTACGCCGGCGGGCTCGGTGTTCTGGCCGGTGACTACCTCAAGGCGGCGAGTGATCTCGGCGTACCAGCGGTCGGCGTCGGGCTGCTGTATCAGGAGGGGTACTTCCGCCAGATGCTCGACACGGATGGGAAACAGCGGGAGACGTACCCATTCACCGACCCGATATCGCTCCCCCTCCGCCCGGTGAGGGGAGCCGACGGTGCATGGCTGCACGTGACGATCGACTTTCCGGGACGTGCGCTGCGGCTCCGCGTGTGGCGGGCGGAGGTCGGGCGCGTGCCGCTCTATCTGCTCGACAGCAACACCCCGACGAACAGTCCGGTCGATCGCGGGATCACCGGACGGCTGTACGACGCCGCGGAGGAGCGGCGGCTGATGCAGCAGATCGTCCTGGGGATCGGCGGCTGGCGGCTGCTCGACATGCTGGGCGCGACGATCGACGTCTGCCACCTCAACGAGGGACACGCGGCGTTCGCGCTGCTCGAGCGCGCGCGAACGCACATGGTGCGGCACCACACGGGCTTCCGTGAGGCGCTGTGGGCCACCCGGGCAGGCAACGTGTTCACCACGCACACGGCCGTGTCGGCTGCGTTCGATCAGTACGGGCCCGCGCTGATCCGGGCGATGATGCCCTACGTGCGCCTTTACGCTGACGGGCTGGGGATCACCGCCGAGGAGCTGCTGGGGCTCGGCCGGGCACACGCCAGAGACGAGAGCGAGCCGTTCAACATGGCGCTGCTGGCGTTGCGCGGGAGCGCCGTTACGAACGGGGTCAGCGCTCTTCACGGCGAGGTGAGCCGGCGCCTGTTCGCCGGGATGTATCCGCGCTGGCCGGCTCCGGAGGTGCCGGTCACGCACGTCACGAACGGAGTGCACGTGCCCTCCTGGGATTCGCCGCAGGCGGACGCGATGTGGGAACGGCATTGTGGCAAGCCACGGTGGCTCGACGCGGCGGACGCGCTTGGCGACCGGATCGCCGGAGCGACGGACGAGGAGTTGTGGCAGATGCGGGAGGAGAATCGCCGGGCCATGGTCGAGGTCGTCCGTGCGCGCCTGGCGTTGCAACGCGGGTTCATGGGCTCGGATGAGGAAGAGATCGAACGCGCGGGACACGTGCTGGATCCATTCGCGCTGACGCTGGGGTTCGCACGGCGCTTCGCCGAGTACAAGCGGCCGGCACTGCTGCTCGACGATCCGGAGCGGCTCGTCCGCCTCCTGCGCGATCCGGAACGGCCGGTGCAACTGGTGCTCGCCGGCAAGGCGCATCCGCGGGACACGACCGGCAAGGCCATTCTTCACCGCTGGGTCGAGTTCGCGCGGCGCCCCGACGTCCGCGACCACGTCGTCTTTCTGGCCGACTACGATCTCACGCTGGCGCAGGAGCTCGTGCGTGGAGTGGATGTCTGGATCAACACGCCGCGGCGGCCCTGGGAGGCGTGCGGGACGAGCGGCATGAAGGTGCTCGCCAGCGGAGGGCTCAACTGCTCGACGCTGGATGGGTGGTGGGCGGAAGCGTACGACGAGAGCCTGGGTTGGGCGGTGCGCACGTCCGATGGTGACGACCGCGCCGACGCGGAGCACCTGTACACACTGCTCGAGCGGGAGATCATCCCCGAGTTTCATGCCCGGGATGCGCGTGGCGTGCCGACGCGCTGGATCGCGCGGGTGCGCGCGAGCATGGCGATCCTCGCGCCGCGCTTCAGCACGAACCGCATGATGCGCGAGTACATCGAGCAGCTCTATCGACCGGCCGCCGCGCGCGTCCTGAGCCGGACGGCCGGCGGGGGACGGGCGGCCGCGGCGCTCGCCGACTGGCATGTGCGGCTGGAGGCCGGCTGGGACGAGGTCCACTTCGGCGCGCCGGAGATCGCGCACGGGGCGGAGGGGTGGACGTACGCGATCGCGGTGCATCTCGGCCGCGTGCTGCCGGAGGACGTACGGGTGGAGCTTTATGCCAATGCGGACGACTCTCACCTGGTGTCGGCGGTGGAGATGCGCCGCGACGGGGGCGCCGGGGACGGCGCTGGAGTGTTCGTGTATCGCGCCAGCGTGGCGGAGCGCCCTCCGACCGACTTCACGCCGCGCGTGTTCGCGGCGCACCCGGGGGCCGTGGTGCCGGCGGAGATGCCGGTGATCCGCTGGCTGCGATGAGCGCGTAGCCGCGCGCGCTCCCCCGGGTGGACGTCAGGCGCCGACCGCGGGCTCGGCCTCTCGTGCCGATGTCACGGGCACGACGAGCGTCGATACGCGTGCGTCGCCGAGGAGGCGAAGCGCCGTGTTCCGGAGAAAGCTCCGCTCGGCAAGCGATCCGCCGTGAAGGCCGGCGACGACCAGCTCGACGCCCCGCAGCCGCGCGAATGCCAGCAGCGCGCGCCAAGGCTCCGGGCGGCTACGGCGGCGGAGGATGCAGCGCTCGATGACGGAGTTCGGCGGCGCGGCGAGCGCGGTGGCGATGCGGTCGAAATGCGCGTGGATCGGCGCGTCATCGAGGCTCTCCCCGGTAGCGACGTGGACGAGATGAACGTGCGTCGGCTCGGGCAGCAGAGCGCGCGCGACATCGGCGGCGACCACGATCGACTCGTCCAGTCCCGCCGCGAACAGCAGGCGCCTGGGCAAGTCTGAGGTACCGCGGCCGGAGACGGCGAGGAGGGGCAGCGTCGTGAACAGCGCGACGCCGATCTCCGGGCGGTGGTCCGCGGATCGCGCGGTGTGCCCCGTCGTCGTCGGCATCACGATCAGGTCGGCCGCATGTCGCCGTGCAGCGCGGGTGATCGCCAGCGGCTCCTGCCCGACCTCGAGCGACACCGACGACGTCGCGGCGCCGGGCTCGGCCGCGGCGAGCTGCCGTTTCGCGATCCGGAGTTGCTCGCCGGCAACTGGCTCGTCTGCCGGCGCTACCCAATGCGTGTCCGCTTCGGGGCTGTCGGCGGCGGAGCCGCCGGGGTAGGGAAACTCCGGCTCGAAGGCGACGGCGGTGTGCAGCTTCGCGGCGTGACGCTTGGCGAGCGCGACCGCCAAGCGGGCGGCCGGCGCCAAGTCGGCACCCCGACACGAGGCGAGAAGGATCCGCTCGAATCGCAGCTCTTCCGCGGTCATCGCTCCTCGGTCACCATCCGGATTGCCCCACACGGGCACTCGTGCGCGCAAATCCCGCACCCCTTGCAATAGTCGAGGTCGATCCGGTAGCGGTTTCCCTGCCCGAGCTTGACGACCGCGTTGTCGGGGCAGACACCGAAGCAGTTGTCGCACTCGAAGCAGTTCCCGCAGGAGAGGCAGCGCCGCGCCTCGAACAACGCGTTGTGCTCATCCAGCCCGCCGTGCACTTCCTCGAATGTCGTCCGCCTACGGATCGCGCCCAGCATCGGCTGGAAGGTGCGATCGGCATCCGTGTAATACCACGTGTTCAGCGCATCGAACGTGGCGAGCTCGTGCCGTGGCGCTGCCACCACCGGCGTTCCTCCGAGGTACGCGTGGATGTGCCGCGCCGCCTTTTTTCCGTGTCCGATGGCGACCGTGATGGTCCGCTCGGCCGGCACCATGTCGCCGCCGGCGAACAGGCCGGGATGGCCGGTCATCATGTCGTCGCCGATCTCGATGCGGCCGTCCTTGGCCAGCCGCACGCCGGGGACGCGCTCGAGCACCGACGTATCCACGTTCTGGCCGAGCGCGAGGACCACCGTGTCGGCCGCGATCGTCTCGAGCTCGCCCGTCGGCTGCGGCCAGCCATCCTCGTCGAGGCGCATCTTCTCGACGACGATGCCCTCGTCGGTCGCCTCCTTCACCGTCCGCAACCAGTGCACCTGCACTCCTTCCGCGAGGGCCTCCTCCAGCTCCTCTTCGTGCGCGGGCATCTGCGCCCGCGTGCGGCGGTAAACGATGACGGTCTCGTCCGCGCCGAGTCGGCGAACCGTCCGCGCGGCATCCATGGCGGTGTTGCCGCCGCCATAGACGACGACGCGCCGGCCGATGCCCGGCGGCTCCTGGTCTGCGGCGGCCGATCGCAGCAGGGTGAGCGCGTCGATGATGCGGCCCGCATCGGGGCTCGGGATGGCGACGCGCGCGGCCAGGTGCGCGCCGATCGCGGCGAAACAGGCGTCGAAGCTTCCCTCCCGAATCGCCCGTGGAATGTCCTCGATCGGGCTGTCGGTGTGCAGCTCCACGCCGAGCGCCAGGATGCGGTCGATCTCGGCATCCAGCACCTCGCGGGGCAGGCGGTACTTCGGGATGCCGAAACGCATCATTCCGCCGGGCAGCGGTCCCGCCTCGTGGATCACGACCCGGTGCCCCATGCGGGCGAGCTGATAAGCCGCCGACAGCCCGCTCGGACCGGCGCCGATGATCAGCACGCGCTTTCCGGTCGCCGGGGCCGGTGGGTCGGCCGGCCACCGTTCGCGGATCGCCAGGTCCCCGAGAAACCGCTCGACCGTGTGAATGCCCACCGCCTCGTCGATCTGTGCGCGGTTGCAGGCGGTCTCGCACGGGTGATAGCAGGCGCGCCCCATGATCGCCGGCAACGGGTTGTCGCGCATGATCGCCTGCCATGCCGCGCGGTAGTTCCCCTCTTCGGCGTGGTACAGCCACTCCTGCACGTTCTCGCCGGCGGGACAGGCATCGTTGCACGGCGGGAGCCGGTCCACGTATTCCGGCCGCTCCGTGCGCCAGGTCCCGGTGTGGTTCGCCAGGCTGGTGCCGACATCGAGGGTAATGGCAAAGGGCTTACGCATGTGACGGCTCCTCGCTGTCCGGCGCGCCACGCAGCAGGTCGAAGCGCCTGATGTTCTCATCGGCCATTGCCTGCAGACGCGCGATGCGCTCCTCGTCGGTGTGCCCCTCCCGGAACAGGTGGGCGAACCGTTGCTGCGTCTCGAGGTACGCCGTCACCGGGACGCGGCGCCTGATCGGAGTGGACCCGGTAATCCGACCGTGACCGGCCTCGAACAGCGGAAAGAGCCCGCATTCGATCGCCAGACGCGCCACACGAATCGTGTCGTGGCTGGCGTGGCCCCAGCCGAGTGGGCAGGGCACATCGATGTGGATGTACCGGGCGCCCCTGATCTCCATCGCGCGGGTCACCTTGCGCTCGAGGTCGTGAAGGTCGGCAACGCTCGCCGTGGCTACGTAGGGAATGCCGTGCGCCACCGCGAGGAGCGGCACGTTCTTGCCCGTGCCGAACGGGTTGCCCGGTGCGGGGCCGAGGGCCGGCGTCGTGGCGGTGCGCGCCGTGGGCGGGGTCGCGCTCGATCGTTGCACCCCCGTGTTCATGTACCCGCCGTTGTCGTAGCAGATGTAGAGCACGTCATCGTTACGCTCGAACATCCCGGAGAGGCAGCCGAAGCCGATGTCGGTCGTTCCGCCATCGCCGCCCTGTGCCACGACCCGGGCGTGCTGGCGCCCCTTCACGCGCAGTGCAGCCGCCACGCCGGTGGCGACCGCGGGCGCGTTGCCGAACAGTGAGTGGAGCCAGGGGAGCTGCCAAGCCGTCTCGGGCGACGGCGTGGTGAACACCTCGAGACACCCGGTGGCGTTGACGGCGATGACCTCGCCCCCGGCCGCCCGCATGGCGGCATCGAGCGCGAAGCGGGCGCCGAGCGCCTCCCCGCACCCCTGACAGGCGCGATGCCCGCAGGTGATCGCGTTCGCGCGCTCGGCGGAGGCCTGCACGGTGCGCAGGGATCGGTCGAGCAGCCGATTGCCGACAGTGAAGGTCCCGGTCTGGTAGAAGCGCACCCGCTGCGTCTTGTCGCCGCTCATGAGTCCCTCCGCATCATCGCGCCGCGCCGGTGGACGCGTGCAGGTGGCGGAGCACGTTCGATGCGACGGGCCCCGAGCGGCGGATCTCGCTCCACCGCGCTACTTCCCGATTCACGACGTCCCAGTTGAGGTCGAGAAAGTCCACGTCGTCCAACTGTTCGGTCACGGCCCGTTCGACGACCGAGCGAATGCCCCGTCGCGTGATCGGCCGCCCGCCCAGTCCCGCGATGACCGTGTGCACCGGCACCGGATGCGCGCGCAGCGCCATGCGGACGTTCGAGGCGAGCGCGCCGCCGAGCCCGGGCACGAGGTGCTTCTCCACCACGATCACCCGCCGGGCGCCGCCCAGCGCCTCGCCGAGTGCCTCCAGGGGAAACGGCCTGAAGGAGCAGATGTCCACGGCGCCGACCGCGATCCCCTCGTCGCGGAGCTCGTCCACCACATCCTTGATCGTTCCATTCACCGACCCGAGCGCGACGAGAATCGTCTCCGCCTGCTCGGTCCGGTATGGCCGGATGAGTCCCCCCGACGAGCGGCCGAACTGCCGCTCGAATTCCTGAGCGATCCGCGGAATCGCGTCGAGCGCGCGGAGCTGCTTCAGGTGCCCGAGATACCGCACCTCGGCGAAGGCATCCGGCCCCACCATCGCGCCGATCGTCACCGGCTCGGCCGGATCGAGGATCTGCATCGGATCGTAGGGCGGGAGGAAAGCGTCCACGGCCTCCTGCGTCGGGACATCCACGCGCTCCACCGCGTGCGTCAGGATGAAGCCGTCCACGCACACCATGACGGGGCAGCCGAGCTCCTCGGCGAGCCGGAACGCCTGGATGTGGAGGTCGGCGGCCTCCTGATTCGTTTCGGCGAAGAGCTGGATCCACCCGCTGTCCTTGAGCGCCATCGCATCCGAGTGATCGTTCCAGATGTTGATCGGCGCGCCGATGGCCCGATTGCCGATCGTCATCACTATCGGCAGTCCGAGGCCGGCGGCGTTGTACACCGCCTCGGCCATGAACAGCAGCCCCTGACTCGCCGTCGCGGTGTACGAGCGGGCGCCGGTGGCGCTGGCGCCGATCGCGACGCTGAGCGCGGCGAACTCGGACTCGACGTTGATGAACTCGCACGGGGCGAGGTCGCCCGTGCACACCATCTCGCCGAGCGCCTCGACGATGTGCGTCTGGGGAGTGATCGGATACGCGCAGATCACTTCGGGACGGCAGAGGGCGATCGCCTCGGCCATCGCCCGCGAGCCCTCAATCTGCTTCAGCACGAGCGGCCTCCACGGGCGTGATGAGACGGTCGTAGGCCGCGGTCGCCGCGCTCACATTGCGCTCGGCGACCCGGGTCGGGAATCGCTGCCGGATAGCCGCCGTCACGGCCTCGATGCCGACGACGTCGCACAGCGCGGCGAACGCCCCCAGCAGCACCGCGTTCGGCAGGGGGCGCCCGACGTGCTCGCGGGCGAGCGCCGTGGCGTCCACGGTTCGCACGTGCGCGGCACCGAGACGGGCGCTCAGGTCCTCGAGCCCGAGCTCCTCCGGTGTGCGTCCGCTGTTGATCAGCGCGAACCCACCGCGGGTCAGTCCCTCGAACACGTCGACGGGATGGAGGAGCGTCGGATCCTGCACGATCACCGCATCCGGCTCGACGATCGGTTCGCGCAGTCTGATCTCGTGGTCATCGATCCGGCAGAAGGCGACCACGGGCGCACCCATGCGCTCCGATCCGAAGCTCGGGAACGCCTGCGCGTGTCGTCGTTCGAGGAACGCGGCGACGGAGAGCAGTTCCGCGGCGGTGACCACGCCCTGCCCACCACGACCGTGAATCCGTACGGCGAACATGAGTGGCTCCGATGTTGGCGGCGAAGCTCGCTCGTGGCTGATGAGCACCGTAGCGGCAAGGCCGGAGTCCGCCGGCCATTCCGTCGAGCGAGGCATGCTCTGAAGGTGTCGTCGGGCGTAGCTCGGGTCCGTCGGGCCGGTCCGGAAGATCTGTCGGGGAGCGGAGGACGGACCGGCGGGGATTCCGCTACGGGCGACGTGGCGCGGCCCCTACTGCGGCGCGCCTGGAGGGAAGGCATCGTGCAGACGACCCTCTAGCGGAGACGGCGTATGAAACGGAACATCGGCCGCATCGATCGTGGTATTCGCATCGTGCTGGGCATCGCATTGCTCTCACTCGTCTTCGTCGGGCCACAGACATGGTGGGGCCTGCTCGGACTGGTTCCGCTCGTGACGGCAATGGTGGGGTTCTGCCCGCTCTACGCGGTCCTGGGCATCAGCTCCCTCGGACGGAAAGGGCTGGGGACAAGCTCGGCGTAATGGGACCCGCGCCGCTCGGGTTGACCCGTCGGTCGTGCCGCGGGGCGAATCGAGGGCGGGACCGGGAACTCCCCTACCGCGCGTCCGGCAACTCCCCAATGCACGAACGGAGGTCCGGCACGATCATTCATCCTGCGGAGCATCGCTCCAGAGGGATACTCGAGGGCAGCGCGCTGGTGTCGAGCGCGGCCGGGGCAGTTGTGCTCGGCCGGCCGTCACGTTCCGGCGCTGCCGGTCGGAGGTACACATGGTCGCGCTCACGATCGCCCTCGTCGGTCTCGTCCTGCCGATCACCATGCTGGTCGCCGCGGGGCTCATCGCCGTGCTCACCCTGACGTGGGCCGCATACGAGATCGCGCACGACGAGTGGAAACCGCGCGTCGGACACTTCCTGACGGCGCACCACCTCGTTCCGCACTTCTCGCATACCACGCATGCGGGACGCACGCGGTGATTGAAGGGGACGACACGCAGTCTGGCACCGAACCCGCCGCCGTCTCGTCGTCCGGCGGCGAAGGTGCCCCGGCGAGTCGTGTCGCTTTCCCTACACGTCCCTCAGGGACCTTCCGACAGACTCGCGGGATGCGGGAAGGCACCCTGGTCTCGAACGGGTGTCGGTCGACACCCGTTCGATGCGGCGCCACACTTGGCGGCGGACGCGACGAAAGCCGGACCAGTCGAGAGCGAGCCGGGGCAGCGCCCATTGGAGAAACGCAACCGACGGGGAGTCGTGCCGAGAGGACACCTGGCGCGTGACCATCGTCGTCGATCCGGATTTCATGTGATCGGCATCAGCATACGATGTTGGTGCGGCGCCGGGCAGTGGAGATCCCCCGACGCCGGCGCTCCGCTTGCCATCCGGCGAGCTGGAGGAGGAGCGGGCCACACACCCACCAGGCCCGAGGAGCCGTCGTGAGCACGACCACACGGCGCCGGCCTCGCGCGCGATCGCGACACCCGCCTCGGCAGCGTCTGCGGCGCGCGTCGCCGAACGGCGCGCACTTCATCGAGAACGCCGAGGTCGCGCGGATCTTCCGCGAGATGGCCGACGTGCTCGAGATCGAGGGCGCGAACCCGTTTCGCATCCGCGCCTACCGCAATGCGGCCCGCACGGTGGAGGAGCTGCCGGAGCCCGTCGCGCGCATGGTGCGCGACGAGCCGAAGCGCCTGACCACGCTCCCCGGGATCGGCGCGGACCTCGCCGGCAAGATCGGCGAGATCGTCGGCACCGGCCGGCTCGCCGCGCTCCGTGAGGCCGAGCACGAGGCTCCCCACGGTGCGGTCTCGCTGATGCACGTGCCGGGGATCGGTCCGCGCAAGGCCAGGATCCTCTGCGAGCAGCTGGGGGTGCGCTCCATCGCCGGACTCGAGCGCGCGGCACGCGGCGGGCGGATCGCGAAGCTCCGCGGCTTCGGCAAGCGGACCGAGGAGCGGATCCTGCGCGAGCTGAAGGCACATGCCGCCGAGGAGACGCGCGTTCGGCGGGCGGTCGCAGCCCAGTACGGCGAGTCCCTGCTCGACTGGATGCGCGGGTGCGAGTTCGTCGCGCGCGCGGAGATCGCCGGCAGCTACCGGCGCTGTCGCGAAACGGTGGGCGATCTCGATCTGCTCGTCACCGCGGAAGGGAAGGGCGGCTCGGCGAGCGCCATCGAGCGGTTCGTGGAGTTTCCCGAGGTGCGGGACGTCATCGCGCGGGGCCGCACGCGCGCGGCCATTCGCCTGCGCTCCGGACTGAACGTGGACCTGCGCGTGCTCCCCGAGCGGAGCTGGGGCGCGGCGCTCCACTACTTCACGGGATCGAAGTCGCACAACATCGCCGTGCGCCGGATCGGGCACGAGCGGGGGCTGAAGATCAACGAGTACGGAATCTTCCGGGGCACGCGCCGCATCGGGGGCGCCGAGGAGCGCGAGGTGTTCGCGGCGGTCGGCCTCCCCTGGATTCCGCCCGAGCTTCGCGAGGACCGCGGCGAGATCGACGCCGCGCGCGCGCATCACCTGCCGCATCTGCTCACGCTCGAGCAGGTGCGCGGCGACCTCCAGTCGCACACGACCGACAGTGACGGCCGCGACACGCTGGACGCCATGGCGGAGGCGGCCGAGTCGCTGGGATACAAGTATCTCGCCGTGACGGACCACACGCCGAGCGTTCGCATCGCCGGCGGGCTCAATCGCGCCGGCTTCAGGCGGCAGATGCGCCGGATCGACCGGCTCAACGCGCGGCTGCGCTCCCTGACCGTGCTCAAGGGCGTGGAGGTGGACATTTTCCCCGACGGGTCGCTGGATCTCGACGACGAGACGCTCGCGGCATTCGACATCGTGGTCGCGTCGATGCACGCGAAGCTCCAGCTCCCCGAGGCGGCGCAGACGGCGCGCATCGTGCGGGCGCTGCAGCATCCGAGCGTGGACGTGCTCGGCCATCCGACCGGGCGCCTGATCGGTCGGCGGCGGCCGGCGTCGTTCGATCTCGAGGCCGTCTGCCGCGCCGCCGCCGATCACGGCGTGATGCTCGAGATCAACGCGCAGCCGGAGCGGCTCGATCGCGCTGACATTGCGGCGCGCGCCGCCGTCGGCCACGGCGTTGCGCTCACGCTCGGCACGGATGCGCACGCGGTCGTCGAGCTCGGCTTCATGCGTTGGGGCGTCGATCAGGCGCGGCGGGGGTGGGTGGAGGCACGTCACGTCGCGAACACGCGGCCGCTGCCGCAGCTGCTGAAGCTCCTGCACGGGCACCGCGCGTGAGCGTGCCCGTGCGCGGAACCCTTGCGGGAGGTACGACCATGAAAGCGAGAGACATCATGACGCGCGACCCGGCGGTCGTGACGCCGGACGAGCCGGTCAGCCGGGCGGCCGAGCTGATGAAGCAGCGGGACATCGGCATGATTCCGGTGGTGAACGACCGGAGTCACATGCGGCTCGAGGGCGTGCTGACCGACCGGGACATCGCCATCCGATTCGTGGCCGAGGCCGCGGCCCGCGACGGATCCGCCGCGTCGGTGCTGCCGCCCGCTCTGCTCACGCCTGCACTCCGGACTGCCGGAGCATTCGGCGAAGCTCGCGCTCGTCGATGATGCGCACGCCGCGCCGCCGGGCCTCGTCGAGCTTGCGCCCCGCGGCGGCTCCGGCGACCACGAGATCCGTCCCCGGGCCGACGCTCGTCGCCACGTGCGCGCCCGCTTGCTCCGCGAGTGACGTCGCCGTGGGTCGCGTGAGATGCTCGAGGCCGCCCGTGAACACGATCGTGCGCCCCGCGAGGGGGCCGCGCCGCGCACGGCGCTCCACGTGCGTGCGAACGCCGGCCTTCACCAGCGCATCGAGCGTGCGCCGGGTGGCGGGGTCATGGAAGAACTCGTGCACCGCGGCGCGCGCCACCCGCGAGAGCGTCGGCACCCGCCGAAGCTCGGCGGGGGTCGCGTCGCGCAGCGCCTCGAGGGTCCGGAAGCGGTCCGCCAGCGCGCTGGCGCCGGTAGCGCCCACGTGCGGAATGCCGAGCGCGAAGATCAGCCGGTGCAGCTCGACATCCCGCCGGTCACGAATGGCCTGCACGAGCTTCTCCGCCGAGCGCCGCCCGAATCCATCGAGGGTCGAGAGTTCCTCCGGGGTCAGTCGGTACAGGTCGGCGACCGTCGTCACCAGTCCACGCTCGACGAGCTGGCTCGCCGTCGATGGTCCGACTCCCGGAATGTCCATTGCCCTGCGCGACGCGAAGTGGACGAGCGCGCGCAGGAGCTGGGCCGGGCACCCCAGCCGGTTCGGGCACACGGTGAGCGGGCCCCGTTCCTCGAGTCGGGCACCGCAACCGGGACACCGGCGCGGCATGCGCAGCGGCGCGCTTCGCCGCTCCCCCCGTCGAGGGACGCGCTCGACGATCTCGGGAATCACGTCGCCGGCGCGGTGCACCCGCACGGTGTCGCCGATGCGAACGTCCCGCCGGCGCGCCTCCGCGCGATTGTGCAGCGTGGCGCGCGACACCGTCACTCCGCCGACCTCCACGGGGCGCAGCAGCGCCACGGGCGTCACCGCTCCGGTCCGTCCGACCTGGAACGCGAACCCTTCGACGCGGGTGAGCTTCTCGCGCGGCGCGAACTTGAACGCGAGCGCCCACCTCGGATGGTGCGAGGTGGCGCCCAGGCTCTCCCGGCGATCGAGGGCCGCCACCTTGATCACGATGCCGTCGATCTCCAGCGGCATCCGGTCGCGAATCGCCTCGAGCCGCCCATGATAGCGCAGGATGTCGTCCTCGTCGCGCGCACGTCCGCTCGGCGTGGGCGTGGCGAAGCCCCAGGACTTCAAGGCGCGCTGCACGTCTTCATCGGTTGCGGCGCGCGAGCCACCGTGGTCGAGCATCTCGTACGCGACGAACCGCAGCGGCCGCTCCGCGGTGATGCCCGCATCGAGCTGCCGGAGGGATCCCGCCGCGGCATTGCGCGGGTTGGCGAACGGCTCGTCGCCGCGCTCGAGCAGTAGCCGGTTGAGCGCGTGGAAGGCCGTGATGCGCATGAGCACTTCGCCACGAATGGCGACGCGCCGCGGGATGGCGCGCCCGCGCCCCCGCAGCCGGGCCGTAATGCCGCGGACGGTGCGAGCGTTGGCGGTCACGTCCTCTCCCTCCACGCCATCGCCGCGCGTGATGGCGCGCTCCAGCTCCCCTTGTACGTACACGAGCTCGAGTGACGCGCCATCGAGCTTGGGCTCGAGCGTGAACGTCGCCGCGGCGTCCTCCGCGTGAATCCGCTGCACGAAGCGGCGCACATCGGCTGCATCGCGCGTGGCCTCGAGGCTGAGCATCGGAGCGGCGTGCCGGGCCCGGCGAAAGCCGGTGCGCGCGCGTCCGGCGACGCGCTGGGTCGGCGAATCCGGAGTGATCAGCTCGGGGTGCGCCGTCTCGATCCCGCGCAACTCGTCCACGAGCCGGTCGAACGCCGCATCGGAGATGACCGGACGGTCGAGCACGTGGTACAGGTGCTCGTGTCGGCGGATCTGGCGGCGCAGCGCCTCCGCGCGGGCGGCGGCCGTCCGGCGGCCGGGACCGCCGTTGCGCGACTTCGAGGCATGTCATCGGAGGCGCACGTTCGGCTCCGCGGATGCGTTCCATCGCAGCTTAGATCCCCACGTGCACCTTCGCCGTCGGGCGACTGCCGGCCTCACGCGGGGGAATGCACGACGCCGGTTTGCATGGAGAACAGCGCGGCCGTGCGGCATGGCCGTACGCCACACCGCTCCTAATGCTATCCGGTACCGGCGCCCCACCGCGATGATGGCGTTCGGCCGCGCCGGCCGCATCGCTCTGGCGCACGTCCGCGAGCCGTCGAAGCTCGGCCGGGCGCGTCGCAGGAGGAAACGCGCGCGCACCTGCTGGTGTTCCTGGCCTTCGGCCGGGGTCCGCGGCATCTGCCGGTGAGCCGCTCGACCGCTGCCGAGCGGCGACGCGGCACCGGTCGCCGCGCTCATCGTCGCGGCACCTCGGGACCGGTTGCGTCGGCCGCCGTCGGCGCGCGCCGTCCGCGTGCGTCCCTCAAGAGCCGCTCGACTTCCTCGTCCTCCGTCTGCGCGAAGTCGCGATAGTACACTCCGACCGCCCAGAACGGCTCCGGGGATGCAAGGCACACCACCTCGTCCGCTTCGCCTGCCAGCTGCGCGCACGCACCCGCGGACCCGACCGGCACGGCGATGACCAGCCGCGCCGGTTTGCGGGCGCGGACCGATCGCGCAGCCGCGATCATCGTGGCGCCCGTCGCAAGCCCATCATCGACGAGCATCACAGCGCGTCCCGCGATGCTCAACGGCGGCGCGTTCCCTCGAAAGCGCGATTCGCGTCGTGCCGCTTCGGCCATCTCGCGTTTCGTGGCGCGCTCGACGTATTCGCTGGTGATCCCCAGGTCGCGGATCGTCGCGTCGTTGAGGTATCGGCCACCGTCGGCCGTCACGGCGCCCATCGCCAGCTCGGCGGAAATCGGCGAGCCGAGCTTCCGTGCCACCAGGACATCCAGCTCTGCCTCCAGCGCTCGCGCCACGGCCGCCGCAACAGGGACACCACCGCGCGGAATGCCGAGCACGAGCGCGTGCTGGCCGCGGTAGGACGTGAGGCGCTCGGACAAGCGATCGCCAGCGTCGGACCGACTGCGAAACGCCGGTACGAGATCCGCCGGCGACGACATCCCGACGAAGGATGGGTGCGAAATGGCTTTCATGGGGACCTCCCTGACAGTCCGCCGACTCTGTGCCGCGCAGCGCGCAGAGGGACCGGCACGTCGGCTCACGGAACGATCACGGCCAGACGAGCGCGTAGGCATCGTCACGGCAAACGACCTGGTGGCCGAACCGGCGGCACTCGCGGTCGAGCAGACTCCGCAGCAAGATGCGATCCTCTCGCTCTGCAGATCGCAGGCGGAAGTTGCGGATCTGTAAGGGCGTCATCTCGAGTCGGACCAGCGCGCCGGTGCGCGATTCCAGGGTCGGGACATACATCAGCACGAGATCACCGCGGAAATGCTCGTGGCCCGGGATCCCCTCGTAATCGTTGAGAAAATCGCCGCAGCCGTAGAAGATCGGCCGCCCGCGGTAGACCTCGATCGCCCTCGGGTGATGCGACGAGTGACCGTGAACGACGTCGATCCTGGCTCTGTCGATGAGGGCGTGCGCGAAGTGATGGTGAGCGCGAGGAACCGCGAATCCCCAGTTGGCCCCCCAGTGCACGGAAGCCACGGCGATGTCATCCAGTTGTTTCGACGCGTCCACCAGTTGGGCGAAGTACTCGACGGTCCGCTCGGAGAAGTCGGGGAGGAGGTGAACTCCGGGTGTCGCGCTCCCCGCGGCCCAGCTCGGCGGAATGCCGGCGTCCGTGGCACCGACGGCGAAAACGAGCACTCGACCTGCGCTTCCGATGTCGAGAACGGCGGGCGCCTGCGCCGCGGCCAGGTTCTCACCGGCGCCGGCGAAGCGCATGCCGCGCTGCCGGAGGGTGGTCAGCGTCTCGAGGAGGCCATCGACCCCCCAGTCGAGCACGTGGTTGTTGGCCAGCACACAGCAGTCGATCTCCGCCGCCTCGAGGACCGCGGCGTTCGCGGGGTGCATGCGGTAGTTGATGCCTTTGGGCGCCGCCTTCTCGCTGGTCGTGATGCTGGTCTCGAGGTTGATGATCCGCGCGTGGGGACGCTTGCGCCGGAGCACCTCCGGGACCACACCCCACACGTAGCCCCAGTCGACCGGACGCGGAATCGGCCCGTTGGCGCGTTCCGCGAGGGCGACGTAGTCGGCGGCGGAGCTCAACGCCACTTCGCGGAGGTGTGGCGGCGAGGGACAGGGAAGGATCTGATCGACGCCGCGCCCGATCATCACGTCGCCGCAGAGGAAGAGCGTGACCTGCATCCGACTATCGTCGCAAGAGGGGAGACATACGGAGGAGGTCGTGGTGCACGTCCATTCTGCGTTGATGCACGAACCCCCGCAGGGTCCGCTATCGCGACCTCCTGCGGGGGTTCTCACGCTGGCGAATCCCACCCGGTTCGGTTCGACACCGATCGTTGCGGAGTCCCTTCGAACGGCGCACCTGCTCGGTCGAAGTGAGATTCTTCCCCTCGTCGGACGGATCCGACTCAGGTGCCCGACGTACGTCGGGCTTCGGGTACGGCCAGCGACCCCGTACCTTGTCCGCCAACGTCGAACTGTCGGCGGGCGGCCCTCCGACGGCGTCCCGTGAGAAGGCGTCCGTTCGCGAGCGTTGCTCCGTCCCGCGAACGCGAGAACGAAGATACGATGACCGCCGCGCTCGACCAATAGGGGAATCGACGACAGCCGAGGGGGGATCTCCCGACGGGCCGGCAACGAGAAGCGCGTCGGGCGCGCCGCCGAGCGCCGTCGCCTGCACCCAGTGGGGATCGCCCGACGCCGACGCTCCACTTCCCCTATCCCGCGCGCCGAGCGCCTGACGCATCGTGTCGGCAGAGCGCGCGCCGGGCGAGCGCGCGATGCGCGCGATTGCGACCGCGCCTCGCGAAGTATGCAACGGAGGTCCGTATGTTCACGTACCGGCAACTGGTGGAACTTGAGCGTACCCTGCGTCCGGTGAAGGTGCTGAGCGGTTACATCCCCGCGGAGGTGCGCGACCCCGCGGCTCGCCAGATCTGGCGGAAGGAGCTCGACGTCCGACTCGCCGAGCTCCGCGCCGGGCTCGCGAATTCGCCGCGCGCGCAACGCGCGTCGTTCGATCGTGCGGCCGAGCGTCTGGGCGAACACCTCGCCGGGTATCGCGGTGCGTTGCGCGCCGTCGGCTTCGCGGCGTTCGTGACCGACGACGGTGTTCAGCACGCCGCTCCGCTTCCGGCGGAGGTGCCGTGGCTGGTCGCGTGGGGCGACGGCATACGGGTCGCACCATACCTGCGTGCGCTCAAGCAGCTTCGGCCCGCCGTCATCACGCTGGTCGACAGCCGCAAGGCGCGGCTCTTCCGCTATCGTGGAGGAACGCTCGAGCTACTGGAAACGATCCGGGCGCAGGCGCACGTCGAGCCGCCCTATCACATGGGGAACGCGCCGCGCCAGGGCTTCAAGCCCAACACGCGGGGCCGGACGGGGACCGACGCCGCCCAGCGGGAGTTGCGCGCAGGCACGGACCGAATGGTGGCGGACGTAGTGAAGCGCGTCGTCGAGCTCGCGGGCGTCGATGGCTGGATGCTCTTCGGGGGCACCGCCCGGACGGCGCTCGCAGCCGCCGCCTCGCTTCCGGAGCATCTCTCGGGTCGAGTGATGGTGAAGCAGGGGTTGCAGGTCTCATCGAGTGAGGCCGAAATCGCGCGACACGCCGCGGATGGGGTATCGCAGCTCCGCGGCGCGCGTGATCTGGCCGAGATCGAGGCGCTCCTCGATCGCTCCGGTGCACACGGCAACGGCGCGATGCGCATCAACGCGACGCTGCACGCGCTGGCCGACGGGGCCGTGCAGGAGCTGCTCCTGACCCCGGCGTTTCTCGCCGAACACCCAGATGAGGCAGAGGCCGCCGTACGCGCGGCGATGGACCAGGCGGCCGCCATCGAGATCGTCTCGGATCCCGCCGCTCGGCGACTGGATGCGGAGGCGGAGGGGATCGGTGCGCGGCTGCGCTTCGTGGCACACACGTCCGGTGCGTCGGCCACGATGAGCTGACGACGGTCGGACACGTGACGACCCTCGGCGGCCTCAGCGGGCGAGCGCCGCGCGCAGTCGGGCGTCGTGTCCGTAGAGGTCAGGCAGGAAGTGGGCGCGTCCATCGTCGTCCGCGAGCGCGGTCGCGTAGAAGACGATGACGCCAACCGGCTCGCGCAGTCGGATACGCCGGGTCACGGTGTCGCGCGTCGCGGCGTCGACGGCCGTCCGGTCCCAACACGGCTCGCCGCCACCGCGTCATCGTCACCGCCGCGAACGATCTCCATGTCCTGCCGTCGCAGATACGATGGGTCGCGCCGGATCGCGGGGACCAGCTCCTGCCGCGCGATGCTCGCCGGCACGTCCCAGTACGGGCGGAACACGACTTCCCGCATCGTCCCCAGGAAGACCGGCGTCTCATGGTGACGGCGTGCCTCTCCGACGATGACCTTCATCGACAGTGCGGCGCGGTCCCCGGCGCGGTCCGGCACGACGGCATCGAGCCGGAAGGCGGCGACGTTGACGATCACATGGCGAGGAAGCGGATCGTCCGGGAGCCAACGCCACCGCTCGAGTGTCAGGGCGATCTGCTCGACGCGTCGAGACAGCGGGACGCGCAGCGCCGCGAGCGTCGCGGGACCAATGATGCCATCCTGGACGAGGCCGTGACGGTCCTGAAATGCGCGGACGGCGCCGACGAGCGCCTCATCGTACGTCGACGAGTCCGCCGGTGCCGGCGCGGCATCGCCGCGGACCTGGAGATCGCCGAAGGCGCGAAGGAGGCGACGCAGCGCGGGTGGTTCATCGTAGGCGTCGCCTGGGCGCATGACCGCGGCGTGCGCGCGCGGCGGTCGAAGGGGTCGAGTCTGCCGCGAGGGCCCGATAGCGCGGCAGGAGCCGCGTCAGCATCCGATAACCGGCGTAGGGCGGCTCGAGTTCGGCGAGCGCCGCATCGACATCGACGGCTCGAGCGAGGGTGAGCGCGAGAGCCGCCAGATCCGTCCGGGAGTGCGCGCGAGGCAGGCGGAGCCTGACCGTGGCCGGATCGACACGTCCGGCGTGGAGATGTCCGAGGACCCGCATCACGGTGATGGACAGCTCGACGTCGAATCGCGCCCGCTCGGCGATGTCGGAGCTGCCTCGCGAGCTCAGTGCCTCCATCCAGCGACTCAATGCCTCCGGACCGTACGTGCCTGGCTCCAGGCCACGATCGGCGATTGCTCCGAGGCGCGTCACGAACCTGCGCGCCTGGGTCGTCGGCCGGCCGTCGGCACGGACGCGACGAACGCCAGCGCGCACGGCAGTGTCGCCATGCGACGGCTATCCCTATGATGACACCGATCGGCCGCAATCGGGCCACCCGTGTCGCCAGACCGGCGAGCTCGACCACCTCCGCCACGCGCTCCACGTCCTTGTACGCCACCGGCGCTTCCTCGGCGAGCCCCTTGTTCGATGGACAGCGCACGACGACCCCCTGCGCCTCGAGCAGCTTGCGGAGCTCCGCCCCCGTGACCTGCTTCTTCGCAGCCGTGCGACTGAGCGCCCGCCCCGCACCGTGGCACGCGCTGCCGAACGAGCGCGCTTCGGAGGTGCTCGCGCCCGCCATGACGAACGAGGCCGTTCCCATGCTGCCGGGAATGAAGACCGGCTGGCCGGCGGCGGCGTACGCCGACGGCAGCTCGGGGTGCCCGGGGCCGAAGGCTCGCGTCGCTCCCTTCCGGTGGACGCACAAGGACTCGCCGGCGTGCTCCTCGAGCTTCGCGATGTTGTGCGCGACATCGTAGGTCACGCGCACGTCTTCCGCGCGAACTTCGGGGCAGAGGCGCAGGATTTTCTGCCGCACCCGGTGCGTGATGAGCTGGCGATTGGACCACGCGAAGTTGGCGGCGGCCGCCATCGCGGCGAGATAGTCGCGTCCCTCGGGCGATGACGCCGGGGCGCAGGAGAGCTGGCGGTCCGGTAGCGTGATGCCGTGGCTCGCCATGCGTTCATCCATGAGGCGTACGAAGTCGGTGCAGACCTGATGGCCGAGTCCGCGGGAGCCGGTGTGGATCAGGACGGTGACGGCGCCGTCGGACAGGCCATAGGCCTCCGCGGCACGCCGATCGAGGATCCGGTCGACGACCTGCAGCTCGATGAAGTGATTCCCGGCGCCGAGCGTGCCGAGCTGATCGCGGCCGCGGTCGCGCGCGCGCCGCGAGATCTTCGCGGGATCGGCACCGGCGAGGCACCCGCCGGACTCCGTGTGTGCGACGTCCGCCTCCAGTCCCAGCGCCCGCTCGCGAACGAGCCAGGCGCTCCCGTCGGCGAGGACGCGATCGAGCTCGTCGTCGGTGAGACTCCACCGGCCGCCACGGCCCGTGCCGGATGGGATGCTGCGCGACATTTCATGCACGAGCGGCTCGTGACGCTGGCCCAGTCGCTCCCGCGTGAGTGGCGTGGTCAACAATCGCACGCCGCAATTGATGTCGAAGCCGACGCCGCCCGGCGAGACGACCCCGTCGGGCATCCGCGTCGCGGCCACGCCGCCGACGGGGAAGCCGTAGCCCTCGTGCATGTCCGGCATTCCGTAGAGGCAGCCGACGACGCCCGGAAGCGTCGCGACGTTGACGAGCTGCGTCATGGCCTCGCCGCTCAGCATCGCCTCGAGGAGCATCTCGTCCGCGTAGACGCGCGCGGCGACGCGCATGTCGCTGCGCCACGAGGTCGGGAGCTCGAACGCGCAGGAACCGACCTGCACGAGATCCTCCCGATGGACCATGGCGACCGCAGCGGTAGTCATGGTATGGGCCTCCTAGACATCGAAGAGTACCGTCGCCGTCCAGCGCCCATCGCGCCGGTCCAGCGTGAGTCCGTGATACGTCGCCGCCTTCAGCGGAGATCGCCAGTCGACGACCGGGTAGCCGCGGATTTCGGCGTCGAGCTCGCCGTCGTGCACCTCCAGCGCGCGAACGTCGACGAAGGCCGCGTGCTCGACCTCGGCACGTCCGAGCAGCTCGTTCGCCCAGTCGGCGAGAAGCGTCGCGTCATCACGCGCGGTGAGCGTGATCCGCGTCCACGGGCTCGCGGCTGCGCGGGTCGGCCCGCAAGTCCGGGCGATCACACGCGCGATCTCGATGAACAGCTCGGCGAGCGAATCCGCCCGCAGCGTCACTTTCCACTCGCCGACGTGCTCTTCGGTCCGGCTCACCGGCCGCCTGTGACGACGACGAGCGTCGATCCGATCCGGAGCATTCTCCGCGGGATGGTCCACGCCGACCTCACTTTCACGCGGGCTCGATGCCAGCGACTATCAGGCCAATCTCGGCACGCACGCGCCGCTGTCTGTCAGGGAGGGCAGAGACGATCGCGCAGGAAACCCCGATCGTCGGCCCGCTAAGCGCGTGATTGACCCTGCACGGCACGGTGCAGTCCTGGGCGGAGCGGGAGCAGGCCGAGCGCGCCGCGAGGGCGGCGCCGGGCGTCACGAACGTGAAAGACCTCATCGCCGTCCGCACCTTGCCCGACAGCACCGCCTCCATTCGCCGACAGACGTCCGCCCGTGGCCCTCGTATGTTGAGGCACATGATCGTGCGGGCGTCCCGGCCCCGGCCGCCGTCCCGGTGTCCGAACATGTCGGCGTGAACGACCGCATCGGGTCTGATACCACCGCATCCGCGGAGGAGGGTTCCATGTCCGCCGAAGCACGAGCAACCGTCCGCGGGGAGGAGCGTGCGAGCTCGCCTCCCACGACGCACCGTGGACACATTGCCACGAGCGCGTACACGCGGCATCGCCGTGGGCTGGAGGCGGTGCGCGCAAATTTGGCCGACTCGCTCCACGACAGCGCTCGCGACCTTCGCCGAGCCGCGCGAAGAGCGCAGTGGAAGGCCGAGGATGTGACGACCGAAGCGCGAGGCCGGATCCGGCATTCGCCCCTGACCACCGTCGGCGTTGCCTTCGTCTCTGGCATCATGGCGGCGCTCGTCACGACGGCCGGGATTGCACTCGCGGTATGGCAGTCGCGGCGCTAGGTCGACGAAAGACACACCGTCCACCGCGAGGAGGCTCCATGCCCGGCGGATTCTTTCGATCGAGGCGACGCGCCGTGCGGCGATCGTGATCACTTCATGGCGCGATGCCGAGGCGCAGCCGGGTTTCTCGGCCGGCGCGGCGCCTCAGCCGCTCGCGCGAACGATGGCGAACAGTGCGACGGCGATGACGAGCAGGATGCCGATCGCCCACATCGTGCGCCGCACCAGCTGGTGCTGCAACAGCGGCGAGGTCGCGCTCATGCGAAGTCGAATCGCTCGGTGTGCAGCCGTTCCATCGGGACTCCGCTCACGGCGAGGGCGCCCTCCACTACATCCATCATCGGCGCCGGGCCACAGATGAAGTAATGCATCCCGTGGTGGTCCTTCGGGAGCCGCCGCGCGAGCAGATCCCCGGTGAGGAACCCGCGCTCTCCCGTCCAGTCCTCGGGCGGCTGCTCGTACACCGGGACGATGTCGAGCGCCAGGTCTCGACCGAGTGATGCCATCTCATCGAGGAAGATCGTCCGGTCCGGGGCGGACGTGGCATGGATCAGCGTGAGCAGTCGGCGATCCCGGCGATCACGGAGCGTGCGCAGCACGCTCATGACAGGTGTGATTCCCACGCCACCGGGATGAACACCGCGCCGGTCACGTCCGGCGGCAGCGTAAAGGCGCCGTACGGTCCCTCGAGAAATGCGGCGCGACCCGGCCGCACCTCACCTATGCGGGACGTGAAGTCCCCCAGTTCCTTGATCGTGAGCTCGATCTGCTCCGGTCGCTCGGCGCTCGACGACAGGGAGAACGGATGCTGCTGGAGCGTGAGCGCAGACGGATCGAAGGAGAGCCACACGAACTGCCCGGCGTCGAAACGCAAACCTCCATGTCCCACCGGCACCAGCGTCAGTGTCCAGGCGCTGCCGCGCTCGCGCCGGATCTCCACGACCCGCCACGGTTTCCGCCGGGCCTGCAGCGGCCTGATGATGCGCACGTGCAGGAGCAGACCGAGTGCAACGAAGACCGCCGCTATCCAGACGGTCTGACGCCACGGGACCGAGACGTACCGTCCTACCCGCAGCACGTGTACGGTGCCGATGAGGAGAACCGCCGAAGCGAAGACCGCATGCGCCGCACGCCACCACTCGTACGGCAGACCGAGCCGCCGGCGCAGGAGCGTGAGTGCGATGAGGAGGAGCAGCGCGATCAGCACGAGCCACAGGGCCAGTGCCCGCGCCGCGTCCACGCGCGGATCGAGAAAGACCCGATATCCGGGCCGGTAGAGCAGGAGCACGACCACGTGCCCGAGGACGAACAGTGCGGCGATGATGCCCGCCTCGCGGTGGAACTGGAGCATCGTATCCAGACCGAGCGACGACGCCACACGGTGGAACCGCCCGGTGAGCACGAACTGGAGCCCCAGCAGCGCGAGCCCGACGAATCCCAGTCCGACCCCGTATTCGACGAACAGGCTCCGCCCGGGGAGCCGTGGCGGCACGAAGAGAAGCACGAGCGGGAGCAGCGCGAGCGTGACGTACAGCGCTGCCCACCGCATCAGGCTC
Organism: Gemmatimonadaceae bacterium; assembly: GCA_035513015.1. Taxonomy (GTDB): domain Bacteria; phylum Gemmatimonadota; class Gemmatimonadetes; order Gemmatimonadales; family Gemmatimonadaceae; genus DATKCV01. Next base: position 62,381 of record DATKCV010000085.1, read on the forward strand.
TTGCGGGCGCTCTTCACGAATCGTGGCGCATGACAGGCCATGATGGGGACGGTTGACACCACTCGCAATGGGGTGTCAGCGGCCAGCCGACTGCGAACTGACCGGCGTCTCCCGCCAGCGCTTGCGCGCCTGTCCGACGATGGCAGGCACCAGGGCGAGCAGGACCACGACCCCCCAATCGGCCGCGCTCGGCGGCTCCGTGCCGAGCACCGCCGCGAGCGGCGGGGCGTAGACCGCCAGCAGCTGCAGCCCGATCACCAGCACGACGGCGCCGAGCGCGTAGGGATTGGCCGTCGCGCGCGATCCGGCCAGCACGTGCTCCCGGCTGCGGGCGTTGCCCAGATGGAAGAGCTGTGCGAACGCCAGGGTCATGAAGCTGAGGGTCACCGCGTACCGGTAGCTTCCGGGGTGCGTCGTCAGACCCCAGACGAAAGCGGTCAGCGTCGGGATGGTGATCAGCACGGCATAGACGCCGATCGCGCGAAGGAAGGGTGCCGAGAGGATCGCGCGTTCCGGATCGCGAGGAGGACGACGCATGACGTCGGCCTCGCCGGGCTCGAACGCCAGGGCGAGCGCCGGGAAGGTGTCGGTGACGAGGTTGAGCCACAGGATCTGCAGCGGCGCCAGCGGCAGCGGAAGCCCAACGACGCCGGCGCCGACGAGCACCATCACCTCGGCGAGATTGCAGCTGAAGAGATAGAAGACGAACTTGCGAATGTTGTCGAAGATGATTCGCCCTTCCTCGACCGCCGCGCCGATCGTGCGGAAGCGGTCGTCCTGGAGCACCACAGCGGCTGTCTCCTTGGCCACGTCGGTCCCCCGGCGCCCCATGGCGACGCCGACGTCGGCCTTCTTGAGCGCCGCGGCATCGTTCACGCCATCACCCAGCATGGCGACAATGGCTCCCTGATCTTGGAGCGCGGCGACGATCGCCAGCTTGTGCTCGGGGCTCACGCGGCTGCACGCGCCAAGCCGGTCGATCCGCCGGGCGAGCTCGGATGGCGACCACCCGGCGAGCTCCTGTCCGTCCACCACCTCGTCGCCCGAGGAAACGATGCCGAGGTCCCGGGCGACGGCGTCGGCCGTGAGCCGCTGGTCGCCCGTCAGCATCATCGTACGTATTCCGGCATCGCGGAACGTCTGGATGGTTTCGCGGACGCCCGTCGCCGGAGGATCGAGCATGCCGACGAGTCCGACGAACGTGAGCTCGCGTGGTTCGAGGTCGTCGGTGCCGGGCACCGGCCCCGATGCGAGCGCGAGCACCCGCAGGCCGCGGGCGGCGAGGGCGCGGTTGCTCTCCTCGAGCTCCTCCCGCGTCCGATCGTCCAGCGGCACCTCGCCCCGCGAAGTGAGCGCGCGTGCGCACCGATCCAGGATGCGCGACGGAGCCCCCTTCGCGTGCGCCACGATCGCGCCGTCCAAGGCGCGGTTGAAGGTCGCCATCAACATCCGCTCACTGGAGAACGGTAGCTCGGCCACCTGCGGCCACTCAGCTCGCAGCGAATCCTCGCGCAGGCAGGCCTTCCGACCGGCAACGAGCAACGCCGCCTCCGTTGGATCGCCGTTGATGGTCCACCCGTCCGGTCCGTGCTCGAGTCCTGCACGATTCGCGAGCATGCCGATGCGGAGTGCCAGCTCCAGATGCGGATCATCGGCCAAGGTCGCGGCCTCTCCGGCAGCGGTGAAAGTGCCCTCGGGCACATAGCCGGTCCCGGAGATGGCGATCTCGCGCCCAGCGACGAGGATCACGGTCACGGTCATCTCGCCTGCCGTCAGCGTCCCCGTTTTGTCGGTGCAGATGACAGTGACGGACCCGAGTGTCTCGACCGAGGGGAGGCGCCGCACCAGCGCGTGCCGTCGGGCCATGCGGTGAACGCCGACGGCGAGCGCGATGGTCGAGACAGCCGGCAGGCCCTCCGGGACCGCCGCGATGGCGAGAGCGATGCCGGTTCTCACCATGTCGCTGAGCGGCATGCCGCGCAACGCGCCGAGCGCGGTGACGAGCGCGCCGGCGGCGAGCGCCAGCCAGATCAGGCGCCGACCGAGCACGTCGAGCCGTCGTTCGAGAGGGGTGCGCTCGTCCGGGATGCGGCCGACCATTCCGCCGATCAGGCCGACCTCGGTTGCCATTCCGGTGGCGACCACGACCGCCGAGCCGGTACCGGCGAGGATGGTCGTCCCCTTGTACAACATGTTCCTGCGGTCGGGGAGCGGCGTCGAGTCGGCGACCGGCTCGGTGCCCTTGTCTACCGGCAGGGATTCTCCGGTGAGCGGCGCCTCGTCGACGCGCAGGTCGGCCGCCTCGATCACGCGTGCGTCGGCGGGAACGGCCTGGCCTGGCTCGACCCTGATCACATCGCCGGGCACGAGCTCGCGAGCGTCGATCTCGCGTACCCGGCCGGCGCGAATGACTGTCGCCCGCGGCACGTCGAGGTGGAGGAGCGCCTCCATCGCGCGGCGCGCTCGAATCTCGATCGAGAAGCCGAGCAGCGTGTTGATCGCGAGTACGGCGGCGATGGCCGCCGCTTCCACCGGGTCGGCGATCAGGAAGGAGATCGCCGCCGCGGCGATGAGGAGCAGCACGACCACGCTGCGGAGCTGGTCGAGCAGAATCCGCCAGGCGGCACGCGGTTTGGCAACCCGCAGAGTGTTCGGTCCCGTGGCTCGGAGCCGCCGGCGTGCCACCGCATCGGAGAGCCCCGACCGGTCCGTCTCGAGCGCGCGGAGCGTCTCGTCCACCGAGCGATCATGCGCGCCCTCGTGCGCGCCGGCTCGCGCGGGCGCCGGTCGTCCGGGTGCCGGCGCGGGAGCTACGTCCGCTTCGCCGCTCGGGTCCGCGGTCATTTCCTGCCGATCACGACCTGCTCATCCCTTGATCACACCGATGGGACGCAGGCGGGCCACGCGCCGCGCCAGTCCGGCCGTCTCCACGACCTCGGCGACGCGCTCGACGTCCTTGTGACAGGCGCTGCCGAACGAGCGGGCCTCGGCCATGCTCACCCCGGCCATCACGAACGTCGCGGTGCCCATGCTGCCGGGGATGAATACCGGCTGCCCCGTGGTGGCGTGGGCCGACGCGAGCTCCGGATGTCCCGGTCCGAACGAACGAGTGGCCCCCTTGCGATGCACGCACAGCCGTTGGCCACCATGCTCCTCGACCTTCGCGATGCTGTGAGCCACATCGTACACGACCCGGACCTCCTCGGCGCGGATCTCCGGGAACAGGCGTACCATGTCCTGCCGCACGCGGTGTGCGATGAGCTGCCGATTCGCCCACGCGAAGTTCGCCGCTCCCGCCATGGCAGCAAGATAGTCGCGACCCTCTTGCGAGGAGGCTGGTGCACAGGAGAGCTGGCGGTCGGGAAGCGTGATCCCGTAGCTCGGCATCCGCTCGTCGAGCAGGCGCACGAAGTCCGTGCAAACCTGATGGCCCAGTCCACGCGAACCGGTGTGGATCAGCACGGTGATGCCGCCTTCGACCAGACCGTAGGCCGTAGCGGCCGCGCGATCGAAGATCTCCTCGACCGTCTGAAGCTCGACGAAGTGATTGCCGGCGCCGATCGTCCCGAGCTGGGAGCGGCCGCGGTCCCGGGCGCGGCGGGAGACCTTCGCCGGGTCGCCGCCGGAGCGGCGCTCGCCAGGTGTCGACGCTGAGGGTTTTCCCGACATGGGATGGTCAGTCGCCGGACTGCGCCCCTGCGGCCGGGCAGCGCACGTTGCTGATGACGCCGCGATGATCGCTGCGCCAACCAACAGCGGCCCCGTCCGCGGACGGAGGAGACCAGCATGAAGACCGATGCCCAACTACAGCGCGACGTACAGGACCATCTCCGCTGGGACGCCAACACGCGCGACGCCGAGATCGGCCTGGCGAGCAAGGACGGGGTCGTGACCTTGAGTGGACAAGTGAGCAGCTTCGCGCAGAAATACTCGGCTCTGCGGGCGGCGGAGCGCGTGGCCGGCGTGAAGGTAGTGGCGGACGACCTCGTGGTGAGACTTCCCTCGAGCGCCGCGCGAACCGATACCGACATCGCGCATCAGGTCGTAGACATCCTCGGCTGGGACATCGAGGTTCCGACGGATCGGATCAAGGCGAAGGTCTCCGACGGCTGGATCACGTTGGAGGGCGAGGTCGAATGGCGGTTCGAGCGGTCCGCTGCCGAGCGCGCCGTGCGGTATCTCACCGGCGTGAAGGGAGTGACCAACCTGATCGTGGTGAACCCGAAGCGGGTCTCGACGTTCGAGGTCGGCCAGAAGATCAAGGAGGCGCTGCGGCGGACTGCGCAAACCGATGCCGAGCGCGTGGTGGTCGAGGCGGCTGACGGAAACGTGACGCTGCGCGGCCACGTTCGCTCCTGGGCCGAGCGGCAGGACGCGGAGCGCGCGGCGTGGTCGGCGCCCGGTGTGCGCTCGGTCAGGGACGAGCTCATCGTGGAGATCTGAAGCCGCCGGGCCGCCGTCAGGCATACGCGAGTGATGTCAGCTCGTGCAGCGACCGGTCGGTGACGAGCCTCCGGACCACGTCCGCCAGGGAGGGAGCGGACGAGATGACGCGTGACGGCGGCCGGCCATCATCGTATTGAGTGATCGTGTCCGTGGTGACTAGCTCACGGACGCCGGCGGCGGCCAGCCGTGCGCGCGCGCCGTCGACGAGGACGCCGTGCGTGGCCGCGACGGTGAACTCGGCGCGTGCGCCGGCGCGCCGCAGAGCGGCGATGCACTCGACCACCGTCCCGCCGGTGGTGATCATGTCGTCGACGATCACGCAGGCGCGGTCGCGAACGTCGCCGACCACCTGCTCGACCTTGACCTCCGCTCCGCTGAGCCGCTGCTTGTGGCAGATCGCCACCGGCAGCGAGAGGCGCTCGCCGTAGTGCGTGGCGAGCCGCACGGCGCCGAGATCGGGTGCGACGACGACCGCGCCTGCCGGCACGCGCTCGGTCAGGGCCCTGCAGAGCACGGGGACGGCGGTCAGGTTGTCGATCGGGATCCGGAAGAAGCCCTCGAGCTGCGCGGAATGGGCATCGAGCGTGACTACGCGGGCGACGCCGACCGTCTCCAGAAGCATGGCCACGAGACTCGCCGAAACTGGAGCCCGCCGCCCCTGGCGTCGATCGGAGCGGGAATAGCCGAAGTACGGAACGATTGCCGTGATCCGTTCCGCGGCGGCGCGACGACAAGCGTCGGCGAAGGCGAGCAGCTCGACCAGATGGTCGCTCACGGGTGGCGAGGTCGGCTGCACGATGAACACCTCACGACCGCGGACCGACTCGCCGAGCGCGACCGAAATCTCCCCATCCGGGAATCGCTCGATCGTCGCGTCGGCCAGCTGAACCCGGAGCTCGCGCGCGACGGCAGCTGCGAGGTGCGGGTTCGCGGTGCCGGCGAATACTTTGAACTCGGTCATGCCTCGTCTCCTGCTGATGGCGGTGGTCGGGAGCAAAATCGCACGGGCATCGATCTTCCGAAGTAGGGAAAGCCCTGACCGTTCGCGCAGGTACCGGGCCGGATCCGGCCGGGCGCCGCGGGAACGTAACGGCTGGGCGGTGCTCATCGCCGGGCGAGCGCTTTCCAACGTGGCCACGCTTCTCGTTCCCATCGCCGCAGGCTCGTTCATCTACCATCTACATCTACATCGCCGCGGTCGACCTCGTCCCGGAGCTGCATCGCGAGCGGCGACCGGCCGAGTCGGCGATCCAGGTTCTGCTCGTGTTCGCCGGCGTGGGACTGATGCTCGTACCGCACCTGCTGGGGGAGCCGCGGTCGTGAGTGTCCGCCAACCACCGACAAAGGTCCACGCTTTTCCCTACTGAACGCGCGCCGGTGGATGCACAGATTGAAGCCGTCCGCTCGAGCGACCTCGTCGCCGGCTGTCCGGCAGCCGCCGGTAGCGCGCCGCGGACCGCACCAGGAGGGAACGATGCCAGGCCATGCGAGCGCACTGGGCCGGATGCTTCGGCCGGTGATTCATCCGCTGGAAGGGACGCCACACGACTTCGATCGGCTGATGGAACTGATCGGCGACGCCCGGCTCGTGCTGTTGGGCGAGGCGACGCATGGGACCCACGAGTTCTACCGGATCCGTGGTGAGATCACGAAGCGACTAATCCGCGAGAAGGGATTCGGGGCCGTCGCGGTGGAAGCCGACTGGCCCGATGCCTATCGGGTGAACCGGTGGGTGCGCGGTGGCTCGGGCGACGCGGATGCAACGGAGGCACTCGGCGGCTTCCGCCGGTTCCCGCAGTGGATGTGGCGCAATGCCGACGTCCTCGACTTCGTCGGGTGGCTGCGCTCCTGGAACGACGCCCGGCCGGACGAGGGGCCCCGGGTGGGGTTTTACGGGCTCGATCTGTACAGCATGCATGCCTCGATGGAGGCGGTGCTCGCGTATCTGCGGCTGGTCGACCCCGAGGCGGAGCAGCGGGCGCGCAATCGCTACGCGTGCTTCGAGCACTTCGGCGAGGACCCGCAGCGGTACGGCTACGCGGCCGCGTTCGGGCTATCCGCTTCGTGCGAGCAGGCTGTCGTCGACCAGTTGATCGACCTGCGCCGCTCGGCCGCCGAGTACGCTCGCCGCGATGGACGGATCGCACCGGACGCGTTGTTCTTCGCCGAACAGAACGCCCGGCTGGTGCGGAACGCGGAGCGATATTACCGCGCCATGTTCGGGGATCGGGTGACGTCGTGGAACCTGCGCGACACCCACATGGTGGAGACGCTCGAGGCACTGCTGGTCCAACTGGGTGGCGAATGGCACCCCCCGAAGGTCGTGCTCTGGGCGCACAACTCCCACCTCGGCGACGCGCGGGCGACGGACATGGGCGTGTCCGGCGAGCTCAACGTCGGCCAGCTGGTGCGGAGCAGGTGGGGGCACGAGTCGATGCTGGTGGGTTTCACCACGTACGATGGCACGGTGACCGCCGCATCCGACTGGGGTGAGCCGGCACAGCGCATGCGCGTGCGCCCTGCGCTCGAGGACAGTTACGAGGCGGCGTTCCACGAGACGGGCGTCCGCAACTTCCTGATCGATCTCCGGTCGCCGAACGAGCTGGTGGCGAATCTGGAGCGGCCGCGGCTCGAGCGGGCCATCGGTGTCATCTATCGTCCCGATACAGAGCGGCTGAGTCATTACTTCCACGCGCGCCTGCCGAGTCAGTTCGACGCGGTTCTGCACTACGATGCGACGCGCGCCGTCGAGCCGTTGGAGCGCACCGGTGCGTGGGAGCGCGGCGAGCTGGCGGAGACATATCCGACGGCGCTCTGATGGCGCCGGGAGGTGGATCGTGAGTGCGGACATTCGGATGGATGGTACGGAGCAGGAGATTCGCATTCCTCTCGATGGGGTGACGCTGGACGCGACGCTCGGAGCGCCGACGGGTACCGATGCGATCATAGTCTTCGTCCACGGCAGCGGCAGCGGCCGGTTCAGCGCGCGCAATCGCGCGGTGGCGTCCGACCTCCGGGATGCCGGCATGGCGACGCTGCTTCTGGATCTGCTGACGCCGGAGGAGGAGCGAATCGATCGAGAGACGGCGCGGCTCCGCTTCGACATCGGCCTGCTCGCGGCCCGGGTCAGCAGCGTGATGGACTGGCTGGCGGGCCAGCGGCAGCTGCGGCACCTGCGTATCGGCCTGTTCGGGGCCAGCACTGGAGCGGCGGCGGCACTGATCTCGGCGGCCCAGTGGCCAGAGCGCGTCGGTGCCATCGTGTCGCGCGGCGGGCGGCCGGATCTCGCGGGTGAGCACCTGCGCCGCGTCACCGTTCCGACGCTGCTGATCGTGGGGGGAGCGGACCAGGCCATCCTGCCGCTCAACCAGGAGGCCCTGCGCGCGCTCCGCGGGCCGAAGGCGCTCGTGATCATTCCTGGTGCGACGCACCTGTTCGAAGAACCGGGAGTGTTGGAGGCGGTCGCGCGCGAGGCCGGACGGTGGTTCGTCCGGCAGCTCGCGCCGGCCGGCGCCGCCGGCGGGCGGGCCGGCGAAGCGTGGTGAGACGGCGAGTCGATGGATGGTGACGCATGCACTGCGGGAGGAGAAATGAGCGACAGACGCATGGATGTGATCGGACACGGTCTGGTCGCCGGGGTCATCGGCTACGGTATCGTCGCAGCACTCGGCATCGGCGTCAGCATCCTCTCGGGCAAGCCGCCGTTTCACACTGCGGCGGTCCTCGGAGCGACGCTGCTCGGGGACGCCGTCGATCCCGCCACCTTCGCCGTGACACCCGGCTACGTGTTCGCGTACAACGGCGTTCACCTGCTGGCGTTCCTGACGTTCGGGCTCCTCGGGTCCTGGCTGGCGACGCTGGCCGACCGGGGAGCGCAGCTGTGGTACGTCGCGCTCTTCCTGTTCATGTTCGTGGGCTTTCACATGATCGCCGTCGCGCAGTCGTTCTCCGAGCCGGTGCGCGCCGCCGTCAGCGAGTCGGCCATCTGGATGGGTGGAATCGTCGCGAGCCTCGCCATGGCCGCATATCTGATTCTGATGCATCCGGCCCTGCGCGTCGCGCAACGCTGGGATGGCTGACGTCGGATCCTGGAGGAGGATCTGCGGAACGCTCGGTCGTCGCGGCCGCCCTGCAGGGATCGGGGGCGGCCTCGGCGCGCCAGGTGCCGCACGTCGACGTGGATGTGTTCGTCAGCGCGACGTGTCCGCATTGCGCTGCGGCGAAGCCGTTCATCGAGCAGTTGCGGCGCGAGCGACCGGATCTGGTCATCCGTGTGGGCGATGTCGGTGTAGACGCGGGAGCGAGAGAGCGGCGGCCGAACTGGCTCGGTCGCCACCGCCCAGCGACGCGGCGCCGGTGGCGGACGGCGTCATCGAAATCCCCCTCATCGGTGCCGTCAGCGTCGGCCGAGTAGGGCTGCCGGCGTTCAGCTTCGCCGTCGGGTTCATCGACGGTGTGAACCCGTGCGCGATGTGGGCTCTCCTCTACCTGCTCACCCTGCTCGCGCCGCTGCGCGACCGCCGCCGCATGTTCGCCCTCGGCGGCACGTTCGTGGTCGTCGGCGGGCTGTTGTACTTCGCGTTCATCGCCGCCTGGCTGGAGCTGTTCCTCCTGATCGGTCTGTCCCGGGTCGTGCAGGTCACGCTCGGCACCGTGGCACTGCTCGCCGGCGCAGTTCACGTGAAGGACTTCTTCGCGCTCGGTCGCGGGTTCACCCTCAGCATCCCCGAGCGTGCGAAGCCTCGCCTCTCCAGCCAGGCGCGACGGATATTGACCGCCGAGAACCTCGGCGGCGCGATCGCCGCGGTCGCAGTGCTGGCCGTGCTCGTCAATCTCGTCGAGCTACTCTGCACCGCCAGGCTGCCGGCCGTTTACACCCAGATCCTGGCGACGCAGTCGCTGGCGCGCTGGGAGTACTACGGCAATCTCGGCATCTACATCGCGGCCTACGTTCTCGACGATGCGATCGTGCTCACGATCGCGATCGTGACGCTGTCGCACGCGCGCCTGCAGGAGCGCGCCGCGCGCCGGCTCGAGCTCGTGAGCGGACTGGTGCTGGGCGTGCTCGGCGCCGCGCTGCTCTTCCGGCCGGACCTCCTGCGCTGACCAGCCGCGGCGCCCGCGCGTCTTCACGTCACCTGAACCATTCCCTCGGGCAGTCGCGCTGGCGACGCGCTTCGCGAACGATCCATGCATCGGACTGCGCGTCCGTGATCTCCGAAGGGACCTTGTCGAACCACTCCCGCGCCCTCGCGAGGTCCCCGACGCGGCGCCAGAGCTCGGCGACGAGGTACGTGAGACGTGCCCGCTCGCCGCGGTCCACGGCGTCGAACGACGCGAGCGCCCGCTCGAACATCCACGCGGCGTGCCGGCGGAAGTAGCGCTCCGCTTCTGTATCGCTCTCGTCCATGCAGCACCAGGCGGCGCGAAGATACAGATCGGCGATGCGGCGAGGCTCCGCGTCCTGCCAGACTGCCACCTTGGCGGCGAGCTCGTACTTGTCGGAGCCCTGCAATGGGCCGGCGGGGAGCATCGGCGTGAGCTCACCCCAGACGTGTTGCTTGACATCGAGGCCGATGCCGATCCCGTCACCGAAGTCTGTCTCGCCCGCCGTGTAGCCGCAACGCGCGCAGGTGTGCAACAGGTAGGGGAGGGGCTGCGCTCCCACCGCGAGCTCGTGGAAGTCGGTCTGGAGACCGCCAAGCGAGTTCGTGGACAGCACTGCCTGCGACGAGAACCGCTGTTCGCAGACAGGACAAGTCAGTTCGACCTGATGCAGCGTGGTCATCTATCCTCCCCGGTCGGCTCGGCCCACCTGTGCGTCGGGATGCGATCGCACGTCGAGCCTACACTCGCGCGGGCGCACCGTCCGTAGGGCCAACACCGATAATCAGTCGGAGCGTCTCGGCGTGCGCGTAATGGAATGCCCGTCATGCGATACGGTGCGAGAGCGCGGGCGCGCCCTCGCACTCCGCTTCCCGACCGCGCACGACGCGCCGTCCCCGCAGCGGACCCCGCGAAGCCGTCACGACCGTGCACTGCTGCTCGCCGTCGCGACCGTCATGGTAGAGGACCACCCAGTCCTTCGTCCTGCCGAGTCGGTGCGCCTGCGCCGTGTTCGAGAAGAGCACCGTGTAGTGTCTGTCTCCCCGCTGTGTGTGCATGATGGGCAGCCAGGCCGAGCGCTGCGGATTGAAGCGACGCGGCGTGATCAGCCGCAGCCGCCCGGCCGCGGCCTTCTCGCGGTATTCGCGATCCACGTCGAGGAGCTCCTGCACCCCGGGCTCGCCGGCGGGCGTAGTCGGCGCGGCGCGACGCCGGCCGAGCCGGCCGGCGAGCGCCTCCTGGATCCCGCGCACCTTCTTCTCGCCGAAGCCGGCGAGATCGCCCAACGAGCCGTCATGCGAGGCGACCTCGAGCTGCTCGAGCGTCTCGACGCCGAGCTCGTCGTGGAGCCGTTGTGCCAGACGGCGCCCGACGCCTGGGACGGTCTCCAGGACGCGCGCCGGATCGCCGGCATCGCGGAGACGCTCGAGCATCGGAAAGTACCCACTCAGCACCATCGTGCGGATCGCGCGCGCGATCCCCGACCCGATGGTCGGAAGCCGCTCGAGCCCCTCGAGCCCTTCCCGATGGAAGAGGTCGCCGACCGACTCCTGAAGCGAGCGCACCGTCTGCGCCGCGTGCCGGTACGCCTGCACGCGAAACGGATTCGCATCCTGGTCGCGGAGCAGGTCGGCGGCCTCATCGAGCCGGGCGGCCACGTCCGCATTCATGGTCTCCGGCGAGATGGGTGAGCGTCGGCTGGGCATCGATCCTCCCGGAAGGGGCGCGCGCAGGTCGTGATGCTCTACGCTAGCCCCCCGGCGGCGCGCTCACTACCGGAAGATGCCGGACAACACGGCCGGATTCGACCTACAGCGCGCCCCCCGCACCGGCGGTACTCTGATCGAAACGTCGTGCGTGTCCCAGCGCAGGCGAACCACGTCATCGCGCTCAGCGGCACGCAGCGACCCGACGCTGGAGCGAGCCATGCTGCTACTTCGGGACATCATGACGAGCGAGGTTGTGACGATGAGCCCCGAGCTCGGGATCCGGGACGCGATGACCATCCTCGCCGGCCGCCACCTCGGCGGGGCGCCGGTCGTGGCGAGCGGCAAGGTGATCGGGATCGTCTCGGCCACCGACCTCATGGACTTCGCCGCCTCGCTTCCCGGCGTTCCCCGCGAGCGGATCGATCAGGCGGAGGCGGACGGTTGGGAAGAACTGCCCGGCTGGGAGGAGGGCAACGAGCCTCCGGCTTCCTTCTTCACGGAGATGTGGGCGGACGCTGGGGCCGAGGTCGAAGAGCGTTTCGCGGAGCCAGGCGGACCGGAGTGGAATGCGCTGGAGGAGCACACGGTCGGCGAGGCGATGTCGCGCGGGTCGATTTGCGCGCTCGCGCCCGGTGCTCCGGTCAGCGAGGCGGCCGGCTACATGCGGCGGGCCGGCGTGCACAGGATCCTCGTAATGGAGGGCGATCGGCTGCTGGGTGTCGTCACCACGATGGACATCGCGCGGGCGGTCGCCGACCACAAGCTCACGACCAAGGTGTTCGTTTTCGGTGATCGTGCAGCGCCCGACGAGCGTGGGTGGGCCATCCCGACCGAGGCGGTGGACTCCGGGGAGATCGAGGAGGATCGCACGGCGCCCGGGTCCGCCGAGCTTCCATCGGGGGAGCTCGAAGAAGAGCGCACCACGCCGACGACGCCCGACGAGACGTACTGAGCCGCACCGGTGCGCCGGCGTGGGGCCGGGAGCGGCTCGCCGGTCAGGGCGTGATCACGACACGTCCGTCGACGGCGCCCTCCTTCACGCGCCGATAGACGTCGTTGATGGCCGTGAGCGGCGCAAATTCCATCTCGATGGGGCTGAGCACGCCACTTTCGGCGAGCGCGATCACCTCGCGCAGCTCCTTGATGTTGCCCCACAGCGACGTCTCGAACCGTACCTCGAACTTCGCGTTGTCCAGCACCTTCAGTCTTGCGGAGCCGCCAGCGAGCCCGAGTTGAACGACCTTGCCGAGCGTCCGGGTGGAACGGACGGCCAGGTCCAGCGTCTGATCGCTGCCGACGAAGTCGAAGCTGGCACATACGCCCGCACCGTTCGTGAGCTCCATAACCTCCTCGGCGACACGATCGCCGCGCCCGTCGACGACATCCGTAGCGCCGTATTGCACGGCGGTCGCGAGCTTGCCTGACGATACGTCCACCGCGATAACCTCGCAGCCGGACAGAATGCGGAGAAGCTTGATCCCGTACTGCCCGAGCCCGCCCACACCGATCACGAGCACCTTGTGATCCGGCTGAAGAGCATCGAGTGAGCGTGTGATCGCTCGATAGGGAGTGAGGGCGGCATCCACCAGTGGCGCCGCGATCTTCGGCTGGAGCGATCTCAGCCTGACCAGGTAGCGCTCGTGCGGCACGTGGAGAAATTCCGCGAAGCCACCGTCTCCGCCCGTGATGCCGACCCACCGCGGAGCGACGCAGAGCTGCTCGTTGCCGGACACGCAGTAGTCGCACGTCCCCTCACCCCAGCCGCCGAAAACTGCAACGGGATCCCCCTCCTTCACCGTATCGACGCCGTCGCCGACTGCCGCCACACGCCCGGCGTTCTCGTGTCCGAGCGTCATTGGCATGCGTGACAGCACCTGGAGGTCGCCATCGATGACATGGATGTCGCTGTGGCAGAATCCGGCGCCCTCCACGGCCAGTACCACCTCGCCGGGCCCGGGCGTCGGGACGGGGACGTCATCGAGTACGAGCGCACCACCGTATGCGTGGAGTCGTGCGGCTTGCATGGTCTTTTCTCCTCCCGCGGCGCTGGTCTGTCGTATCATCGGTTCGGAGCACGCCCGCGCGCGCGGTGGCGTGCCCGATGGCAGTCGAAGCGTCATCGCCCGCGTTCAGGCCCCCGACGGCTCCGATACGACCGAACGATGAACACCCGCGTGCGCTCGTGCCGCCCGAGGGCGGCCGGATCCTGATTCGGCAGGCGGCGTCGTTACCGCGGGAAGCTCGCCATGCGTCAGGCTTTCGCGCTCGGCGAGCCGGCGCGCCCCTTCGTCGAGCGCTTCGCGATTGAGCGTGAGCAGTGCGACCGCCCGGTCGAGTGCCCGCTGCACGAACGCGCGCACCGCCAGCTCGATCTCGCGCGCGGTTTCCTCACTGTAGACACGCGATTCCGGCGCGACCAACGTGCGCGGCTCCAGCATCAGGCTTCCGCGCTCACCGTACACGACGTGCCCGACCGTATCGTCCATGCCGTACCACATCACCATCCCCCGCGCCAGCTCGGTGGCGCGCACCAGGTCGTCGGCTGCTCCCGTCGACAGGTGGCCGAATGCGACCAGCTCGGCGGCGCGCCCGCCCAGCAGCACGGTCAGCTTCGCCTCGAGCTCGTCCCGTGTCGCGATGTAACGGTCTTCCGTGGGACGCTGCAGCGTGTAGCCGAGCGCGCCCATGCTGCGAGGAATGATCGAGACCTTCTGAACAGGATCGGTTCCGGGCGTGGCCAGCGAAACGATCGCGTGCCCGATCTCATGGTACGCGGTGACCTCGCGGTCGCGCGGTGTCAGGACCCGGCTCTTCCGCGCGAGACCGGCCACGATCCGCTCGACCGCGACCGTCACGTCGTCGAGTGTGACCGCGTCGGCGCCACGTCGGGTCGCCGCCAGGGCCGCCTCGTTCACCAGGTTGGCGAGGTCGGCTCCGGTGAACCCGGGCGTCAGCCCGGCAACGGCGTCGAGATCGAGACCCGGGGCCAGCCGGATCGCCTTGACGTGCACCTCGAGGATCTGGCGTCGGCCGAGACGATCCGGGCGGTCGACGACGAGCTGCCGGTCGAACCGGCCCGCTCGCAGGAGCGCCGGGTCGAGGATCTCCGGCCGGTTGGTCGCCGCGAGCAGCACGACTCCGCGCTCGGGGCTGAAGCCATCCAGCTCCGCCAGCAACTGGTTGAGCGTCTGCTCCTTCTCATCGCTCGCCCCCGTGAAGATGCCGGCGCCGCGCGCCCGACCGAGGGCGTCGAGCTCGTCAATAAAGATGATGCAGGGCGCGCTCTTGCGTGCCTGCTCGAAGACGGCGCGCACCCGCGCGGCCCCGACGCCGACGAACAGCTCCACGAACTCCGAGCCGTTGATGGAGAAGAACGGCACGCCGGCCTCACCGGCCACGGCGCGCGCGAACAGGGTCTTGCCCGTCCCCGGCGGCCCGACGAGGAGAACCCCCTTCGGCATGCGCGCGCCGAGGCGGCCGAAGCGCGTCGGGTCGCGCAGGAACGCGACGAGCTCCTGCAGCTCCTGCTTCGCTTCGTCCACGCCGGCCACGTCGGCGAAGGTCACTTTGGTGTCCTGCTCGACGTACACCTTGGCGCGGCTGCCAGCAATGCCGAACACGTTCGCGACCTGCTGCGAGGCCGTGCGTCGAATCATCGACATCCAGAGCCACAACAGCAGGATGACCGGCAGCACCCACCACACCAGGCGGTCGAACAGAGTGCTCCGTGGTAGGGCGGTGAACGTCACGTCATGCCGGCGCAGCTCGTCGACGAGACCCGGATGCTCCACGCGAGTGGTGACGAACATCGTCGTCGCCGGGGCCTCGCCGGGCTCGGTGCGCTCCTCGCCCGGAACGGCCTTGAGCGTGCCCCGAATCTCCTGCTCACCGATCTCCACGCGCTCGATTCTACCGGCGTCGAGGGAGGCGATGAACGTGCTATAGGGGATGCGCTCCGCCTCGCCGTCGCGGCCGAGGAAGAGCGTCACCAAGAGGAACATCGACACACCGAATGCCCATGCGGCCAGCCACAGCAATCGCGGCTTCCTGCCGTCCCCGGATGGGTCCGGGGAAGGCACGCGGTCATCGGCTGACGCGGGGGGCGACGATTTCATGGATCGTTCCAGGAATGAACGTGACGAGACGCCTTACCGGAAACTTGGAGCCAGCGCCGACGCACGTCTGTCGGGTGAATCCGGCGCCATGTAGGGAAGTCGTCGCCCGCGTCACCGCGCCGGTGACCCGCCGAGTCGGCGATACGCTGACTCCGTTTGCGTCGTTCTCCCTACTGCCTGATCGCGTAGCCGCTCGCACATTGATTCTCCGCCGCCGGGAAAGCGACGAGGCGGCCGCGGCGAACGGCGAGTCGGTGGTCATGGAGAGAGGGGGCGAGATGGATCCGCGATTCAGAAACAGACGCGAGGCCGGGCGGCGGCTGGCGAGCCGGCTGGTCGAGTACGCCGATCGTGATGACGTGCTCGTCGCGGGGCTGCCGCGTGGCGGCGTGCCCGTGGCATTCGAGGTGGCGCGCGTGCTACGCTTGCCGCTCGATATTTTCGTCGTCCGGAAGCTCGGCGTGCCGGGTCACGAGGAGATGGCCATGGGCGCCATCGCTTCCGGTGGCACCCGCGTGATCGAGCGGAGCATGGTAGCTCAGCTGCGCCTGCCGCCGGCAGCGATCGAGCGCGTGGCTGCGGCGGAGCAGCGCGAGCTCGAGCGGCGGGAGCAGCTCTACCGGGGTGGCCGGCCGTTCCGTGATGTGCGCGGATGGACCGTGATCGTGGTGGACGACGGACTCGCGACGGGCGCTACCATGGCAGCCGGCGTCGCCGCGCTGCGACAGCTGGCACCGTCGAAGATCATCGTCGCGGCAGCGGTCGCCGCGCCCGAGACGTGCGTCGCGATGCGACGGATCGCCGATGAGTGCATCTGCGTGCTGACACCCGAACCGCTGTACGGCGTCGGCCCATGGTACCTGGACTTCCGGCAGACATCGGACGCCGAGGTCCGCGCGTTGATGGAGGCGGCGGAGCGGACGCCGGACCCGCCGCACCACGCGCATGGGTGAGGCGGGGATGCGATGGCGGACGATGAGCGATCTGCGAGAAAGCATGCCGAACACATCCGCCGGGTGCGCCGCTCACCGGGAGCGGCGCTGCGTGCGGCCTAGGCGCGCCCCTTGACCAGGAACGTGACTTTGGTGGTGACGCGGTAGCGCACGATGCGGTTCTTCTCGACGATTGCCTTCATGCCGCCCACCCAGATCTCCTGGATGTCCTGAACCGTTTTTGCCGCTTCGGTGAGGGCGTTCTGGGTCGCGTCCTCCCAGCTCTTGTCGGATTCGGCGATCAGCTCGATGACCTTTGCGATGGACGACATTGCACTTCTCCTCGGGTCGGAGTCTTCGGCTTGTCAGGCGCGTGGGCCCAAGGATGGCGATCGCCGAGGCCCCCGTCTGTCAGCGGAATCCCGCGAGCGCCGTCGGGAGTTGGGTCCCGGCCCCCCGGTCCGAGCTGAAGCCGCCCGCGAGGCGTCCGGGATACCCTCACCGGATGGCGGGATCCAGCCGACGCCGCCCGGCACTGCCTCGTTGATATTTCTCAATTGCCATGTTGCCGTACAGGCGGCGTGGAGCGGCGACCGGCCGCCACGGTTCGACCCAGCCACGGCGCGGTCGAGCCGGCCTCGATCTCACG
Source organism: Gemmatimonadaceae bacterium (assembly GCA_035513015.1). Lineage (GTDB taxonomy): Bacteria > Gemmatimonadota > Gemmatimonadetes > Gemmatimonadales > Gemmatimonadaceae > DATKCV01. The sequence goes on from DATKCV010000085.1 coordinate 79,338, forward strand.
AGGAGGAATCACAAATGAAAGCCAGGGACCTAATGACCCCGAACCCGGCCGTCGTCACGGGGGAGGATCGTATCACGCGGGCAGCCGAGCTCATGCGCGATCGCGATGTCGGACTGATTCCCGTGGTGGACGATCTCGGACACATGCACGTCGCCGGTGTCATCAGTGACCGCGACATCGCGGTCCGCTGCGTCGCCGACGCGCACGACAGTGGCTGTCTCGTGCGCGAGCACATGACGCGCGGCGAGCTCGACACGGTGACGCCGGATGCGGATTCCGAGGACGTCATCAAGCTCATGGAGAGGGACCAGGTACGTCGCGTTCTCGTCGTCGACGAGCGTCACCGGCTGCAGGGGATCATCGCCCAGGCGGACCTGGCTCGTCGGATGGGGCCCAGCGAGCCGCTCAAGGTGGAGGAGGTCGTTGAGGCGATCTCGATGCCGGCGCCGGTGCGGGCGACCACATAGCGGTGGCGGCGATGTACGCGGGCCACGGCACATGGGCATGATGGCGCTCGGGCGGCCGACGGCGTCGGCGTCCGCCGAGGTGACGGACGCCGTGCGCGTGCGGCGGGCAATGCCGCGCGCCGTCCGGCTCGGCGCCGGACTCGCAGCGGGGACGGCCCTGCTGGCGCTGTGGCTGATCGCGGGAGGATACTTCGCGGCCGGCGTTCGCGACCTGGTGCCGTTCACGGCACCGGGTGCGATGATGGGGATTACCATCGCGTGGAGTGCCTTCGTCCTGCGGCGTTCCGAGTTTCGCTGGCGGACGGCTGCCTGGGGCGCGGCGCTCGGCGCGGCCGGGCTGCCTCCGTGGCTCGCGTTCTACGTGGCCGTCGCGGGGCTGACGGACGGACGCGCGGTGGTACCGTTCTTCATCGCCGGTGCATGGCTCGCGCTGGTAACCGGACTCGTGGTCGGCGTCGCGCTGCGCCTCGTGAGGCGGTAGTTGCTGGACGACGGATCTGCCGGAGCAGCGCCGGCCTGATCGGAGCAAATGCTGAACGAACAGAGCAATGTTCATCGCATGTGCTCGTCGGAACAATTTGCGCTGCCGTGACGACGACCATATTATTGGATGCGTGGTCCGCCGGCCGAGCTGCCGCGATGCCGCTGTAACCGCCGGGGCCTCTGCACGTCGCCCGCATCCGATTTCCGCGCGACTCGCGCGCCCCGGATGCGGGTTCCTTGTCCATAACGCGTGAGCGACAGCACCATGTTGGCTACTCCACGGATCGAGTCGTGGACGATCGCCGGGCGGCGGCATCGCGGAGACAGGCGGATCGTGGGCGCGGGAGTCGTCCGATGACGACCACTCCCGATGCCAGCGCAGGCCAGACCCTTCAGTCGATCGGCTTCGCGCGGGACGGCGAGATCCTCGACGCCGTGCTGGCGGCCTCGCAAGGTCTCGTCGTGATTCTGGACGCCGAAGGACACATCCTCCGCTTCAACACGTCGTGCGAGGCCGTGACCGGCTACACGGCCGACGATGTCAGCGGGCGCAGGATAACGGACGTCCTCATTGCCGACGACGAGCGGGAGGCCGTCAGCGCCGTCCTGGAGACCCTGTGCCGGGGAGAGAACCAAAGCACCTACGAGAACGACTGGCTCACCCGGACCGGCGAGCGCGTGCGCATCGCCTGGCAGAATCGAGTGGTGTTCACGGCCAATGGAGAGGTGGGCTGCGTCGTCGCGGCGGGCCTGGATCTGAGTTGGCGCAATGCGCTGACTGCCGCGCTGCGCGGCAGCGAGGTAATGCTGGAGCTCGAGCAAGCCCGATACGTTGCCGAAGCGCGCCTGGCCGGGATCGTGTCCATTGCCGCGGATGCGATTCTCACGATCGACGAGGAGCAGCGCATCACCTTTTTCAACGAGGGCGCCGAGCGGATCTTCGGCTATGCGCGCAGCGAGGTCCTCGACCAGCCCCTCGAGATCCTGATCCCGGCCCGGTTTCACGAGGTACATCGCGAGCACGTGAACCGCTTCGGTGCCTCCGCCGACAGCGCACGGCGGATGGGCGAGCGGCGGGAGATCCTCGGTGTCCGGAGGAGCGGCGAGGAGTTCCCGGCCGAGGCGTCCATCGCGAAGCTGGATGTGAACGGCGTGCGCGCCCATCTCGTCGTGCTCCAGGATGTGAGCGAACGGCGGCGCGCCGAACGCGTGCTGCGAGCCAGCGAAACGCGCTTTCGCGAGGCTCTCGACCATGCTCCGATCGGCACTGCCCTCGCCGATCCGGACGGGCGCTGGGTGTACGCCAATCGCGCGCTGTGCGACATGCTCGGCTGCACCGAGGCGGTGTTGCTCGCCGCCAGCCCGCGCGAGATCATGCACAGCGACGACCTCGATCTCGGCATCGATCAGCGGACTGCTCTTCTGCAGGGATGGATCACATCCTATCGAATCGAGCCGCGGTATCTGCACTCCGATGGTCACGTGGTCTGGACGCAGGTCACCGTCTCGCTGGTGCACGACGCGGAGTGGCGTCCGCTGCACATCGTGCAGCAGATCGAGGACATCTCGAACCGCAAGCTGGTGGAGGTCGAGCGCGAGCGCCTGCTGGTGCGAGAGGCGGAGGGTCGGCGGTCGGCCGAGCGCGCCGAGCGGCGGGCGCTGTTCATGGCACGGGCGAGCGCCATGCTCGATGCCTCCCTCGACTTCGAGGCCACCATCGGAGCGCTTACCGAGCTGATCGTCCCGGCGCTGGCGACGTTCGTCATCGTGGACATCGTGGAAGAGGACGGTACCGTCCGCCGACTGCAAGCGAGACACGCCAATCCCCTGCGGAGGGCGCTCGCCGACCGCTTCGAGCGGTTGCCCCTCGGTCGTTCGGCTCCATATCTCACCCGTCGCGCGGTGGAGCAAGGCGTGCCCGAGCTGGTGACGAGCGTGACCGATGCGGATCTGCAAGCCGTCGCGTCCGATTCCGAGCACCTGGCGCTGCTGCGGGGGCTCGAGGCGCGCTCCTACCTCGTCGTGCCGCTCAGTGCGCGAGGCCGCACGCTGGGCGCGCTGGCGCTGGTCGCCGATCGCACCATGGAGCCGTACGAGGGCGCCGATCTCGCGTTCGCCGAGGAGATCGGCTACCGCGCCGCGCTGGCCATCGACAACGCGCGGCAGTACGCGCGAGCGCAGCGCGCAAGCGCCCTGCGCGACGAGGTGCTCGGCGTGGTCTCGCACGACCTGCGCAACCCGCTGGCGGCGATCTCGATGTACGCCGCCGTGCTCGCCGATGCGCCAAGACCGGAGCCGGAGCAGATCAGCATGGCGGTCGCGGGAATCCGCGAGTCGGCCGACTGGATGCAGCACCTGATCGGCGATCTGCTCGATGTCACGAACATCGAGGCGGGACGACTCGCGGTCGAACGGGAGGGCGAGGACCCGTTCGTGCTCGTCATTCGTGTCCTCGAGATGTTCCGGGGCGCTGCCGAGGCGCGCGGACTCTCGCTCGTCGTCGACCTGCCGGAACGGCTGCCGACCGTCCTGGCCGACGGCTTCCGGATCGTGCAGGCGCTGGCCAACCTAGTCGCCAACGCGGTCAAGTTCACCGAACCTGGGGGCCGGATCACGTTGAGCGGCCGCGCTGATGAGCGCGCTGTCCACCTGTCGGTCGCGGATACCGGTCCCGGAATCGCGCCGGAGCACGTGCCTCACATTTTCGACCGCTTCTGGCACGCGGGGAAGACCGCCCGCGTACGGGGCTCCGGGTTGGGTCTGGCGATCGTGCAAGGCATCGTCGAGGCGCACGGTGGCCGCGCCGAGGTGAGCAGCGAGATCGGCCGGGGGACGCGCTTCACCGTCACGCTGCCGCGTGCCAGCGAGGGCGGCCAACCTGCCGAGAGCTGACGCGGCCGAGCCGCCGCGCGGCTTTTCCCTACAGGACGGCGGCACTCCCACGACAGCTTCACCATCGCATCCATCCTAACGTTGGGAAAGCGCCGGGGGCCGCGCCGGGGGCCGCGCCGAGCGCGGACCCGCAGCCGGCGGCGATCGTAGCGGAGGCAAGCCCTCATGCTCAATCACGACCAGGTCCGATCCCTGACCCGTGCCCTGGACGGTCAGCGTGTTCTCAGCGTCTATATCGACGGTAGGTTCGGAGATCCCGCCGAGCGTACAGCGTGGCGGCGGAGGCTCGCGGGCGATCTGCACGCCCTGCGCGAGTCGATCGTGAATGCGACTCGCGAGGAGCGCGGTGCCTTCGAGCGGGCCGTGTCGCGCCTCGACGAGTGTCTCGCGGACTTTCCCGGCGCGATCGGTGCACGCGGATGGGTGGGGTTCATCACCGGCGACGGCGTCGCGCACGCCGGCACGGTGCCGGTCCGGGTGTCACCGATCGTGACCTGGGAGGCAGGCCCGAGGATCGCGCCGTACCTGGGTGTGCTGGAGCAAATGCAGCCGCTGATCGTCGTGATGATCGACTCGCGTACCGCGCGCCTGTACGTGGTTCGGCCTGGCGACATCCAGCCAGGGAAACGCTGCGAACGCGTCCGCATCTGGACGATCGCGACCAGCGTGCGCCGCCGCCCGCGCCTGGGTTTCACCAGGCGACGCGCGGCACTGTAGGCACCGACGAGATGGAGCGCGAGCGACGTGCGGCGCACGAGCGAATGCGGCGTGAGCTGACGATCAAGGTGCTGACTCTGGCCGGCACCGACGGCTCGGTCCTCGTCGGCGGAACGCCCGAGGCGGCGCACGACGTCGTGCGGACGCTGACCGTCCTGTTGCCCGGCCGCGTGCTCGGGTTCCCGAAGTTGGACATTCATGCTCGCGACGCCGAGATCAGGGCGGCGGCCGAGCTGGGTGCGGCAGCCCTCCGCCGCACGCGCGATGAGTCGCTGGTGAAGGACATCCTGGCCCGCTCCGCGGCCGACGACCTCGCTGCGCTCGGCGGTGCTCGCACCATGCGAGCCCTCGCCGATCACGCGGTGGACGTTTTCTGCATCTCGGAGTGCATGATCGAGCGGGACCCGGTGCTGGCGGAGGCCGCTGTCCGCCTGGCGCTCGCCCAGCAGGCGCGCGTCGAGATCGTCCGAAACGATCCCGACGATTCGTTCGAGGAGGCAGGCGACGGGCTGGGCGCGACACTGCGCTTTTCACCGTATCGCGTACCGACGGGTGCGGGCGGGACGGCCGTATCGACGGACGCCACGGACCGTCCGACGGCGCCTGAACCAGGAGTTGCGACATGAACGGCGAAAACGAGGGCATCTCCCTGCTGGTGCTTCGGCGCGGGGAGCGAGTGGAGCGCACGTTCCCGGCAAAGGCGCGCATTGCACCGCTGGCAGCCTCTCGCTCGCAGCCGTCAGCGGCCGCCGCCGCGCCCATGCACGTAGGCGGCCACCGCGCGCGCGTGCTCCGGCGGGAGCGGAATGCCGCCGTACGGCGGCATGATGCTGGTGAACTCCTTGGGAGTCATCACCCCTGTCTGTATCGTCGTGAGGATCTCCTGGAGACTGCCGTCGCTGTGCAGCCACTCGCCATCGCTGAGGTTCGGGCCGATCGACGTATCGGTCGCCTGCGGACCGTGGCAGCTCTGGCAGGACGCGACGCCGATGAGACCGTGATAGACACTGTCGCCGAGGGCGATCAGTTGCGGAGTCACGTCCGATGCCGCGAGCCGAACCTGCGCCGGACCGGCGGACGCGGGAGTGCCGGCGGACTGCTCCGCGCGGTCTGCATCGCCGCCGCATCCCAGCATCGCGAAGGCCGTGAGGCCGCACGTGCCGAGTGCGATGCGAAAGCCGCCGGCCGAGTGTCGATCGTGGTTCATCGTGATTGCCTCGCGCATGGGTACGCGCTCATTCGGTCTTCTCCAGGACGAGCGTATAGTTCGCGGCCAGTGCCGCGATCGCACCGACTGCCACCGTCACCGGGATCAGCAGCGCGCCGACGACGCCGACCGTGAGCGGAATTTCCATGAGCACCTGTCCAGCCTCGCTCTTGATGATGATCCGCCGGATGTTGCCCTGGTGCAGCAGCTCCTTGACCCGGCCGAGGAGCTTCTCGCCCGTTACCTTGTGCTCTTCTGTCCGAACTCGTGGTTCCACGGTGTGCGCGGGCATGCTGACCTCCAATGTCGCGAATGTCCTCGAACCGGCGCGGTCGCACCAGCCCGCTCCACGATGGGGCACGGCGCGTTCACACGCCGTCAGGGCTTCGCCGCGCATCTGTCGGAGGATCGCCGGCTCGATCGGAGCCGCAACTCGGCGCGAACTGCGGTACCCCGGCACGCTCGGTGCCGGTGCCGGTGCCGGTGCCGGTGACGGCGGCGGCAGGCGTCGCATGAGCGGCCGCCGTCCGAACCCATGCTCCCGGAGAGTGAGATGCGAGTCTCCGCTCGAATCGCCGCGTTCGGTCTCTCGATCGTCGTCGTCGCGGTCGGCGTGAGCTGTGGACCGTTGCGCCGCGGCGCCGATCAGGATGCAGTTCCGCTCGTGGTGCGCAACCGGTCGTCGTTCGACGTGATAGTCTACGCGCTGCCGTCGCGCGCCGTCCCGGAGTCGAGGATTCGGCTTGGCCGCGTGCCGGCCCTGTCGGAGGACACGCTGCTCGTCTCGTCGAGCGCGATGCCGCGTCGCTTGCTGACAGTGTACCTGCGCGCCGCTGCGACTCCGCACGAATGGATCTCGCAGGAGGTAGCGGTCTCACCCGGCACGGCGGCCTGTCTGGACATCCAGGCGGACCCGTCCGGCCGGCTGACACGCAGCTTTCTGTACACTGCGCCGATCATCACGGCCGAAGGTGCGGCCGACGAGCGTCAGGTGCTGCTGGCGGAGGCCGGCATGTGCGGGCCCCCGCCTGGTGAGGAGCGCTAGCAACGGGGTAGCGCGTCGCCGTGACCAGCGGCGCGTGCGTCCGACCCGATCGCCGCGCGCGCGCGCTCGAGCAGCACCCGCATCTCCGCTGCCGCGATGTTGCGCCTGGTAATCTCGATCGCATCGGGATTCACCGAGATCGAATCTATCCCCCACTGGACGAGCAGCTCCGCGAACTCGGGGTGGACCGACGGTGCCTGTCCGCAGATCGAGCAGGTGAGGCCGAGCCGCCGGCTCTCGGTGATTATGGCGCGGATCGCATCGAGCACGGCCGGGTCGCGTTCGTCGTAGAGTGGAGCGACCAGCTCGCTGTCGCGGTCCACGCCCAGCACGAGCTGCGTGAGGTCGTTGGAGCCGATCGAGACGCCGTGGATCCCCATCTTCGCGTACTCCGGCAGCCAGGAAACCACGGAGGGCACCTCGGCCATGATCCAGCGACGCAGGCCCCGATCGGAGCCGAGCGTGCTCGCGTCGACCAGACGGAGACACTCGCGCAGCTCCCAGCCGGTGCGAACGAAGGGAATCATGAGGTGAAGGTTGTCGAACTCGGCTCGGACCTCGTGCAGCGCGCGCAGCTCCAGCCCGAACAGCTCCGGCTCACCGATGTATCGCCATGCGCCGCGCCATCCGATCATGGGGTTCTCCTCGTGCGGCTCGAACTCCTCGCCGCCGGCGAGCGAGCGGAACTCGTTCGAGCGGAAGTCCATCGCCCGGTAGATGACGGGACGCGGGTGGAAGGCGCGTGCGAAGACGCGGAGCTTCCCGGCCATGCGGCTGACGAACTCGTCGCCGCGTCCTTCGGCCAGCAGGCGCTTTGGGTGCGTTCGCTCGAGGGCGTCGAGCATCATGAATTCCGCGCGAAGGAGGCCGACTCCATCGACGTCGCGTGCGGAGACGGCCTCGGCGAGGTCGGGCTCGCCAAGGTTGACGTAGAGCTGCGTGGCGGTGACGGGCAGGCGCGCGCCGGCTCCCGCGGCCGCGGGTTGTCGGGCGGGTTTCACCTCGGGCTGGACGGCGGCAAAACCCGACTGCACGGACGGCGGGGTCGCCGACGCGGCGACAACGGTGCCATCGGTGCCGCTCACCGTCACCATCATCCCATCGGTCAGGGTTCGCGTCGCATCCCGGGTCCCTACGATGCAGGGAATGCCGAGCTCGCGCGAGACGATCGCCGCATGCGAGGTCATGCCGCCCGCATCGGTGACGATGGCGGCGGCGCGCTTCATGATCGGCACCCAGTCGGGCGACGTCATGCGGGCGACGAGGATCTCGTCGGAGTGGAGCTTTCCGGCATCGGCCGGCGACGCGAGCACGCGAACAGCGCCGGTGGCCGTTCCGGGACTCGCGCGCAGGCCGCGCACGAGGGGGGCGGCCGCCGGCTCGGAGGGTCGTGTCGGCGCTGCCGCGCTCGCTCCATCCGGCGACGCGATCGGCGTTCCCTGAGGTGCGCCGCGCGCCCCGGCAATCTCCGGCGCGATCGCGGCGCGATCCTCGAGCGTGGTGATCGGCCTCGATTGCGTGAGCCAGACCCGACCTTCGGCAACGGCGAACTCGATGTCCTGGGGCGAGCCGTAGTGGCGCTCCACCCGGCGGGCGAGATCGCCCACCGACCGGAGCTCGTCGTCGGTGAGGACCCGCGAGTCGCCCCGCGGATCACCGGTGAGGTCGACGCGGCGCGTGTCGCCGGTCGCCGGGTCGCGCTCGAGCAGGAAATCCTTGTGGGCTACGTGCTCCTCGATCGTCGTCAGCGTGATCTTGTCGAGCGCGTGGTGATCGGGCGTGACCTGTCCGCCGACGACGACCTCGCCGAGCCCCCACGCCGCCTCGATCACGAGCCTCCCGGGATCACGTGTCGATGGATCGGTGGTGAAGATGACGCCGGACTTCTCGGCGGCGATCATCAGCTGCACGACGACTGCGACGGGCATCTCCGCCGGCATCCCCTGCTTGAGCCGATAGAAGAGCACCCGGCCGCCGAACGTCGATGCCCAGCAGGCGCGCACCTGCGCGAGCAATCGCTCCTCGCCCGACACGTTGAGGAAGCTCTCGAACATTCCGGCGAAGGAGAACTGCACGGTGTCCTCGGCGGTGGCGGAGGAGCGAACGGCGACGATCGGGTTTCGTTCACCGGGAGCGAGGGAGCGATAACCGGCCAGGATCGCATCGCGAACGTCGGCGGGGATCGGTGCCTCGGTGACCAGGAGGCGCAGCGCTTCCGCCGCCGCGCGGAGAGCGTCCGGGTCATCGACGTCGAGCGCCTTGAGGTGCCGCGCGGCCCCATCGGCGAGGCCGCTTTCGCGCCAGAAGCGATCGAACGCCTCGATCGTCACGACGAAGCCGTCGGGGACCGGCAGCTCCGCGCGCGCGAGCTCGCCCAGGTTGGCTCCCTTGCCGCCGACGCGGTGCACATCCTCCTTCGAAAGCTCGGCGAACGGGAGGACGAGCGGGGCGGGAGGTGACGTTGTTTCATCAGGGCGCCTGGCGCCCCCCGGCGCCGCGGCCGCGGCGGTTTCCGTGGCGAGCAACACGTTGGGCATGACGAGCCTCCGACCGGCGTAGTGTTCCCGTAGGAAAATCGGGCCGCCAAAGCCGGTGGACCATCGGGGGACAATCGCGACGATGTGGGCATTTCCCCGACGCCGGACGCTGGCTTCTCGCGTGGCCTCGCCGGGCGCGGGATTCGCTGAGGGAATCCCCGACGCCCGCTCCGGGCTCGGACCGACTGACCCTGCCATGATGAGTGGCGAGGATTACCCCATGCCTGCAGCCTTCTTCCGCGCACTCGCGATCGATTACGACGGAACCCTGACCACCAGGCGCCGACCGGCACCCGAGGTACTGAGCGCAATCGCGGAGACGCGGGACTCGGGCATTACGGTGCTGCTGGTCACCGGCCGGATCCTCGTCGAGCTTCGCGAGGACTTCCCCGAGGTGGACGCTCACTTCGACGGGATCATCGCCGAGAACGGTGCGGTGCTTTCGTTCGACGGCGAGGACCGCCCGCTGGCGCCCGCGCTCGAACCCGCCTTCCTCGAGGCGCTGGAGGCAAGAGGAATCCCGGCGCGAGCCGGTCGGGTGATCGTCGCTACCGAGGCGGATTACGATCGCGACGTCATGGAGCAGATCGCCCGGTTCGGTCTGGAGCATCAACTCGTGCGCAACCGTGGCGCGCTGATGGTGCTCCCGCACGGCGTGTCCAAGGGCTCGGGCACGGCGATCGCGCTCGCCGAGCTCGGGATCTCCTGCCACAATGCGATCGGCGTCGGAGATGCGGAAAACGATCACTCGCTTCTCGCCGCGTGCGAGATCGGCGTGGCCGTCGCCAACGCCGTGCAGTCGCTGCGCGACGAAGCCGACCTCGTGCTCGACGAGCCCGCCGGAGCGGGCGTGCTCGAGCTGCTTCGCCGTCACCTGCCGGCGCGACTGCGGGGCGTTCAGCCCCGCCGCCGCCGGGTGCTCCTCGGCCGGACGAAGGAGGGGATCGACGTCAGTATCCCGGCGACCCGCATCAACATGGCGATCTACGGCGCGAGCGGCCAGGGAAAGTCGTACGTAGCGGGGCTCGTCGCGGAAAGCCTCGTGGCCGCCGGCTACGTGCTCTGCGTTCTCGATCTGGAGGGCGACCACGCCGGCCTGGCGGAGCTTCCAGGGGTCGTGGTCCTCGGCGGGGCGGGACCGCTCCCCACATCGGATGAGCTCCGCGAGCTGCTGCGACACGGACCGATCTCGGTCGTGATCGACCTGGCCCAGCAGTCCCTCGATACGAAGCATCGCTACGGGCTGGCGGTCATCGAGCAGTGCCAGATGATGCAGGACGTCACGGGGCTCCCGCACTGGATCATGGTCGAGGAGGCGCACATTCCGCTGGCTTCCCATTCGGCCGGGTGCGGCGTCCTCGCCGAGCCGCGCACTGGCCTCTGTCTGGTGTCGTATCATCCGGATCAGATCTGCCACCACGCGGCAGCGCGCACCGACGCCCGCATCGTGATGGCCGACGACGGGCAAGCCGAACTGTGGAACGGATCGGCGCCGCCCGTGCGGTTCACGCCGCGCCAGCGGCGGGTCCCGCACGCGCGCCACACGCGGAAGTACATGTCGGGCCGACTTCCGCGCGAGCGACGCTTCTACTTCCGAACTCCTGCGGGCATGAACGACCGGGTGGCTGCCAACCTGCCGGAATTCCGGGACGAGATCGAGCGTGCGCCGCCGGATGTGCTTCTTCACCATGCCGCGCGTGGAGACTTCTCGCGCTGGCTGGGTGACCTGTCGTACGATCGGGTGTTGCGAGAGGAGGTCCGCAGGCTCGAGCGGTCGGTCGGCGGGACGCCGGCGCGGCACACCGACGTCGCCGCGTTCAGGGAGAAGCTCGCCGAGGCGATCGATCTGCGGTATCCGGAGTAGCGCGCTCGACCTGGTCGTCCGAGTGCAGGGGTACCTCGTCGCCTTCCAGCCCCCGCTCGCGAACGTCGCGCGCCGTGGAGGCGATCGCCTCCGGCGACGCGCCAAGGTGCTCCAGGAGGCGCGAGAACAGCTCGATCCCCGCCTCGATCTCCTCGACGACGACGTCGTCGGCTCCCAGGGCCAGCAGGGGCGCCGCCTCGAAGCCGTATCGCGACCGCACCAGTATCCGGGCGTGGTGGTTGAGCCGGCGCGCCGCGGCGACGCAGGCGCGGGTTCCGGCCACGTCGGAGATCGCCACGACCAGCGCCGCCGCCCTCGCCATCCCCGCCGCGGCGAGCACCTCCATTCTCGTCGCATCGCCGAACACGACGGTCAGGTCGCGCGCCCGCTCGCGCCGCACCCGCTCCGGGTTCACCTCCACCGCCACGCACCGGACGCCGTGGCGGGCCAGCACGTGCGCGTGCATGCGTCCGTTCACTCCGAGACCGACGACGACCACGTGGTCGCGGAGCAGAAGCGGCGTCTCCCGGCCGGCTGCGTGCCGCGGCTGCGCGAGGTGCAGGGCGCGACCGAGGAGCACCGCGAGTCGCTCGGCCTCCGGCATCGCCAGAGGAACGACGAGCATCGATCCGACGGCGACCGTCAGCACGAGCTGCATCCGATCGGGATCGATCAGCGCCGCAGCGGCGCCGGCCACGGCCAGCACGAATGCGAACTCTCCGACCTGCGCGAGGAGGAGGCCGGACTGCGCCGCGGTCCGCGCCGACTGGCCGGCCGCCAGGAGCGCTGCCGTGGCGACCGTGAGTTTGATCGCGATTACCAGGCCGAGCAGCATCAGGGCCGGTCCGATCGCCCCGGCGAGCGCGCGCGGATCGACGAGCATGCCGATCGAGATGAAGAACAGGCTGACGAATATCTCCCGCAGCGGCAGGACTTCGCCCAGCGCGTGGGCGCCGTAGGGCGACTCCGAGATCAGCAGCCCCGCGATGAAGGCACCGACAGCCAGCGACAGCCCGGCCGCCGCCGACGCCCACGCCGCGCCGAAGCACAGCGCCATCAAGGCCAGGAGGAACGCCTCGCGCCGTCCCGCCCGCACGACCCGGGTGAGGATGCGCGGGATGACCACTCGCGCGGCAACGAGCGCCGTGCCGACGAACAGCACGACCTTCAACAGTGTCGTCAGGACGAAGCCGGCCGACTGGTCCGTCTGGGCCAGGAGCGGCACGGCGAGCATCATCGGCACGACGCTCAGGTCCTGGAACAGCGAGACGCCCAGCGCGGCCCGACCATGGAGCGCATCCAGCTCGCCGCGGTCGGAGAGCAGCCGGAGAATGAGCGTCGAGCTGCTGTGCGCGACCACGAGACCGAGGAAGACCGCCGGCCGCCAGGCCGTACCGGCCAGGATGGCTGCCACCGCGACCAGTGCCGCCGTCCCGAGGATCTGAAGCGTTCCTCCGACCAGAACCGTTCGTCGAAGCTCGAGCAGGTCGTCGAACGAGAACTGGAGCCCGATCGTGAACAGCAGCAGCACGACGCCGACCTCGGCCAGCGCCTGGACGTCATCCGGTGCGGAGATCACTCCGAACGCGTGCGGCCCGATGAGCACGCCGATCGCCATGTAACCGACGATCGGCGGGAGATGGAGGCGGTGCATGGCGAGGACGCCGGCCGCTCCCAGGGCGAACAGGAGCACCAGGTCGCCGAGTATCGCCATTGTGCTCAGGGAAGAGTGCTCCTCATGTGGTGAAAGTCAGCAGAGTCTTGCCGGCGGCGTGGGTCGCGCACAGAACGCGGTCCCGGCCATCGCCGCCGACCAGGACGTCGAGACTGGTGGCGCCATCGATGACGTGCGTGAGATGCGGCACGTCGGGGCGCGGTCCGCCGAGCATCAGCTCGATCCGGGTGGTGCGGGGGTCCCAGGCGGCGCCGATGAAGGGGAAGTCCAGCACCTGCGCCTGCGCGCCGATGGCCGGATCATCGATTTCCAGGATCGCGAGCCGCGAAGCGTTTCGATCGGTGAACCGCTGCAGCTCGCTCGCCCAGTCGGTGAGAGCGATGGTCGATTCCGGTCTGGAGTTCGGTACCAGCAGCACGGAGCACGCGGCGCCGCGCAGCAACCGGCTGGCGACACTGCCGAGCACCATGCGCTGCATGAAGCCGCGTCCGTGCGTTCCGCAGACGATCAGGTCGGCACCGGCCTGGGCCGCGGCCTCGAGCAGCGCGCGCGCCGGATCCCCGCGCAGTGTCAGTGTCTCCACGATCGCCTCCTCCGGCAGATCGACCTGGCGCCGCACCTGCGCGAACGCCTCCGCGACACCGGCATCGTACTTCGCCTCCATGTCCTCGTCGACGCCGAAAGCGTCCTCGAAGCGCGGCGTCACGTGAGCCAGATAGACCGTGGCGAACTCCTGCATGATGGCCAGTGCACCGCGTGCGGCGGCCAGACTGCGGTCGCCGAAATCGAGCCCGATCACCGCCCGCCGCGGGTACTCGTGGAACGGCGGCGCGACGCACAGTATGGGGATGTCGACGAGTCTCGCAACCTCCAGCGCCAGCTCGCCACCGAGGAGCCAGTGGGCGAGGTCGCGCGGACCACGCCCGAGAACTATCAGCCGGGCACGGGAGAGCCGGGCCTGGTCGGCGATCGTGGCCGCCGGCGATCCGCGGCGGAGGTGTACGGGCCAGCCGCTCTCCCGGCCGATGGTAGTCGCGATCTGTCGATCGATGCGCGCGCGCAGGGAGCGCTCTCGCTCGGCATCGGCGGTCGGCGGCGGTACGAACCGGCCGACCGCGATGAGGGGCTCGATCGCGGCCACCACCTCGACGTCGGCGTTGAACCGGCCGGCGAGGAGAAAGGCCGCGGTCAGCGCGGCGTCGGTGCCCGACTCCCCATCGCTCGCGACGAGGATCGGCCCGGTAGCGGTGGGCCGGAGCTCCTCCGGGACCGGTGGGGCATTCGGCTGCGGAAGCGTCGTCGTGATCATGGAGGGGTCCTCCCGCGAGAGTGAGGGCATGCCCGGCGTTTCTGGGCGCCGTGCCTGCTTGAAGCTGCCGCGCCGCCGGCCGTGTGTCTGTCGGCCCGCGTCCCTCACGCTGTACGGGATTTCCCCTGCCAGCGCCGGCCAGGGGGAGCTCGACAAGTGGTCGAACCGCAGACGCCACCGGGGCATCGGATGAAGCGCCCGCCGGCCTGGATGCCTCCAGTCCGGGCCGGGATGGCCGCGCCGATGCCGTAGTCGAGCCTCCCGTCCTCAGCTGCGAAGCGCAGGAATGTCGCGGTAGAGCTCCAGCGCGTCGGGATTGGCGAGCGCGTCCGCGTTACGTACCGGACGCCCGTGAATCACGTCGCGTACGGCAAGCTCGGTGATCTTGCCGCTGATCGTGCGCGGGATATCGGCGACCTGCACGATCAGCTTCGGCACGTGGTGCGGGCTCGCGTTCTCCCTGATTGCGCGCCGGATCCGGTCGCGCAGCTCGTCATCGAGGACGCCGCCGTCTCGCACCTGCACGAACAACACGATGCGCACATCGCCGGGCTCGCCCCCCGGCACGTCCTGCGCGACCGCGATGCTCTCCACGATCTCGGGCAGGCGCTCGACCTGACGATAGATCTCGGCGGTTCCGATGCGTACGCCGCCGGGATTGAGCGTGGCGTCGCTGCGGCCGTGGATCACCACGCCGCCACGGGGGGTGAGCTCCGCCCAGTCGCCGTGACGCCACACGTTCGGGTACTTCTCGAAGTACGCCGCGCGATAACTGGCGCCGTCGGGATCGTTCCAGAACGCCAGCGGCATGCTCGGGAACGGCCGAGTGCAGACCAGCTCGCCTGGCGCGCCGCGCACGGGACGGCCGGCCTCGTCGAAGGCTTCGACCGCCATCCCCAGCCCGCGCGTCTGGATCTCGCCCGGCCACACCGGCGTCATGGGGTTGCCGAGCGCGAAGCACGAGATGAGGTCCGTCCCGCCGCTGATGTTGCAGAGCCGGACGTCCCGCTTGATGGCGCTGTAGACGTACTCGTAGCTGTGCGACCCTAGCGGACTGCCGGTCGAGACGATCGCGCGCAGAGCGCTCAGATCGAACCGCTCCGCGGGGCGCACCCCGGCCTTCCCGGCGAGCGCGAGATATCTGGCGCTCGTGCCGAAGACCGTCAGCCGCTCCTCCTCCGCGATCCGCCACAGGATGTCGCGCTCGGCCGGCAATGGCGCGCCATCGTAGAGCACGACGGTCGCCTCCACCGACAGCGCGCTCACCAGCCAGTTCCACATCATCCAGCCGCAGGTTGTAAAATAGAAAATCGCGTTGCCCGGGCGAAGATCGGTGTGCAGCACGTGTTCCTTCAGGTGCTGCACGAGCGTTCCGCCGGCGCCGTGCACCATGCACTTCGGCAGCCCCGTCGTTCCGGAGCTGTACATGATGTACAGCGGGTGGTCGAACGGCAGGCGCTCGAACGCGAGTGGCACGGTGGTGGTGCCGCCCGCTCCCTCGGCCGCGAAGTCCTCCCAGCTCGTGGCGCGAGGCACGCCGGCCGGACCGCCAGCCTCGCCGAGATGCGTCACGACGACGACCCGCTCGACGGCAGGCAGCGCCTCGACGACCTTGCGTGCACGCTCCAGCGAGTCGATCCGCTTTCCCGCATACACATAGCCGTCGGCGCAGATCAGCACGCGGGGCGCGATCTGCCCGAACCGGTCCAGCACGCCCTGCACGCCGAAATCCGGTGAGCAGGATGACCACACGGCGCCGAGGCTCGCCGTGGCGAGCATCGCGATCACGGCTTCGGGAATGTTCGGCAGAAAGCCGGCGACGCGGTCTCCCGGTCGCACGCCCGCTTCGCGGAGCGCGGCGGCAATGCGCGCCACCTCCGTCCGCAGCGCGCCACAGGAAAGCGATCGTTCGCGGCCCCGCTCCGTCCACGAGACCAGCGCGGTCGCCTCGTCCCGTGCGCGCAGGAGATTCTCAGCGAAGTTCAGCCGCGAGCCGACGAACCATCGCGGGCCGAGGTCCCGGTCCGGAGGCGCCATGCGATCGAGGCCTCGCACTACCTCGTCCCACGGCTCGCGGCCCGGCCGCCCCTCCGCGATCACGCCGCCGAAGCGCCAGACCTCGGGCCAGAACTCTTCCGGGTGCGCGACCGACCAGCGGTACAGTGAGTCGTACGAGTCCACGCCGAACCGCTGTCCCTCGGGAGAGGCGGCGACCCGCCGGATCAGATCGGCCATTCGCGTGGCGGCGACGTCCGCGGGCGGCGGAACGTAGAGCGGGGCGCGCGACTGGGCGCCCTCGGCGGTCCGTGTCACGTCGGCTTCTCAGGCTGCGGTGGCGGGAAGCTGTACCGTGTCCCGGCAGCGCGCAAGCGCGACCGCTGTATCGCGTCCGGGCAGCGCGCAAGCGCGCCGTTGCACCGCGCGGTCGCGCGACGGCGTTTCTCGCGGCCGTGGTCGATCGTCGGCTATGGAGTCCGGGCGGCGTCGTGCCGCTCGTGACCACCCGCGTCCCGAATGAAGTCCGACAAGTCGATTCGCGCCCGTTGGCGCTCCCTGTTCGGCGACTGCCCCCCGCTCGGCTTTCTCCTTCGGGAGAGCTTTCCGGACCGGTGGCTTCGCATCCACAGTCTACGCAGCGGCAAGCGCTATCCGGAGACCGCCGTCGAGGTGGCCACCATGCTCAGCCGCCACAACACCGTCGCCACCGAGCTGCTCGGCGACGGGGCACCATGCGTGGTGATCGCCAACCCGGCGCCGAACCCGCTGCACGCGCGCGGTCAGCGCAGTCGACGGCAGCTCGACGCGCTCGGCTTCCGGCCGGTGATGATCGTCGAGGAGCCGGACACGCCGGTGGGCGCGGACGGATGGCACATCCCGCTGTCCGCCGCGTCGATCAGATGGCGCGAGGGGGCGCTGAACGACGTGCTCGAGGACGTGGCGCACGATCTCGTCTCGCCCCTGCTGATCGTCGCGATCGAGAGTGGACGGGTCTACGCGCCGTACGACGGCGGGGCTGACCTCTTCCTCTGCTCGCCCGCCGAGCGCGACGCCCACCGCGAACGGTGGTCCGAGTGGCTTCCGACGCACTCCTCCGGGCTCTGACCGCCTCGGCGACACTTGCCAGCCCGGCGGACCGGGATGATCATGGCGCATGCAAGCGATCCGGTTGCGACGTGGTACGGCGAGCGATGCCGGGGTGCTGTCCGGATTCGCGGCGCGCGTATTCCGTGAGGCCTTCGCCGCCGGGAACGATCCCGCCGATCTGGAGACGTACATGGCGGAGGCCTTCACGGTCGATCGGCAGCGTTCGGAGCTGGAGGACGCACACGGAACAATCATTCTCGCCGAAGAGCGTGCGGCTGGCGGTGAGGGCGATGGCGGGGTCCTGGTGGGCTACGCGCACCTCGTGCCCGGCGACATCCCCACTGCCGCACGGGGTGTGAAAGCTCTCGAGCTCAAGCGCTGCTATGTCGCCAGGCCCTGGCAGGGTCGGGGTGTGGCCGACGCACTCATGGGCGAGGTGCTGCGCGTCGCCCTGGAGCGCGCCGTGGAGCTTCTCTGGCTGGGCGTCTGGGAGCGCAATCATCGCGCGATCGCGTTCTATCGAAGGCACGGTTTCACACTGGTGGGCGAGCATACGTTCCTGCTGGGACGAGACGCCCAGACGGATCACATCATGTCCCGGCTCGTCGGGGACGGGGATGCCTCGCCGGATGGATCCTCGGCGCCTCCCGGCATGGGGCGGCCGGCGGTTGGTTACGAAGCGCCGCCGCGCTAGGTTCCAAGCGATCACAGCGAGCACCCAGGCTCGTGCTGTCGAACTCGCGGCTCCCGGCCTTGACCTCTTCTCCACAGCAGCGCCCGCACCAGGATTTCGACGCAATCGTCATCGGCAGCGGCTTCGGCGGGACGATGGCGGCCTACGAGCTCGTGCGCGCGGGCATGCGTGTACTCATGATCGAGCGCGGCGGTTGGGTGGAGCGTGGCCCCCACAACTGGGAGAGCGATGGAGCGTTCATCCACACGCCGCACTACGCCGCCGATTCCGCGTTTCGGATCATCCCGGCGACGCGTACTTCGACCCAGCGCCTGTGCACGTGCGTCGGCGGACCGTCGGTGTTCTTTGGTGGCGCCGCGTTCCGTTTCCGTGAGCGCGACTTCGAGTCGAATCCCGAGATCGTCGCCGACAGCGGCGCCGACTGGCCCATCGACTATGCGGCGCTCGAGCCGTTCTACACCGATGCCGAGCGCCTGCTCAGAGTCTCCGGCGACAGCGGGCAGGATCCGACCGAGCCGCCGAGAAGCGCACGGTACGCGACGCCGGCGCGGCCGCTGACTGCCCCGGCGCATCGGATCGCCGAGGCGGCGCGGTCGCTCGGACTGCGGCCGTTCCGCATCCCCCTGGCGATCAACCACGAGGCCGAGCACGGTGGCACGTGCGTCGGCTGCGCGACCTGCGATGCGTACGCGTGCGCCGTCAGTGCAAAGGGAGACCTCGCGACGCGCGTGATCCCCGCGCTGCTGGCGGACGGGATGACCCTGCTCTGCGATACTGTCGTGCGGCGCCTGCTCCACGATCGCGGCCGCGTCCACACCGTCGAGTGCGTGGACAAGCGCAGTGGCGAGATTCTGCGGTTTCGTGGCGCGGCGGTGGTGCTCGCGGCCGGCGCGCTGGCGACGCCTCATCTCCTGCTCGCCTCGGGGCTCGATCGTCTGAGCCAGTCGCCGCAGGCGGTCGGCCGCTACCTCATGCGGCACTGCAATGCGATGGTCTACGGCATCTTCGCCCGACGACCCAACGCCGAAGGGGTGCACCACAAGCAGATCGCGATCCACGATTTCTACTTCGGCGCGGACGCGGAATCGGGTGTGGGATCCGTCTCTGCCGGCGCCGGATCGGCGCCGCCGGGCAAGCTCGGCAACCTGCAACAGATAATGGCGCCCGCTCCCGGGCTCCTGCAGCACGTCCTCCCGCGCTCGGTGGCGCGATTGGTGGCGCCGGCGGCGCAGCTCCTCACCGGCATGCTGTGCCTCGCCGAGGATCAGCCGCGCATCGAGAACGGCGTCCGCATCGACCGTCAGGCGCTCGACGAGTTCGAGCTGCCGCGGCTGATCGTCGAGCACAGCTACAGCGACCGCGACCAGCAGGCGCGCCGATTCCTCGTGCGACAGGCGCGTCGCCTCCTGCGCCGCGCCGGCGCGCTGGTGACCATCACGTGGCCGGTATCGACGTTCTCACACGCAATGGGGACCGTGCGCATGGGTGAGGACGCGGGCGCGGCGCCGCTCGACGCGCAGTGCCGGTATCGCGGCGTGGAGAATCTCTGGGTCACCGACGGGAGCGCGTTTCCGACATCGGCGGGGGTGAATCCGAGCCTGACGATCGCGGCCAATGCAATGCGGGCCGGACGCGCGATCGCCGAGGGGGCGGAGCGTTCGACCGCCGGACTCGGCGCGAGTGCGTCCGCATGAGCGTCATCGTGGTTCCGGCGAGCGCATGACGGCTGCAACGAACGACGGCGAGCGCCCGCTCGGCCTCGCCTTCATCGGGTGCGGCGGCGTGACGAGGTTGCACACGCGCTTTCTGCGCCGCGACCGCGGCTTGCGCCGCTGGTACGCGAGCCGCGAGCCGGCCCGGGCGGCGGAGTTCTCCCGCCAACTCGCCGGGGCGGGCGCGTTCGGTTCGTACGACCACGCGTTCGCCAGCAGCGACGTCGATGCGGTCGTAATAGCCACGCCGCCCGACTCGCACCTCGAGCTGACCTTGCGGGCGCTCGGGGCAGGGAAGCACGTGGTCGTCGAGAAGCCGCCGTTTCTCCGCGTCGAGGACTTCGACACCGTGCGGCGTGCCCGTGAAGACGCCGGCCGGCGCGTGATGGTGGCGGAGAACTACTACTACAAGCCGGTGGCGATCGCGTTACGCGAGTCGATCGCTGCCGGCGACATCGGCGAGGTACGGCTGGTCACCGTGAACGCTCTCAAAGAGCAGCGCGCCACCTCCTGGCGCGCCGATGCCGCGCGATCGGGCGGCGGCGCGATGTTCGAGGGCGGCATCCACTGGGTGGACTTCATGGCCAACCTCGGTCTCCCGGTCGCATCGGTGCACGGCTTCCGCGCTGGGCGCATGCGGAGCGCGGGCGATCTTGACACGACGATGGTAGTCGTCTTTCGCTACGCGACCGGAGCCGTCGGCACGCTGTATTACTCGTGGGAGATCGGTTCGCCGCTCAAGGGGCTCCGGCTCTCGGCGGTGTACGGCACCGAGGGGACGATCACGTTCGAGTCGAACGGCATCCTCGTCGCCGTGCGCGGCCGGCGGCGACGCCTGCGAATGCCGGGCCTCGACGTGGCCGGATACGCCGGGATGTGGCGCGACTTCCTGCCGGCGCTCCGCGCCAATAGCGAGCCGCGGTACGATTTCGAGCTCGCGCGGCGCGACCTCGCGCTCACCGCCGCCGTGTACGATTCGCTCGAGCCCCCCGTCGCCGCTCCCTCCGGCCAAGCCGGCCGTGAGGGGATCGCGATGCCCAACCGCTTTCTCCCCTGACCATGGCCTTCCTCCTGGGGATCCTCGCCGGCGTGCACACCTCCTCGTGGGGGATGTACAAGGACGCGCCCCACGAGGGATTCACCGTCCCCAAGTATCTGCGCAGCGTGATCGTCGCGGCGATCCTGGCGATCGTGCTCCAGCGCCTGCTCGACTTTCAGCTGGCCACCTGGGCCGATGCGGCGGTTTTCTTCGGCGTCGTGTACGCTGCCGAGCGCCTGACGCTCGAGCTGTGGAAGAGCTTCATCCGCGAGGAAGACCAGAGCAAGTACTTCATCCCGATGCAGTTCGGCGTGCTTGGCAAGCCGATCCGGAGCCGCGCGGTGCGCTGGTCGATCCTCGGCGCGATCGTGGTCGTCCTGATCGCATCGGTGTGGTTCGTGGTCTGGCTCCAGCGGACGTACCCCGACCTGCCACCGTGGCTCGTCATCCTCACCATAGGCAGCCTCGGCGGCTGGTACAGCGCGTTCGGCGGTGCCTGGAAGGATGCGCCCGTGGAAGGGTTCGAGACGTTCAAGTTCTTCCGCAGCCCGGGCATCGCCATCTTCTGGTCGGCGGTGATGGCGTTCCTCACCACCAACTGGATCTATCTCGCGCTGGCCGGGATCGGCTACACGGTGGCGACCATCGAGACCTACAAGACGTTCTTCTTCCCGAACAAGCCGCGGGGCAAGTTCGCCGGCAAGCCGGTGCGGTACCCGGGCATCCTCGAGCAGCGCAAGTACGTGGCTGTGCTCTACGCCGGCATCTGGACGATCATGATCGCGATGCTGCTGCTCGCGTTTCTCGGGCAGAGGCAGGGCATGCTGCCGTGACTGGAAAGTGCTCGATCGGGCGACCGGGGGCCAAGCTACGGAGGGCAAACGGCGCGGCATCCTGCTTTGCGTCGCCGGTGAGCGCTGTGTTCTACCGCACTCCCACCTGCCCGCGAACCGACTCGATCAGCTTGGCCGAGTCGAAACCGATGCCGTCCTTGAACACCAGGGTCACGCCGCGAATCTCCGCCGGCGTCAGCACCGGGTCGCCACGGATGACGACGAGATCGGCCAGCTTCCCGCGCTCGACCGTTCCGAGCTCGCGATCGACGCCGAGCACCTTCGCTCCGTTGAGCGTCATGATCCTCACGGCCTCCACCGGACTGAAGCCGGCCTCGATCAGCAGCTCGTAGTTGCGCTGATCGCCGTAGCCGGGCAGCGCTCCGCCGTTGCCGGTGGGATCGACGCCGGCGGCAAGCAGTCCACCCGCGCGAACGAAGGCGCGCTCGAACGCCTGGGCCTTCCGGAACACCTCGGCAGTCGTGGAAGTCGCCGCGTTCCGCGCGATCGCCTGTCGCGTGGCCAGGTACTCGGCGAGCACCTCCGGTGCCAGCGCGTCGAGCACCCGCTGCTCGAGCGGCGGGCGGCCGGGGACGCTCAGCTCGTACACGGCGAGTGTGGACGTCATGGCCACGCCCCTGTCGATCATCTCGCGGAACGTCGCCTGTACATCCGGCCCATCGAGGCTCACTTCCAGCAGGCTGCGACGGAGGTTCGATGGACACCGGTCGGCCTCCTTCGCCGCATCGTAGTCGCTGTTCGTGAACAGCCCGTGCTCGAGGTTGTCGATGCCGAGCGCCACGGCCTCGCGGAACGAAACGGAGCAGAGGTGGCCGGTGAACTTGAGCCCACGGCGGTGGGCCTCGTCGATCGCCGCTTTGAGAGCCTCGCGGCTGATCGTCGTGTAGGCCTTGAACCACGTCGCGCCCTCGTCCGCCCAGTAGCCGACGACCCGGCGCGCGTCCTCCGCGGTCGCGACGCCGGTCATGTAGCCGCCCGACGGGCCGGTGATGTACGGGCCGGTGATGTGCATCCGCGGGCCCACGGCGGCGCCGGTCTCGATTGCGCGCTTGAGGTTGACCTCGCTGTACGGATGATAGCTGCCCGTGGTCCGGATCGTCGTCACGCCGCTAGCCAGATACAGCCGGGGCGCGGTGATCGAGATCTGAGCCTGCCGGGCCGACGTCGTGTAGAAGGTGTGGTTGTGCATCCCGACCAATCCGGGGATGACAGTATGCCCCCGGAGCTCGAGCACCCGCGCGCCCTCGGGCACGCGGACCGAGGCACTCGGGCCCAGCTCGGCGATCCGGCCATCGCGCAGAATGATGGTCTGGTCGTCGGCCGGCGCCGCGCCGGTGCCGTCCACGACTCGCACGTTCGTCAGCGCCACCACCGGCGCCTCCACGGCAACGAACTGACGCACGGACTCGGAGAGCGCCGGACGGGCTGTGGGAGTCTGCGCAGCGAGCGCGCTCACTGCGCCGAAGGCGAGCGCGAACAGCGCGACCGTCGAGACGACGCGACGGATCGTCAAATTAATGACCGGCATGAGCTCCTCTGGGGTACGCGACATGTACGCGGCGGCGGGCAATGGTGGAGGACGGATCACGGCTCGACGGTGAACACCATCATCATTCCGGCTTCCATGTGCTCGGCGATGTGACAGTGCAGCATCCAGCGGCCGGGATTGGACATCTCGACGAGCAGGTCGGCGCTGTGGCCGACGGGAAGGAGGACCGTGTCCTTCCACACCAGATTCTCGCTCGGGACGCCGTCCCGCGCCAGGATCAGGAACCGCTGGCCGTGGATGTGGATCGGGTGCTGCATGGCATGGAGTGCGGCGCGCGCATTGACCAATCGCAGACGGACGACGTCGCCCACGCGGAAGCGCCACGACACATCCATGTTGCGCCGGCCGGTCGCCCGCTCCTCCAGGATCCAGTCGATCTCGCGCGTGGTGCCGACCCAGTTCATCATCGGCATCGTGTTGTCCCACTCCACGGGATGGAAATACGCGGAATCGTCGCGCATCATCGCACGGACGGGGAAGGGCAGGTCGCGCGTCTCCATCGTCAGCACGAGCTCGTGGTCCACGGGTCGGCCGAAATGCCGGCGGAAACGCTCGATCTCGCGCGTCACATCCGGGTGCTCGCGCAGCCGCCGGAACGAGGCCGCGAGGTCGCGCACCGGGCGTTCGCGCGAGACGGTGATGCGCGCAAGGGTGTCGGACCGGGCGAGGAACGCGCCCGCCATGTGGTCGATCGCCCGGACGCGGTTGACGAGCGCCGTGGTGCCGGTGCGCTCGAACATCGCGTCCACCACGTAGCGTTCGGCGGGAGCGATTACGACGCTCTCCACCCACACCTCGCGCTCGTATCGTCCGACGTCGGATGCCAGAAGCTTGATCCGCGCGCCGGGGATCGAGAGGTTGAACGTGCGGGTGCTCGCGGCGTTGGTCAGGAAGAACCGCACGACCTCGCCATGCCGTGCGCTCAGTGTCAAATCCGGACTTCCGTTCACCAGCATGACGTTGCCGAACCTGCCCATCACGGCGTGCGTCGCCGCCTCGGCCCCGAACGGGACGAGCCCCGCGTCGCCGAGCAGGAGGTCGTCGAGGATGAGCACCTCCTCGCGGTGGGCGGGACCGAGCCACGATGTGTCGCGGGAGGTGACCATGATGTTCCCGTACAGGCCGAGCGCCTGCTGAACGTCCTCGCGCTGATGCGGGTGATACCAGTAGATGCCCGGATCGGGAAAGCGGACGACGTAGCGGAAGCTGTCGCCCGGAGCCACCGGCTCCTGCGTCACGTGCGGAACGCCGTCGAACCGGTTGTCGAGTCTGATGCCGTGCCAGTGCACCGCGCTCGGCTGGTCGAGGCGGTTCACGAATTCGACGACGATCGAAGCGCCCTCGTGCACGTCGAGGAGCGGACCCGGGTACTGCCCGTTGTAGCCCAGCATCGTCACCATCCGGCCGCGAATGCTGCGCCGGACCAGCCCCGCCTCGAGCCGCAGCGTGTCGCCATCCGTCAGCCGGATCGACCGGCCGGGGCGGGCGGCCGCTACCGGTGCGCCGTGTCCGGCTCGCGGCAGGTAGGGCGCGACCGTGGGACGGAGCGACATCATGCCGGGCGGCATGAACAGCCGGTCATCCATCGGGTGCATCGGCCAGTCCGACACCGATCCGATCGGCGTGAGGGCCCCGCCGGCGAGAACCGGATGACCCGCATGCGCGTCGGGCGCTGGCGCGTCGCCGGCATGGCCGGAGTGGTCGTCGGCGTCC
Organism: Gemmatimonadaceae bacterium; assembly: GCA_035513015.1. Taxonomy (GTDB): domain Bacteria; phylum Gemmatimonadota; class Gemmatimonadetes; order Gemmatimonadales; family Gemmatimonadaceae; genus DATKCV01. Next base: position 104,179 of record DATKCV010000085.1, read on the forward strand.
GGATAGGCCGCGCCGAGCAGCGTCACCGGATCATCGACGGGCAGGAGGCGGTTGCTGGCCGACATCCCGCGCAGCGCAATCCGTCCGCGCCGATCCGTGACGGTATCGGAGTGCTCGGCGCTGACGATCACGAGAAACTTGTCGAATGCCACCTCGCCCCGCGCCGGACGGCCGGCCGCGACCGCGCCAAGTCTGATCATCGGTGAGAGCGTGGGCGTGGTCGCCCAGGCCACCCACGTCCGGTACGGACCGAGCGCGGCGGGTTCCGGAAGGCCGGTGACTTCGACGGTCACGGTGTAGCGGTGCGTTCCATCGGGCGTCACCGCGATTCCGAACGGCGAGGACGGCGGCGCCAGGCGCGCGACGCCGGCCGCCGAGTCGAGCTCCGTGACCGGAAACGGCAGGAGGTCGATGCAGTAGAGGTCCGGGTCGGGCGCGGGAGCGGCGACGCGCCCGTTGGGCGCGTCCGGCGCCGGGTGTGAAGGCCCGCACCGGGTGCCGGGGGATGCGGTCGCCCGCGCGACCGAGTGCGCGCCGGCGCGGTCGAACTTCGCGCAGATCAGCATCGATAGCGCCATCAGCGCCACCACGAGGACCAGCAGGCGGGCGGCCGACGGCCACGTCGCGAGCGGCAGGCGCGAGCGTCTCGCCGAATCCTGGCTGGAACGGGGTGCGCGGAAGAACGGCGACATTGGACACTGGACGCGGGGAGCGACGGCGTGACCGCGGCGAGGGTTGCCCGGGCCGCGCGGACGCGTAACGTAGGATGCGCCCGACGGCCAACGGTAGCAAGCGTGGGGGCCTGGCACGCCGCGCGCAGAGGCCATTCCGCGTCCAACCAGCGTCGCACCACCGCTCTCGCCCGACTCGCGCACCATGTCGATGATCGCCCAGACGATTGCCACCGCTCCATTCGCCGATCAGCGCCCCGGCACCTCCGGATTGCGGCGCAAGGTCGAACGGTTTCGAGAGCGGCATTATCTCGAGAACTTCGTCCAGGCGCTCCTCGACACGATCGCCGTGCCGCCCGGCGCCGCGCTCGTGCTTGGCGGCGATGGACGCTACTTCAATCGTGAGGCGATCCAGGTCGTGCTCAGGATGGCGGCCGCCAATGGCGTCGAGCGCATGCTCGTGGGGCGCGATGGCCTGCTGTCCACGCCGGCGGCGAGTCACATCATCCGCGAGAGGAGGCTCCACGGCGGAATCATTCTCTCCGCCAGCCACAATCCCGGTGGCCCGGACGGCGACTTCGGCATCAAGTACAACACGGACAACGGCGGTCCCGCACCGGACCAGCTGACTCAGGAGATCGCCGCTCGCGCCGCCGCCATCAGCGCGTTCCGGGTGCTGGCGACGCCGGACGTGCCGCTCGACCGCGTCGGAGCGCATTCCCTCGGTCGGATGGAAGTGCACGTGATCGACCCGGTGACGGAGTACGCCGAGCTCATGGAGCGCATCTTCGACTTCGGTGCGCTGCGCGAGCTTCTCGGTGGCGGGAGCTTCCGGATGCGATTCGATGCGATGCACGCGGTCACCGGCCCGTATGCGCGTGAGATTCTCGAGCGCCGGCTCGGCGCACCGCCGGGCACGGTGATCAACGGCGAGCCGAGTCCCGACTTCGGGGGCGGACATCCCGACCCCAACCTCACGTACGCACCCGAGCTGGTGTCGATCATGAGCGGCGAGGATGCGCCCGACTTCGGCGCCGCCTCCGATGGCGATGGCGACCGCAACATGATTCTCGGGCGCCGCTTCTTCGTGAATCCGTCGGACAGCCTGGCCATTCTGGCGGCCAACTCGGTCCTGGTACCTCGTTACGCCGGCGGCCTGACCGGGATCGCCCGCTCGATGCCGACGAGCCGGGCCGCCGACCGGGTCGCGCGGCACCTGGGGATCGAGTGCCACGAGACGCCAACCGGCTGGAAGTACTTCAGCAATCTTCTGGATGCCGGAATGGTGACGCTGTGCGGAGAGGAGAGTTTCGGTACTGGCTCCGATCACGTTCGCGAGAAGGACGGGCTGTGGGCGGTGTTGTTCTGGCTGGCCATCATCGCCAGGCGCTCGCTCTCGGTGGAGCGGATCGTCCGGGACCACTGGGCGGAGTTCGGACGCGACGTCTACATGCGGCACGATTACGAGGGTCTTCCGGCGGAGCCGGGGGCCGCGCTGGTGGCGGATCTGCGCAAGGCGCTGCCGTCGCTGGCCGGTACCCACCTCGTCGGCCGCGAGATCGCGTTCGCCGATGACTTCAGCTACACGGATCCGGTGGACGGAAACGTTGTCGCGCACCAGGGGATCCGCATCGTATTCAACGACGAATCGCGGATCGTCTTCCGGCTCTCTGGAACGGGGACGGAAGGGGCGACGCTGCGCGTATACCTGGAGTCGTACGAGCCGGACAGGACGCGACATCACCTGGAGGCGGGCGACGTGCTGGCCCCGCTGGTGCGCGCGGCCCACGACCTGTCGAGGCTTCGCGAGCGGACGGGAAGGGAGGAGCCGACGGTCGTGACGTGAGCGGAAAGTCCTGATCCGCCAAGCGACCCGTTGCCGAGCGCGGCCGGCGAGCCTCTATTTCTGCCGCGGGTGCAGCCGCTCCGGCATGCGTCCAGCGCCTCCACGAACGCCCTCGCCAAATGAAGCTGCTTCCGGCCCACCTGGCGTTTCTTACCCAGACCCGCAGCACGCGCCGCAACCTGCGGTCGCTGCTGATCCTTCTCGGGATGGCGACGGTGCTCGTCACCGTTTACGCCGTCCTGTTCCACGTCCTCATGGAAATGGAGGGGCAGAGCCACTCCTGGGTGACGGGGTTCTACTGGACGCTGGTGACGATGTCCACGCTCGGGTTCGGGGACATCATCTTCCAGAGCGACGCCGGCCGGGTCTTTTCGGTCATCGTGCTGCTGTCCGGCGTCATGCTCCTGCTGGTGATCATACCGTTCACGTTCCTGCAGTTCTTCTACGCGCCGTGGATGGCCGCGCAGTCCCAGGGAAGGACGCCCCGCTACGTACCCGAGGACGTCGTCGGGCACGTGCTGTTCTCCGACTACGACCCGGTCGCCATCTCGCTGATCGAACGGCTCGAGGCGCACGGACGGCGCTACTTCGTCCTGCAGGCGGACAGCATGAGCGCGCTGGCCCTGTACGACAAGGGAGTGAAGGTCGTGCTCGGCCCTCGCGACGACAAGGAGACCTACGTGCGGGTGCGCGCCGACACCGCGTCGCTGGTGGTGGTAACCGGCGACGATTACGAGAACACGACGATAACGTTCACCATCCGCGAGGTCAGCGAAACGGTGCCGATCGTCGCGCTGGCCCGGGCCGAGGAGTCGATTGACATTCTCGAGCTGGCCGGCGCCACCAACGTGCTTCACCTGGCCGACATGCTCGGCCGATCCCTGGCCCGCCGGACGCTCGGGGGCGCGTCGAGGGCGAACATCATCGGTCAGTTCGGCGAGTTGCTGATCGCCGAGGCGCCGGTGGCCGGGACGCCGCTCGTCGGCCGCACGATCGTCGAGAGCCAGCTGCGTGAAGTGACGGGTGTGACGGTGGTCGGCGCCTGGGAGCGCGGCCGATTCACGATTCCGCGCGCCGACTACACGATCACGGCGAGCACCGTGCTCGTTCTGGCCGGATCGGCGGAACAGCTCAGCCAGTTCGACGAGCTGGTGCTGATCTACAACGCCTTCTCGACGCCGGTGCTGATCCTTGGCGCGGGACGGGTGGGGCGGGCGGCGGCGCACTATCTGCGCGAGCGGGAGATTCCGTATCGGCTCGTGGACAAGAACCCCGATCGGGTACGTGGGGAGTCGAGCGCCGTCGTCGGTTCGGCCGCCGACATCGAGATCCTCGAGCGCGCCGGAATACGCGACGCGCCGACGACGATCATCACGACGAACCAGGACGAGACCAACATCTATCTCACGATCTACTGCCGGAAGCTGCGACCGAACATGCAGATCATCAGCCGCGCGACGTTGGAGCGAAACGTCTCGACGCTGCACCGTGCCGGTGCGGACTTCGTGATGTCGTACGCGTCGATGGGCGCGAGCGCGGTCTTTAACGTGCTCGAGCAGAACGACGTGGTGATGCTCGCCGAGGGGCTCGACGTCTTCCGGCACCCGACTCCGACGGCGCTCGTCGGGAAGACGCTCGCCGAGAGCCAGATCCGTGAAACCACCGAGTGCAGCGTCATCGCTCTGGAGACGGACGGACGGACTGAGATAAACCCGGATCCGGCGGCGCCGCTGCCGGCCGGGTCCGAACTGATCCTGATCGGCACCACGGCCGCCGAGCGCCGCTTTCTGGCGAGATACAAGTCGTGAGCGGGATGCGGCGATTCACCGACGGCGCGGGAGAGAGCTGGGACGTCACGACTGGCAAGGAGTCGTGGGGGACGCAGGTGCTGCTGTTCTCCCCCCGCAGCGGCGGCGGGCCGCGGACGGCGGTTCTCGCGGTCGAGACGGCGCTCGAGGCGAGCCGGCTGCTGGAGGCCATGACCGACGAGGAGCTGCGGTCGCTCCTCGCCGCCTCCGCGCCCTGGGGGTGAGGAGCGAAACCCGGGGCCCGGCGGTCCCGTACGGCTGCAGGAGGAGGAGAGACCCATGATCGGACTGATCGTACTCGCGACGACCGCGCTGGTGACGTATCTTGCCTATCGGCGCACCCGTCGCTTCGTCGGCGAGCGCCTGCGCTTCGTCGATGCCGTGCAGCGGACGTCGGCGCCGTGGATCGCTGGTGTCGCGACGACGGTGCTGGCGCTTCCGGTGGTCCCGCTCCTGCCGTACGTCAGCGTGGGAACGGCGATCGTCCTCGGCGTGAGCGTGGGGCTCGGCGTGGCGCGCGGCGCCCGCGATGCGCGCGTGAGCACGGGCTACGAGCTTCGCCCGATCCCACGCACGTTCTGACCGGCGAGATCCGGGCGGGCGAGCACCGGCACTCCGCGCGCGAAGGCGTGTAGGAGGGGCCGGCACGGGTGCGTCTCGCCGCACCCGTTAGCGTCTCCGGGCGCCGTGGTGCCCGACCCGCACCCTCACCGGGAGCTCCATCGTGCGCTTTTCCGGCCGCGCCGTAGCCCTCGTCGGCGTCTCGCTCTTCTTCATCGCCTTCGTCTTCGTGCCGATGGCGATCCAGGCCTACGCCGACTGGCTCTGGTACCAGGAGCTTGGCTACGAGCGGGTCTTCATCACCGAGCGCCTGGCGCGCCTCCTGCTCGCGGTGATCGTCGGCACGCTGACGTTCGGCTTCATCTGGGCCAATCTGCACTTCGCGCAGCGCGGCGTCGTTCCCGATCCGGTGATCGTCCGCTTCAACCCCGGTGCGCCTCAGGTGGACCTGACGCAGAGCGTGCGGCGCTTCACGATGCCGATCGCGCTCGTGATCGGGCTGTTCGCCGGTCTGTCGCTCTCCGGCGCCTGGCTCCTCCTCTTGCGGGCGTTCAAAGCGGCGCCGTTCGGCCGCGTCGATCCGGTGTTCGGGCGCGACATCGCGTACTACGTCCAGACCCTGCCGATGATCGAGCTGGTGACCGGATTCATCTTCGCGCTGGCAGTGCTCGGCCTGCTGGTGACGGTGCCGATCTACTGGTTCCGCGGCGACATCATCCTCCCGCCGCGGCCGGCCCGGGTGGAGCCGTCGGCCTCACGCCACGTGGGCTCGCTGCTCGCGGTCCTGTTCGTCACGATCGCCGTGCACGTCTGGCTCGTCCGCGTGCCGGAGCTCCTCTACTCCACCACCGGTCCGCTGCGCGGAGCCAGCTACACCGACCTCTACGCGTCGCTGCCGGCGCTGCGCTTCCAGGCCGTGATAGCGCTCGCCGCCGCCGTGTGGATCATCGTCGGCATGGTACGCGAGAAACTGATCTGGCACGCCGCCGTCGCCGCGTCCGCCTACTTCCTCCTTGCCCTCGTGAGCACCGCCGGCTACCCGGCGATCATACAGCGGTTCGTCGTCGGCCCCACCGAGCTGACGCGCGAGAGGCCGTACCTGGAGCGGCACATCCAGGCGACCCGCGAGTCGTGGGGTCTCGACGGCGTCACCGTTCGCGACATCGCCGGGGATGCGGGGCTCACCCTCGCTGACATCCGCCGGAACACCGGTACGATCGAGAACGTGCGGCTGTGGGAGCGCGATCCTCTCCTCCAGACGTTCGGGCAGCTCCAGGAGATCCGGACGTACTACGATTTCATCTCGGCCGACGACGACCGATACTGGATCGACGGCCGCTACCGGCAGGTGCTCCTCTCTCCGCGCGAGCTGAACACCGCCTCGCTCCCCACGCGAACCTTCATCAACGAGCACCTCACCTTCACCCACGGAATGGGCGTCACGCTGGCGCCGGTGAACCAGGTGACCATCGAAGGGCTGCCGGTTCTGTTCATCAAGGATCTGCCGCCGGTATCGAACGTCTCGCTCGAGGTCACGCGGCCACAGATCTACTTCGGCGAGCTCACCAACCAGCACGTCTTCGTCGGTACACGGCAGCGCGAGTTCGACTATCCGGCGGGTGAGAGCAACGTGTTCACGGCGTACGACGGCGCCGCCGGAGTCCAGGTCGGGTCGCTGGCCCGAAGGTTGATGCTCGCCGCGCGCTTCGGCTCGATGAAGGTTCTCCTCTCGGGCGACATCACCAGCGAAAGCCGGGTCATCTACCACCGCAACATTGCCGAGCGCGCCCGGCGCGCGCTCCCCTTCCTGCGCTTCGATGCCGACCCGTATCTCGTCATCGCTCCCGACGGCACGCTCCAGTGGATCATGGACGCGTACACGGCGACGAACCGGTATCCGTACGCGGCGCAGGCGGCCGACGGGACGAACTACATGCGGAACAGCGTCAAGGTCCTGATTGATGCCTATCACGGCACCGTGACGCCGTACGTCTCCGACCCGAACGACCCGCTGATCATCACCTTCGACCGGATCTTCCCGGGCATCCTCCAGCCGATCGACGAGCTCCCCGAGGGCCTGCGGGCGCACCTCCGCTATCCGGAGGACCTCTATCGCCTCCAGACGGAGATCTACCAGACGTACCACATGGACGACGCGGAGGAATTCTACCACCGCGAGGACCAGTGGCAGATCCCGACGATGCAGCAGCGGAACCTGCGCGAGCCGATGCGCCGCCGGATCATCATGCGCCTGCCAGAGGAGTCGCGCGAGGAGTTCATCTTCATGACGCCGTACACGCCGCGGGGCAAGGACAACCTCGCGGCGTGGATGGTCGCGCGGAACGACGGCGAGCATTATGGCGCCCTGGTCGTCTACCGCTTCCCGCGGCAGAGCCTCATCTACGGGCCGCAGCAGATCATGAACCGGATCAACCAGGACACCGAGATCGCCCGCCAGCTGACGCTGTGGGACCAGCGCGGCTCGACGGTGATCCGCGGTGAGCTGCTGGTGATTCCGATCCAGGAATCACTGCTCTACGTGCAGCCGATCTACCTGCGCGCCGAGGGCGGCCGCATTCCGGAGCTGAAGCGCGTCGTGGTCGCCTACCAGAACCAGGTGGTGATGGAGGAAACGCTCGACAACGGGCTGGCCCGTCTGTTCGGCGGACCGGTCGAGCGCGCCACTCCGATCCTCGCCGACGCGCCGATCCCCGAGCGGCCCCCCGTCGTCACGCCGACGCCCACGCCAGGCACCGCGGTGACGGCCGAGCTGATCCGCCGTGCCCAGGAGCACTACGACCGCGCCGTCGCCGCCCAGCGCAACGGCGACTGGACGCGGTACGGCGAGGAACTGGAGCGGCTGGGGGAGGTGTTGAGGCAGCTTCGTGGAGCTGGGCAGTAGAGGGGATAGGGACAGGGGATAGGGGATAGAAGTGAGAGGGGCGAGGAACGCGTGACGTGCACGCAGGTTCCCGCCCCTGTCCCCTGTCCCCTGTCCCCTCCCTAGATCGTCGTCCTCACCCTCTCGGCCGCCGTCTTGATCTCGCCCGACTTGAGCCTGCGGCGGTAGTCGTCGAGCTCGCGCTTCACCTTCCCGCTCAACAGCACGACGCCGAGGATGTTGGGGAAGGCCATGCCGAGGATCATCAGATCGCCGAAGTCGAGGACGTTGATCGCGGTGATGATCGATCCCAGGAAGACGAAGAGCAGGAAGAGCACCCGGTACGACATCGAGCTGTGGTCGCCGAACAGGTACGCCCAGCACCGTTCGCCGTAGTACGACCACGAGATCATCGTCGAGTAGGCGAACAGCAGGACGGCCACCGACAGGACGTACGGGAACCAGGTGAGGTGCTCGGCCATCGCGCGCGAGGTCAGAGCCGCGCCGGCGCGGGCCTGGATGATCGTCTCGTAGGCCGGGTTGGCGTAGGCACCCGTGATCACGATCACCAGCGCCGTCATCGTGCAGACCACCACCGTGTCGATGAACGGCTCGAGCAGAGCGACGTAGCCCTCGCGCACCGGGTAGGGCGTCCGCGCCGCCGAGTGGGCGATCGCCGCCGAGCCGGCGCCAGCCTCGTTGGAGAACGCGGCGCGCTGGAAGCCCATCACCAGCGTGCCGATGAAGCCGCCGTACGCGGCGCTGGGCATGAACGCCTCGCGGAAGATCGTCGCGAACGCGGCCGGGATCTGCCCGAACTCGGCGAACAGAATGTAGAGGCAGGCGAGGACGTAGATCACGACCATGGTCGGAACGACGCGCGCCGCCACCGCCGCGATGCTCTTGATCCCGCCGATGATCACGATGCCGACGAAGAACGTCATCACCAGGCCGTACACCCAGTTGAAGTTCGCCAGTGCCGGGATCGTCTCCTGGATCGCGTTCATCGACTGGTTGACCTGGAAGGCGTTCCCGCCGGCCAGCGAGCCCCCGATGCAGAGAATCGCGAAGAACACGGCGAGGAACTTCCCGAGCCGCGACCACCCGAGCTCCGCCAGGCCATTGGAAAGGTAGAACATCGCCCCGCCCATGATCCGCCCGTCGGGGCGCACCTGGCGGTACTGCTGACCGAGCGTGCACTCGGCGAACTTGGTGGACATCCCGAGGATGCCGGCCAGGATCATCCAGAACGTCGCCCCCGGGCCGCCGATGCTGACCGCGATCGCTACGCCGGCGATGTTGCCCAGTCCCACGGTCGCCGACAGAGCCGCCGTCAGCGCGCGGAAGTGGCTCACCTCACCGGTCGAATTCGGATCGTCGTACTTCCCCCGCGTCACCGCGATCGCGTGACCGAAGCCGCTGATGTTGATGAAGCCCATCCGGAACGTGAAGTAGATCGCGCCGAGCACCAGCCACAGCACGACAAGTGGAAGCGTCGCCCGGTCGTCCCAGAACAGCACGTCGGCAAAGAAGAACCTCGCGACGAGCGAGTTCACCTGACCCATCGCCCTGTCGATGCGAGCCTGCATGCCGGTTGGCTGCTCGAGCTCGGCGGCCGGCTGCTGGCCCTGGATGGGCAGCGCTGAGGGCGCCGTGTCGGTTGGAACGCGGGTGGGATCGGTGGGCGGCTGCTGAGCACCAAGCGGCGCCGCGAGCAGGAGGCAAAGCAGCCACAGCCCCAGCGTGAACGATAGACGGGGGACCCGTAGACTCATTGCGGGATTACCTGTTGGGGGTCGGGATGGCGCAGGTAGGAACGCGCCAAGTTGGGGATCGAGGCCAGGATGCGCAACTGTGGGCGGCTTGCGACGGTCCCCTGGCGCGGGGAATCGAAGACCTACGTGAGGCCTCCGGCTACCGTTGAGGCAGGCAGATGAGAGGAATCAAGGGGTCAGAGTCGTTGAACGGAGTTCAACGACTCTGACCCCTTGATTCCCTCGATTCCCCTTGATCCCTCGCCGGCTGTGCCGTCCTGACGAGTCCGAATCCCAGAGGCTCCCCGGTCGGAAGCTCGATCGGAAGCTTGCCGCTGATCCCGCTCCGGCCGACCAGGGCCCGCCCGACTGCACGCTGAGCCGACTCGTAGTCGCTCCATGCCAGCAGGTACGTCGATACGTCTGGGAACGTGCCCAGGAGGTAGGGGTCCCCGAACGAGATGTAGACGACCGGACGTGACGCCGAGAGGCGCGTGACGAGCCCGCGGAAGCGAGTCGGGAGCGCAGTCGTCCCCTGCCAGGGGACGGCCTGCGTGGCCGACGACATTAGCACCAGGCGGCCCGGCCTCCTCGCTGCCTGCTCCGCGGCCGCGATCCGTGCCGCCGTCGAGCCACGGGCGATCCGGATCGTCTCCACCGTCCAGCCTTCGGCGCGAAGCGCGGCGTCGAGCGCCATCGTGCCGGTCGCCCCGGCGTCTGCATAGTGGATCCAGACCGCCGAGCGGACGCCCGTCGCCGGCACGAGCCCCCGCTCGTCGCGCACGAGCGTGATCGATCTCTCGGCGATCTCGGCGGCCAGGGCGCGGTTGCGCCGCGACGTCTCGCCGGCGTCGCGGCTGGCGAGAGCACCGCCGGCCGGATCGTCATTGCCGCTCTCCCTCGCCCCGGTGAGCCCGAGCCGCTCCTTGGCCAGCAGAATCCGCCGCACCGAGGAGTCCAGCCGGCTCTCCGTCAGCGCGCCGCGCAGCACTGCCTCCTCGAGCACATCGATCGCCAGCACCGGATCACGAGGCTGGAGAAGTATGTCGGCTCCGGCGAGAACCGACAGCAATACCACGTCGGCCCCCTCGGCGTATCGTGTCACGCCGGCCATGTTCAGTGCGTCGGTGACGATCAGCCCTTCGTACCCGAGCTCTTCGCGCAGCAAGCCGGTGAGCACGGATCGCGACAGCGTCGCCGGTTCGCGGGTGCCGGTCACCGAAGGCAGCGCGATGTGCGCCGTCATGATTCCGGCCACTCCGGCTGCGATCGCCTCACGAAACGGCACGAGCTCGACGCTGTCCAGCCGCTGGCGACTGGCCGAGATCACCGGGAGCGCGAGGTGCGAGTCGGTCCGCGTATCGCCGTGACCCGGAAAGTGCTTGGCTACGGCGAGCATCCCGCCGTCCTGGAGCCCCTCCACGTAGGCACGAACGAAACGCGCGACCTGCCGCGCATTGCTTCCGAATGCGCGCGTATTGATGATCGGGTTTCGCGGGTTCACGTTGACGTCGGCGACCGGGGCGAACGCGAGGTGTATCCCCGCCCTTCGGCTCTCGGCGGCCGTCGCCTCGCCCTGCCGCCAGGCCAGCTCTACGTCGCCCGTGGCACCGAGTGCCATGCTGGGCGCGAGTTGGGTCGCGCCCACCAGACGCATGCCCGCGCCACGCTCGACGTCGGCACCGATGAGAAGCGGCACACCGGCAAGAGTCTGGAGATGCTGCAGCGTGCGCGCCGTGCTCGCCTCCGCACCCCGGCCCACGATGAAGCCGCCGACGCGGTGCGTCGTCACCAGTTTCTCGATTCGCTGGCGGTCGGCCGGCCGCGTGATCGCGCCGCCCGGTATCCAGGGCATGACCATTTGCGCGGCCTTCTCGCGCAGGGTCATGTCGGCCAGTACGGTCTCGATTCGCGCCGCATCGCGAGCGGACTCGGCCGTAAGCTCAACCCCCGGCGGCCCGGCTGCGAGGACGGCGGCGAGCGTGATCAGCGGGATGGATGCGGTCAGCATACGTGGGGAACAGGGAAGATCGGTGCCAAATGCCTCGAGTCGACTGCCGATCAGCCCAACGGGCCGCCCGCGCCGTCAGCCCTGTCACCCACGGCGAACCGCCATGTTCCCGGGCGTGTCCAGCTCGACCTGCCTGACATCGATCACTTCGGGGAGCTGGCGCAGTGCGGTGACCAGCTCCGGCCCGAGGCGGCCGTCCACGCTGATTGCCGCCAGCGCCTCGCCGCCAGCCGCCAGCCTGCTCTGGTGGTATTCCCCGATGTTGACCGACGCGTTGCCGAGCAGCGTGCCGACGCGCCCGATCACTCCCGGTACGTCGCGGTTGCGGAGTATGACCAGCGAGCCCGCCGGAATGATGTCGACGTGGAATCGCCCGAGGCGCACGACCCGCGAGTGGCCGGAACCGATCACCGCGCCGGCTACGTCGAGCGGCGCACCCCCGCTCGAGAGACTGAGCTCCACGTACTCGGCGTAGTCGCTTTTCACGGGAAGCCCGACGCGCACGACCTCGATCCCGCGCGACTTGGCGAGGTGGAGTGCGCTCACCAGGTTGACGGTCGCCCGCCCGACGGCGTGCGAGAGAATGCCGACCATCGCGCTCGCGGCGAGCGTCGAGAGCACGTTGGGAACCGAACCGGCGTAGCGGACCTCGACACGCCGCAGTGGCGCGTCCATCAGCACGCTAGCCAGACGTCCGAGCCGTTCGGCGAGGTCCAGCATCGGCCGGGCCCGGCGCATCTCCTCGCCGGCGATCGCCGGCGCGTTCACCGCGCGGGAGAGGTCGCCCTCGACGAGCGCCTGCCGCACCGCCTCGGCGATCTCGATCGCCACGAGGTGTTGCGCCTCCGGCGTCGAGGCGCCGAGGTGCGGCGTGAGCACCACGGTGTCGAGCGCGCGCAGCGGGTGATCGGACGGGAGCGGCTCGGTCTCGAACACATCGAGTGCCGCGCCGCCAAGGTGGCCGTCCCGGAGAACGGCGACCAGCGCGCGCTCGTCGACGACCCCGCCTCGCGCCGCGTTGACCAGAAAGGCGCCGCGTTTCATTGAACGGAGCCGCTTCTCGCCGAGCAGCCCGCTGGTGCCCTCGGTCAGCGGGACGTGGAGTGAGACGACGTCGGCCGCGCGGAGCACATCTTCGAGCGGGAGGAGCTCGATCTCCAGCGCGCGCGCGTGCTCCTCGGGGATGTGCGGATCGTAGGCGAGAACCCGCATGCCGAACGCGCGGGCGCGGCGCGCGACCTCGCTCCCGATCCGGCCGGCGCCGATCAATCCCAGCGTCTTGCCGTGCAACTCGACGCCGTCGAAGCTCTTGCGGTCCCAGGCACCGGACTTCATCGACCGATCGGCTGCGGCAATGCGGCGGGCCAGCGAGAGGATCAGCGCGATCGTCAGCTCGGCCGCCGAGATCGTATTCCCCGATGGCGCCGTGAGCACCGCCACTCCGCGCTCGGTGGCGGCATCCACGTCGATCGTGTCAACGCCGACTCCGGCGCGTCCGATCACCTTCAGCCGGTGCGTTCGCTCGAGGACGTCCCGGGTGATCCGTGCCGTGCTGCGGACGAGCACCGCGTCGGCGTCGGCGAGAGCGTCGCCGAGCGCCTCGCCGGCAAGGCCCACGCGCTCGACGATCTCGAACCGCGAATCGCCGGCGAGCGGCGCCAGGCCAGCGCGCGAGATCGCGTCCGCCACGACCACCTTGTAGGTCGTGCTCATGAGTCGAGCGACTCGGCCAGCTCGGCGAGCAGGGCCTCGAGCTCATCGACCGTGTGGTCGCCCATGTGTCCGATGCGGATCGTCGAATCACGAAGCGCGCCGTAGCCCGGCGCGATCGTATACCCGCGCACCGCCAGCGCGTGAGCCACGTCCGGACCCGTGCGGCCGTCGGGAAGGCGGATGCAGCTGACCGTCGGCGACCGGAAGGTTTCCGGGGCGAGCATCCGGAGCCCGAGGCCACGGTCGGCCATCTCGTCCACCCACGCCCAGGTACGGTGTGCCATGGCGTGATGCCTCGCCCAGCGGCCCTCGACGGTCTCCTCGCGCAGCCGCTCGAGCTGCGCATCGAGCGCGTAAAAGAGCGAGATCGCCGGTGTGTTCGGCGTCTGGTGTTTCTTCGCCCCCTTCTCGAACTCGAGGAAGTCGAAGTAGATGCCGCGACTCGAATTGTCGGCGGCGCGGGCGAGGACCGACTCGCGCGCGACGGCGAACGACAGCCCGGGCGGAAGGGCGAGCGCCTTCTGCGAACCGGTGAGCACCACGTCGAGCTCCCAGAGGTCGGTCTCCACCGGCGCGCCACCGATCCCGCTCACGCTGTCCACGAGCACCGCCACGTCGCCGGCCGCGTGGGCGACGCGAGTCAGTTCGGCGATCGGGTTGAGAACGCCGGTGGAAGTCTCGGAGTGCACGACTGTGACGGTGTCGAACCCCCCGCGCCGGAGTGCCTCGTGGAGCATCTCCGGCGTATGGCCGTCGCCCATCGGTACCTCGAGCTTCTCCGCCTCGAGCCCGCAGGCGAGCGCGATCTGATGGAAGCGCAGACTGAACGCGCCGTTGACGAGCGAGAGCACGCGCGTGCGCGCGCCGTTGCGGATGGCTCCCTCCATCAGCCCGGTGGCCGACGCGGTCGCGACGTAGACTGGCCGGCGCGTCCGGAAGAGGTCCTGGAGAGTGGGCTGTATGCGCGCGAGAAGCGCCTCCATCTCCGGGCCGCGGTGGCCGATCATCGGTCGCGCCTGCGCGGCGGCCACCTCGGGCCGGACTTCGGTGGGACCAGGAAGGAAGAAGCGGCCGAACGGCGAAGTGTCAGACATGACCGGACGGAATCTCCAGCGCCAGCGGAAGGATGGGTGCGAGCGAACGCTCTCGTACGACGAAGTCGGCCGCGGCCGTGACCGTCGGGCGGTCGATCACGCCCGCGAACGCCACGAACAGCTCGACCTCCCGGGCCGCGGCAAGATCCGTGGCACCGTCACCGACCAGCATCGCGGGGCGGGGAAGCGTGCTCCCCCATCCGCGGATGACATCCGCCTTTCCCGCCGACCGGGTGAGAGGCGACGCGTCGTCGAAGCCGGCGTACTCTCCGCGAGCATCGAAGAAAATGTCCACCGCGTCGACGGAGCCGTCTTCGATCCCGAGCGCGCGGGCGACCGCGAGCACTGGTGGGCGCAGCCCACCGGAGAGAATGCGCACGTCGACTCCGGCGGCGAGCAGGCCGGCGACCGTCTCTCGCGCGCCGGGCACGAGCGATTCGACGTAGCGCGTCCCGAGCGCATCCACGGCGTCGCGGGTGGGGCGCACCAGCTCGAGCCGGCGTCCGTAGACGGACTCGAGCGGGATCTCACCGCGCATCGCCGCCTCGGTCATGTGGACGATCTCATCGCGATACGCGCGCGAGAGCTCCTCGATCCCCTCGATCGAGGAGAGCGTGGAGTCGCAGTCGAAGATGACGGACGCGAACGCTGGCACGGCGCCGGGTAACGAATCGTCAGGGACGCCGTGCCAGTACCGCTGGGCGCCTCACTGCTGTCGGTGGGAGGCCGCGAGCCGCTCGAGCCGCGACTGGATCTCCGATTCGGGGAGCCAGAGTCCGCGCACCATGACGCCGGATCGCCGGGCGACGTTTCCCACGTCGGCCAGCGGATTCGCATCCACCAGGATGAGATCGGCACGGCGTCCCGCCTCGACAGTGCCGAACTCGGTGGGTGTGCCGAAGTGCTCCGCCACCGCGCGGGTCCCGCTGACGAGGATCTGCCACGGCGTCATGCCGGCGGCGGCCATCGTCCGCATCTCGCGGTGGATCGAGAACCCGGGAACACTGAACACCTGCGGCGCGTCGGTGCCGAACAGGATCGGCACACCGGAGTCGCTCATGGCCTTCAGCAGCTGGTTGCGGATCTGGATGACCTGCCGGTTGCGCTCCAGTGTCGGTGCCTGACTGCGCGTGCGGGCCTGATTGAACCAGTTGGCGACGGTGGCCGGCGGCATGTAGCGCAGTTCCGGTCGCTGCGCGAGCTGGGCCGAGTCGCCGCCGAGGAGGAGAATCTCCCAGAGGGGCATTGTCGGCACCACGGCCACGCCCGTGCGTTTCGCTTCGCTGGCCGCGGCGGCGATGCGGCGCGTCAGATCGGCGCCCTCGGGGATCCGCTGATCGTCGAGAAGAATCAGGTCCTCAACGAAGTTGTCGAGGTGGTCCACCGTGGACTGGCCGGCGGCCATCGCGCGCCGCACACCGACGTCGTTGGGCACGTGCCCGGCGAAGGGGATCCGGTGCTCGCGCGCTGCCGCGACCGCGGCGTCGTATGCGGCCGCGCTGAGCCCTTCCTGGATCTTGAGCAGGTCGAAGCCTGCCGCCTTCTGCTCGGCGACGATCCGGGCCGCGGCCTCGGCGTCACGCGCGCTGTTGCCGGAGAGCTGCGGGCCGGCGAGCACCAGCGTCGGGCCGAGGAGCTCGCCGCGCTGGATCGCCTGTCGCATCTCGAGCTGGACGGGATTCCCCTGCATCCCGCGCACGAACGTGACGCCGTTGGCAACGTACAGGAACAGCGTCGCGTCGGCGGCGGGCCCCGCCTGGAAGGGCAGATGCCCGTGCATCTCGGCGAAGCCCGGCATCAAATACTTTCCGCGTCCGTCGACGCGGAGCGCGCCGGCGGGGACGGCCACGCTGGCCGCCGGTCCCATCTGGGCTATCCGCCCGTCGCGGACGATGACCGTCTGGCCCGCGACCACCCGCTCGCGGTCCATCGGGACGACGCTCACATCCACGAAAGCGACGACCGGCGTGGCGGCGGGCGGCGCGGCGAGCGACGGTGCCTGCGCGCACGCGGCCGGCGCAGCGATCGCTGCAAGGGTGCAGGCGGCCGCCGTGAGCGGTCCGACGATACCTGGGCGGTGCCGCGAATGCCGTGCGCGGCGCGAGTTGAGGTCGAGCACTGTATCTCCTCGTGAAGCGGTGAGCCGGGCGCCCGTGGCACCCGACACAAACGATGGCGCGCCTGCACCGCCCACGCAATGCGCGGCGGCGCGGAGCGCCTGCACCATGGTCACGCGGGCTGGAGCTGCCGCAGCGCCCGCTCGAGGCGCGGCAGTACGGCGTCGATCTCCGCCAGCGACGCGGCGCCGACCGAGAGGCGGAACCACCCCGTCTCCTCGCAGCTCCCGAACGCCTGGAACGGGACGGCCGCGAACCCCGCCGCGATCAACAGGTGGCGCCGGATGTCCTCGTTGGTGCGGAGCAGCGTGCCGTCGGCGCTCCGCATGCCGTTGAGCGCGAAGCGCGCGCTCAGGTAGATCGCGCCCATCGGCTCGATCGCGTCCACGGGCAGACCGGCCTGCCGCATCGCCCGCAGGCCCGCGTGCAGCGCATCGAGGCGGGCGCGCACGCCGCTCGCGAGCTCGCGCCGGTAGTCGCGGATCGCCGCATCGTCGCCGAGCATTGCCGCCGTCGCGACCTGCTCGGCGCGCGGGGCCCACGCGCCGATGTGGCCGAGCAGGCTGGCCATCGGCTGGATGACGTCCATCGGGCCGGCGACCCAGCCGACGCGAACTCCGGTGGCGGCGAACGCCTTCGAGATTCCATCCACGAATACGGTGAATTGCGCCATCTCCGGCCGCAGGCGCACGGGATCCACGTGCGGCTCGTCGCCGAACGTCAGCATCCAGTAGACCTGATCGTACATAAGGTAGAGCGGGCGCTCGCCGGAGCCGCGGCGGGCGTTTTCCTCGAGCACCAGGTCGCAGATGCCCTCGAGCGTCGCGGCATCGAACATCGTCCCCGTGGGATTCAGCGGCGAGTTGAGGGCGAGCAGCCTTGCGCCGCGCACGGCGTCCTCGAGGAGAGTGCGCGTCGGCAGGAACGCCGTCTCAGGGCCGCAGACGATCGGAACACCGGTGGCGCCGGAGAGATGGCAGTAGTGGTTGTTGTTCCACGACGGTACTGGATAGACGACGCGGTCGCCGGGGTCCACCAGCGTGCGGTAGGTGGCGTAGATGCCGGGACGCGAGCCGCCGGTGATCACGATCGCGCGGGCCGGGTAGTCGAGATCGAGCCACCGGCGGTAGAAGCCGGCGACGCTTTCCCGGAGCGCCATCACGCCGTCCGAGGGCGGATAGTTCGTCTCGCCGCGACGCAACGCCTCCTCGATTCCGGACTCGAGGAGCCGCGGGATGCGGAACTGTGTGGGGTCGAAGTCGCCGACGGTCAGGTTGCACAGCTGCTCACCCGCCTCGCGCAGAGCGCGGATGTCGCCCGCGATCTTCAGGATCTCCGAGCCGACCAGTCCGCCGGCCATCGTGCACACGCGTTCCGTCATCTCCGCACCGCTCACTGCGAGTGTCATCACGATTCGGGCCTCCCCGGTTGATTCGCCTTCACGTTGCCTCCGCTCCATCGCTCGCCACAGCAGCGCCGCCTCGGCGGACGTCGCGTCGCGCGAGCATCCACGCGAACCAGAGGAGCGAGATGATCCACGCCCCGTAGAGTAGCACGCGCACCGGGTGCATGCCGATCGAACCTACCACATCGGCCGGCGCGCCGACCACGTGCTGGAGCACTCGACGGCTCAGGTCCTCGACCGTGAACCACCCCCACAGAATCGCCGCCCACAGCATCCCGAGCCGCTTCCACCCCGACATCGCGAGCATCGACGGCAGGCGGCGCACGTTCATGTAGCCGACCACGAGCGCGATGGCGTACATGCTGGCGATCGTGAACGGGCCGGCGATGTGGACGAGGAAATTGGGCTGGAGCCGCTCCATCGCGGTGCCGCCGAACCAGGACACCAGAACGATCGCCATAGAGGCGCCGACGAACAAGGTGAGGAAGAACAGGAAGGTGCGCTTGAGCGTCCACAGGCGGGTATGCCGTCCGTAGCGCTCGTAGAAGATGCTTCCGGCGATCCGCGTCACCGTGTCCACGATGCCGAGCTGGGTGGAGAACAGCACGAACGCGCCGCCGAGCAGGAAAAGGAGTTTGAGCCACGACCCCACCGCGGCCTCGAGCTGATCCGCCTGCCGTTGCACCATACCGCTGAGATCCCCGGCCAGCTCGGCGTTGCCGGTCCCCAGCGTCGATGTCACGAGCATCGAGGTGATGACGACGCTGAGGATGATCAGCAGGACGAACGTCACCAG
This sequence comes from Gemmatimonadaceae bacterium, assembly GCA_035513015.1. GTDB lineage: Bacteria > Gemmatimonadota > Gemmatimonadetes > Gemmatimonadales > Gemmatimonadaceae > DATKCV01. The sequence goes on from DATKCV010000085.1 coordinate 122,836, forward strand.
CAGCTCGTGGTGGGCGACCCGCATCCACGTCCGGAACCGCTCGAGCATCGTCGGCGAGCGCTGGGCGTCGAACACGTAGCCGGTTTCGCTGACGTCCTCGTTCTGTCCGCGGAGACCGGCGATACGCCCCTGATACGCCGCCATGCCGAAGCCCTTGTCGCGCAGCCAGAGCGACTGGGCGAGTAGCAGCGTGCCGCCCGAGCCGGCGTAGGCGACGGCGATGAGGAGCGTGGGAAACTGTGCGCCGGTCAGCAAGTCGGGCGGTGCCGTGCCCACGGAGACGGCCCCCTGGAGCAGCGCCAGCGCATCCGCGGGCAGAACGCCGACGGCGAGCAGCGCCACCGCGAGCAGCGGGAAGAAAACCAGCACGAGCCCGATCTGGAACCGCTCCAGCGCATTGTAGACGATCTTGGAGACGGCGAGCGCGATCCAGCAGACGGCGAGCATCGCCATGGCCAGCGGCTGCCAGGCGATGCGCGTACCGGTTACTTCGTCGATGATCCGAGCCGTGAACTCCCCGGACTGCGAGGCCCACCCGGGCCAGAAGAACCCGGCCAGCGTCGCGAGGAGAAAAAACCACGGCCAGAACGCGAACCGGTCGAGCCGCGCCATCCCGCCGAACACCGATTCGCCCGTCGCGATCGTCCACCGCTCGATCTCGCCGAGCACGATGAACTGCGTCATCACGCCGATCCAGAACAGCCACCAGATGGAATAGCCGCTGACCGTGATCAGGTTGGGCCAGAGGAGGAACTCACCGGCGCCAAGACCCATCCCGAGCGCAATGACCGATGGGCCGACGAGGTGCGCCAGCTTCGGTACCTTCGGGACCTCGGAATGGACGCGAAACGGTGGGCCGTGGCCGCGGGCGGGAAACGGCGGCGCATCCGGCGCCTCGGGAAGGCTCGGCTCGTCGAGCGGCTCGTACACCCCATCGCGGTAGCGCCGCCCTTCCTCGTCCGTGCAGCGGACCGGATCAGTGGGCGGCGCGGCGGGTCGGGCGGCGTCGGGCAAGGCCATGGGCCGGGCAGCAGGTGCTGTGAAAGGGCGGGCTTATCGGGGTACGTACTCCATCGGCGCGGCCGGCCCCAGAGGCAGCCCGCTCAGCATCCACAGTGTCAGCAGGATCAGCCAGGCGAGCATGAATGCGATCGAATACGGAAGCATCGCCGAGATCAAGGTGCCGATCCCGGCGCGGCGGTCGTATTTCTGGGCGAACGCAATGATGACCGGGAAGTAGGGAAGCAGCGGCGTGATGATGTTGGTGGAGGAGTCGCCGATCCGATAGGAGGCCTGGACGACCTCCGGCGAGTAGCCCATCAGCATCAGCATCGGCACGAAAACCGGTGCCATCACCGCCCACTTCGCCGACGCACTGCCGATGAAGAGATTGATGAACCCGGAAACGATGACGAAGCTGAGGAGGAGCGGGATCCCGGTGAAGCCGATCGCCTGGAGCGTGCCGGCTCCCTTGATCGCCAGGATGATCCCGAGGTTGGACCAGTTGAAGTAGGCGACGAACTGCGCCGCCATGAAGGCGAGCACGATGTAGGCGCCGAGCATGGCGACGCTCTCCGACATCATGATCGCAACATCGCGGTCGGAGCGGATCGTCTTCGCCGCCACGCCGTAGGCGATGCCGGTGATCAGGAAGAGCATCATGATCAGCGGAACGATGCTGGCGTAGAACGGCGCCAACCCGCCCTCGTCGTCGCGCAGGATCGCGTTGTCGGGCACGACGAGGAGCGCCATCAGCGCCACCGTGACCAGGAACGCGATCGCGGCCGCGCGCAGCCCGCGCCGCTCGGCAGGCGTGACGTCGCCCAGCTCGTTCGAATCGAGGCCGACCACGCCGACACCGCCGGCGGGCTCCCATTTGCCCAGGCGAGGTTCCACGAACCGCGCGGTGACGAACGTCCCGACGAGCGTGAGCATCGGGACCGATGCGATCATGAAGTAGTAATTGGCCGTGGGCAGGACCACGTACGCGGGGTCCACCAGCCGGGCCGCCTCGGTTGAGAGGCCGGCGAGAAGCGGATCGAGCGATGTGAGCAGGAGGTTGGCGCTGAATCCGCCGGAGACGCCGGCGAAGGCCGCCGCGAGTCCGGCCAGCGGGTGCCGTCCGATCGCCGCGAAGAGGACGGCGCCCAGGGGAGTGAGGACCACGTAGCCGGCATCGACAGCCATGCTGCTCATCACGCCGGCGAAGACCAGGGTCGCGGTGAGGAGCGAGTCCGGCACGGCGCGCACCAGCCGCTTGAGGGCCACCGTGATCAGGCCGCTGCGTTCGGTCACGCCGATGCCGAGGATCACCACGATCACCAGGCCGAGCGGCGGGAACGCGGTGAAGTTCCGGACGGCCTCGACGAACATGCGCCGGACACCCTCGGCCGACAGGAGATTCACCGGCTCGATCGTCGCCTGTGTGCCGGGGTGGACCGCGGAGACGCCGGTGGCAGCGGCGATCCAGGAAATGATCACCACGAGGCCGGCGAAGATGGCGAACAGAGTGATCGGATCGGGGAGCCTGTTGCCGATGCGCTCGACGACGTCGAGCGCCCGTACGACCCACGAACCGGAGGGTGCCACGGAGTTCCGTTGCGTCGGCGTCACGGTGGTGAGTGTCGAGTGGAATGGGCGGGACGAGCGGCGGGCGAGCCCGCACGACTCTACCATCCGACGGCGTACTCGGCCAGGGGGCGGCTCGTGCGGGGTGGGTCAGGCGTCCTGCTCGTGTTGGGAGGCAAGGTGCGCGTTGCGCGTTGACCGTTGCCCTCCCGTTGACCGTTTGCCGTTGACCGTTGCGCGTTGCGCGTCGCGCGTCGCGCGTTGTCCGTTGTCCGTTGGATCCGGGGGCAGCCAGAGGGTCAGCGGCGCCCGAGGCGCGACAGGAGGATCCCGGCGCCTAGTGCCGTCAGGGCGGTGCGCCACGGATGCTCGCGCGACTGCCGACGCACCTCGCGGCCAGTCTCCTCGGCTACCACCGTCAACTTCCGCTCGACTTCCTCGATCGAGTCGGCGAACCGCGCATGGCCCCGTTCGAACCTTTCCTCCCAGCGTCCGGCGGTGGTCTCCGGACCAACGCCGAGCTCGCTCAATGTCTCGACCGCCCAATCGTAGTGGCGCGACTCGTCGGCGGCGAAGCGGCTCAGGAGGACGGCGATCTCGGGAGGATGCTCCCGTTCGGCCGTTCGCTGGTACTTGTCGCGAACCTGTCGCTCGTTGGCCTTGAAGGCGAGCAGGACGGCGCGGTCATCGCCGACGGCGAGCGCCTGAAGGGCAAGCTTCATGGCGCCGCTGGGGATGTGCGGAAGGTCGACCGGCGTACCGCCGCGCTCGGCGATCAGGCCAGCGAGCGCGTCGGCATGGGCCTCGTGATCACCACGGAACTGGTGGATCTGTTCGCGGTAGCCGACATCGTCGAGACGGCGGATCGCGATGTCGTAGACATGTATTGCCTCCAGATCGAGCTTCCGCAGGTCGTTCAACTGGGCGACGAGCGGCGCGTCGGGGTTCTGGTCTCGGTCGGGCATCGGTTCTCCATGCGGGTGACGGCCAGGCGAACTCGCAAGGCACGTTCCGCATGGCGGTCGTCGGGCCGGCATCGCGCAACTTCGTTAGCACCCCGGATCGCAGCTCGCCGCCTCCATGGCCAGGAGATCGATGAAATGGAAACCGTCGCGGAAGACGGCCTCGCCGACTCGAATCGGGATCTCCGAGGCGAACATCGGCCCATCGAAGCAGAAGGTATGGAATTCGCCGCCTTCGCCGCACGGGTCGACCGAGGCCGGCAGGTCGGCCAGTAGCGCGGCGTCATATAAGCGCCCGACGAAGTGCGGCTGGAGTCGTGCCGGGTCGACGCAGGTCAGCACCGCGCGAAGGCCGGCGTCGAGCATCCGTCGGGCGAGCGCCGGGGTGTCCGATGGCGACCCCCACAGCGGGAACAACGGTTCGAGTCCGGTTCCGGCGAGCTGACGGATGCGATACTGTCGCACGTCTTCCAGGAACAGGTCGCCGAAGGCCACGTGCGTCACGTCCCGGTCGCGGGCCATTTCGAATACGGACGACATGCGCTCCTCGTAGGCAGCGTTGGAACAGGGTGACGGCAAGGCGACCGCCCACAGCGGCAGCGCGGTGCCGGCAGCCTGTGCATCGACGAGGCTGCGGCGGACCGCATGCATTGCAACGCGGTCCACCGCTTCATTGAAGGTGGTCAGCAGGCCGACCACTTCGACCCCGGGCTGCTGGCGGAGGACGTGCAGCGCCCACGCACTGTCCTTGCCCGAGCTCCAGGAGAGCAGCACGCGTTGCGACATCGGGGCGACTACCTCGTAGCTCGGCCGAGGTCGGTCCCGAACAGCAGCTGTCTGCAGCGAGTGACGCTTCGAAGCGGCGCGAAGATCGGGCCCATCTTCAGCTCGATTCCATCCGGCTCCTCGCGCGACCGAGTATCGAGCGCACGAAGTCGCCCTTAGCATCCGTGTAGGCCTCGCGGTCGAACTCGTAACGCGCCGCCGCGAGCGCGTCGCGGGCGTCGAGCGAGGACGGGAGGTCGCGGACGCCAGCCATGATGTCGATGATCGGCTTCGCCACGAGGTCGGGCACTGCCGTGCTGCCGATGTGCTCGATCGGGCCGACGAGCCAGCGGCCGAGGGTACCGGCCGGCCGGACGCGCTCCTCCTCGAACTGGCGCGGCCAGTCTGGGTCGTAGGCCACGAGGCGGATCGGTTCTTCGCGCACGAGACGTCCACGACCTCATGTGAGATTCATTCTGGACAGCAGCTGTCGGTAACGAGGGTCGTCTCGGAGCGGCGCGAAGATCGGGTCCATGTTGATTTCGATGGAGTGTTTCTCGAACTCGTCCACGGCCCTGTTCAGCCAGCGGAACGCCGCGTCGTGGTCGTCCAGGCCGAGGAACGCGAGAGCGATCATCGTTGGACTGACGTATTCCTGCGCCGTCCGCGCCACGAGCTCCGTCGCGATGCGCTCGGCTTCCACACGGCGCCCGGCTCGCGCCAGCACGTACGCGAGCAACCCGTTCTCCGAGAATCCCGCGCCCGAGAGTACGAGGCGCATTTCGGATTCCGCGCGGGCATAGTCGCCCTGCTGCGCGTACAGGCGGGCGAGGCGCCGGCGCGCCTGCGAGAACCCAGGGTCAAGGACGAGCACGCGCTCGAGCTCGCGCCGGGCGCGGTCCGTCTGGCCCGTGGCAACGAGGGGCATCGTATAGGCGGTGGCCATCACGCGCGAATGCGGATCGAGGCGCATCGCATGCTCGAGTTCCGCGATGGCGCGATCGTACTTGCCCTGGTAGCCGAGCGACAGTCCGTACCAGTGGTAAATCGTCGCGTACTGCGGCGCCAGCGCGATTGCACGCCGAAACTCCTCTTCGGCGCGAGTCCAGCGGTACTGGTACGCGTGCAGCATGCCAAGCGATGCATGCACCTCGGCGTTGGTACTGTCCAGCGCCAGCGCACGTCGCATCGCCTCTTCCGCCGGCCGGTAGCTGTCGATCGCTGGCTCATAGGCGTACTGCGGAAAGACGATGTATGCCTCGGCGAGCCCTACGTAGGCAGCCACGAAGCGGGGGTCCCGGTCGATCGCCTGATTGAACAAGCCGATCGCGGCCCGCAACGACGGCCCTGTTCGCTGCGCCCACAGAAAGCGGCCCTGCAGGTAAAGATCGTATGCCTCGAGATCCGTCGTCGGCGCCGCGACGAGCGTGCCCGACGGCGAGGCGAATCGTGTCGCGAGCGCGCTGCTGACCGATCGCGCCAGATCGTCCTGCACCGTGAACACATCCCGCATCTCTCGGATGTACGATTCGCTCCAGAGGACCGTACCGTCGGTCACACGGGTGAGCGCCGCGGTGAGGCGCAGCCGTCCCGCCTGGCGCTGCACCTTGCCATCGATCACAGCGAACACTCCGAGGCTCCGGCCGATCTCCGCCAGATTCACCGGCTGATCCGGCCGAAACACGCCGGATGGTAGCGTGCGCACGGTGACACCCGACACCTTGGACAGCGCGCTGGTGAGTGCGTCCGCCATCCCGGCGCCGAAGTAGTCATTCGCCGGATCACCTCCCACTTCCTCGAATGGAAGCACGACCACCGCACGCTCCGACGACTCCGCGCGCGCCGCCGGCGGGCGGTCGGCGAGCAGAACGCCCGCGGTGATCACACCGGCTACGGCGAGCGCGACGGCACCGCCGATGAGGACCCGTCGCACGGCGCCGCGCGGCGACGGTTGCGCAGGAGGCCGTACCGATGGCGAATGGGAACCGCCGACCGGGGTGTGGATCGCGTCCAGCTCCTGCACGAGCTCGGCTGCGGACCGCGGGCGATCGGCGGGGTGTTTCTCCAGGCAGCGCATCACGAGCGTGGCGAGTGCCGCGGGCAGCGATGGACGCAGCCTCGACACCGACTCCGGAGTCTCGATCATCTGCGCCGCCAGCGTAGCCTGAGGCGTCCGCCCGGCGAAGGGAGGCCGACCCGTAAAGACCTCGTACGCCAGCACGCCCCAACTGTATATGTCTGCTCGGCCGTCGATGGCATCGTTCGCCGATGCCTGCTCCGGTGACATGTAAGCGGGGGTGCCCAGGGCGACTCCGAGCGAGGTGAGCGTGCGGTCCCGGGAGCCACCCGCTGCCATCGACAGTGCCTTGGCGACGCCGAAGTCGGTCACCATGGCGCAGCCGCGGGACAGCATCACGTTGTCGGGTTTGATGTCGCGGTGCACGATCCCTTTCTCGTGTGCCGCGTCCAGCGCCGAGGCGATCTCGCGGAGAATGCGAACTCCATCGGACACCGCCATCTCGCCCTCGCGCAGGAGCCGCTCTCGCAGCGACTCCCCCTCGATGAAGGGCATCGTGAAGAACGGCAGATCGCCGCATCTGCCCGCGCTGAGGAGCGGCACGACGTGGGGGTGCTGGAGTCGCGCGGCGAGCGAGATCTCGCGCTTGAACCGCTCGATGGACACGCTGGCCGCCAACTCGGGAGGCAGGACTTTCACGACGACCTTGCGTTCGAGAACGGTGTCGTCAGCGAGGAACACCCGCGACATACCACCGCCTCCGAGCTCGCGCTCGAGCCGGTATGCGTCGCCCAGCGCGGCCTGAAGTTGGTCGCGAAACTCCATCGGGCAGAACTCCTCGGAAACCGGTCGCGGGCGGCAATAGGCGTCAGCCGAAGGTGCTCATCGCGGGTCGTCTCGACATCTGCTCTGCATCAGCCGCCGCGGGGCGCCAGGGCACACGCAAAGCTGCGAGCATGGGCGCGTGGGCGCCAGATGCACATTTCCATGCGGGACGCTTCCATCCGGACGGCATCCCGGCAGCGGCCGTCGCCGACGGGCCCGCGCCGAAGCCAGCGGATCGCCCACATGCCTCTCGCGGCGTCACCCGCCAGCCGGTATCATCGGGGACGCCGACCCTTGCGCTCCGCGCGCGCGTCGCTTTGCACGACCACCGTCCAGAACCGACCCTTCCGCCGACGGGAGCGATCCCGCGCAACCGAGCGAGGCGCCCCCTGATGCACCGAAGCCTCTACGTCGTCATGGGCGTCGCCGGTGCGGGCAAGAGCGTCATCGGCTTGGCCCTCGCGCGAGCGCTGGACGTCGAGTTCGTCGAAGGCGATGCGTACCATCCGCCGGAGAACGTGGATCGAATGTCGCGCGGCATTCCGCTCACCGATGGCGATCGTGCCGGGTGGCTCCGCGCGCTCGCCTCGCGAATCGAGGAGGCCGCACGCGCGAACACCGGGCTCGTCGTCGCCTGCTCGGCGCTCAAGCGGTCCTATCGCGACATCCTCCGTTCGGGCGCCCCGGACGGCGGACTGCAATTCATCTTCCTCGATGGGGAGCGACCGTTGATCGCCGACCGGCTCGCCGGACGTCTCGGCCACTTCATGCCGCCATCGCTGCTCGACAGCCAGTTCGCCACGCTCGAGCCACCCACCCCCGATGAGGACGCGTGGGTCTGCAAAGTCACGCAGACGCCGGACGAGATCGTCGCCACGCTTCTGACGCGCGCCCTCCATGACGCCTGACGTCCTTCTGCTGCTCTACGCGGCGGCCGCGGTCGCCGCGCTCATCGTCCTCATCGCACGCGTCAAGTGGCACCCGTTCGTCGCTCTCGTCGTGGTTTCGCTGGGCATGGGCGCGCTCGCCGGGATGCCGCTTCCGGAGATCGCCACCGCGTTTCAGAACGGTGTCGGCAACGCACTCGGCTTCGTCGCCGTCGTCCTCGGTCTTGGCACGATGCTCGGCAAGATCATGGCCGAATCGGGGGCGGCGACCCGGATCGCGGGTACGCTGATCGCCGCGTTCGGCGAGCGGCGCGTTCACTGGGCGATCACCGTCGTCGCATTCATCGTCGGCATCCCGGTGTTCTTCCAGGTGGGATTCGTGCTGCTGGTGCCGCTCGTGTTCACGATCGCCCGCCGGACGGGGATGTCGCTCGTGCGGATCGGCATCCCGCTCGTCGCCGGGCTGTCCGTCGTCCACGGGATGCTGCCACCCCATCCGGCGGCCCTGCTCGCCGTCGGTGCGTACGACGCGGACATCGGGCTGACGATCCTGTACGGGTTGCTCGTCGGCTTCCCCACCGCCGCACTTGCCGGGCCGGTGTTCGCGACGTGGGTCGCGCCGCGCATCGCCCTGACCGGTGAGAACCCGATGGCCGCCCAGCTCGAGGGAACCTCTGGCTCGACCGACGAGATGCCGGGATTCGGGATCTCGGTCTTCACCGTCCTGATCCCGGTCGTGCTGATGCTCCTCGCCAGCGCGGCGGAGGTATTGCTCGGGGAGGCGAACCCCGCGCGCGCGATGTTGCTCTTCGTCGGGCATCCGATCGTCGCGTTGCTGCTGGCGCTGCTGTTCTCCTTCTGGTCGCTGGGCCGTGCGCGGCGGTTCACGCGGGACCAGCTGCTCGGGTTCTGCAACGAGTGCCTCGCGCCCACCGCGGCAATCATCCTCGTAATCGGCGCCGGCGGCGGATTCAACGGCGTGCTCGTCGGGAGCGGCGTCGGACAGGCAGTGGCGACGATGGCCGAAGGCGCGCAGATCTCACCGTTGCTGCTGGCCTGGCTGATCGCCGCGCTGATCCGTGTCGCCACCGGGTCGGCGACCGTAGCGATGATCACGAGCGCAGGCATCGTGGCGCCGATCGCGCTCGCGACGCCGGGCACGAACGCCGAGTTGCTCGTCCTGGCGACCGGAGCGGGCTCGCTCGTGCTGTCCCACGTCAACGACGCCGGGTTCTGGCTGATCAAGGAGTTCTTCAACATGAGCGTCGTGCAGACGTTGAAGACGTGGACGGTGGCGGAGACGATCATCGGGGTGGCGGGACTTGCGTTCACATTGCTGCTCGGCCTGGTGGTTGGCTGAGCTCACGCACACTTTCGACTCTCGACCCGGGCTCCCATGCGCACCACGGCCATACTGCTCGCGCTCTCAATCTCCTGCGCCCCCCAGCCGCCAGCATCCTCGTCCGTCGCTTCGGACTGGGAGGACATCAGCGCGGCGCTCGACCCGCGAACCACGCCGGTGTACGAGGGTGATGCCCCAATGTCGTTCGAGTTCCTGAAGGATATGCGGACCGGCGATCCGCTGACGCTGTCGGTGTACTCCCTTGGCGCGCACAGCGGCACGCACATCGATGCGCCGATGCACTTCATTCGCGACGGCGCGCCGATCGATAGCGTGCCACTCGACGCCTTGATAGGGCCGGCGCTGGTGATCGAGATCCCCGACTCGGTGCAGGCGATCGATGCCGTGGAGCTCGAGCGTCACCCCTGGCGAGGTGCGTCGCGCGTGCTCTTCCGCACGAGAAGCTCGGACCGTGGCTGGATGACGTCCGCCACCTTTCACCGTGACTTCGCCCATATCGCGCCCGATGCGGCGCAGCTGCTCGCCGACGGTGGCGTGCGGCTGGTCGGGATCGACTACATCTCGGCCGAGCAGTTCGGTGCACCGGCGCCGCGGACACACCAGATCCTGCTGGGTGCGGGCATTCCGATCGTCGAAGGGTTGGTGCTTGACCGCGTCCATGGCGGCGAGTACGACCTCATCGTGCTGCCGATCAAGGTTGCGGGGCACGAGGGCGCGCCGGCGCGGGCCGTCGTGCGGCGTCGCCAGCCCTGACGCAGAGAGCAGCTGCGGCGGCTCTGATATCCAGCAGTCGGCCGACCTGGCGTGGGTCGCGCACGCCGCCGATGGCCCGGCACAAGGACACTACGCTGAATCGCGCCCGCTGCGTGTCGATGAAAGCGAATGATGCCGCCCAGGCCCTGGCTACTGCAACGCACGTTGGCTGGCCCGCACACGAAGCTCTCTGCTTACCTGTCAGAACTCGACAAGTCACGCGGCGTGCGCCACAGCGAGAATCTCGACCGTCTCGGGGCCGACGCGAGACACGATGCGCTCCCCTTTCACGATCTCGCGAATCGTCGGCCGTCACAGCTCCGGCACGATGCGTCCCGACAGGGGATGCTCACGCAATCGCGCGACCGAGCGGACGATGCGCGCAACTGTTGGCCGGGCGTACCGTGGCGAATCGCGGGCAATGAACTCCCGAAGCTCTCGCAGATCCTCCCGCGCCGGTCGCGTCCAGACGACGCGCGTCACTCCTCGCTCAGGAACTCACGCGCGACATCCTCGTGCGGCACCGTGTCCCCGCGCTGGGCCGGAGCGACATAACCCGGCCTCGATCGCTACCCAGCGCATCCTGCATGCCCGGGCCCTGATCATCGGGCTAGAAGGGCGTCAGAGGATAGGGAACATCTCGCCACCCATCGCCTTGTATCCCGCACTCACAGTACTCCCTTCAAAAGCTCACGAATCCTGGCCTCGTTCACTCCGACCTCCTTCAGCAGCCGAGCGCCGGGCTCCGATCCCTGATTGACGATTCCGGCTACGAGGTGAAAGGGAGTGACAGACTCGCGGTGCCGTTCATCGGCGATCGCGACAGCCGCTCGCAAGGCCGCCTCAGCTCCCGCATCCGACCGCAGCTCCTGTCCCACGAGTGGGTCGGCATCGGGAAGGAGCCGTGACTCGAGGAGTGATCGGAGCCGCGGCATGTCGGCGCCGCTGTAGGCGAATAGCTCGACGGGCACTCCACGGGTCGTCCGAAGTATCCCGACGACCATGTTCTCCGTACTCACTACCGAATGTCCCATCCTCGCTGCGTCGTCGGCGGCGAGCCCGAGCACCCGCGCCGCCTTCGCATCCGGCGGGGGCGGTGACGGCCGCTTCGAGTCGAGCTCCGCCAGGATCTGCTCGGGCGTTCCCGCGCCGCAGATGGCGACCAGCCGGCGAGCGTCCTCATGCTCCGGGCTGCGTCGCACGTGCCATCGCGCCATCTCGCGCGGAGGGCTCATCGTTCCCCACGGTCGATCGAGGTCCGCACCGCGACTCACGAGATACTCCGCGAGCGGGACCATCATGTTTCCGACCGCTTCTACTAACAGCGCAGCGCCCAGTGGCTTGTCGTGATCGATCGGGAATCCCGCCTCGAGCAGGACGTCCATCACCGCCCATCGCCCATTCCATCCGGCCAGCTGGAACGCTTCGCCCATGATCTCCAAGTCATCGGCCTCTGGATTCGGCGGAAGGCCCGCCGACCGCCACGCCCCCATCGCCATGAGATCCGCCCGGTGCCGGCGCGCTTCGGCTGTGAGCGTTCGCTCTCTCGCGATGTGGCGCCGCACGCCATCGACGTCGCCCAAGCCTGCCGAGATCCAGAACGCTCGCCGCGCAGTGACGCGTTGTGCAATGAGATCGACGCACTGCCCGTTCCTGTGCCGCGCGATCGCGTGCTCCAAAACGCTAATGCCGTTCGGAGGCATCCAGTTGGGATCCGCGCCGCGGTCGAGGCACCATCGCACGATCTTGGGATTCCCCGCCTCAGGGCCGGGCCAGCCGAGGAGTTGCTGATTGAGCTCGAGCTGGACGTCGAGCCCTAACGACGCGAGGAAATCGGTGACGCGGCGAGCTTCGGGTGTGCGCGCATCACGCTCGACGTCGAGCGCCACGCGGACGAGGGTGCGACGCCACTCCCGGTCGATCACCGACGGTTGCACCAGCTCGGGATGCGCGTCGAGAACCGCCCTCAACGCTGGAATGTCGTGACTGCGGATCGCGTCCCGAGCACGCGAGCGGGGTGTGTCGCGGCTGTCCCACGGTCCCTCACGATCCTTGATCGCACGGGACGCGTTGGAGCGTTCGACGAGCTCCTGCCAGCTCACGCGACGATGCTCCCGCGCCACGACGAGGCGGGCGTCGTCCTCGCCGACTGGTGTCGCGAGGATCTCGGCGACTGGACGGCCGTAGAACCGGGGGACGAAGTGGGCGAGCATCTGCCCGACCACTGCATCGCCGCGCTCGTGTCGGCGGATGATGTTTCTGGCGCGCTCCTCGAAGCGGTCCGCTCCATCATCGGAGCTGTTGTATCGAGGGGCGTTTCGATGCCGCTCCATCTCCTCGAAGTACGCCACCAGCTTTGGCCAGCTCGCGAAGCCGTACTCCCGCGCGATCACGTGGTGCGTGTCGGCAAGCTGCAGCTGGGCCGGCGAGCGAGCTCGCAACGCGACGGGATGCGCCGAGCGAACGCGGCGCAGGGCATCAGCGTCGCCGGCGTGGAGCTGTCGGAGGAGCGCCTTCGCTTCCTTACGCTCGTACTCGAGGCTCGGGTTCGCGGGGAGCGCACGAACGTCGCGCGCGATCGGCACCCTGCGCGCGGGGTTGCTGCTGGACATACGACCTCCTTTCGATGCGACCCGTGTCCGCCACGTGGGTCCGAAAAGAGGTTGAGTTGTCTGGGACGAGCGTCAGCGTCGGATGGGACCATCCCTTCCCGCGGACCGGCGGCGCTCCTTCAAGCACCAGTCGCAAGATACCTGCGCCGATCGCGCCGCGGAACTGGAATCAGACAGGCTGCCGCCGGCGCGATGAGGGCGAGCCGCAGGCAGTGCGGGGACGCCGCACCTGAGGGTCACCGCGGCAGGCTCCAACGGTCGACCACGATGAGAGCACGCGTCACGAGAGACACTCGGGAGGTCGCGGTGTCGGCAGCACCTGCGAAACACGTCGATCAGCGCACACCACGGGTCATGACAGCATACGATCAACGCCTTCCGCATCATCCAAACACCCTCACGCGCGGCGCTCAGATCCGCAGACCTGCATCGACGTACACGTCCTGCACCCGTCCCCCCGAGCAGCATTCGCTGCGGGGCGCGGCAGCCAATCACCAGCCACGCAAGCTATCGCTCCGGCCGCACCGTCGGATACGTGATCCCCAGCTGCTCCAGATACGTCCGATACCGCGTCGGATCATAGTAGTACTGCCGCATCTGCGGCCGGTACCGCGCCATGATCGCCTCGTTCATCTCCGTCGCCGGTCGATCCTCCGGCCGGATCAGCGGCTGATACTTCATCTCCTTCGTCTGCACTTCGCGGAAGTACGTCCAGGCGCTGTCCACGAGCCCGGGCGTCATCAGCAGGTCGAGCAGCGTCATTGCCGTGACCTTGGCGCCGGCCGTCACACCCTTGTGCGCGATCGGCGTCGCCATCGCGATCGCGCTCGACCAGTGGTGCCCCGGCAGTCCCGGGATGTTCGACGGATAGCTCAGTGTCACGGTGGGCACGTTCCACGAGACGTCGCCGATGTCGTCGGAGCCGCCGCCGCGGTTATCCGCCGGAGGGGTCCCGGTGCCGAGCTGACCCAGCTCGGTGGCGAGCCCGCGCGGATCGGTGGCGCCCTGTTCGCGCTGTACCGCGCGCGCCAGCGTCTGGTCCGCCTCGCTCCATTGCGGCAGGCCGACCGACTGGATGTTCCTGTACATCGCCTCGGCCACCGGCTTGTTGAAGTGACGCGGCCACGCAGAGCCGAGCACCCGCGTCGGCCGGAGCGTCGTGCTCGTCATCATCGCCGCCCCGGCCGCGATGCTGTCGCCGATTGCCCACAGCGACATGATCTGGGGGTACTCGACCTCGCGGAAGTAGTACCACACCGACGCCGTGCGCGGCACGACGTTGGGCTGGTCGCCGCCGTCGCGGATCACGTAGTGCGATCGATGAGGCAGCCTCAGATGCTCGCGGCGGAAGTTCCAGCCCACGTTCATCAGCTCGACGGCGTCCAGCGCGCTGCGCCCGCGCCAGGGCGAGCCGGCGGAGTGCGCCGTCTCGCCGAGGAAACTGTACTCCAGGCTGACCAGCCCCGTGCCGCCGCCCGGACCGTAGCTCACACCGAGATTGCTGCCGACGTGCGTGAAGATCGTGACGTCCACGTCACGGAAGTGCCCATCGCGCACGAAGTACGCCTTCGTCGCGACGAGCTCCTCGGCGACGCCCGGCCAGATCTTCAGCGTACCAGGGAGCCGCTCGCGCTCCATGACCTTCTTCACGGCGATCGCCGCGGCGATGATCACGGCCTGGCCGGAGTTGTGACCCTCGCCGTGCCCCGGCGCGCCTTCGACCAGCGGAGCGTGGTACGACACCCCCGGCTTCTGCGAGGCCTGCGGAATGCCGTCGATGTCGGAGCCGAGCGCGATCACGGGCTTGCCGGATCCCCACGTCGCCATCCACGCCGTCGGGATTTCCGAGATCCCCTCCTCGACGCGGAATCCGTGCTCGCGGAGAATCCCCGTCAGGTAGCGCGAGGTCTCGACCTCGTGGAATCCGAGCTCGCCGAAGCTGAACACCATGTCGACCATCTGCTGCGAGAGGTCTCGCATTCCTTCGATTTCGCGGCTGACCTCCTGCTTGAATCGGGTCAGGCGGGGGTCCTCGCGTCGGGCCGCGGCGCGCTGCGCCTCCAGCGGCACAGCGGTGGCGAGCAGCAGTACGGCGGGGAAAGCTCCGAGGAGAGCGCGCAGACGCATTACGACCTCGCGGGCTGAGGTGTGTGTTTCGGATCGAGCAAAGTGCGTCACGATGCGGTTCCTGTCGAGCGCTTCGGTGGGCAGGTGTGCGCTCCCCCCTGCCCATTTCGGTTGCGGCCAGCAACCAGTACATCACGCTGACGATGGTTAGTGCGGGCGCGATCTTGGCCTGGGTGGCTGACGGTGGTTATGCGGACAGCGACCGATCTTCCGCGCGGCTCCACTCGGCCGCCGTCAATCCTGACGCTGGACCGCGATCACCATCGTTGGCGTGTCCTCCCGCTGGCGCCCCTCCTCGGCCACGGGAGACCCCGCCTCGCCGGACTCGTCCTCGCGGCATGCCTCGCCGATCACGGCGAGCGCCGTCGGCGCCAGCCAGCCGTGTTCGGCGGCGTGGCGCGCGGCGGCGAGCGTGTCGTCGGCGAGCACGAGCGAGCTTCCCGCCGAGACCACTTCGCGGCTCAGCGCGTGTACCGCGCTGGCGCGGACCAGCCCGGTGAGGTTGCGAATGTAGACCGCCAGGATGCGGTCACCGTGACGATGCACCACGTCGCTGTAGACCTCGGGATCCTCCTGCCCGCTGTCGCCGACGAGCACGAACGGGAGGCGCGGGTACGTCGCCATGATGCGCTCGATCGCCTCGAGCTTGTGCGGGCCGTGCCGCTTCGGGAACAGTTCGTCGCGCGACACACCCCAGTCCCGAAGCAGCAACGGGCCGAGCGGGATGCCCTCGAGCTCGAAGAACTCGACGAGGAGATCGAACAGGTTCCACGGGCTGCTCGAGACGTAGAACAGCGGATTCCCCGCGTCGCCGGTCGCACCCCGCTGGAGGGCGCGGTAGAACGCCGCGACTCCGGCAAACGGCAGCCGTGTGCGCGCGTTTCCGAGCAGGACCGTGCGGGCCATCCGCACCAGGCTCGTCGCGTCGGTCTGGATCACGGTGTCATCGATGTCGCTGATCACTCCGAACGACGCCGAATGAGGCGGGATGAGCACCTTTCCCGTGGCGCGCACCGGGTCGTGTCCGCGCCGCAGCGGGGCGAGCAGCTCGAGCTCCACATCGTGCCACAGCGCATGCTCGTACGACGGCTCGTCGTGAGCCAGCCATGTCGCGTAGTAGCCCTCGTCGTCGGCCGTGAGCTCGGTCGCCACACGGCCGAGTGTCGCCCGCAGCCGCGCCCGGGGAATCTTCCCGCTGCGCATTCGCCGGTACATGTGCAGCAGGTTGCGCCATCGCGAATCGGTGTCCTCGGCGGGGCGGATCGGCCCCTGCGCCACGACCCTTCCCGAAACCCAGACGCGGTCGGACGTCCCGAACCCGAGGTACGGGTCGATCCGGACGCGCTTGCGACCCCTCGTCAGGCGATCCGGCGAATAGCGCACACGATCGATCCGCTGGTCGACCTCGGATATCAGTCGGGCGAGAAGCTGGTGGGCGCGCATCGCCGTCACGCCCCGTCGGTCTCGGTCACGAGGACCATCCCGGCTTCGGCATCGAGATCGAGTTGCACGCGCCGCTCCGGCCGGAGCGAGCGAAAGAGGTCGCTGGTCAGAAAATGGTGCACGTGCTCCTCACCGCCGGCGCGACAGGTGCAGGTCATCGATGTCAGGGCACCCGTGCCGCGCCTCCGTTCGAGTACCACCTGGACGTCGCCCTGAATCGCGGCGAGTCGCCGAGCGGCTCCGGCGCTGATCTCCAGCTTCCCATCACGCGGCGTCTTTCGTGATACGGTGCGATGTTCGAGCAGCATTGGACCGTGGAGTCGGGATGCGGATCGTGGCTCGTGGACGCGATCAGCGAAGGCGGAAGTCGAAAGCGGAAGTCGAAGGCCGCTCGCGCGATCAAAGAGCGGGAAACGCCGGCACGCGGATGACGGATTCGCGCCCCGGATTCCGGAACCGGCGAGGCTTCAAGGCCTGAAGAAAGCGGTTGACGGCAATGGACGCCAGTATCGTTCCCGCGGCATTTGCGCGTATCATTAGGGACATGACGACCGCTCCGCCACTCGTCGACGTGCCGGCGTTCCAGCGCCTCGATCCCCGAATCGCCACTCTCTGGCGGGTCTCCACGGCGCTCAACACCCTGTTCTGGGCGGCGGTCGTGTTCGGGGTGATCCGGTTTCTGTCCCTTCCACTGCCGGCATGGGGAATCGTCGGGTCCCTGCTCGCCGCGGGCGCGGCAGCGATCCTGTTCTACGTTCCGGCGAAGTGGTGTGCCTGGGAGTTCCAGGTCGGCGATGCCGACGTGCGGCTCCGCCACGGAGTTTTCTGGCGGACGGAAAGCGTCGTGCCCCACGTTCGGATTCAGCACGTGGATACGGCGCACGGGCCCGTCGAGCGGGGGCTCGGCCTGGCGTCTGTGATCATCTACACCGCTGGTACGGTCGGCGGCGCGCTGACGATCCCGGGGCTCGCGCTCGCCGAGGCGGAGGTGCTGCGCGACAGGCTGGCGGCGTTGAGCGGCCGCGATGACGCAGTCTGACGTCGAGCCTCGCAAGGACGCGGCGCCCGGGTCTGACATTTCGCCGGACGGCGACGGTGCTCCACGGCGGCTGCACCCGCTGACACTGCTCTTCGCCTCGCTGCGCCTCGCCCGCCAGCTGATCCTGCCGGCGGTGATCGCGGCCTTCTCGCGGGCCGAGGGCGACCCGGCGCGGATCGCCACGTGGGTCATCGGCGTGCTCGCCGTGCCTGCGCTGGTGATCTCCACGCTGCGTTACATGGCATTCCGCTACCGTCTCGGTTCGGACGAGCTGGTGATCGACTCCGGCGTGCTGCGACGTCAGCATCGCGTGATCCCGCTGTCGCGGGTCCAGAACATCGACTTGCGGGAGAGTGCGCTTCAACGGGTCCTCGGAGTCGTCGAGATGCACGTGGAGACGGCGGGGACGGGACGTGGCGCCGAAGGCTCGCTCGAGGTCCTCGGCAGGGACGAGGCGGCAGCGCTGCGTACCGAGCTGCTGGCGCGGCGGCGCGCGGTACGGGAGGCCGCGCGCGAGCTGGCGCCGGCCGGGGAGATCGGTGGCGCGCGCGAAGGCGCCGAGGAGAACGCGATCCGCGCACGGACGGTCGACGATCAGGCGGCGGCACCGGTGCAGGTGCTGGCGCTTCTCGGCACCGGGCGTCTCGCGGTCGCCGGCGCGACGGCCAACGAGGCGGGGCTCATCGCCGCCGCGCTCGCCGCGTTGTTCCAGTTCGTGGACGAGGCCGTCATCGCGCGGTATCTCCCGATCCTCACCCTCGCCGAACGCATTCGCGAGGCGACGCTGTTCGGCACCATATGGCTGATCGCGGTGGCGCTGGCCTCCCTGCTCATCATCGGATGGGTGCTCTCGATAGCCGGATCGGTCATCGGCTACCACGGGTTCACGCTCGAGCGCGTGGGCGGCGAGCTCCGGAAGAGGTATGGTCTGTTCGGCCGGCGTCACACGACAGTGCCGATCGAGCGCGTGCAGGGGATTCGGGTCGAGGAATCGCTGCTCCGGCGTCCGTTCGGACTGGCGACGATCAAGATCGAAACGGCGGGCGGATCGCCGGGCGAGCGGCGGCGTTCCGGAGCCGAGGCTTTCGTACCGATTGTCTCCGTGGCCGAGGTCGCGGGGCTCGTGCGCGGCGTGTTCGGGGATCTGGATCTGGGTGCGGCGCGCATCCAGCGTGTGCATCCCCGGTCGCGCCGGCGCGCCTTCCTCCGCTACGGCGTGCTGTCGGTGATCCTGTTCGTGCTCGTCATCGCCGTGAGCGTTCTCCGGGATCTCGATCCCACACCGGCGGTTCTCTGGTGGATCCCGGTGCTGCTGGGCGCCGCGTGGCTTCTGGCGGCGTGGCAATACCGCCACCGCGGCTACGCGCTCCTTCCCGGCTACGCGCTGGCGCGCAGCGGAGTGCTGAATCGCATCACCTGGATCGTACCGAACTGGAAGATCCAGACGGTTCACCGCACGGCGACGCCGTTCCAGCGCCGCCACGGGCTCTCGACGCTGCTGATAGACACGGCGAGCGGTGGGCGACAGGGTCGCGTGACCGATCTCGGTGCCGACGTCGCGGAGCCGATGGTGGAGGAGTTGGCATTGAGGGCGAGGCGGACCACGGGCGGTTGGTGAACGGGATCCCCCTTGATCGCCTTGACCTACCAGGCTATCCCGTACGCCTCGCGCCTCGGATCCGCTCCCGTCATCCGCATCCGCGACTCGGGGTGGACGAGGATGATCTGGGCACCGCCGAACTCCGCGCCCGCCGGGGCCGTGCGGGCATCGTGACCAGCGGCGACGAGGGCGGCGCGGACCGAGTCGGCGATCCCGGGCTCGACGGCGACGCGATTGGTGCCGCTCGAGCGCCAACGCGGCGCCTCCACCGCCTGCTGAGGCGTCATCCCGAACAGCAGGATGTTGTTGAGGACCTGAAGCACCGTCTGCGGCTGCCCGTCGCCGCCCGGTGTACCGAGCACGGCGTGGAGCGACCCGTCGGCCCGCAGGGCCATCGACGGGCTCAGGGTATGGTAGGGGCGCTTCCGTGGGGCGACGACGTTGGGGTGCGTCGCGTCGAGCGAGTAGAGCGCCCCGCGGTTGTGGAGGACGATTCCGGTGCCGGGGACCATGCGCGCGCTGCCGAAGGCGGCGAAGAGGCTCTGGATCATCGAGACGGCGTTGCCATCGGCGTCGATCACGCAGAGGAACACGGTGTCGCCGCTGCCGTCGCGGCCCTCCTCGAGCTCGGGCGTGACGCGGCCGCGAGCGCGGAGCAGCGCGGCGCGCTCTCGTGCGTACTCCTTGGAGATCAGTCGTGCCACCGGGACGTCGGCGAACTCGGGGTCGGCGACGTACCGGTCGCGGTCCTCGTAGGCGAGCCGCGCGCCGCCGACGAGCGTGTGGATGTAGTCGGCCGAGTTGTGTCCCATCGCGCGCAGATCGAACCGCTCGGCGATGTTGAGCTGGGCGAGGAGGGCCACGCCCTGCGTGTTCGGCGGGAAGGCGAGGATGCGGAGTCCGTGGTACGAGGTCTCGATCGGCTCCTGCCAGGTCGACCGGTGGCTGCGCAGGTCGTCGAGGGTGATCAGGCCCTGCTCGCGGTCCATCAACGCCGCGACCGTGCGGGCAGTCGCACCGCCGTACAACTCATCGGCGCCACCGGCGGCGATCGCGCGCAGCGTGCGAGCCAGCTCCGGCTGGCGGAGCACGGTGCCCGGGGCGGGCGCGCTGCCGCCGTGAAGGAAGACCCGGGCCATCGCCGTGTCGCGGGCGATCCGCGCGCGCTCGCCGTCGATGTCGAGCGAAAGCCGCGTCGATACTGCAAAGCCCCGCTCGGCATGGCGGATCGCCGGCGCAAGCGCGTCGGCGAGCGAGATCGTGCCGAACCGCCGCAGCGCGTCCTCCCACGCGCGCACCGCGCCGGGGACGGAGACCGAGAGCACTCCCGAGGACGGGATCGCCTCCAGCCCGCGCTCGCGGAACGACGCCGGCGTGGCGCGCGAACCGGCGCGGCCGCTGCCGTTGAGCGCGTGCACGGCGCCGGCCGTGGCGTCGTGGATCAGCATGAAATTGTCGCCGCCAATGCCGTTCATGTGGGGACGCACGACGGCGAGCACCGCCGCCATCGTGATCGCCGCGTCGACCGCGTTGCCGCCGCGCCGCAGGACGTCGGCACCGGCGGCGGCGGCGAGCGGGTGACTGGCGGTCACCGCCGCCGTGGCCCCGGAGACGTCGGGACGGCCCTGCTGCGCGACGAGCAGCGACGGCACGAGGAGCAGTGTCAGCGGCAGTAGCGCACGTCGGATCATCGCATCGGCTCCGATTGCGGAGTGTGGTGAGATAGCACTGCCCCCGAAACCATGGGCTTCGCGGCAGCACGCGTGTCGCCGTCGGGGATCGAGCCGGCTCGCATCGCGTGCCGAGCGGGCGTGCCCGGGCGCGGAGCGGCCCGCCGGCGAGAAACCGAATATCGTGATCCCGGCACCAGCGGGTAAGGCCTCCGCCGCACGGTCCGGCCGCACGGTCCGGCGCGGGCACGATCATCATCCGTGTACCACAGGAGGTGCCCCGGGACTTTTCCCGACGAGCGCGCGGAGCGATATTGAGGTGCCCGCACGTGGTATGACCGGTGCGGGCAGCAAATGCGCCCGCCGCGGATCGGCCAGCCGCCGGTTCCGTCACATTCCACCTCGTTCGAGCTCGAGGAGGTTCCCGTGCAGGACATCGAGAACGCCCTTCGGGAAGCCGCTCGCCAGCGGCGGCGGGTGCTGATTCAGTTCGCCAGCGGAGCACCGGGTGGAGAGTACGAGCGGGAGATGGAGCCTTACGCCATCCGCAACGGCGAGCTGGTCGCCTTCTCCTACTTCCGCGACGAGTTTCGCACGGTGCCCCTGGCCGACATCCGAAGCGTGGAAGTGACTCCGCGCGTCTTCGAGGCTCGGCGGCCGGTGGAGCTGTGAGCCGCCGCCGGTTCGCCTGACGCGTCGCGCGCCGCGAGCACGCTGGTGCTTCTTTCAGGCGAGTGCTGATCATGCGAAGGCTCGGCAAGCTGGCCCTGCTGTCCGTCGCCGGGCTTCTGCTGCTCGGTCCCGTTCTGGGCGTCCTGTTCGGCCTCGGGCTCCCGCTCATCATCGTGCTGGGAGCACTGGCGATACCGGCGCTCATCGTGCTGGTGCTCGTCGGGGTGCCGATACTCGCCGTCGTGGTGATCGTGGCCGCCGTGATCGGCCTGCTGGTCGGATCGATCGGACTCGTGCTCGGCATCGGACTGGCGATTCTCCGGGTCGCGTTCACGCTGCTCGTGATCGCCGGATTGGCGTGGGTGGTATTCAAGCTGTTCGCGCGACGCGAGGTCGCCTGAGCGCGCCGCGATGAGGATGTGGATCGGCGCGATCACGTTCGTCGCCGGCGTGCTCCTTCTCTTCTCCACGCACCGCGAGCGCGACACGCTCCCACCGTGGTTCCGGCGCCTGCCGCTGGGTGTGGTGTTTCTCGGCGCCGGCACGCTGCTCCTGAGCCTGGAGGGTACCGCGTTCGCGATCCTCTCGGCGATCTGCAGCGGAACAGCGGTGGTCATTTTCGGCAAGGTGGTCTGGACGCTGCTCCGACGGCGCTGAGCGCTGTGCGCGCTCTTGACCGATGCAGCGGGCAGGGATACTGTCTGGCCCATGCGAATAGGGGTGCCGGGCGAGACCGCTGCCGGCGAACGACGGGTGGCGCTCGTTCCCGAGACGGTCGAGAAGCTGATCCGTCAGGGAGTGAGCGTCAGCGTCGAGCGAGGCGCCGGGACCGGCGCGTTCATCGCCGATGCGGCGTACGAAGCAGCTGGCGCCCAGATCGCCCCCGACACACGCGCGCTGTACGAGAGCGCCGATCTGGTGGTCCGCATCCACCGTCCCGCGTCACACCCGGTGCTCGGCGTCGACGAGGCCGACCTGCTGCGCGAGGGTAGCGCGCTGATTGCAATGCTGTGGCCGCTCCAGCACCCGGAGCTGGCGGCCAGGCTCGCCGAGCGGAAGATCACGGCGTTCAGCATGGACGCGATCCCGCGGATCGCCCGGGCCCAGGCGCTCGATGTGCTCTCGTCGATGAGCACGGTCGCGGGGTATCGCGCCGTGCTGTTCGCCGCCCACAATCTGCCGCGCTTCTTCCCGCTGCTGATGACGGCCGCCGGGACGGTCTCGCCGGCCCGGGTCTTCATCATCGGCGCGGGCGTGGCCGGTCTCCAGGCGATCGCCACCGCGCGGCGGCTGGGCGCCGTCGTCGAGGCATTCGACACGCGCGCGGCGGTGAAGGAGCAGGTGCAGAGTCTCGGGGCGATGTTCGTCGAGGCCGAGATCGGCGCCGGCGATGCGGAGGACAAAAGCGGCTACGCCACCGCCCTGTCCGAGGATGCCCACCGCCGCGAGCTCGAGCTGATCGGCGGGCGGGTGCGCGAGGCCGACGTGGTCGTCACGACCGCGCTCATCCCCGGCCAGCGCGCGCCGCTGCTGATCACCGCGGCGATGGTCGAGGCGATGAAGCCGGGGTCGGTGATCGTCGACCTGGCGGGCGAGTTCGGCGGGAACTGCGAGCTGTCGGTGCCCGGCGAGACGGCGGTCGTACACGCCGTGACGATTCACGCGCCGCTCAACCTGCCGGCCACCATGCCGGTGCACGCCAGCCAGATGTACTCGCGCAACATCGCCGCCTTTCTCGCGCTCCTGGTCAAGGATGGCGAGATGGTCGTGAACTTCGAGGATCAGATCATCCGCGACGCGTGCATCACGCACGAGGGGCGGATCGTGCACGAGCGTACGCGCGAGCTCGCCGGGTCCGGCACCGGCGCGGGGAGGGAATCGCATGGTCGGTGAGCTGCTGATCGCGGTCTACGTCTTCGTGCTGGCGATGTTCATCGGCTTCGAGGTCATCACCAAGGTGCCGACGCTTCTCCACACGCCGCTCATGTCCGGCTCCAACGCGATCTCCGGGATTTCGATCGTCGGTGCGCTGGTGATCGCCGGTCGTGTCGATTCGCCGCTCGGCACGGCTCTGGGAGTGATCGCCGTGGTGCTGGCGACGATCAACGTCGTCGGCGGCTTTCTCGTCACCGACCGGATGCTGAGCATGTTCAAGCGCGCTCCGGACGACGGCAAGTGACGCCACAGCCCGCGCTCGAGGGCGCACTCCGGGCCGACCTGATCGCGATCGCCTATCTGATCGCGTCGGTCCTGTTCATCCTCGGCCTCAAGTTCCTCTCCTCGCCGCGCACGGCGCGGCGGGGGAACCGCCTCGCCGCGACCGGCATGCTGATCGCGGTCCTCGCCACGCTGCTCGACCGCAACATCATCAGCTTCCAGTGGATCGCCGTCGGGCTGGTGATCGGTGCGATCGCCGGCGCATCGATGGCGCTGGCCGTGCGGATGACGGCGATGCCGCAGATGGTAGCGCTGCTGAACGGGTTCGGCGGAGCGGCGTCGGCGCTCGTCGCGACGGCCGAGTTCTTCCGTCTGGAGATGCACCCGGACCTCACCGTGACCACCGACGTCGCCGTGAGCGTCATGCTGGCGCTGCTGATCGGCGCGATCACGTTCAGCGGAAGCATCGTCGCCTTCGGAAAGCTCCAGGAGGTCATCACCGGACGGGCGGTCACGTTCCCGTTCCAGAAGACGTTCAACGCGCTGCTCTTCCTGGCGGTGCTGGCGAGCATGGTGTACCTGGTCATTTCGTTCGAGCACGAGTGGGTGTTCCTCGTGTTCGTCGGCCTGGCGCTCCTCCTCGGCGTGCTGCTGGTGATCCCGATCGGCGGAGCTGACATGCCGGTCGTGATCTCGCTCCTCAACTCGTACTCGGGCATGGCGGGCGCCGCGGCCGGGTTCGTGCTCCGCAACAACGCGCTGATCATCAGCGGAGCGCTCGTCGGCGCCTCGGGGATCATACTCACCCAGATCATGTGCCGGGCGATGAACCGTTCGCTGACCAACGTGCTCTTCGGCGCGTTCGGCGCGCAGGCCGGGGCCGCGGTGGCGGGTCCAGTAGGCGACCGGACTGTGCGCTCGGTTCAACCCGAGGATGTGGCGGTGATGCTGGCCTTCGCGCGGTCGGTGATCATCGTTCCCGGCTACGGACTGGCGGTTGCGCAGGCGCAGCACACGGTCCGCGAGCTGGCGTCGCTGCTCGAGAAGAAGGGAGTGGACGTGAAGTACGCGATTCACCCCGTGGCCGGCCGCATGCCGGGACACATGAACGTGCTCCTCGCCGAGGCCGACGTTCCCTACACGCAGCTGTTCGAGATGGACCAGATCAACCGCGAATTCGAGCGCGCCGACGTGGCGCTCGTGGTGGGTGCGAACGACGTCACCAATCCCGCCGCCCGGTCCGATCCGAGCAGTCCGCTCTACGGGATGCCGATCCTCAACGTCGACCAGGCGAAGAACGTGGTCGTGATCAAGCGGAGCATGGCCGCCGGGTTCGCCGGCATCGACAACCCGCTCTATTACCTCGAGCGCACCGCAATGTTGTTCGGCGACGCCAAGAAGATGCTGAACGCGCTGGTCACCGAGGTGCCGAACGTCTGAACGACTGCCGATCCTCGCGACCGGCGTTTCCGCTCACCGCACCACGATCATTCCGACCATGTTTCCGAACTCGTCCTCGACCGCCGGCACGCCGCTCGGCGGTCGCCACGGCCCGTCATCGACGCGGATCATGACCCGGTAGACGCCCGGGGCGAGTCGAAGCTGGAGCTGCCACGTGCCATCGACCGCGCGCCGCAACGCCACGGGATTCCAGTCGGTGAAGTCGCCGCGCAGCTCCACGCGGCGGGCCCGCGGCTCGCGCACGCGCACGGTGCGCATCGCGTCCGGATCGCCGCCGATCACGAAATCCGCCGAAACCGGCGCGAGCAGCGTCGGGGCCAGCGGGTCGCTGCGCCCCGCCGGCGTCATGCGCACGGCCAGGAGTCCGTAGCGCCCCTCGGGCAGCCGCTGGGATACCACCTCGGGCTCGCCGCCGACTTCGCCGATCAGGAGCAGCCAGGTCGTCAGCCGAACGCGCGCGCCCGCGCTCGCCCACTGAGCGTCGCGCGCGATCTCGCCGCCGGTGCGGGCCCCGCCGAGCACATCCAACTCCAGCGGGCCGTGGGTCCACGACGCATGGGCTACGAGGTCCATGTGCGCTCCCCGTACCGAGTGGCGCGTGACTACCCCGCCGGACAGCAATCTGTCGGTCACGGCGAGGTCGTTGCGCGACAGCGAGGTCGTGATGCGCAGCCGTCCGGTCTCCGCCCACAGCCCGCCCTCGCCCAGCCACATCGAATTCCAGTCGATTCCGTGGCGGGCCACGCCGCTTCCCGCACCGAGCCAGCCTCCGACGCGTTCGCCGTGCAGGTGCGCGCGGGCGCGAACGATGCCCTCGCCCGAGCGGAAGAGGTCGCGATAGGCGATCGCGCCCGCCGTCGCGGCCGCCTCACCGCGCAGCGCGCGCCAAGCCGGCGTGAACAGCGAACCGGCGAGCGCGCCCTGCGCCGACCAGTCGCCGCCGTCGAACTGCGAGAACGTCGCCGAGGCGGTGAGTAGCGAGTGGTCGCCCTCGCGGCGGACGGCGGGCGTGAGGCTGACCGCGGTCGCGCGCGCCGTACCGACATAGCCGAGCGACGCGACCCCGACGTCGAGTGTGGGCACGACCTGACCCGCCCCGGACCGTGGAAGCAGGATCCCGAGCAGCACGACGGTCAGGAGCCGAGGCCGGCTCACGGCGGAGGTGGTGGACCCCCTCTCGGCCTCGTACTCACGCCGGTGATGTCGCCCGGGGCCGCGACGCGCTCCGCCTGATCGGCGGTCGTCGCCGCGCCAGTCGCCAGCACTCCGCGAGTACGGGTTGCCGCGGCGACCACCGGCAGCGCACCCGCACCGATGTCGCGGGCAACGTGCTCGCGCAGCGCGTGATACACGCCGTCGCCGACCCGGGTCTCCGCCAGCGCGAGGATCAATCTGGACGCGGTGTCCACCGGGACGCCGCGCTGAACCAGGTCCACCAGTACCACCAGAGCGACGTCTACCGCACCGCGTGGCTGCGCCGAGCGCAGCTGCGACAACGTCAGCGGTTGCACGCCGACGCGTAGCGCCTCGGCCGCCGCATCGATTTCCACCGGCCTGGCGGGTCCGAGCGCCTGCTGGGCGCTGCCCATCCGCTGCGCAAGCGAGCGCACGGCGTCGATGATCGCGCCGGGTGCCGCGCCCCGACTCGCTCCGAGCAGCGCACGGCTCACCAACTTGTCGGCCAGCTCCGCCGGCAGCCCGGCCAGCGTCGCCGAGTCGGCGATCGCCACGATCGCCGACCGCGTGCCTTCATCGACGCGGCCATCGAGGCGGGTGAACTGCGCTCCGGCGGCCGCCGGAGCGAGCGCCGCAGCCAGAACGGCAAGCGACAGAACGTGTCGTCTCACAATGACCTCTCTCCAACGAGTACGACCGAGCTCGGCGTCCCGAAATCGCTGTCCGGCGCTCGCGCCGCCGACGGATCGGGGATCCACCGCCGCCCGTCGACGACGAACGAGTAGACGTGCCGGCCCGGGGCGAGCGGTACCTCGACCGACCACAGCCCGCCCGACGCGCTCGGCGCGAGTGGCGTCTCGCCGGTATCCCATCCATTGAAGTCACCGACGAGCGCGACCGACGCGGCGCCGGGGGCGACCAGCACGAACTGCACTGCGTGCAGGTTGGAGGCGGCCGCCACGGCGGGCCCGCCTGGTGCGGGTGGAACCGCTGCCGGCTGCTCGCCGGTACGCTCCCATCCGATGGCCGCGCGGAAGACGCCGATCATGATCAACACCGCCGCCGCGGCCGTCCACAGTGGCGACACCATCACCGGGCGCGGTCGCGCGATCCAGTGCCAGGCGCGGCGACCAGCGCCGACCCGTGGCACCGGCGAATCCCGAAGCGCCGCCACCAGCCGCTGCTTTGCCGCCGGGTCCACGACCACCGGCGAGCGGAGCGTGCGCGCCGCGGCATCGATCACATCGAACTCACGACGTTCCGACACTCTGTGCCTCCTGCAGGAGCTCGCGCAGCCGCGTACACGCCCGCTTCACCCGCATCTTGAGCGCCGAGATCCCCACACCGGTGATCGCGGCCATCTCCTCGTAACTCAGGTCCTCGACGTGCTTGAGCAGGAACGCTTCCCGCTGCTCGGCGGGGAGCGATTCCAGGGCCCGCGAAAGCTCCTCGCGCCACGCGGCATCCTCGACCGCCGGCCGGGTCACCGCGCCGAGCGACGCGATATCGTCGCTCACCACCACGACGCTCTCCCTCCTCCTCCTCCGCACAGCCGATGTCCGGCAGCGATTGACGAGCAGTCTGAACAGCCACGCGCCGAACCGCTCCCTCTCCTGGTATCGCGGGAGGGCCCGGTACGCGCGAAGAAAGGCGTCCTGGAGCGCCTCCTCCGCGTCCTCGCGATTGCCCAGCATGTGCACGGCGTAGCGAGCGTAGCGGTCGTAATACCGGTCCACCAGTACGGTGAACGCGTCGCTGTCGCCATCGAGCACACGCCGGACGAGGGCGGCGTCATTCATGTCCACGAGATATCAACCCTGACCGGGGCATCCTGGTCACAATATGGCGAGCGGAGCCTGGTAATGGCAGCAAGACCCGGCCGGCCGGTCTCACCGCGGCGGTCAGGCGTTGGGCGGAGTGTGGAGCGCTGTGAGGGGATATGATCCCACCGACCGTCAGCTCTTCCCCTCACCGATCCGCGTGACGCCTCCCGACACGACGAATGCCATCACATCGGAGCTCGGCACATCGAGGCGCTGGACGTGCGACGACGACACCAGCAGCATCTGACCGGCGAAGTTGTAGGACTGGGGGAAGTAGACCGCCACATCGCCGGGCGCCCCGAGCCTGGTCAGCGATTCCTGCGTTACGAATCCGAGTGCGCGCACGGTGCCGCCGGCGACGATCTGCACGATCACCGGTTTGTCGAACCGCCGCTTCTCGCCGACGAACGCATTGAGCAGGTCCTTCGTCGATGTGTAGAGGAGCCGGACGAACGGCAGTCGGGCCATCACCGACTCGACGAGGTTCACCAGCCCCCGCGTGAGGAGGTTCGACGCGAGAAATCCGACCAGGGTGATCAGCCCGATCGTGATCGCGAATCCGACGCCCGGGATCGTGAATCCCAGCCACTGGTCGATAGTCACGAAGACATAGACGGTGATGTAGATCGTGAGGGCCACCGGCGCGGTGACGACGAGGCCGCGAAGGAAGTAGTTCAGGAAGGCTTTCATGGTGGGGTCCGGAATGGTGGCGATGGGTCAGGGCCTGAAACTCGCCGTCACGTAGCCTCGCCAGGTCCGTCTCGCGGGCTCGTCGAACGAGTATCCCACGCCGGCCAGCGCATGGATTGCGGGGAGTCGCAGCAGGGGAATGCGATCCAGGATCAGATCATGCTCGATCCCGGCGACCCGGTTCCAGCGCGCCGAGAGATCGCCGGCGTTCGCCAGAAGATAGTATGGCTGAAGGCCGGCACCGGCGAGCGCCGCCCGCGCGATGGCGAAACGGTCGCCGGTTCGCGCCGCGAACGTCAGTGCAGGGATCGGTATGCGTTGGGCGAGCAGCGGCGCATCGACGAGCGGCGAGGGGACCCCGCCGAGCACGAAGCGCTCGAAGTCCGGTGCGTCGCGGGACACTCTGCCGCCGGCTGCCGAGAGTGCCACGCCGTCGCCGTCGCGCGTCACCACCAGCGCGACGCTCGCGATCGAGCGCAGCCAGCCCTGATCCAGCGTACGCCCGGTGCTTCCGTGCACTCCGGCCCGGGCGTCGAGCACGTACCTCCCCCCGGCGCGCAGTGTCGCGTCGAGCTCCGCGAATGCGAGCGGCCGCATCGTGCCGCCTTGGTCGAGCGCCAGCCGCCCGTTGGACAGGCCTGCCCGATAGCGCTCACCCCGCGCTCCGATCTCGCGTTCCAGGCGCACGCCGACGACCCCCGCGGTGTAGTCGGCATCCAGCGTCTCGATTCCCGGCGGCGCGGACGCGGCGCGCGACGGGTCATGACGAACCATGAACGCGTCCGCGCCGAGGACCGGTCGCCACCGCCGCCACTCGACGCCGAGCGTCGCGCCGCGCCATCCGCCCGGGTCGGAGTACATCCCCTGAAGCATCCAGCTCAGACGTCCGACGGGGTCGGTGCCGATCAGCGACATCCCGACGCCCTGCCACTCCCGGTTCGCCGAACCGCTCGGGAGCAGACGGTGGTGGCGCGGACCCAGTCCGTACGGCCGCCCTTGCGGCACGGTGACGGTGGGGAACTGGACCGCTGGCACGCTCGGAGAGACCGGCGCCGCGGCAGCGCGTCCCTGGTCGAGGACGATGGCTGCTCCGGCGTCCGGTGTGTCGCGCCGAATCCGCGCGAGATCGGTCCCGCGGCCATGCAGGCTGAGGAAGTAGACCCACGAGTCGGTCGCGCTGGGCGCGGGAGCGAGCGCGGCGCCGGCGAGCCGGGTCAGCGGTCGTTCCTCTCCGCTGGCGACGGCGATCACGACGACGTTCGAGATGCCGCCGGCATCGGAGATCGCGACGAGAGAGTCGCCGTCCGCGGTGAAGCCGGCATCGTACCGGTTGGCATTGTCGCTTCCGGGCACCGGCGCCAGTGCGCCGCTCGCCCGATCGATCACCGCGAGCCACCAGACGCCCCCGTCGTGCACGGCGGCGACGATGCGCCGCGCGTCGGGGGCGAATCGCGGGCGCGAGAACGAGCGCGTGGTCGAGCCGGCGACCAGCGTCTTCAGCGTTCCGCTCTGGAGATCGACCAAGACGATGTCGCATATCCCGTTGGCGCATCGAACCCCGGCCGCCTCGCGCCCATCGGGCGACGGATCGGGCGTGCGGACCCCGGCGCCGTGCGTGACGCGGCTGAGCGCGCCGGTACGCCAGTGCCAGATGAACAGGTCCGGGCGGCGCGCGCCATCGGGGAGCGGCTCGGCCCGCGTGACCAGAACCCGGTCGCCGTCGGCGAAGAAGCGCGGGTCGTCGTGCGTCCGTCCGGCCGCCGGCTCGAGCGTCGCCAGCGCGCGCCGCGGGCGCGGGTGGACGCGAATGGCGGGGATGTCCTCCGGATCACGTTCGAGCATGCGCTCGCGCTGGCGCGCCACGCGCTCGGGCTCCGGCTCCTCCCCCGTGGACCAGATGACCACTGGCGCCGGCCGGTCGCGTGTCGGGAGGGCGATGGCGATGTGTCCACCGTCGGCCGACAACGCGGGACGACCAGTCGCCCACTCGCGACGCTGCACGAGCTCGCCCTCGACGAGACCGCGTTCGCCCAGGGTGCCGGCAATCCGCAGCGCCTCGGCGGTGATCTCCACGGTGAAGCGGCGGTAGAGCGCCTCCGGCGTGTCGCCATAGACGCCGCGGAAGGCGGCGACGAATCCCCTGTCGGACCGGGCGGTCATCCGCCGCCAGAGATGCCGGAGGCTCTCCTCGCCCCGCTGCTCCACCAGCCATTCGAGGTATGCCGAGCCGGCGAGATAGGCCATCGAATTGCCGAGGAATGCGCGGCTGCCGCTCATCTGCTGATAGGACGGGAGCTGCCCTTCGAGCGCGAACTGGCGCAGCACCGCCGGCCGGAACACGCCGTGGGGTCGCCCGCTCCCCGTTAGCTTCCCCTCCACGTACGTCGCGTATCCCTCGGTCACCCACCGCGGCGCACGTCGGGCGATCGGCCCGATCTGCTCCGGCAGAATTCTCCACAGCAGACGCCGCGCCGGGTTGCGCGTTGGTCGCGTCAGGTGGGCGATGTGCGCGAACTCGTGCACCGCCAGGAGCTCCGCCCAGCCGCGATGTTCGCTGATCCCGCCTCCTGGTTCCGGCGGCGTCGGCCAGACGTAGATCGCCGGCGCGGTGATCGATGCGAAGGCGAGTCCATTGGCCGTGCTGTACGGATCGTCGATTACCACATCGACGCGGCGGTCCGGGGCGCTTCCCACCAGCTCGGCGACGGCGCCGTGCACCGGCTCGATCCGCTCGGAGAACGTCTCCGTCCACGCACGCATCGCGTCCGGATAGTGAATGCGGAAGTGCGTGGTCTCGATCGTCCGCCAGTCGAGATGCGGGCGGGCCAGAAATTGTGCGTCGGCACGTGCGACCGCGAACGCGAGTACCGTCAGGATCAGGAGCGGCCGCGCTACGGCGGTGGCGATCGTCGTCACGTGGCCGGCACGACGCCTCCGCTGTGCTTCAGCTCGCGGTAACCCATTCCCCTGAGCCGCGAGATCCGCATCCCCATCGGCGGGTGCGTGGCCATCATGTCAGCGAGCCAGCCGTCGCGAGACGTCAGCCGTCGGCCGAGTGGATCGGCGATGCACAGATGCGCCGCGCCGCGCTTGATCGAGTAGGTGGGTGTGGCGGCGTGCTCGATCTTCTCGAGCGCCGTGGCCAGGGCCAGCGGATTGCGCGTGAACTGTGCGGCCATGGCGTCGGCAAGATACTCGCGCTTTCGGCTGACACCGAGCGCGAGCAGCCGGGAGACGATCGGCGCCACCAGCCAGCTGACCACCCAGAGGACCAGCGCGAGAACGATGAGAGGGCCGAGGTTCCCCTTCCGGCCCCCGCCGCCACGGCCGCTGCTCCGGCCTCCGCGCAGGCCGCCGTGAATGATCAGTCGCATCATCCCGTCGCCCATCAGCACCACCGCGCCGACCAGGCCGGCGAGCATGGTCATCAGGCGGACGTCGTAGCTCTTGATGTGCGCGATCTCGTGGGCGACCACCGCCTGCAGCTCGTCGCGCGAGCAGAGCTCGAGCAGCCCGTCGGTGACGGCGATGCTGGCCGAGTCGGGGCCGCGCCCGGTGGCGAGGGCGTTGGGATCGGCGTCCGGAATGATCCACAGCCGCGGCCGCGGAACGCCGGCGGCGATCGCCATCTCCTCGCTGACGTTGACGTAGAGCGCCTCGGCGGGAGTGGCGGGCTTGAGCACCTCGCGGGCTCCCACCGACCAGAGGATCTCGCTCGGTCCGGCACTCCACGCGTGCCACGAGATTCCTCCACCGACGACGACCATGATCAGTCCGATCCACGGGAACTGGTGGCGGTAGCCGCCGGTCGGTCCGTTCGTCGTCAATTCGTGCAGTATCCAGTCGCCGCCGAATCCCAGCCAGGCGAAGAAGACGATGAAGCTCGCCACCAGCCAGAACGACCGGCGGCGGTTGGCCTGCTGCTGGGCGAAGAGATTCACCGGCTCGGACACGGCCGCGCGCTGCTCAGGTCTTCGGCCTGGCCGGGTTCAGCGACAGATCGACCACCGGCGTGGCGCGCTCGGCGCTGTCCTGAATCTCCCACAGCTCCGCCGGCTCCGCCTTGGCCAGCCCGGCCACCATGTTGGTCGGGAACTGCTGCTGCTTCGTGTTGTAGAGCGTGGATGTGTCGTTGTAGAGCTGGCGCGCGAACGTGATGCGGTTCTCGGTCGACGTCAGCTCCTCCTGGAGCTGGCGGACGTTGGCGTTCGACTTGATGTCGGGATAGGCCTCGACGACGGCGAGGAGCCGGCTCAGTGCGCCACTGAGCGCCATCTCCGCTCCGGCGATCTGGCCGACCGACGCTCCCGGTGTTCCTTCCACCTTCACCGCCTGACTGCGCGCGGCGATGACTGCCTCGAGAGTCTCGCGCTCGAACTGCATCGCGCCCTTGACGGTGTTGACGAGGTTCGGGATCAGATCGTGGCGCCGCTTGAGCTGCACGTCGATCTGCTTCCACGCATTGGCGACCTGGTTCTTGAGGGCGACGAGCGTGTTGTAGGCGCTGATCACCCAGAAGACGATCCCGCCCAGCAAGGCCAGCAGAATGATGCTCCCCATGACGCGCTCCTCGATGGTGGGGGGTGAATCCATCCATACGGGCGCCGTGCGGCTGGGATTCACTCCCGCGGCGCCCTACACGGACGAGCGGGACGGGGGTGTGTCACCCCGTCCCGCTCACGGTACCTCAGGCTCCGCCGTCGCGGATCACTCCACGCGCCGTTCGGCTTTCCGCGCGCGAACCCGCTCGAGAAGCCAGGTCTGCGGAATGAGGAACAACGGTGTCAGAAAGATCCCGAGCAGCGTATTGAGCCAGATCAGCGCGAGATAGAACGCCATCAGTCCCGCACCGACCCAGATGATCCCGAGTGGATTTCCCGCGGACTCGATCACCGGCGGCACTCCTCGACTTGGATTGGTGGGACAATGATAACGCGCGGTGAGCACCATGGCTATGTTCCTGCCTTCACACGCGAGCAGATGGGCTCGTCGGGGCCAGCCGTGCCGCTCAACACCTGCAAGTCCTCCGCCGTGTCACCTCTGAATCCGCCGTTCGAGGCTCCAAGGCTACTGAACAGTGTAGATTTCGCAGTATGAGCGACGCCCCAAGCCCGATCGAGATCGTCCATTTTGCCGCGGCGGAAGCCGCCGCGGCCGGGAACCGGCTCGTGCTCGCCGTTTCCGGAGGGCTCGACTCGATGGTGCTGCTCGATGCGATGGCCGCGGTGGCGCCGGAGCGCGTCGCCGCAGTGGCGTCGTTCGATCACGGCACGGGCGCGCCGGCGAGCGAGGCGCTGGCGCTGGTGCGCGAGCGGGCCGCGGCGCTCGGCCTCCCCTTCCACCCCGGCCGGGCGCTCGAGCCGCTGCGCGGCGAGGAAGCATGGCGGGACGCCCGCTGGAGATTCCTGCGGGAGGTGGCCGCGACGGTCGGCGGGCCGATCGTGACCGCGCACACCGGCGATGATCAGTTGGAGACGGTCGTGATGCGGATTCTTCGCGGCGCCGGTGCGCGCGGGCTGGCCGGCCTCGACGTGGCATCCGATGTGGTTCGTCCGTTTCTCCGCCTGTCGCGCGGGGAGCTGGCCAGCTATGCACGCGCGCGGTCGCTCGACTGGCGGGATGATCCGTCGAACGTCTCGCGCGCACACTTCCGCAATCGGGTGCGTCTCGATCTCCTCCCGGCGCTGCGGCGCGCGCGCCCGTCGATCGACGACGAGCTGCGCGCGCTCGCCAGCCGGGCCGCCGACTGGCGCGCCAATCTGTCGCGGGCGGCGGCAGCGGTTCCGTCGCGCATCACGACGACAGGCTCGCTGCGCGTGGCGGCGGCGGTGCTTGGGGGGTATGATCGAGAGTCGCTCCGCGTTCTCTGGCCCGAGCTGGCCGCACGCCTCGGAGTTCGGCTCGACCGTCGTGGAACCCACCGACTCGCCGGGTTTACAATGAGTTGCGCCGGTGGGATGGCGCCGCTTTCGGGTGGGTGGGAGGTCGCGCGGACCCGCGAGGCCTTCGAGCTGCGGCGGACCGCGCCGGTCGAGGCGGGGGAGCACCCGCTGGCCGGCGCCGTTCGCGTCGGCCGGTTTCGGTTCTCGCCCGTTAGCAAGGCACGGAGAAACGACCCGTGGTGGGCGGCACTTCCGGCGGATGTGCCGATCGTGGTTCGTGCCTGGCGTGCGGGAGATCGCATGATCGCGGCCGGGGCGCTCGCGCCCCGCCGCGTCAAGCGCTACCTCTCTGATGCCGGGATCGCCGGTCCGGAGCGCTCGGGTTGGCCCGTCGTGCTCGCCGCCGGCGAGGTAGTGTGGATTCCAGGTGTCCGCCGCAGCGACGCGGCAACCGCGCGGTCCGGGGGACCGATCGTCCACTATCTGTGTGACCGTCTCGACCGCTGATCCGCGGCTCAATGGACGTCCGGCGCGCCGAATCGTCTTCGGGGAGGACGTGATCGCCGCGCGGGTCCGGGAACTCGGCGAGGAGATAACGGCTCAATATCCCGAGGGCGAGCTGCTCGTGCTGGGCCTGCTCAAGGGCAGCTTCATATTCGTGAGCGATCTGGTGCGCCAGATCTGCCGGCCGCTGCAAGTCGACTTCGTGGTGGCGGCGAGCTACGGCAGCGGGACCGTTTCCGGCGGCGAGGTGAGACTCGTCTACGATCCGGAAACGCGACTGGAGGGGAAGCACATTCTGCTGGTGGAGGACATCGTCGATTCGGGTCGCACCCTGAACCGGCTGATGACCCTCCTGGGGGCACGGAACCCGCGTTCACTGGAGATGTGCGCCCTGTTGCACAAGCGTGTCGCCAGCGAGCTGGCGCACCCGGTGCGGTTCGTGGGGTTCGATGCACCGAATGAATTCCTGGTGGGTTACGGCCTCGACCACGCCGAGGACTTCCGGCACCTGCCTTACATCGCGAGCCTGTTGTAAATGTCCGAGCGAAATACTCCGCAGAAGCAGCAGCCGAACTGGGGGCGGTTCTCCAAGACGCTCTCGTTCTGGATCCTGATCATCCTGATTCCGGTGGCGTTCATCCACCTGTCGGGCGCCCGCTCGGAGCCGGCGCCGCAGATCGATTACGCTCCCGACTTCCTCCGCGAGCTGAACAGCGGCAACATCTCGCGGGTGACCATCCGCGACGGGCGCCAGATCACCGGCGAGTTCAAGGAGAAGGTCCTGGTCAAGGACGCCGAGGTGCGGCGGTTCAACGTCCGCGTGCCTGGCAACGACCTTCCCGAGAACGACCTCGAGCGCATGCGTGCGCAGGGCGTGCGGATCACCGGCGAGGATGGACGGCCCTCGTTCGTCGCCTACCTGGTGAACTTCCTCCCCTGGCTCATCCTGATCGCCTTCTGGATCTTCTTCTTCCGCCAGCTCCAGGCCGGCGGGGCCAAGGCGTTCTCGTTCGGGAAATCGAAGGCAAAGCTGCTGACCGGGGACACGCCCAAGATCACCTTCGCCGACGTGGCCGGCGCGGACGAGGCCAAGCAGGAGCTCGAGGAGATCATCGAGTTCCTGAAGGATCCGCAGAAGTTCACGCGGCTCGGCGGCCGGCTCCCCAAGGGCGCGCTGCTCGTCGGCCCGCCAGGGACCGGCAAGACGCTGCTCGCCAGGGCGGTGGCGGGCGAGGCCGGGCGGCCCTTCTTCTCGATGTCGGGCTCGGACTTCGTCGAGATGTTCGTCGGCGTCGGCGCGAGCCGCGTCCGCGACCTGTTCGAGCAGGGGAAGGCGCACGCGCCGTGCATCATCTTCATCGATGAGATCGACGCGGTGGGCCGGCATCGCGGCGCGGGACTCGGCGGCGGCCACGACGAGCGCGAGCAGACCCTGAATCAGCTGCTTGTCGAGATGGATGGCTTCGAGTCCAATGAGGGCGTCATCCTGATCGCGGCGACGAACCGCCCCGACGTGCTCGATCCGGCGCTGCTTCGGCCCGGGCGCTTCGACCGGCAGATCATCGTCGACTTGCCGGATCTGCGCGGCCGCGAGGGCATCCTCAAGGTCCACCTGCGGAACAAGCCGGTGGCCGATGACGTGAACATCACGACGGTCGCGCGGGGTACGCCGGGGATGTCAGGAGCCGATCTGGCGAACCTCGTGAACGAGGCCGCGCTCCTGGCCGTCCGCCGCGGGCACGACAAGCTGTTCATGGCCGATCTCGAGGACGCCAAGGACCGGGTGCTGCTCGGCGCCGAGCGCAAGTCCATGGTGATGAAGGAGGAGGAGCGCCGGTTGACGGCGTACCACGAGGGCGGCCACGCCGTTTGCGCGTTGAAGACGCCGGCGACCGACCCGCTCCACAAGGTGACGATCGTCCCCCGCGGACGCGCGCTCGGTATCGCCTTCACGCTTCCCGAGGACGACCGGGTGTCGATCACGCGACAGCAGCTCGAGGCGCGGCTGGTCATGATGTACGGCGGGCGCGTGGCCGAGGAGCTGATCTTCGGCCGAGACCGCGTGACGACGGGCGCGGCGAGCGACATCGTGCAGGCGACGGCGCTGGCGCGGCGGTACGTGTCGCAGTGGGGGTTGTCCGATGCGATCGGGCCGATCGCGATCGGAGACAACGAGCAGGAGCTCTTTCTCGGCCGCGACCTACAGCATCGGCGGGAGGTATCGGAGAAGACAGCGCAGCTCGTGGACATGGAGGTGGCGCGGGTCATCAGCGAAGCCTACAATCGGGCCCGGGTAACCCTTACCGAGCACGTCGATCTGCTGCACGCGGTGGCCGAGGCGCTCCTCGAGCACGAGACGCTGTCGCGGGATGAGATCGCGATCCTCGTACGCGGCGACAAGCTCCCGCCGCGAGCGACGCCGCCCACGCCGGCATCGCCGCTTCCGGCTCCGACACCGGCCGCGCAGCCGAAGCCCGCCGGCAAACCACTGCTTGGCGGTCCCGAGCCCGCGCCGGCGTGAGGGCACCTGGCGATCCCGCCGGAGCCGCGGACGTGCCTTCGTGGCGCGTCCGCGGCCGCACGCTCCCACTCGACCGTCCCCGCCTCCTCGGCGTAGTGAACGTGACCCCCGACAGCTTCAGCGACGGGGGTCTTTTCCTGGATGCCGAAGCCGCGATCGCCCGCGGCGAGCGCCTGCTCGAGGAGGGAGCGGAGATAGTGGACATCGGCGGCGAGTCGACGCGGCCGCAGGGCGCCGTGCCGGTGACGGCCGCCGAGGAGCGACGCCGCGTGGTTCCGGTGGTCGAGGCGCTTCGGCGACGCCACCCGGACGCATTTCTGTCGGTGGACACGGTCAAGGCGGAGGTCGCCGACGCCGTGCTCGAGGCGGGTGCCGACATCATCAACGATGTGTCCGGCTTCCGTCTCGACCCGTTGATCGGCCAGATTTGCGCACGGCATGGCGCGGGCGTCATCCTCATGCATTCGCGCGGGAACGTCAGCGACATGGCGAGCTACGCGCACGCGGACTACGGTTCGGATCCGGTCGGGGAAGTGGTCGTGGAGATCGGCGAGCGACTCGCCGCCGCGCGCGAGGCCGGCGTGGCCACGGACAGCATCGTGCTCGATCCAGGAATCGGGTTCTCCAAGCGCAGCGAGCACTCGCTGGCGCTGCTCGCCGAGCTGCCGCGGGTGGCGGCGCTCGGCCGGCCGGTGCTGGTCGGCGTGTCCAGGAAGAGATTCATCGGTGAGGTGAGCCACGTGACGGATCCCGCGAAGCGGGTGGATGGGACGACCGGCGCCAACGTCGTCGCGCTGACGCGCGGCGCGCGCCTGTTCCGGGTACACGACGTGCGGCCCGCCCGGCACGCGCTCGACACCGCCTGGGCGATCATCTCCCACGGTGTGGCGGCGCGGACGTGTTAATCGACCAGTTCCGGTTCATGCGCCCGCCGACGGTGACCGACATAATCGAGATCGGCCTCGTCGCCTTCGTCTTCTACCGTGTGCTCCTCCTGCTGCACGGTACGCGCGCGGTGCAGATGCTGATCGGCATAGTGGTGCTCGCGCTGGCGTACGCGATCGCCTACGCGTCGCGGCTGCCGATGATCGAGTATCTGATGCGGCTGGTCTTCACCTACGGCGCGTTCGCGGCACTGATCATCTTCCAGCCCGAGCTCCGGGCGGCCCTGGCGCACCTCGGCCAGTCCCGGGTCACGCGCTTCTTCCGGCGCATGGAGGCGACCGAAGTCGCCGACGAGGTATCCGACGCCGTCGAGCGATTGTCGAGGGCGGGAATCGGCGCGATCATCGCCGTCGAGCGCGAGCTGCCGCTGGGCGACTACGTGCAGTCGGGGTCGGAGATGCAGGCCAAGGTTTCCGCCGACCTCCTGCGTACGATCTTCACGCCGTACTCGCCGCTCCACGACGGCGCGGTGATCATTCGCGGCGACACGATCGTCGGCGCCGGCTGCATCCTGCCGCTGTCGCAGACGCCGATCACCGATCGCTCGCTGGGGACGCGACATCGCGCCGCGCTCGGTCTGTCCGAGGAGTCGGACGCGATCGTGCTCGTGGTCTCCGAGGAGACGTCGACCATCTCGGTGGCCATGCACGGCAGGCTGTGGCGCAGCCTGTCCACGCCGCAGGTGCGAGACATGCTCGCCGGCCGTACTCCGCGCACGACGGCCGAGCAGCCGGCCGTCGGGGTGAGCGCATAACTCGACCGCGAACCGCCGGTCTCGCCGCCGCCGCGGCGCTGCTGGCGGCCTACGCCGCCACTCTCGCGCCGAGCGTCACCTTCTGGGACGCCGGCGAGTTCATTGCCGCGGCCGAGGGGCTGGGGATTCCGCATCCGCCGGGCACGCCGCTCTGGGTGATCGTCGCCCGGGCGTGGAGCGCGCTCCTTCCCTTCGGTACCGCTTTGGCGACGAACCTGTTGTCGGCGGCGTGCACGGCCGCGGCGGCCGGGATCGCCGCCGCGCTGGTTGCGCGCTGGCTGGGCCGCGCCGCGTACGGAATCGCCGCCGGACTCAGCGCCGGCGCGATGAGCGCGGTGTGGGCCAGCGCCACGGAGACCGAGGTTTACGCGATGTCGCTGCTTCTGTCGCTGGCCATGGTCGCGATAGGCGATCGCGCCGGCCGGCGCGGCGACTCATCGGTGCGGTGGACGCTGCTGCTCGGGTTCGCGTTCGCGCTCGCTCCGGCCGTGCATCTGAGCGCGCTGGTCGCGGCGCCGGCGGCAGTGGTGCTGGCGGCACGGTCCGACGACGGTCTGGTGCACCTGGATCGCGCTGCGGCGCTGCTGGCCGCGTTCGTGCTCGCCGCCGCCGTCGGAACGGGACGGCTGCTGCTCGCCGGCGCCGCCGCCGCCGCGCTCATCGGTCTGGCCGTCGCGAGACCTGGGCTCCGGCGCACGGCGCCGGCAATGCTCGGCGTCGCGTTCCTGGCGTTCACGGCGCTCGGAGTCCTGCTCGTTCGCGCCGGGCACGATCCAGTACTCAACCAGGGCGACCCGTCGACGTTCGCCACGCTGCTCGACGTAATCGCACGCCGGCAGTACGAAGTGGCTCCCCTCTGGCCTCGGCAGGCGCCGCTCTGGCTTCAACTCGGGAATCTCATCGAGTACACGGACTGGCAGGTCGCGCTCGGTCTCGCCCCCGGCGTCGTGCCGTCGCCGGCGCGAACGCCGTTCACCATCCTGTTCCTCGCGCTCGGCGGGCTCGGCTGCATCCGCCACCGCGAGATCCACCGTCGCGGCTGGCTCGCCACTTCGGCCCTGTTGGCCTGCGCCAGCGTGGGGGTGGTGGTGTACCTCAACCTCAAGGCCGGCCCGTCGTTCGGATACGGCATCCTTCCCGACGAGGCGCCTCGCGAACCGCGCGAGCGCGAGTATTTCTTCGCGCTGGCGTTCTTCACCTGGGGGCTCTGGGCGGGCGTTGGTGCGGTAGCGACGTCACTGCGCTGGTTGCGCGGCCGGGCGTGGCCTGGCGTCGCCCTGTCCGCCCTGCCGATCGCGCTCAACTGGCCGGCAATGGACCGCCGCAGCGAGCCCGAGGCATCGCTGCCACGCGTGCTCGCGTCGGAGCTGCTCGCCGCGGTGCCGAGCGACGGCGTGCTGTTCGTCTGGGGTGACAACGACACGTACCCGCTCTGGTACCTCCAGCAGGTGGAGCGGGTGCGCGAGGATGTGACGGTCGTCACCGTGCCGTTGCTCGGGGCCGGGTGGTACCGCAACGAGTTGCGACGGCGACACGGCCTCGTCACGGCAGAGGAGACGGGGCGGTGGCGCGGTGAAACGCGCGAGGTGGCATCGGTGGCCGAGCTGGCGCATGCGCGCGGCCGTCCAGTGACGATGGCCGTCACGATTCCCGGCGCCTACCGGAGGTCGCTCTCAGGTGTGTGGGTGCTGCGCGGCATGGTGCACTCGTGGGACCCCTCGGGGACGGAGCCGTGGCTCGATGCAGCGACGGCGGACGAGGCCGCCCGTCGCGTCGCGCCGCTGCTCGCGGCGCCGCGACCTCGCGACGTCATCGACCCGACGCCGTGGACGATGCGCGAGTTCCTGCGGTGCCCGGGGTTGGTGGTCGCGCTGGCCGGGGGGGACGACGTGGAGAGTTCACTTGATATGCTCTGTAACCGCCGATAGCTTGGTGTCTTATGCCTTTTCGCGACCTTGGCGCCCGGGTCAGGGAGGTGCGGGATCGGGTAGCGACGGCGGTCGCGCGCGGAGGTCACGGGCAGCGTGTCACGATCGTCGCCGTGACCAAGACACACGGGCCCGAGGCCGCCGAGCAGGCGTGGGCGGCCGGAATCGAGGATGTCGGCGAGAACAAGGTGCAGGAGGCGCTGGCGAAGATGGATGCGGTGCGCGCTCCGCTCCGCTGGCACCTGATCGGGCATCTGCAGCGGAACAAGGTGAAGTCGCTCGACCGGTTCCACCTCGTGCACTCGCTCGACAGCGCGCGGCTCGCCGATGCTGTTCAGGCGCACGGTGCCGGCCGTGGGCGGGCGGTGGAGGTACTGGTGCAGGTGAACGTGTCCGGGGAGGGCGCCAAGGGCGGGTACACACCGGCCGAGCTGGCGCGCGAGAGCGAGCGGCTCGCCGGAGTGTCGGGGCTGCGCGTGCTTGGCGTGATGACGATGGCGCCGTTCGAGGCCAGCGAGCAGACGCTGCGCGACGTCTTCGCCGGCGCACGCGAGGCTCGCCGGCTGGTCGCCGCGGCCGGCCATCCGGCCACGGAGCTGTCGATGGGGATGTCCAACGACTATGAGGTGGCGGTGGAGGAAGGGGCCACACTGGTGCGTCTGGGCACCGTCCTGTTCGGAGCGAGGAACACATGACCGACGAGATCTTCCGTCTGACGCCGCGCGACGTGCGCGCGAAAGAGCTGCCCGTCGCCATGCGCGGGTACGATCGCCAGAGGGTCGAGGAGTTCCGCGCCGAGGTCGCCGACGAGCTGGAGCGGCTGACCCGGCTGAATCAGGAGCTGAGCGATCGAGCGAAGTCGTTCCAGGAGCAGCTGCGAACGTTCCGCGAGCGCGACAAGGCGCTCAACGACGCGCTGATCTCGGCGCAGCAGCTGCGCGCCGAGGTCCGGGAGCAGGCTGACCGCGAAGCTCAGCTGATCCTGCGCGAGGCGCGTTCCGAGGCCGAGCGGCTGGTGGAGACCCAGCGCAGCGAGCTGCATCGGCTGGCCGACGAGATTGCCGCGCTGGAGCGTGTGCGTCGCGTCTATCTGGCCCAGCTCCGGACGATGTGCGAGCGCCAGCTCGCCGAGATCGAGGCGGCGGAGGCTTCGCCGGCTCCCGGCTCGTCGGGGGATGAATCGGGACGCGCTGGAAAGGCCACACCGGCATGGCTCGACACATTGATCAAGGAATGACCGCGACGTCTCTCGTCCCCGAACGAAGCGTGCAGGGTGATCCGACGCCACACACGCTGGAGGCCGTCGAGGCGGCCGCGGCCGTCGTGCGCGCCCGGTTCGCCGACCGACCGGACGTGGCCGTGATTCTCGGCACGGGCCTCGGAGCCCTCGCGCGGGCGATCGAGACGGTCACCGCGATCGACTACGCCGACATCCCCGGCTTCCCGCTCTCCACTGTCGAGTCGCACAGCGGCCGGCTGCTCTGCGGCCGGCTCGCCGGCCGCACCGTGGTGGCCATGCAGGGGCGCTTTCACCGCTACGAGGGTTACTCGCTGCAGCAGGTCACCTTCCCGGTGCGCGTCCTTCGCGCGCTCGGCGCGCAAACGCTGGTGGTCTCCAACGCCTGCGGCGGAATGAATCCGCTATGGCAGCCGGGTGATCTGATGCTCATCGCCGATCACATCAACCTGCTCGGCGACAGTCCGCTGATCGGCCGCAACGATGATCGCCTCGGCCCCCGGTTCCCGGACATGTCCGCGCCGTACGATGCGGAGCTGCGCGCTCTGGCGCGCGAGGTCGCGCTGGACAGGCGGTTCACGCTGCGCGAGGGCGTCTACGTCGCGGTGCAGGGTCCGGCCCTGGAGACTCGCGCCGAGTATCGGTTCCTCCGCGCGATCGGCGCCGATGTCGTGGGCATGTCGACGGTCCCCGAGGTGATCGTTGCCGTGCACGGGGGAATGCGCGTGCTCGGGGTTTCGATCATCACCGACGCGTGCCTTCCCGATGCGCTCGAGCCGGCTTCGCTGGAAGCCATCCTCGCCGTGGCCGGACGCGCCGAGCCCCGACTGACGCAGCTCGTGCAGGGCGTGCTGGAGCGACTGTGACAGCCGTGAGCCCCGAGACCCGATTCCGGCTCCTCCCCGGGGACCGGCCGCCCGACGATCTCGAGCGCGAGGTGCTCGAGCGCTGGCGCTCGGAGGGGCTCTTCCACCGGACGCTCGAGGCGCAGGCGGGCGGCGAGCCGTTCGTGTTCTACGAGGGGCCTCCGACAGCCAACGGCCGGCCGGGTATCCACCACGTCTTCGCGCGCACCGTGAAGGACCTGATCTGTCGCCACCGCGCCATGTCCGGGCGCCGGGTCCCGCGCAAGGCGGGCTGGGACACGCACGGCCTGCCGGTCGAGATCGAGGTCGAGAAGCAGCTGGGAATCAGCGGAAAGCAGCAGATCGAGGAGATCGGCGTCGAGCAGTTCAACCGGCTGTGCCGTGAGAGCGTGTTCAAGTACCGCGGCGACTGGGAGGCGCTGAGCGAGCGGATCGGCTACTGGCTCGACTACGAGCACCCGTACGTGACGTACAGCAACGAGTACATCGAAAGCGTATGGTGGGCTCTGGCGACGCTGTTCGATCGCGGCCTGCTCTACCAGCGGCACAAGGTCCTCCCCTATTGCCCCCGCTGCGGGACGCCGCTGTCGAGCCACGAGGTGGATCAGGGATACGAGGATGTGCCCGATCCGAGCCTCACCGTGGCCCTGGATCTGAGCTCGACGCCGGACGGCGCGGTGGAACGCGATGCGGAGGGCCGCGCGATGCGGCGGATTCTCGTCTGGACGACGACGCCGTGGACTCTCGTGTCGAACACCGCGCTGGCCGTACATCCGGAGCTGGGGTACGTCGAGGTCCGACGCGCCGGCGCCGCTGACGGTCGCACGCTCATACTGGCCGAGGCGCGCGTCCCGACACTGCTCGGCGCCGACCACGAGGATCGGTGGCTGGTCGTACGTCGGCTGCGCGGGCAGGAGCTCGCCGGCTGGCGCTATCGGCGGCCCCTCGACTGGGTGGCGTTCGGCGATGGGGAGCACGAGGTGATCGTCGCCGAGGAGTTCGTCAAGGCCGACGAAGGGACC
Organism: Gemmatimonadaceae bacterium; assembly: GCA_035513015.1. Classification (GTDB taxonomy): domain Bacteria; phylum Gemmatimonadota; class Gemmatimonadetes; order Gemmatimonadales; family Gemmatimonadaceae; genus DATKCV01. The sequence continues at coordinate 167,105 of DATKCV010000085.1, forward strand.
GGAGTGGTGCACATGTCGCCGGCATTCGGCGCCGACGACTACGCGGCGGGCCAGCGGCACGGCCTGGCCTTCGTGCAGCCGGTGGACGCTCGCGGCCAGTTCCCCACGGCAATGCCCGTGGTTGGCGGGATGTTCATCAAGGCGGCCGATCCGCTGATCGTCGAGGAGCTGCGGGCGCGGGGGACGGTATGGCGCGCGGAGACGATCACGCACCGGTACCCGCACTGCTGGCGGTGCAGGACACCGCTTTTCTATTACGCGCGCGAGTCGTGGTTCGTGCGCACGACGTCTTTCCGCGATCGGATGCTGGCGCGCAACCGGCGAGTGGACTGGCATCCGCCGGAGGCCGGCGCCGGACGGTTCGGCGACTGGCTGGAGAACAACATCGATTGGGCGATCTCGCGGGACCGGTACTGGGGAACGCCGCTCCCGGTGTGGGTGAACGACGAGGATCCATCGGAGATGGAAGCGATCGGCAGCTACGCCCGGCTCGCCGAACGCTCGGGCCGGCGGCTGGGACCGGATTTCGATCCGCACAAGCCCTACATCGACGACTACACGTGGCCGGCCCGCTCCGGACGGGGCACGATGCGGCGCGTGCCGCAGGTGATCGATGCCTGGTTCGACTCCGGCTCGATGCCGTTTGCCCAGTGGCACTTCCCGTTCGAGCAGACCGACGTTTTCGCCCACCATTATCCGGCCGACTTCATCGCCGAGGGCGTGGACCAGACACGGGGCTGGTTCTATTCGCTGCTTGCGATCGCCACCGGACTGGGCGACGCCATACCGGGGAACGAGGCACGGGATGACACCGCACCTTATCGCTCGGTGCTCGTCAACGACCTGGTGCTCGACGCCGATGGCGTGAAGATGTCGAAGAGCCGAGGCAACGTCGTCGACCCGTGGTGGGTGATCGAGCGCCACGGCGCGGACGCGGTGCGGCTGTTCCTCGTTGCATCGAGCCAGGTCTGGGTTCCGCGGCGGTTCGACGAGCAGGCGGTGCGGGAGACGGTCGGGCGGTTCCTGCTTACGTTCAGGAACGTGTACAGCGGGATCTTCGCCCTGTACGCCAACTTCGGGTGGACGCCCTCGCCGGCCGACCCCGAGCCGGCGCGGCGTCCGCCGGTGGACCGCTGGATGCTGTCGCGGCTGGCCGTGGTCGAGCGGGCGGTGGACGCCGACCTCGAGGCCATGGATGCGACCGCGGCCGCGAGACGGCTGATGGAGTTCGTGGTCGGAGATGTGTCGAACTGGTACGTCCGCCTCAACCGCGCACGATTCTACGATGTCGACGGTGACGACAACCGGGCCGCGTTCGCGACGCTGCACGAGGTGCTCGTCGTTACCAGCAGGCTGCTGGCGCCGTTCGCGCCATTCATCAGCGACTGGGTGCACCGGGAGCTGACGGGCGAGTCGGTGCATCTCGCGCCCTACGTGCGTGCGGCCGTCGGGGGGGAGGAGCTGGAGCCTGGTCTGCTCCAGGCAATGGAGACGATCCGGACGCTGGCGACGCTCGCCCGGGCGGCGCGGGAGGAGGCGGGTGTGAAGGTGCGGCAGCCGCTCACCCGTCTGGTATGTGTCGTGCCTCGGATGGACACGTCGGCTCTGGCGCCGCTCGTGCCGCTGCTGGCCTCGGAACTGAATGTGAAGCAGGTGGACTTCGTGGGGTCGAGCGATCGCCTGGTGACGCTGCAGGCGAAGCCGAACTTCCGCGCCCTGGGCAGGAAGTGGGGGAAGCAAACGCCGCAGGCAGCGGAGGCGGTGCTGGCGCTGTCGAACGATGCACTCATGGCGGTGGAGCGTGGGGAAGGGGTGGAGATCGCGGTCGATGGCGTGCGCCGGCCGGTGGAGCCGGGCGACGTCACGATCCTCCGGAGCGCTGCTGGCGAGCTGGTGGTCAGGGAAAGCGGCGGTTACGTGGCGGCGATCGATCCCGTCCTCACGCAGGCGCTGCGGCAGGAAGGACTGGTGCGGGAGCTGGTGAGCCGCGTCCAGCGCACGAGAAAGGAGCTCGGACTGGCGGTGAGCGACCGGATCCGGCTCGCCATCGCCGGGAACGCCGACGTGGAGGCGGCGGTACAAGCGTACCGGGACCGGATCGCCTCCGATGTGCTTGCCGTGGAGATCGCCGTCGGCGATCCGGCGGGCGACCACTCTGGAATGCAGACGATCGACCTCGACGGGATCGCCGTCCGCATCGCCATCACAAGGACAGGATAGCACATGCCCTCTTCCAGTGGCACGAAGAAGCCGAAGCCGATGACCAAGAAGCAGCTCGCGCACTTCGAGAAGAGGCTGCTCGAGGAGCGGCGGCGCGTGCTCAAGGAGCTCGGCCACTACGATGAGACGTTCGGGGCGACCCCGCAGTCGGCGGACGGCGACCTGAGCTCGTATTCCTTCCACATGGCCGACCAGGGCACCGACGCCATGGAGCGCGAGAAGGCCTTCCTGTTCGCCAGCCAGGAGGGAAGGTTCCTCTGGCACATCGACGAGGCCCTGCGCCGACTCTACCGGTCGCCGGAGACGTTCGGCAAGTGCCACAGCTGCGGCAACGAGATCGACTACGAGCGCCTCGACGCGCTGCCGCACGCGCGTCTGTGCATCACCTGCAAGCAGCGCGAGGAAGATGGAAAGAAGTAGCTCGCGGGCCCGGCTCTTCTGGTCGGTGTTCGCCGTGGTGGTGGCGCTCGACGTCCTCACCAAATACATCGCCGTGCAGCGGCTCGTCCCCGAGCGCATCCCGCATCCGGTTCTCGGGGACGCCCTGCGGTTCACGCTGGTGTACAACCCCGGGGCGGCGTTCGGCCTCAACGTGGGCGACTATTCCCGGATCGTCTTCATCGTGCTGACCATCGGCGCGCTGGCGATCCTCGGTCGCCTCTACGTCCAGACGCGGCCCGGCGACAACGCCCGTCTGGTCGCGCTGGCGCTCGTCTGCGCAGGGGCCATCGGGAACCTGGTGGATCGCCTCCGGTCGCCTCGAGGCGTGGTCGACTTCATCGACGTGGGCGTCGCCGGCTGGCGCTGGCCGACGTTCAATGTCGCCGACATGGCCGTCAGCACCGGCGCGTTCCTGCTGGCCTGGGTACTGTGGGGCGAAGACCGCCAGGCGGCCCGGGCTGCATCGAAGGAATCACACGGCAAGCACAAGGCGGAACCGGCTGCCGTGCCGGGCGACGGATGAGCACGGTGCTTCCCGGCGGCGCGGAGCTGTCCGGGCCCCTTGCCGGCGAGCTGGACAGCGATCGCACCCGCGTGCGCGTCGCGTTCTGGACCTCGATGACGGTCGTCCTGTTCGCGGACCTGATCACCAAGTCCATTGCGGCGGCGACCCTCATGCTGTGGCACCCGCCGCGCCAGGTGTTCGGCGACGCCCTCCGGTTCGCCATCGCCTACAACCCGGGCGTGGCGTTCGGCTGGCACGTCGGTGACATGTCGCGCCCGGTGTTCTCCGTGCTCGCCGTCATCGTTCTGCTCATCCTCTTCCGGCTGTACGCGATCACGCCGGCCTGGGATGGAGGGCGGGCGCTCGCGCTCGGTCTGATCTGCGGTGGAGCGATCGGCAACCTGGTCGACCGGCTGCGTTCGCCGCGTGGCGTGGTGGATTTCATCGACATCGGAATCGGAGACATGCGCTGGTGGACCTTCAACCTCGCCGACGTCGGCGTCGGCATTGGCGCGGTGATGCTGATCCGGATCCTCTGGCGTGAGGAGGACTCCGATCCTGGACCGGCCCCGTCCGCGTGACCGATCGTGGCCCGGATGCGCTCCCCGCCGGCTCGGTCCGGGAGCTGACGATCGAGGCGGACAGTGATGTCCGCCTCGATTCCTTGGTGGCCGCGCGCCTCGATCTCTCGCGCACGCAGGCGGCGACCCTGATCGCCACGGGCCGCGTGCGCGTGGATGGCCGTGTCGAGAAAGCGGCGTACCGCCCACGTGCGGGCGAGCGGCTCCAGGTTTCCCTTCCGCCGCCCGAGCCGCGCCGGGAGATCACCGGCGAGTCGATCCCGCTGTCGATCGTCTACGAGGACGACGAGGTGGCCGTGGTGGACAAGCCCGCCGGGATGGTCGTGCACCCGGCGCCGGGCAACTGGACCGGGACGCTGGTCAACGCGCTGGTCGGACGCGGCGAGGCGCTGTCGCGGGAAGGGAGCGAGGAACGGGCGGGGATAGTCCACCGGCTGGACAAGGACACGTCGGGGCTCCTGCTGGTGGCACGGACGGACAGGGCCCACCGGATCCTTTCCCGCGCGCTGGCCGAGCGGCGGGTCGTCCGCCGCTATGCAGCGCTGGCCTGGGGCCACCTCGAGGGTGACCGCCAGACGATCGACCGGCCGGTCGGCCGCGACCCGCGAGACCGAAAGCGCATGGCGATCGTCAGTACGGGGCGACCCGCCCGCACGGACCTCGTCCGCGTGGCGCGGTTCGACGCGGTGGATCTGCTGCGGGCGCACCTGCACAGCGGACGCACGCACCAGATCCGCGTACATCTGGCTTCGATCGGACACCCTGTCGTGGGCGACGACGTCTACGGCGGCAGGGGCGGTCGGCGCCTCGTGTCGCTTCCACCGCGGCGACATTTCCTCCACGCTGCCTGGCTGGTCTTCCTGCACCCGACCAGCGGCGCGCGGATCGAGCTACGCTCGCCTCTTCCCGAGGATCTTGCCCGCTCGCTCGCCGCCGTCGCGGGATGGGAGGACCCGGCCCGCCACCCGGATCCGCTGGAAGAACTTGGCTTCTATCGCACCGACGGCTGAGTCGCCGCTGAGCGCCCGTCCCGCCGGCGAGCGGATCCTCCTGTTTTCGATCGGCAACCGCACCTTCGGCTGCCCGGTCGATGCGGTGCGGGAGATCATCCCCTCGCGTCGCGCGACCAGGATTCCGGGCGCTCCGGAGTACGTACTGGGGCTGGTCAACCTTCGCGGCTCGATACTGACCATCATCGATCTCGGCCTCCGGTTGGAGGAGCCGACCCCAGCGCGTGCCGACGGATCGACGATCCTGGTCGAATACGGCCAGAAGGTGGTCGGGCTGACGGTGGATGATGTCATGGACGTGCAGTCGATCGAGACCGAACGCCTGGAGTCGCCGACCTCCGCCGGCGAGGGCCGGGACGGCCACGCCGGCGTCGTTCGCGGTCTCGGTCACCTTGGGGACGGGGGCGTCGTCATTCTCCTGGATGTGCACTCGCTGGTCCGACAGATCCTGCGCTGAGGGGGAACCTTGAGTCATACCGTCCTGATCTGCGACGACGCGATCTTCATGCGTACCATGGTCGGCGACATCCTGCAGCAAGCGGGATTCGAGGTCGTGGGCGAAGCGGAGACCGGGTTGCAGGCCGTGGAGAAGTACCGCCAGTTGCGTCCCGATCTGGTCACGATGGACATCGTGATGCCGGACATGGGCGGAATCGACGCGGTTCGCGAGATCACGAAGCTGGACCCACAGGCGAAGATCCTGATGTGCAGCGCGATGGGCCAGCAGGCGCTGGTCGTCGAGGCGATCCAGGCCGGCGCGAAGGACTTCGTGGTCAAGCCGTTCCAGCCTAGCCGCGTCCTGGAGGCGGTGCAGCGCGTGCTGGGGTAACTGCGCATCGACGCATCTCGGTGCAGTGGACGCAGCGCGCAGCACCCCTGGTAATCGAAGTCCGACGTCCCACTGCCCATCTCCGTCCCAGCCGTGGATCTTTCCCGCTACGCCGACCTCTTCCTCACCGAGAGCCGTGAGCATCTCTCGGCGATCAACCACGCGCTGCTCGAGCTCGAGCGCACGGGGGGGAGCGCCGAAGCGCTGGCGGCGATCTTTCGCGCCGTCCACACGGTGAAGGGGATGAGCGCCACCATGGGGTACGCCGCGGTGGCGGAGCTGTCGCACGAGCTGGAAGGGATGCTGGATGGCGTCAGGCGGGGCGACCGGGACGTTTCACCGGCGATGATGGATGTGCTGTTCCTGTCCGCCGATGCGCTGGAGCGCGCGATCGAGGCGTCGGTCGCCGACCGGCAGGACGACGTCGATCTCGCGCCGGTGCTCGCCAGGCTGCGGGCGATACACGGCGAGGCCGCCGGTGACCACGAAGGGGTCCGGCCAGCCGACGGCACGGCCGCCAAGGCCGGCGGCAAAGCCGGAAGCAAGGCTGGCGGCAAGGCTGCCGGCAAGAGCGACGGCAAGGCCGCTGGCAAGGCCGGCGGCGGCGAGGAAGGTGATGGCGGGTGGCTGGTGTCAGTACCGGCGGGCAAGGGGATGCCGGTGCGCGTACGACTGGCGGAGGGAACGCCGCTTCGCGGCGTTCGCGCATTCATGATCGTACAGGCTGCGCGGCGGTTGGGCGAAGTGCGTGTCGTGTCGCCACCCCTGGACGCCCTTCAGAACGAAGCCTTCGGACACGAGTTCGCTCTGCGGCTGGTGACGCGGCGGACCGAGGAGGAGGTGGAGCGCGAGCTGCTTGCCGCGGGGGACGTGGTGCGGGTAGAGGCCGGGACGCGAACGCACCGTTCCGCCGCCCCGGCGCCGGCGCCAGAGCCGGTGCTCGCCCTGCCGGCCGAAGCAGGCGGCGCAGGAGGGCTGCGGCAACAGCGTCACGTCCGAATCGACCTGCGGCGGCTCGACAACCTGATGAACCTGATCGGCGAGCTGGTGATCACGCGCGGTCGGCTGGTCCAGCTCGCCGCGACGTCCGGGGACCCCGCGCTCGACGAAGCGGTCGGTCAGGCCTCGCGCCTGATCAGCGATCTCCAGGACGACATCATGACCAGCCGCATGGTTCCCGTGTGGCAGGTGTTCGACCGATTCCCGCGGCTTGTCCGCGACGCCGGGCGTGCCGTCGGCAAGACGATCGAGTTCTCCGTCGAAGGGAAGGAGATCGAGGTGGACCGCTCGATGCTCGACGAGATCGGCGACCCCATCGTGCACCTTCTGCGCAATGCGATCGACCACGGGATCGAGTCGCCGGCGGAACGGAAGGCCGCGGGGAAGCCCGCCGAAGGCCGGCTGGTGCTGAGCGCGTTCCGCGACCGTTCATCGGTACTGATCCGGGTGAGCGACGACGGGCGCGGGATCGACCGCGCGAGGGTGCTCCGGCGTGCCCAGCAGATGGGACTCGTCGAGAGCGGCCGCACGGAGCTGAGCGACGAGGAGCTGATCCGCCTCATCTCCCGCTCCGGATTCTCGACCGCCGAGAAGGTGACGGACCTGTCCGGGCGCGGTGTCGGCATGGACACGGTGCAGAGTCGGGTGCGCGCGCTCGGAGGCGCGGTGGACATCCGGACCGTGCCCGGCGAGGGGACGAGGGTGACGGCGCGCCTTCCGGTAACGCTGGCGATCATCCGGGCGCTGCTGGCCCGCGTCGCGGGGGAGACCTACGCGCTTCCGCTCACGCACATCAGCGAGACGGTGCTCCTCGACCCGACCGCGCTGCGGACGATCAAGGGACGCGAGGTTCTGATGCTGAGGGACGACGTCCTCCCGCTCATCAGGATGCGCGAGCGCGTCCGGCTGCCGGCGCACGAAGCCGGGGACCAGCAGGTGGTCGTGCTCGATGTCGCCACCCGCCGCGCCGGGCTCGTGGTCGACGAGCTCCGCGGTCAGCAGGAGATCGTGGTCAAGCAGTTCGATGCGGTGCGCGACGGCCTCTCGATGTTCAGCGGGGCCACCATTCTCGGCGACGGCGCGCCGGCACTGATCGTCGATCTCGGCAGCCTGGTCTGAGACGCACCCCCCATTCGCGAGAGCACCATGGACGACATTCGGTCGCTGAAGGCCATACAGATGGATGCGTTGCGCGAGGTCGCCAACATCGGGGCGGGACACGCCGCGACGGCGCTCTCGCACATGACGCACAGCACGATCATGATCTCGGTGCCGACGATCAACGTCGCGCGGCTGGAGGACGTGCCACCGCAGATCACCGACCCCGAGGAGCCGGTGGCGGCGGTTCTCATGCACATGCTCGGCGACCTGACGGGTCGTACCCTGCTCGTCTTCCCCAGGCCGACCGCGATCCGCCTGGCCGAGCTGATGCTGCAGCGGCCCGCCGGCAGCTCCACCGACCTCGGCGACCTCGAGCAGTCGGCGATCAAGGAGGCCGGCAACATTCTCAGCGGCGCCTACATGAACGCCCTCAGCGACTTCATGGGACTGATGCTGCTCCCGTCGCCGCCGAGCCTCGCCGTCGACATGTCCAACGCCGTGCTGACCACGGCGTACCTCCAGTTCGGCTCCGACCGGGACTACGTCTTCTGCATCGAGACGCAGTTCTACATGAAGGACCTGAAGGAATACCTGCGCGGATTCTTCCTCCTGCTGCCGGACCTCGGATCGCTCCAGGCGATCCTGCGCGCCGTGCGAGTGGCGTAACGCATGGCGGTGGCGCCCCTGACGTCGGAGCGGGACCGCGACGTCCTGCGATCGTTCGCCCGGCGGATCGACCCGTCGGATGCGGGGGCGCACAACAATCTCGGCGTTCTGTACTACAACAAGGGGCTGTACGAGGAGGCCGTCGGCGCGTTCATGCGCGCGCTCGAGCTCGACCCGAAGATGCAGGTGGCGCAGCGCAATCTGGAGATCGCGTACTTCAACACCGGCTTCTACGACCGGAGGGTCACCGAGTTGAAGGAGCGGTTGCGTTCGCGGCCCGACGACCGCGATGCGCGGTGGGAGCTGGGCCGCACGTACGCGCTCCTCGGCCAGCTTCCCGACGCCGTAACCGAGTTCACCGAGCTTCTCCGGCACCACCCCGGCGACCTCGGCGCGCTGGTGCAGCTCGGCATGGCGGAGAAGGCGAGCGGCGATCTGGAGACCGCCCAGCGCTGGCTCGAGCAGGCGCTGGAGAAGGATCCCCAGAGCCCCGTCGTCACGTTCTACATCGGCGAGGTGCTCTACAATCGGGGGCTCAACGACGAGGCGCTGGCCGCGCTCCACCGCACGATCGAGCTGAGTCCCGACAATCCCGACGCGCACTACCTGATGGGATTCGTTCTGGGCGATCTCGGCCGCCACGAGGACGCCCGGGCGGCCACGAAGAAGGCCATCCAGCTGAACCCGACGCTGTCGCGCGCCCAGGCCAATCTCTCGCTCGACCAGTACAATCCGCAGCGCTACGAGTCGCTGCTCACGGCGCGGCAGGAGAAGCGCGCGCAGGAGATGGAGGTCGCCGCCGAGGGACAGCTGGCCCACTTCAATCTCGGCCTCGCCTTCCGGCAGAAGGGCTACTATACCGAGGCGCTGCGCGAATACCGGCTGGCGATGGAGCGCGGCGAGGAGCGCGACCTGGTGCTCCAGGCGATGGCCGAGGTGCACCTCCTGAAGCGCGACGCGCGCGCGGCGATCGAGCTGTACGACAGGCTCCTCGAGGCGCGCGCCGACAGCCCGAAGCTGTGGAACGAGCGCGGGGTCGCGCTCCACCAGGATGGACGGTTCGCCGAGGCGGCCGAGAGTTACCGGAAGGCGGTCGCGGCCGACCCGCGATACGCTCTGGCGCACAACAATCTCGGCGTCGCGCTCTACCATGCCGCCGACACCGAGGGAGCGGTCGACGCGTTCCGCCTCGCCCTCGATGCGCACGCGGGGTTCGTGAAGGCGCGGCTCAACCTCGCGCTCCTCCTTCTCAAGGGCCGGCGGCTGCAGCTGAGTCTCGAGGCGTACCGGCAGGTGCTGGCCTCCGAGCCCGAGCACCCCATGGCCTGGAACGGGATAGGTCTCGTGCTCGCCGAGCTGCGCAAGTTCGAGGACGCGCGCAATGCCTTCGCCCGTGCGATCCAGGCGCGCCCCAAGTATGCCGAGGCGCACTACAACCTCAGTTTCACGCTGTCCAATCTCGGCGACTTCGAGGGGGCGCTGCGGGAGACCAAGCGGGCGCTCGAGCTCGACCCGTATTACGTGGCCCAGAAGTTCGAGCTGTCGATCGACCTCGAGTACGAGGATCCCGACCTGTCGATCATTCCCGACCTGGGAGGCGAGCGACGGAGCGATTCGACGGTCGAGGAGTTCGCGTTCGATGCTTCCCTCCTCGACTCCCTGTTCACCGAGCTGGCCCAGCAGCCGACGCCGCCCGACACGGCAGCGGTGTCCGACGGTCTGTCGTACTCGATGGCCACGGACTACCTCTCCAAGGGCCTCTACGATCGCGCGGCGGCCGAGATCAGCCGGGCACTGACCCGGGGCGCGGACCGCGCCGAAGGGCTGTCGCTGCTCGGTGAGGTGTACACGCGGCAGGGGCTGTTCGGCGAGGCGCTGGATCGCTTTCGCGAGGCTCGCCGCTCCAACGGCGCCGCGCCGCGGGCGATGGCCGGTGAGGCCCGGGCGCTTCTCATGCTCGGCCGCGGCACCGAGGCGCGGCCCCTGGCCGAGGAGCTGCTCGCGCTCGTGCCGGGCGACATAGATGTGCTGATGCTCGTCGCCGGCGCGCGCGCCGACACCGGCGATCCGGCGGCAGCGCTGGAGGCACTCGACTCGGCGCGCCGTGCCGCTCCGGCGCGGGCCGACGTGCTCCAGCGGATCGGCGACATCGCGCGATCGATCGGGGACAGCGACGGAGCGATCGCCGCCTACCGGCACGCGATCACCCTCGACCCCGATTACGCGGTCGTGCGCTTCGAGCTGGCGGGCCTCCTCATTGCCAAGAGCCAGCTCAAGGAAGCGGAGCAGGAGCTGCTCGCCGCGCTCGATGCGGTGCCGACCTACTCCGAGGCGACGCTGGAGCTGGCGGGACTGCGTCGCGGCATGGGCAGGATCGGCGACGCGCTGGAGCTGCTGATCGCGCTCCTCCAGCAGGACCCCTACGATCTGGATGCTCTGCTGGCACTCGGCGAGACGCTCCTCGAGGCGGGGCGGCGCGACGAGGCTGCGCTGGCCTTTCAGCGCATTCGCCGGTTCGACCCCGACCACGTCGGCTGCATCTACTTCGAGGGCGTGCTGATGGCCGAGCAGCACCGCTATCGCGAAGCGATCGGGTGCTGGCAGCGGGTGATCGAGCTCGAGCCGGCCGGGGACTACGCGCGCCGCGCGCGGCGCGACGCCCGCACCGCTTCCGACCTCCAGCACATCTTCAGCGCGCGGGAGGGCGGCTAGCCATGGCGATCGAAGGCCCGCTCCGCGAGCTCGGCATCCACGACGTCTTCCAGCTCCTCGACCTGAGCCGGAAGACGGGGGCGCTGCGCGTCACCTCGGAGCTCCGTGACAACGAGGGACTCGTCTACTTCGACGGCGGCCGGGTGCTGCACGCCAGCATCCGCAGCAACCCGCACCCGCTGGGCACGCTCCTCGTCCGCTCGGGAAAGATCAGCGAGGCCGACCTCGAGCGAGCGCGTTCGATGCAGCACAAGGGCGACGGCCGCCGGCTCGGAGAGATCCTGGTGGAGATCGGCGCGATCACGCCCAAGGAGCTCGAGCGCCAGGTGCGGCTCCAGATCGAAGCGGTGGTGTTCGAGCTCATGTCGTGGCGCGAGGGATTCTTCTCGTTCGAGGAGCGGCCGATCGAGGACGCGCCCGCGGAGGCGACCATCCGCATCTCCACCGAGTCCCTGCTGATGGAGGGCGCACGGCGGATCGACGAATGGTCGCGGATCGCCGACAAGGTCCCGCACCTGGGCGTGGTACCCGTGCTCGCCAAGGTGGACGACGACCACCCGACGCTGCTCGACCTGCTCCCGAACGAGTGGGAGGTGCTGACGATAATCGATGGCAAGAGCGATCTGCGGGGGATCGCCACCGGCCTCGGACGAAGCGAGTTCGACATCGCCAAGATCGCCTACGGGCTGGTGACCACCGGGGTGATCGACCTGCGACTTCCGGAGCGCGGGACGCCGACCGGTACGGTGCCGATCGAGGATGCGGCGCCGCACGTGGCGCGGGCGGAGGAGGCGCTGGCCAAGGGTCGGCTCGAGGACGCTCTGGCCGCGGCCCGGCTCGGCGTCAGCGCCGATCCCGGGAACGCGCCGGCGCGCCTGGCCGCCGGCCGTGCGCTGCTACGGCTCGGGCGCACCGCTGACGCGCTCGATGAGCTCCGGCGCGCGCTTCGTGCCGATCCCCTGGAGCCGACCGCTTATCTGGAGCTCGGCTACGCGCTGGTGCGCCGCGGCGAGCTGCACGAGGCGCTCGTGCACTGGGAGCACTTCCTGCGGGTCGCCCCGCAGGCGCCGGCGGCGCAGATGGTCCGCGATGCCGTCACGTCGGCGACGCGCCTTCACACGCTCGTCGAGGCGCACGCCGGTGTCTGACGACATCCGGCGCCTCAGCGAAGAACTGGCCCGCGATCCGGCGAGCCTGGTCTTCCTGCCACTCGGTGACGCGCTGCGGCGCCGCGAACAGCTCGACCACGCGCTCAAGATCGCGCTGCGCGGACTCGAGCGGCATCCGCACAACGCCGACGCACACGACCTGCTGGCGCGCATCTGCGTGGACCGCGGTGACCTGGAGCGCGCATTCGACGAGTGGGACATGGTGGTGCGCCTCGACCCGACCCACATCGGGGCGCGGAAGGGGATGGGCTTCGTCTGCTTCAGGCAGGGAAGGCTGGAGCAAGCGGCGCGATACCTGGGAGAGGCAGGCGCGGCCGATCCGGCGGATCAGACCATTGCTGCGGCGCTGGCGAACATCAGGAAGCGGCTGCGGGCGAACGAGGCGAATGAGACCAGCGGGACGAATGAGACGAGCCAGGAACGGGTCGAGGAGGGGCAGGGCAGAACGGACGAGGGGGAGGCCGCGGGTGCCAATGAGCGCGTGGTCACGCCCGCCCGGGCAGGCAGCCGTCAGCCCCGGGCCGCGCCCGACCGAGGACGTGGCGCGCCGGAGCTGTCGCGCGACCCACGACTGCTGTTCGCCGACCTGATCGGGGAAGAGGAGCGCACGGCGCTGCTGCTCGACTCGCAGGGCCTCGTGCTCGCCGGTGCGTACGTATCGTACGAGGGGCGCGACGTCGCGCAGGAGGTCGGCGCGGAGCTCAGCGGCGTGAGCGAAGAGGCGCGGCGGGCGATGCGTCACCTCGGACTCGGCGAGTGGACGTCGATCCGGTTCGAGACCGAGGTCGCAACGGTTGCCATGGCACCGGCGCCGCAGGAAGGGCTGCTCCTCGTCGCCGCCTCCCGCGAGACGCCGCTGGGGCTCGTCACCCGGTTTCTCGACCAGGCGGTCGAGCGGTCGCGCCAATGGCTGGAGTCTCTCCGATGAGCTCCCCATTCGTGGAGGTCCTGGGCGCGATCGTCCGCCAGCGTGGCGTGATGGGCGGGCTCGTCGTCTCGGAGAGTGACGGGATCATCGTCGACGCCACGCTCCAGGTGGGTGTGAAAGGGAGTGTCGTGGCGGCGCTGGCCGCCTCGCTGTTCCGCAAGGCCCGGCTCTCGTCGGGCGCGGCGGGGCTGGGCGAGGCGGTGTTTCTGACGCTGGAGGCGGAGCGGGGCCGGATATGTGCCGCCGGTCGGAGTGATCTGCTGCTCGTCGCGGTCACCGAGCCACGGGCGAATCTGGGCCTGCTCCGGGTGGAGATGCTGAAGGGACTGGGAGTGCTGTCGTGAGCGTTTCCGTCGTCGAGGCCTGGGTCGAGGTACCGCTCCGGCGCTTCGTGGACGAGGCGCGCGTGATGCTGGCGCTGCTTCTACATCCGAGCGGCCAGGTCGTGGCCCAGCACGGGTTCACGCGCGAGGTGGACGTGATGTCCGCCTGCGCGCTGGCGGCGGCGATCAACGCCTCCTCGGGGGAGCTCGGCCGGCAGCTGGAGGGGAAGCCGTTCGCGGGTCTGCACCACGGAGGGCAGGAGCGCCAGCTCTTTCTCGCCGACGTGAGCACCGCGCGCGGGTCGTACGTCTTTCTGACTGTCTTCGACCGGGGGAGCTCGCTGGGACTCGTCCAGCTGTACTTCGACGAGTTCCGGGCCGCGCTCGCGCAGGCGGCGCCGTCTGCGCCCGAGAAGGGGCCGACGCTGGCCGAGAATTTCGAAGGAGAGCTGAACCGCAACCTCGCTGCCCTTTTCGGCAGGGCCTGACGGCCCCCAACTCCCCCACCCGTGTCGCTCGTCAACTACGCCACCCGCGAGATCACCTGCAAGATCGTCTACTACGGCCCTGGACGGTCGGGGAAGACGACCAATCTGCATTACATCTACGGGCAGGTGCCGGATGACCGGAAGGGCAAGATGGTGTCTCTGGCGACGCAGACCGACCGCACGCTGTTCTTCGACTTCCTCCCGCTCGACCTGGGGATGATTTCCGGGTTCACGACCAAGTTCCAGCTCTACACCGTCCCCGGTCAGGTCTACTACCAGACGACGCGCAAGCTCGTGCTCCAGGGCGCCGACGGCGTGGTCTTCGTCGCCGACAGCCAGGCGCGCCAGCTGGACGAGAACATCGAGAGCATGCAGGACCTGCACGCCAACCTCGGCGAGCAGGGGATCGACGCGCGATCGGTGCCGCTCGTCATCCAGTACAACAAGCAGGACCTGCCGCGCGATCTGGTACTCGGCGTCGCCGAGCTCGAGGATGCGTTGAACTTCCGGGGCGTGCCCCATTTCCCGGCTGATGCGCTGCACGGCCCGGGGGTATTCGAGACGTTGCGCGGGATCTCCGAACAGGTGCTCCGCAAGCTCAGCGCGGGCGCGGGATCGGAACGGTAGCCGTGCACCTCGACGGCCGCTTCCGCTTCGACAACTTCATCGTCGGGTCGGCCAACCGCCTCGCCGTGGCCGCCGCGCGCGCGGTCGCCGAGACGCCGGGCACCGTCTACAATCCGTTGTTCGTCTACAGCGGATCGGGTCTTGGCAAGACCCACCTGCTCGGGGCCATCGGACATCACGTCGGTCAGCTCCAGCCGGGCCTGCTCGTCGAGTACATCAGCCTGGAGGAGTTCGTCGAGCAGCTCCACGCGGCGATCTCCGCCGGCCAGACGGAGTCGTTCAAGACCCGCTACGCGCGTGTCGGCGTGCTCCTGGTGGACGATGTGCAGTTTCTCACCGGCAGGCGCGAGACGCAGAGCGAGCTGCTCCGCCTGTTCAACGCGATGCAGGCGACCGGCGGGCAGATCGTGCTATCCAGCGACCGGCCGCCGGCGGAGATCGCCGACGTGGACGAGCGGCTGATCACCCGGCTCGCCGGCGGTCTGATCGTGGACATGGGGGTCCCCGACCTGGAGACCCGCGTGGCGATCCTGCGCAGCAAATGCGAGGAGCGCGGCGTGTTCTTCGATCCGGCGGTTCTCGAGGAGCTGGCGCTGCTCGGCCTGGGAAACGTGCGCGAGCTTCAGGGAGCGCTCAACCGGCTGATCGCCCATCAGGCGATCAGCGATGCGCCGCTTCGCCCCGACGATCTCGCGGTGGTCTTCGGGTCCTCGCCGCGCGCACACCGCGGTGGCACGCCCGCTGGGGGCAGCTCCGGCGAGTTTCTCAGCTTCGTCTCCGGGATCGCGACCACCGTCGCGCAGAGTGTCGAGCCGTGGAAGGTGCGGCTCGGCGAGGCGATGGCCTACTGGTCGGGCGAGGGTTACCGCACCGCGGTGTTCGAGCGTGCGATCGAGAAGCGCCGGGCGCCCGACGTCGAGGGAATGATCGGCGTCTTCAACGCGGCGGTGGAGCGGCTCCGCGCGCTCGAGGCCGAGGCGACGGCGATCGACTCCGCGCTCGGCGGCCTGGACGTGTTCCGCGACGCGGAACGCGTCGCCGACGCCGAGCTTCTCGTCGAGCAGGCACGCACCGGTCAGATGCCGCCTCCAGGACCTTCGGCCGCCTTCAGCCGCGAGGGATTCGAGGTCGGCGCCTCGAATCAGCTGGCCGTGCGCGCCGCCGACGCGGTGGTCCAGGAACCGGCGCGAAAGTACAACCCGCTGTTCATCCACGGTCCGAGCGGGGTGGGGAAAACGCACCTCGCGCACGCGATCGGCAACGAGGTCGTCGCCGCCACCGGCGGGGCGTCGCGCGTATCCGTGGTCGGCTCGCAGACGTTCATCGATGAGCTGATCGCCGCGCTCCAGGAAGGGACGATCGAGCGGTGGCGCAGCCGCTATCGAGCGGCCGACGTCCTGATCCTCGACGACGTGCAGTTCGTGGCCCGCAAGGAGCGCACTCAGGAGGAGCTCTTCCACGTCTTCAACGCGCTGTACGACGCCGGCAAGCAGATCGTTCTGACCAGCGATGCCGAGCCGAAGGAGCTCGCCGGACTCGAGGATCGGCTGCGTTCGAGGTTCGAGGGGGGCCTCGTCGTCGCCATCCAGCCGCCCGACCGCGCCCTGCGCGAGCGGTTGTACGCCCGGGCGCTCGCGCTCGTCGATCCGGTGCCCGATCCGGCGCTCGTCGGCTACCTGGCCGACCGCCCGGCGGCCAGCGTGCGCGAGGTGATGGGTACCGTGCACCGTCTCGTCGCCGCGGCCGAGGTCGCCGGCGTTCCGCTCTCGCTCGGGCTGGCCCGGGCCGAGCTGGCCGGGGCCGGCTCCGCGCCGGCTCCGGCTCCGACGAGCGCGCAGACGCCGGTCGATACGTTCTTCCTCGACGATGAGAAGGTCGTCTGGGACTGGCCTGAAGTAGCCGGCCGCGTGATCGAGGAGCTGCGCTGATGGCAATACGCGGCAGCTTGAAGGAGGCCAGCCTCCCCGACGTGCTCCAGCTCCTCTCGATGGGGAAGAAGACCGGCTGCCTGAGCGTCACGCACCGCTCCAACTTCGGCTACATCTACTTCGACAAGGGCCGGATCTGCTACGCGTCGATCGTCAACCGGCGCGACCGGCTGGGCGACATACTCGTCAAGAGCGGGCACATATCCCACGAGCAACTCGATCACGCGGTCCGGCTCCAGGAGCGGCAGCGCGAGAAGCGGCTCGGGGAGATACTGATCGAGGCCGAGGCGATCTCGCGCGAGGATCTGCATCGCCAGATGCGACTGCAGATCGAGGAGGCGGTCTACTACCTGTTCACTTGGACGCAGGGAACGTTCAACTTCGAGGCCGACATACGGCCCGAGGAGCAGGACTTCCTCGTCTCGATCAATCCGGAGTCGCTGCTGCTCGAGGGCGCGCGGCGGGTGGACGAGTGGAGCCTGATCGAGAAGAAGATCCCGACGTTCGACATCGTATTCGATCTCGACCGCGAGCGGCTGGCCGAGAACGAGGCCGCGCTGACGCAAGAGCAGGACACCCTCGTCGCGCTGGTCGACGGGCAGCGCGACGTGACCACGCTGATCGACGAGAGCGGGCTCGGGGAGTTCGAGGTCGGCAAGGCGCTCTACGGCCTGGTCGCGGCCGGGTTCCTGCACCGCGTCGGCAAGTCGAAGGCGGCCGAACCGGCCGTCTCGGCGGCCCGGGTGGACGAGCACCGGAACCTCGGCGTGGCGTTCTACAAGACGGGAATGCTCGAGGAAGCGGTGCGCGAGTTTCGCCGTGTCGTGGAGCTCAAGCCGGACGACGCACACGCGCGATTCTTCCTCGGTCTGGTGCTGATGCGGCAGGGGAAGTGGCCCGATTCGGCAAGCGCGTTCCACGAAGCGATCTCGCAGCCGGGTGCGAGGCCGGCCGTGTTCCACAACTTCGCCTACGCGCTCGAGCGACTGGGCAGGTACGAGGAGGCGGCGGCGGCGCTGGACGAGGCGGTGCGTCGGGGCGGGGATCAGGACCCGCGCGTTCGTACTTCGATCGGCGTGGTCTCGCTGCGACTGGGCGACGTCGCCGGCGCCGACGCCTCGTTCGCCGCGGCACGCGGGATGTGGGGCAAGCGCGGCCCCTCGGCGGCGTGGTACCACTACGCGGCGCTGACGGCGGCGTTGTCCGGCGAGCTGGAGCGCGCCATCGCCCTGCTCGGCGAGGGCGTGGGGGCGCATCCGCACTCGGGTGTCCTGCACAACAACCTGGCCGTGGCCTACGAGCGCCGGAACGCGCATGACGAGGCGGCTGCGGTGATCGAGCGCGGGCTTCAGGAGGACGCCGGTCTGGCGCAGCTGCACAAGAATCACGGGGACGCGTTCTACCGCCAGGCACAGTACGACGAAGCGCTCGATGCGTTCCAGCGAGCGGTGAAGATCAACCCCATGCTCGGTGAGGACGTGTACCTCAAGCTCGGCAACATCCGGTTCAAGCGACAGGAACGCGACGAGGCGGCGCGATGCTGGGAACGGGCGCTCGAGCTCGATCCGAACAACGCGATCATCCA
Source organism: Gemmatimonadaceae bacterium (assembly GCA_035513015.1). Taxonomy (GTDB): domain Bacteria; phylum Gemmatimonadota; class Gemmatimonadetes; order Gemmatimonadales; family Gemmatimonadaceae; genus DATKCV01. The sequence goes on from DATKCV010000085.1 coordinate 185,217, forward strand.
GACGAACCTCGACGCCATCCGGCAGGCCACGTGAACGCCGACCCGGTCGCCCCCCCGGATCCGGACTTCACCGCGCTCACCGCGAAGATCTCGCGGGATCGCGGGTTCGGCTGCGCCTCCTACAAGGAGAAGTGCCTCCGCCGCCGGATCGCCGTGCGCATGCGGGCCCGGGGCATCCACACGTTCGCCGACTACGCCCGCCTGCTGGACGCCGACGCCGCCGAGTACGATCGGCTCATCGACGCGCTGACGATCAACGTCACGAAGCTGTTCCGCAACTGGGAGACCTACGCAGCCATCGAGCGCACCGTGATCCCGACGCTGTGGGCGCGCCCCGACCGGCGGATCCGGGTGTGGAGCGCGGGTTGCTCGTCGGGCGAGGAGCCGTACTCGATCGCCGTGCTCTTTCACAAGCACGCCCAGCGGGTGCGCGATACGGAGCGGCTGGCACACGTCTCCGTCCTCGGTACCGACATAGACCGGGACAGCCTCGACGCGGCCGTGCGGGCGGAATACGACGCCGTCGCGTTCACCGACACGCCGGACGCGCTGCGCCGGACCTATTTCTCCGCCACGGCGCCCCACGCGCCGATCCCGGCGGTGCGCGATCTCGTCGCCTTCGAGAGGCGCGACCTGCTCAGCGAGGCGCCGCCGTCGGGACCGCAGCATCTGATCGTCTGCCGCAACGTGCTGATCTACTTCGATCGGGCGACCCAGGAAGCGTTGTTCGAGCGGTTCCACCTGGCGCTGGCGCCCGGCGGCTTCCTGGTCCTCGGCAAGGTCGAGACGCTGCTCGGCGTCGCCCGCTCACTGTTCGAGCCCGTCGACGGGCGCGAGCGAATCTTCAGCCGCACGTGACCGAGCACCGCGTCCGCGTAGCCGATCATGCCGTGGCCAGCGGCGAGGCCGTGATCGCCACGATCGGTCTCGGTTCGTGCGTCGCCATCATCCTGCACGATCCGGTGGCGCGGATCGGCGGGCTCGCGCACATCCTGCTGCCCAGCGAGGAATTGTCGCGCGACACCTCCAACGCGGCCAAGTTCCCGGGCACCGCCGTGCCGCTCCTGCTCGAGGAGATGCGGCGCCTCGGATCCCGCGGCCAGGTGTTCGCCAAGGTCGTCGGCGGCGCGAGCATGTTCGGTGCGCTCCTTCCGAACGGCGGCGTCAACGTAGGCGAGCGGAACGTCGCCTCGACCTTCCAGGCGCTGGCCGCCGCGGGGATACCGACGATGGCGCAGGACACCGGCGGCGATCACGGACGCTCGGTGTACCTGCACGTGGCCGATGGACGCGTCGTCGTGCGCTCGATCAGGAAGGGCGAGATTGTCCTCTAAGCGGCGGCCCACGGTGCTCGTGGTCGATGACAGCGCGTTCATGCGCAAGGTCATCGCCGAGCTGATCGACGCGTCGGGTGAGTTCCGCGTAGTCGGAACGGCGCGCAACGGATTCGAGGCGCTGAAGCAGATCCACGCGCTCCTCCCCGACATCGTCACGCTCGACATCGAAATGCCGGAGCTCGACGGACTCCAGGCTCTGGGATACATCATGAGCGAGTCGCCGCGCCCGGTCGTCATGCTGAGCGCGGCCGACGGGCCCGGGAACGACCTGACGATCCGTGCCCTCGAGCTCGGCGCAATCGATTTCGTTCGCAAGCCGTCCGGGCCGATCAGCCTCGACCTGGCGAGCGTACAGTCACGGCTGCTCGATGCGCTCCGGGCGGCCTCGGTGGTCAATCTGGATGGGGTGAGGATGCTCGGCCGGCTGCGCGCCGTCACGCCGTCACTGGTCGCCGCGCCGAGCGGGGTCGCGCGGCGAGTCGTCGCCGTGGCCGCCTCCACCGGCGGGCCGCGGGCGCTGGCCGAGATGGTGCCGATGCTTCCCCGCCGACTCGACGCGGCGGTGATGGTGGTGCAGCACATGCCGGCCGGATTCACCCGGAGCCTGGCTCAGCGGCTGGACCTACTGTGCCCCTTGCCGGTGCACGAGGCGGAGCACGGCGACCTGGTACGCCACGATCACGTCTACGTCGCCCCCGGCGGAGTGCACATGAGGGTCGTCGAGGGAGCGGGCGGACCGACGATCGCGCTCGACGACTCACCGCCGGTGTGGGGCGTGCGCCCTTCGGCGGACCCGCTGTTCCAGTCGGTGGCGGCGCTGTTCCGAGAGGACGCGGTGGGTGTCGTGCTCACCGGGATGGGACGCGACGGAGCGGCCGGGCTGAGGGCGATCCGCGACGTCGGCGGGGGGGCAATCGTCCAGGATAGAGAGAGTTCCGTGATCTACGGAATGCCGCAGGCGGCGCTGATGCTGGCCGGCGCGGACCGTGTCGTCGCGCTGGCCGGCGTGGCGGGCGCGATCGCGGAGCTCGTCGCGCAGCGGAGGTCGGCGGCATGAGCCCGCGCGTGATCGACGTCCCGGAGCGTCTCCCGTGAAGAAGCGTTCATCCTCCAAGGCGCATGCGCCGGGAAAGAAGACGGCCCGTTCGGCGCCGGCGGCAGAAGTCGCGGTGGCGACCGGCGTGCTGTCACTCGCCGAGGAGCCGGTGCCGGATGCACCGGACACCGACTCGATCGCCGTGCACATGCCTCCACCTGCCGCGGACCAGACGGAGCCCGGTGCGTCGTCGGCGTGGCGGGATCCGCGTCCGTTTCGCGACCGCGTACGATCCCGTACCGGAGAGGTGGATCTCCTCCTGTTTCGTGTCGGCGCCGAGCTGTTCGCCGCCGAACTGCGGGCGGTCGAAGAAGCTGTGGAGTGGCCGGCGATCCACCCGCTGCCCGAGGCGCGTGGCGCGCTTCTCGGCGCGTTCGAGCACCGCGGCCGCATGACGGCCTTGTACACGCCGGCGCGTGCGCTCGGCCACCCCGAAGCCGCGAACGTCCCGGTGGCCATGGTCGCCCGCATCGGAGAGCGGCGGATCGGCCTCGCCGTGGCCGATGTCGAGGACGTGATGACGCTGGCGCTCGACGGGTTGCGCGAAGCCCCCGTACTCGGCGATGCCGACGGTGTGCTGCTCGGCGTTGCGCGGTGCGGTCACGATCTCGTGGCGCTCGTCGACATCGAAGCGCTCATCGCCGCCTGTCTGTTCGAACGGGAGATGGAGACAGCATGACGACCACCCTCACCCAGCTGGTGACCTTTCGCCTCGGCGACGATCTCTTCGCGGCGGACATCTCCAGCGTCGAGCGCGTGCTGCGCTATCAGACGCCGACACCGATTCCCAACGTGCCGCCGTGGATCGCCGGCGTGGTCGAGTACCAGAAGCGCGTCCTCCCGGTGATCGACATGCGGTCGCGGTTCGAGATGGCGGCCGAGCCGGTCAGACCCGAGACTCGATTCCTCGTCTTCCACATCGGCGACGACTGGATCGCCGCGCAGGTCGATGCCGTGCTCGAGGTGATATCGGCGCTGCCCGCCGAGGTGGCGCCGCCTCCACCGCTGTTTCGCGGCCTGGCGGGCGAGTATCTGCGGGGAGTGGTCCGGCGCAAGGACCGGCTCATCGTGCTTCTCGACGCGACGCGTCTCCTCACCGCCACCGAGCGGCTGCATCTCGATGCGGTGATCGACGAGCGTCTGATAGTCGAGCACAGCGGCGAGGAGGCGTAGCAGGATGGATGAGAGTCCGGGCGCCGCGTACAGGGCGCTCTACGCCTCCATCGACGGACGGCTGACGGCCGCTCTCCCGCCCGACGAGCGCGAGGCGATCAAACGCGAGATCTACGCGCTGTTCAAGCGCGTGGAGCTGGAGCTCACCGAGCTGTCGGCGCTGCGGGAGGACATCAAGGCTCTGGTCGAGAAGTGGAAGGCGCTTCCCGGGCGGCGTTCACCGACGCCGGCGGGCCCGCTGGCCAGTCCGGCCGGCCCGGGGGTGGGCGATGGGATCGCCGTGCCCCCGGCTCCGGCCGCGCCGACCCACGCGCCGCAGCTGGGCGGTGACAAGCCGGCGGTGCACGCCGACCACCTGGGCGCCTCGACCTTCATCGAGAAGGGATGGAGCCGCATCTCGCTCGGCGACTATCCCGCCGCCGAAACGGCGCTGGTACGCGCGCTCGAGCTCGCGCCGAACGATCCGCAGAGTGAATCGCTGCTCGGCTGGGCGCAGATGCTCCAGGCCAAGTACGACGACGCCCTCCTCAACTTCCAGAAGGTGCTGATGCGCCAGCCGGCGAACGCACTGGCGCGCATCAACGTCGGCTACATCTGCCTGAAAAAGGGAATCTTCGGCGAAGCGATCGAGCATCTGTCGAAGGCGATCCGGCTCGCCAACGACCGCAAGGCGACGCTTTACGCGCACTTCTATCTCGGTCTGGTGTATCTGGAGCGGGAGATGTTCGAGGACGCGCAGACGTTCTTCCAGAAGACCCTGGCGATCGGACCCAACCTGATCGAGGCATACTACGAGCTGGGTCGCGCGCAGTGGTTCGGCGGCCAGCGGGAGCAGGCGAAGCAGACGTGGCGAGATGGCGCGGCGGCGAACAAGTTCAATCCATGGGGAAAGCGCTGCGCCGAGGTGCTGGCGGCCGTGGACGGCGGAGGAGAGCCCCCGCGGTCGACCTGAGGGCGGCAGCGGCGCTGCTGGCGCTGTGCGCGCTGCCCGCCGCCCCCGCGCCGCTTCCGGCGCAGGAGGGTGCCACCGTACGGCTCGTCGGGGGCCGGTTCACGGTGCTCGCCTTCCCGCACGACGAGACGCTCGCGCGATCAATACTGACGCGCGCGCTCGCGCGCGACACTTTCCCCGGGCTGCCACGCCCCGCCGCGGCGGTGACGATCGCGATCGCTCCCGACGAGCGGCGATTCCGCGAGTGGATCGGACCGGCGGTGCCCGAGTGGGGCGGGGCCGTGGCGTTCCCGCGCGAGCAGCGAATCGTGCTCCAGGGGAGCCGGGCCAGCTCGCGGGCGGGAGACCCTCTGGTGGTTCTCCGCCACGAGCTGGCGCATCTCGCGCTGTTCGAAGCACTGGAGGGGCGGGCGCCGCGGTGGTTCGACGAGGGCTACGCGAGCTACGCCGCCGGGGAGTGGGGGCGCGAGGAGGTGCTGGCCACCAACCTCGCGCTGATCCTGCGCGGTGTTCCAACCCTCGCCCGGCTGGATTCGGCATTCTATGGCGGACGCGGCGAGGCGTCCGCGGCCTATGCGCTGGCCCACCGCGCGGTTGCGGAGATGTCGGCGCTCGACCCGGAGCGCGGGTTGTCGCTCCTCTTCGCCTACTGGCGGGAGACGGGAAACCTCGACCACGCGGTTCGGTCTGCCTACGGGCTGACCATGGAGGGTTTCGAGGAGCGCTGGCAGCGCCGGACGCGCCTGCGCTATGGCGCTCTGGCACTGTTCGCCGACCTGACGTTGTTCGCGCTCGTTCTGTTCGTGCTGGTGGTGCCGCTCTACGTGTCGAGGCGCCGGCGCGATCGGCGCCGCCTGGAGGCACTGCGGGCGGCGGAGGATGCGGCCGACCGCGCCGTGCTGGCGACCGCGATCGAGGATCTCCTGCGGACCCTCCCGCCCCCGCCACCACGATCGCCGCCGCGGGCTGGCGGCGGCGAGGCACGCGAGAGCTAAGCACCGCGTTGCTAATTGCTTGACAGCCTCCGGGGCGGGGCCTACACTACGCCCCTTATGACGGCTCTTGCAATGACAGCCCGCTCCCGGCGGCTCCTCTGGTGGGGCCTCGCCGCGGTGGCGCTGATCGGCGGTTTCATCGACCTCTGGCGCGGCGGGATCACCGTCGCGCCCATCCTGCTCGTTCTCGCCTACTGCGTGCTCATCCCGCTGGCCATTCTGCGCGGGTGATCCGGCGGAGTTCAGTTGGCGGGGTTCAGTTCCTGCTCCGCCAAGCGGGGGATCGGCCGACGGAGGGCGCGGGGCGGTCGCGGTCGGTGGGCGACGTTCGCGCAGCAAGCCGGGCGAATAGCTCAGTTGGTTAGAGCGCCTGCCTTACACGCAGGATGTCGGGGGTTCGAGTCCCTCTTCGCCCATGTCCGGGCACGGACCCCGGACCGACCGACGGGGTAGATCTGTTCAACGCTTTGGAGGCACAAGAGTGATGTTACCGCATCGACAGGCGATCGCCATCGGGGTGCTCGCGGGGCTTGCGTTCGCCGGAAGTCCGGCGGCCCTGGAGGCTCAGCAGGTCTGCCGCTCGATGCCGCCGCTGGACGTGGCGCGCATCATGATTCCCAGTCTGCGCTCCAGCGACCCGGGACTCGCCGTCGCCGCCGCCGATGAGTTGCGCGACCGATTGGGCCGCGACTTCAACTGTCGCGACCTGATCGTCATCTCGCGCAACGACATCTTCAATACGCTCTCGCAGTCGGGTTACGACACGGCTTCGGCGCTGACCCCCAACGATGCCAGGCTGCTCGGCCAGATGATCCGTGCCGACGAGTACGTGGCCGGGTCGATCGCGGCCATGCCGGAGGGCGGATACCGCGCCGACCTGAACCTGGCGCTGTCCCGTGATCCCGCGCTCTCCCAGCCGCTGCCGACCATCACGGGACGCCGGTTGAGCGACGTCGCCCGCGATGCGTCGCGCGAGATCCGCGAAGCGCGCAAGCAGCTCGATGCCGAGCGCCGGTGCGTAGCCGCTCTCCGCGCCTCGCAGTACCAGCAGGCGATCCAGCACGCCGAACAGGGCAACCTGGCCTATCCCCGGGCCACGCTGACGCGGCTCTGCAAGGCGACGGCGTACAGCCAGCTCGAGTATTCGCCGGACTCCATCCTGGCGATCACCAACGAGATCCTGGAGATCGACCCACGGAGCCGGATCGCCCTGCGGCTCGCAGCCGAAGCCTACGAGAAGACCGGACAGGATCAGCGAGCCGTCGAGGCGTGGACGACACTCATCTCGCTCGACCCGACGAACGCCGGGCTGATCGAGAACGCGACTCGCTATCTGGTGAGCAGCGGCAACGCGGCCGCCGCCAAGCCCATCATTGACGAGGCCGTCCAGCAGAATCCGGGCGACCCGCAGCTGCAGCGCCTCCGCTGGCTGGTACTGCTCACGATCCGCGACTGGCGCGGCGCGATCGCGCAGGGCGAGGACCTCTCCCGCACCGACACGGCGATCACCGATACGACCTTCTTCCGCCAGCTCGTCACCGCGTACGCGGCCGACAGCCAGTTCCAGCAGGCGGCCGAGGCGGCGGCGCGCGGCGTCGCCAAGTTCCCCGGGAACGCCACGCTCCACATGCTTCACGCACAGAATCTGCGCACGACGGGTCAGCTCCAGCAGGCGCAGGCGGCCGTTCAGCGCGCGCTCGAGGTGGATTCGCGAATCCAGCGCGGCTGGGTGCAGCTGGCGCAGATCCAGTACGACCTCGGCCAGCCCGACTCGGCAATGCGCTCGGTGCACCTGGCGCTGGAGAGCGGCGAGGATCCCGCGTTCATCGCGCAGTACGCCACGAGCCTCGGCGGGCAGATGTACAGCCGGGCGCAGAGCGCGCAGGCACTGGAGGACTGGGAGCGGGTGATCCCGTGGTTCCAGTTCGCCGACAGCATCCAGACGTCGCTCCAGGCACCGGTGCCCACCACGCGCTTCGTGCTCGGCTACGCCGCCGTCAACGTGGCGCAGCCGGTGCTGCAGCAGGCGAGTGATCAACGGAGCTGTGAGCTGGCGCAAAAGGGCCGCGCGATGCTGAATCTCGCCCAGGTCAAGCTGCGCGAGGGCGGATCCGCCCAACCCGAGGCCGCAGGCCAGCTCCTGCAATGGGTGATGAGCGCCGGTCCGTCCGCGGACGGTCTCGTCCGGACGCACTGCCGCTAGCGGCGAACGCGGTGAAGCGAAACGACGGAGCCCGCCGGCAACGCGCCGGCGGGCTTCGTCGTTCGAATCCTCGCCCACCTCGTAACGACCGCCGCCTGCTCGAGCTACGGCTCACCAGGCAACCGCGCCAGATGAACGCGGAGATTCTCCGCGCCCACGCCGCCGACCGAGGCGTTGAGGTAGCGCCGGCCGTTCACCCGCGCGGTGTCGATCGGCACGGGATTGCGATGGAGGATAATATCCATCGCATGATCGGCGTCGAGCGGTATTCCGGCCTGGCGCGCGAAGTCGTTGGCCGTGCCGAGCGGGATGATTCCGAGCGGCGTCTCGAGATCGATCAGCCCGTTGATGACCTCGTTCACCGTGCCATCGCCGCCAACAGCCACCACGGCGTCCGGTTCGCTCTCGGCCGCGGCCCGCGCCAGTCTCGTGGCATCGCCGCGCTCCCAGGTCACGTGCGGTTCGACGCAGTGGCCCCGCTCGCGTACCCATGCCACGAGGTGCCGCATCGCCGGCGAAGCGGCGCGTGCGCCGTGGATGATGAACGCGAGTCGCCTTCTCGTCGGCATGGCTCGTTGCGTCACGGCACGTCGGGCTCACGCCCGTGCTTGACGCTTCTCCCGCTGGGTGGCTAGTATGAGCGCTCCCCGTCCCGATGACCGCCGGTGGGAGAGCGACTACCACGCACCGGTCCTGGTGACCGAGGTCGTGTCGGCTCTCTCCCACGCACGCCGCGTGCTCGACGGCACGCTCGGCGGCGGCGGGCATGCACTGGCCCTCCTCGAGCAGGGCGCGACCGTGGACGCGATCGACCGGGATCCGCAGGCGATCGCGGCGGCGCGCGAGCGACTCGCGGAGTACGAGGCGCTCGGCCGTTTCCGGCCGCACCTCGGCAACTATGCTCACCTCGAGCGCATCCCCGCGCTCGCCGATGCTCGCTTCGACGGTATCCTTCTCGACCTTGGCATCTCCTCCCACCAGATCGATGCGCCGGAACGCGGCTTCTCCTTTCGCGAGGGGGCGCCGCTGGACATGCGCATGGGCGACGACGCCGCTGGCGATGCATCGTCGCTCCTCGACACGGCGAGCGAGGGCGAGCTGGCCGACATGTTCCGGCGCTACGGCGACGAACGGCGAGCGGCCCGACTGGCGCGCGAGATCGTTCGCCGCAGGGGCAGGCGGCGATTCACGACGAGCGACGACCTCGTGGGGGCAATACGCGCCGTGCTCGGTCCGCGCTCCGGCGCTCCGGAGTTCGCCAGACTCTTTCAGGCGGTGCGGATCGCCGTCAACGACGAGCTCGCGGGATTGGAGCGGGCGCTGCCGGCGCTTCGCGACCGGCTCGAGGCGGGCGGAGTCCTCGTGGTGATCGCCTATCACTCGGGAGAGGACCGACTCGTGAAGCACGCCATGCGCGAGTGGAGCGCCGTCTGCACCTGTCCTCCGCGTCAGGTCGTGTGTACCTGCCGCGGGCGCGCGCTCGGCGAGCTCATCCAGAGAAAAGCGGTCGTCGCCAGCACCGAGGATCAGGAGCGGAATCCCCGCTCGCGAAGCGCGAGGTTGCGAGCTTGGCGAAGCGCAACGTGAGACTTCGCGGCCGAGCCCGCTTTGCGCTCGCACTGCTCGGTTTCCTCCTGGTGGCCACGGGCGTCATCTGGCGGAGGAGTGTCGGCATCGCCGCCGCGCGCGAGGTGCGCGTGCTCGAAGAACGACGCTCCACCCTCCAGGCGCGGTCCACGAAACTCGAGAACGACATCCGCGAAGCAACGAGCCTCTCGCGACTCGCCCCCATCGTCGAGCGGCGGCTCCAGATGAGCGTGCCGAGCGCGAGTCAGGTCGTGATCCTCCCGAAGCACACGTCCGCTCCATGATCCGCGTCAGCCGCATCGCCATCATCTACTGGTCGCTCGTACTGTTCGCTGCCGCACTCATCCTGCGCAGCGGCGAGCTTCAGCTCTGGCAGGGGGCCGAGTGGGCGAGCCGCGCCGACCGGCAGCACGTTTCCTCGTCGGCGATCCCGGCGCCGCGGGGTCGGATTCTCGATGCCGCCGGAGTGGTGCTCGCCGAGAGCCGCGAGCTGGTGCGCTTCTCGGTCGCGCCACGCGAGGTTCGCGATCGGCGCGCGCTCGCCCGGGCGCTCGCCGCCGCCGGCGTGTCGCCGCGTTGGGTGATGCGGGCCACCGATATGTCGCGTGCCTGGGTCGAGATTCCGGGGAGCTTTCCGCGGGGCGACGTCGCCGCGATGACCGTGATGAGCGGCGTCTATCCCGAGCCGGTGATCGAGCGCGTGTACGCGCCGTCGCCGGGAATGCGGCGCCTCGTGGGGCGGGCCAGCGGGAGCCGTGCGGTGGACGGATTCGAGCTCGGGCTCGATTCACTTTTGCGGGGGCTGCATGGCGTCGCGACACGGCTGCGCGACGCGCGAGGGCGCAGCTTCGAGTCGCCGGTCACGAGCCGCGGCGCGATCGCGGCGCGAGAGGGCCACACCGTCACGCTGACGCTGAGCTATCGCCTCCAGGAGATCGCCGACCGCGCACTCGCCACCGCTGTGGCGAAGATGGGCGCCACCGGCGGCGACATCGTGGTAGTCGATCCGTTCACCGGCGCGGTGCTGGCGATGGCGAGTCACCGGGCCGCGGGCGTATCCGCGGCGACGGCCCTCACCGAGCCGTTCGAGCCCGGATCCACGCTCAAGCCGCTGGTCGCCGCCTCCCTGCTGTCGCTTCGCCGGGCCCGCGCCGACGAGGTCATCGAGACGTACGACGGCGTCTACCGCACGGCCGACCGCACGATCACCGACCTGCACAAGGCGCGCGCACTGTCGCTCCGTGACGTGATCCGGTGGTCGAGTAACGTCGGGATCGTTCGGTTCACCGAGCGCCTGACGCCGGCCGAACAATATCAGTCGATGCGCGACTTCGGCTTCGGAATCTCCACCGGCTCGCCGTATCCATCCGAATCGCCGGGCACGCTGCACGCGCCGCGGACCTGGAGCCGCGTTTCCTCCGCGTCCCTGGCCATGGGTTACGAGATCGCCGTGACGCCGCTCCAGCTGGCAATGGCGTACGCGAGCATAGCCAACGGAGGCGAGCTGCTGGAGCCGGCCTTCATCAGGGAGGTCCGGTCGTCGACCGGCGATGTGCACTACCGGCAGCGCAAGCGGGTCGTGCGCCGGGTGATGTCGCCGGAAGTCGCCGCCGAGGTCCGCGAGATGCTTCTCGCCGTGGTCGAGGGCGGAACGGCGATGGAGGCCGATCTCAGCACTTTTCTCGTCGGCGGCAAGACGGGAACGTCGCGGACGTCACTGGTAGGACAGCGCGGCTACGCGCTGCGACAGTACTTCGCGACCTTCGTCGGGCTGTTCCCCGCCGATGCGCCGCAGTACGTGGTGCTGGTGAAGCTCGACCGCCCGGCGGACCGCTTCGGCGGCGTCACTGCCGCGCCGGTGACGCGCGCCGTGCTCGAAGCGGCGCTGGCCGCCCGCGATGCAGCGCTCGATCGCAATGCGCTGGCTTCCCGGACGACCGAGCGCCGCCGCCCTGCGCCGCCTTCCGCGCCGGTACCGCTACGCGCCCAGCGGGAGGATCCGTCGGGGACGGTTCCGGTCGTCTTCAGCCTCGCGGGCGACGACGAAGCGAATCCTGCTGGCGCGCCGCGCCTGCGGCCCGTTCCCGACGTTCGTGGACTCACGTTGCGCGAGGCGGTTCACGCGCTCCATCGCGCCGGTTTCAGGGTCGAGCTGACGCCGGGAGGCGCGGCAGAGACGGCCCCCGCCGCCGGGTCGTTTCACGCGCCCGGTGCGATCGTGCGACTCGGCCGGGAGCGCTGAGCGTGGTCCGGATCGACCGAATCGTGCAGGCGCTGGAGAGCGCCGATCTGCTGCTCGAGCGGCGCGGCGAGCTCCCGAGGACGGTCAGCTCGATCACCGACGATTCGCGCACGGTGAGCCCGGGCGGACTGTTCGTGGCCGTGCGAGGCACCGTCGCCGACGGACACGCCTACCTCGACATCGTGCACGAGCGCGGCGCGGCGATGGCGATAGTCGAGGACGCGAGCCGCACGACGCTGCCGGCGCTGGTGGTTCGCGACGGCCGCCGCGCGGCGGCCGTCGCCGCCCGCGCGGCCTACGACGAGCCGGCGCGCGACCTTCGGCTCGTCGCCGTGACCGGCACCAACGGCAAGACGACCACCGTCGGCATGCTCCGACACCTGCTCGACGACCCTCCCGGCTCGGCGGCGTCGATCGGCACGCTGGGCGTGCTCGTCGGCAGCGAGGGTGGCCCTCTGCCCGGGGGCTCGGGTCTCACCACGCCCGGTCCGGTCGAGCTCCAGCGCGTACTGAGGGTCCTGCTCGACTCCGGAATCCGCACCGTGGCGATGGAGACCTCCTCGCATAGCCTGGAGCAGTTCCGGATCGAGGGTGTGTTCTTCGGAGCCGCCGTGTTCACGAACTTCACGCGCGACCACCTCGACTACCACGGCACCATGGAGGCGTACTTCGCCGCCAAGGCGAAGCTGCTCGAACATCTCGCCTCGGGAGGCGTTGCGGTGGTGAATGCCGACGATCCGTCGTGGCGTGCCCTGCCGGTCGCCGGACGCCGGGTGTCCTTCGGAATCGAGAGCACCGATGCGCACGTACGTGCGTCGGGGATCGCCTTTGGACCGCGTGGCAGCGAATGGACGCTCTCCGCCGGTGACGAAAAGCGTGCGGTACGGCTTCCGCTGATCGGTGGATTCAACGTCGCCAACGCGCTCGGCGCGGCCGCTGCCGCGTGGTCCATGGGGGTGCCCCTGCGCACCGTCGCCTCGCGGCTGGAGTCGCTCCCGCAGGTTCCCGGCCGCCTCGAGATCCTCGCCGAGCATCCGACCGTTCTGCGCGACTATGCGCACACCGCCGACGCGCTCGAGCGCGCCCTCGACGCGGTTCGCCCGTTCACCGAGCAGCGCCTGATCGTCGTCTTCGGATGTGGCGGCGACCGCGATCGCGGCAAGCGGCCCCTCATGGGCGGCGTCGCCGAGCGGATGGCCGACTGGATCATCCTGACCAGCGACAACCCGCGAAACGAGGATCCCGAGCGGATCCTCGACGACATCGTCGCCGGGATGCGCGGCGGGAAGCACGAGCGCATCGAGGACCGGCACCTTGCGATCGCCCGCGCGCTCGAGATCGCCCAGCCCAGCGACGTGGTCCTCCTCGCCGGCAAGGGCCACGAGACGTACCAGGTCCGCGGAACGACACGACACCCATTCGACGAGCGCGTCATCGTGAGCGAGTTGATGGAGCACCGCCGGGCGTGACTCCTCCCTTCTGGACGCTGGATCGTATCGCCGACGCGCTCGGCGACGGCCCCCGCGGCCCCACGGGGCTGCGCGGCGTGACCACCGACACGCGCGCCATCGCGGTGGGAGACGCTTTCGTGGCATTGCGCGGCGAGCGGTTCGACGCGCACGACTTCGTGGCCGACGCCGTTCGCGGCGGAGCCTCGGCGCTGGTCGTCGAGCACCCCGAGCGGACGAGCGGACTCGGCGTACCGGTGTACGCGGTCGATGACACGCTGGTGGCGCTCGGAGCGCTGGCCGCATACCGGCGCAAGGTCTGGGGACGCCCGGTAGTGGCGGTGGCGGGAAGCAACGGGAAGACGAGCACCAAGGAGCTCGTTCGCTCGGCACTCGGCGCGGCCCTCGCCGTCCACGCGACGCAGGGCAACCTCAACAACCGGATCGGCACGCCGCTGACGCTGCTTGCCCTGCCTGACGACGCCGACATCGCGGTGATCGAGCTGGGCACGAACACGCCTGGCGAGATCGCCATGCTCCGCGAGATCATTCGTCCCGACATAGCCATCGTGACGTCGATCGCCGAGGAGCATCTGGAGGGGCTCGGTGACCTCGCCGGCGTGCTGCGCGAGGAGAGCGCGGTTTACGATCGGGTCGACCTGGCGATCGCCCCCGCAGGCCAGCCGGAGATCGCCGCGGCGGCCGCGGGCAAGGCCCGCCGCGTGCTCACCGCTGGGCTCGACGCCGGCGACGTGCGGCCGGCTCGATGGGGGATCGCGCCCGACGGCCTCGGCTGGGTCGAGATGGACGGCGTCGAAGTCCGTCCGCCTCTGCGGGGCGAGCACAACCTCCGCAACCTGATGCTCGCGCTGGCCTGCGCTAGCCAGTGCGGCATCTCCATCGAGGCGGTCGCGCGGGCGATCGCGGTCATGCCCGTGCCGGCGATGCGGATGGCGTGGGAATCCATCGGCAGCGCGACACTGATCAACGATGCGTACAATTCCAATCCCGGGTCGGCCCGGGCGGCGCTGGAACTGCTCGAGCGCTCGGGCGCCGGCCGGCAGCGTGTGGCAGTGCTCGGCACCATGCGCGAGCTTGGCCCGGCAGCCGGCGCTCTTCACGAGGAGATCGCGCGGCGCGCGCTCGACTCCTCGATCGAGCTCGTGGCCGGTGTCGGGGACTTCGCCGAGGCGCTCGACCGCCTCGGCGACGGCGACCGTGTGGTGACCGCCGAGGACCCCGAGGCGCTGTGGCCGAGGCTCGCCAAACGGCTCGCGCCCGATGCCGTCATACTTCTCAAGGCGTCGCGCGGCGTGCGGCTCGAGCGCCTCGTCCCTCATCTCACCGCCTGGGCAACCCGCTAGTGCTCTATCATCTGCTGTACCCGCTGTCCCAGCACTTCGAAGTACTGCGCCTGTTCCAGTGGCTCACTTTCCGCGCCGCCGGCGCGGCGCTGACCGCACTTCTCGTCGCGTTCATCGTCGGCCCGGCGGTCGTTCGCCGGCTGCAGCGGATGCAGGTCCACCAGGTCGTGCGCGAGGGAACGCCCGACTCGCACAAGGCGAAGTCGACCACTCCGACCATGGGCGGGCTCATCCTGCTCGTGGCGGCGATCAGCGCGACGCTGCTCTGGGCCCGGCTCGACAACCGCTACGTGCTTCTGGCGCTGGGGGTGACGGTCTGGATGGGCGCGATAGGCTTTCTGGACGACTACCTCAAGCTCCGCCAGAAGCGCGAAGGCCGGAAGAACGAAGGTCTCGTCGAGCGATACAAGTACGCCGGCCAGATCACGATCGGCATCGCCCTCGGTTGGTACATCTGGCATTACCCGCTTTCCGAGCTTCCCGGCGCGTCGACCACGCTACCGTTCTACAAGTACGTGCTCGTGGTGCCCGCGGTGGCGTCGCTGGCCTGGCTGTACGTGGTGTTCACGACGTTCGTCCTCACCGGCGTCAGCAACGCAGTCAACCTCACCGATGGCCTCGACGGGCTCGCCGCCGGACTCACGGCGATCGCGGCGATCACGTTCGCTGTCTTCGCCTACGTGATCGGGCGCTTCGATGCCAGCGCATATCTCCAGATCTACTATTTGCGAGGTGCCGGAGAGCTGTCGATCTTCTGCACCGCGATCGCCGCCGCGGCGGTCGGGTTTCTGTGGTTCAATGCCCATCCGGCGCAGGTGTTCATGGGGGATACCGGTTCGCTCGCCCTCGGCGGCGCGCTCGGCGCGGTATCGATCCTCCTCAAGTCCGAGTTCCTGCTCCTCATGGTCGGCGGCGTATTCGTCGCCGAGACCGTGTCGGTGATGGTACAGCGCCAGGTCTTCAAGTACCGGCGGAGGCGGTATGGGCTCGATTACGCCCGGAAGCATCGCGTCTTTCTCAGGGCACCGCTCCACCACCATTTCGAACTCAAGGGGTGGAGCGAGACCCAGGTCGTGACGCGGTTCTGGATCCTCGGGATTCTGTGCGCGTTCCTGGCCCTCAGCACGCTCAAGCTGCGATGATCCCGGAAGAGTGGCGGCGAGCCGAGATCGCGATCATCGGCCTCGGCCGGAGCGGGCGCTCGGCGGCGGTGCTGCTTGCCCGCGCCGGCGCGCGGGTCTACGTGTCCGACGCCGGCTCGTCGGGCGCGCTGGAGGGCGCCGCCGCCGAGCTGCGCCCTCAGGGGATCGCCGTCGAGCTCGGCCGGCACGACATCGCGCGGGTGGCCGGCGCCTCACTCGTCGTCGCCAGCCCCGGCGTGCCGCCCGGGTCGCCGCCGCTGGTCGCGGCCCGCGAGGCCGGCGTGCCCGTAGTGAGCGAGGTGGAGGTCGCCCTTCGCTTCCTTGGCACCACCCGCTTCATCGCGATCACCGGCACCAACGGCAAGACGACCACCACCGCGCTGGCCGGCCACCTGCTTTTGACGCTCGGACACGACGCCGTGGCCGCGGGCAACATCGGGACTCCGCTCGCCGAGGTCGCGCTCCTGCCGCGGCATCCCGCCTGGGTCGCGCTGGAGGTCTCGTCCTTTCAGCTGCACGACACGCCGGGCCTCGCGCCGGCGGTCGGCGTGCTGACGAATCTCAGCCCGGACCATCTAGACCGCTATGCGAGCGTGGCCGAGTACTTCGCCGACAAGGCGCTTCTCTTTCGCAACGCGGTCTCCAGCTCGCGGTGGGTCGTGAACCGGGACGACGTCGAGGCACTGCGGATGTCCGCGCCGGCGGCGGGTGAGCGCCGGCACTTCTCGATCGCCGGCCGGGATGCCGATGCGTGGTACGATCGTCCGGCGGACACGCTGGTGGTGCTCGCGCGTCCGCTCCTGCCGCGCCGCGAGCTGGAGTTGATCGGCGACCACAATGTTGCCAACGCGTTGGCCGCAACGCTCGCCGTGGCGATCGGCGACCCCGGCCACCGCACGCCCGAGTCCTGGTCCCGCCTGGCCGCGGGACTTCGCTCGTTCCGCGCGCTCCCGCATCGCCTCGAGATCGCGGGCGAGCACGATGGCGTGCTGTGGATCAACGACTCCAAGGCCACCAATGTCGGCTCGACGCTGGTCGCCGTCGCCGGGATGACGCGGCCCACCGTCCTGCTTCTCGGCGGCCGGCACAAGGGCGAGCCGTACACGGCCCTCGCCGAGCCGCTGCGGCGATTCGGCAAGCGCGTTCTCGCGTTCGGTGAGGCCGCGCCGCTGATCGAGCAGGACCTGGGCGGCCTCGTACCCGTGGAACGGCTCGGCGCGTCGTTCACCGGCGTGATCGACCGGGCGAGAGAGATCGCCGAACCGGGTGACGCGGTGCTCCTCTCGCCGGCGTGTTCCAGCTACGACATGTTCGTGAACTACGAGCACCGCGGCGCCGAGTTCCGGCGGCTCGCCGCCGATGAACCCCTGCGACGAGGAACGGCCTGATGGCCACCGCGGCCCGAACCGATCTCTCCGACGCCTGGACCACCGCGCCGCGCCGCGTCGCTCACGAGCGCTGGCGATGGCGACTGGGTTGGGAGGCGCGCGCGCTGGTCCTCGTCACCGCCGTCCTGATCGTCGGCGGGCTGGCGGTGCTGTACAGCGCCAGCGCGATCGTCGCCATGCAGCCGCCCTACGACGGTGGCGCGTACTTCTTCCTCCGCCAGCTCGTCGGTGTCGCGGCGGGGACCGTGGTGTTCGCCATCGCCGCCAAGGTCGATGCCGACCGCTGGCGCCGCCTGGCCTGGCCGATCATGGGGACCACGCTGCTGCTCATGCTCATCGTAGTGCTGCCGTTCACCGAGTCGATCGCGCCGCGCATCAACGGATCGAGGCGCTTCCTCTTCGGGAGCTCGTTCCAGCCGTCCGAGATCGCCAAGCTCGCCGTCGTGCTCTGGACGGCGATGCTGGTCGTCAAGAAGGGGCCGGCCGTGCGCCGACTGACCAAGGGAGTGCTGCCGTTCATCGCCGTTGTCGGGACCCTCAACGTGCTCGCGCTTCTCGAGCCGGACCTCTCGGCGGCGATGATGTACACCCTGATGATGGCGCTCATCCTTTTCGCCGGGGGCGCGCGGATCGGTCACTTCGTGCTTCTCGGCGCGATTGCCGTCCCGGTGCTGTGGAACGAGGTCCAGCGCCTGCACTACGCCGTGTTGCGCATGGTCAGCTTTCTCGATCCGGGAGCATCACCCGAGGTTGTCGGCTACCAGCTCAAGCAGTCCCTCATCGCGGTCGGATCGGGTCAGCTTTTCGGCGTCGGCTTCGGACAGGGACGTCAGCAGAACGGCTTTCTACCCTTCCCGTACAACGACTTCGTGGCGTCGAACATCGGCGAGGAATGGGGGTTTCTGGGCATGCTGCTGCTCGTGCTCGCGTTCGCCTGCTACGGCTGGCTGGGCTTCCGTATCGCCCATCAGGCGCGGTCGCCGTTTCTCACGCTCACGGCGATGGGACTCACGATAACCACCGTGTTGACCGCGTATCTCCACATCGGCGTCGTGATCGGTCTGCTTCCGACCACCGGGCTGACGCTGCCGTTCATCTCCTTTGGCCGCTCGAATCTGGTGCTATCGCTGCTGATGACGGGGATACTCGTGAACATCGGCAGTGTTCGCGAACGCGTGGTCGGCGAACGTGCCTCGGACCCCGTCTCGATCGGAGGCCGATGAGAATAGTCGTCGCCGGCGGCGGCACTGGGGGACACCTCTACCCGGGGCTCGCGATCGCGCGAGCCCTCGTTCGTCTGGACCCGGCCGTGAAGCCATTCTTCGTCGGCGCGCTTCGTGGCGTCGAGCGCGAGGTGCTTCCGCGCACGGAGTTCCCGCACGAACTACTCGACCTCCACCCGCTCTACCGCTCGCGTCCGTGGCAGAACTGGCGCACGCTCGCCGGTGCAGTCGGCGCCTGGCGCAGGGTCGCCAGGCTGGCGCGTTCCGAGCCGGTGCGACTCGTGGTCGGCACGGGTGGCTACGCCTCGGGGCTCGTGCTCGCGTACGCGGCGGCGCACCGGATCCCTGCCGTCCTCCAGGAGCAGAACAGCTATCCGGGCCTGACCATGCGTGCGTTCAGCCGCATGGCGCGGGAGATCTACCTCGGCTTTCCCGAGGGCGGCCGGCACCTCCGGCCCGGCCGATCGACGATGCTCGTGGACTCCGGAAATCCGATCGAGCCGCCACCATCTCCGCCGCCCGACCGGGCGAAGGCCCGCGCGGAATGGAGCTTTCCACCCCGCGACGGGCGCGTTCTCCTCGTCGTCGGGGGCAGCCAGGGTGCGCGGGCGGTCAACGAGGCGGTCGCCGCATGGATCGATCGCGGACTGCCGCCCGGCGTGCACGTCATCTGGGCCACCGGAACCGCGAACTTCGAGTCGCTGGCCCGCTACGAGAGCAAGCGGGTGCGCGTCCGGGCGTATCTCTCGCCGATCGCCGAGGCGTACGCCGCGAGCGACCTTGCCGTCGGACGCGCCGGGGCGATGACGACGGCCGAGCTCTGCGCGTGGGGGATTCCCTCGATCCTCATCCCCCTGCCGAGCGCCGCGGCCGATCACCAGACGGCCAACGCCCGCGCTCTCGCCGCCGCCGGCGCGGCCGAGTGGATCCCGCAGCGCGAGCTGACGGCCGAGCGGCTCGGTGCGCTGGCCGGAGGGCTGCTCACCGATGCGCCGCGGCTGCGAGCGCTCGCCGATGCCGCGCGTCGTCGTGGGCGGCCCGACGCGGCGCAGAACATTGCGCGTCGAATACTGGCTCTCCTCACCCGCGATGGCAGCCGCTCTTGAGCCGGTCTCCGGGCATCCCTAGATTCACCGCCGCGCTCATGCCGCTCCTCGATCCGGAAGACCCGCGCCCGATCCATTTCGTCGGCATCGCCGGCGCAGGGATGAGCGCCCTCGCGGAGCTCTTCGCGCGTCGAGGGGCACGCGTCACCGGCTGCGATGCCGGGTCGGCGGGTACCGACGATCTCGTACGCGCCGGCATATCCGCGGTCCGGGGGCATGATCCGTCGCACGTAGCCGGTGCACGGGCGCTGGTGGTCAGCTCGGCGATCCCGCGCGATCATCCCGAGCTGGCCGCGGCGCGGGCGGCGGGAATCCCCATCGTGCGACGTGCCGAAGCGCTCGGCGAGGCAGTCGCGGGCGACGAGCTCGTGGCGATCGCCGGAACGCATGGGAAGACGACCACCACCGTGATGACCACGGAGGCGCTGCGGTCGGCGGGGCTCGCTCCCACCGGCGTCGTCGGCGGGCGGGTCCCGGCGTGGGGAGGGAACCTCAGCACCGGCGGCGACCGGGTTTTCGTCGTCGAAGCCGACGAGTACGACCGCTCGTTCCTCGCCCTGGCGCCGACGGTGGCCGTGGTCACCAACATCGAGGCCGATCACCTCGACATCTACCGCGACCTGGATGACATCCGCGGTGCATTCACGCAGTTCGTCAGCGGCGCGCGAAAGATAGTGCTGTGTGCCGACGATCCGGGCGCCGCCGGGCTCGCTGTGCCGAACGCCGCCGAGGCGCTTCGCTACGGCATCGAGTCGGCCGACGCCCGCCTCGTGGCCCGGGATGTCCGCGCCGACGGGGAGGCGACGCGGTTCGACATCGTGTTCGACGGCGAAGCGGAAGGAAGCGCATCGCTGCGCGTGCCCGGGGAGCACAACGTGCTGAACGCCCTCGCCGCGCTCGCCGCGGGAATCGGTCTCGGAGCCGGCGTCGGCGCGATGCTTCCAGGGCTCGAGTCGTTCACCGGCGTCGAGCGCCGCTTCCAGCGGCTCGGGGTGATTCGCGGCGTCACGGTCGTCGACGACTACGCGCACCACCCGACGGAGATCCGTGCGACTCTCGCCGCCGCCAGGGCCGCGTTCCCCGGACGGAGGGTCATCGCCGCGTTTCAGCCCCATCTCTTCTCGCGCACGCGCGACTTCGCCGGCGACTTCGGCAAGGCGCTCTCACTTGCCGACGCACTGTATCTCACCGAGATCTACCCGGCGCGCGAGCAGCCGATTCCGGGCGTCACGGCTGAGGTGATCGCCGCCGCGGTGCGGGCGTCGGGGGGAATCGTCGCCTGGCGCGGCGATCGCAGCAACCTCGCCGCGGCCCTCGCCGGGAGCGTGCGCGATGGTGACGTCGTGCTCACGATCGGTGCCGGCGACGTGACCCGTACCGGTCCGGAGCTCCTCGAACGCCTGCGGGCCTCCGCGTGATCGACGAGGCACTCGACCGCGTGCCACGGTGGCGCCGAGTCGTGCGGGCGGTCGCCATCGCCTCTGGCGTGCTGCTCGTGGTCACCGCTCCCTGGTGGGGCCGGCCCGTCCTGTCGTCGATGTCGTTCTTCCGCGTGCGTGACATAGAGTTTCACGGCGCCCGCTACGTCAGCGCGGCCGAGCTTCTCGAGCGCATGGCGGTGGACACGCTTCAATCGGTCTGGATGGACCTCGGGCCGCTCGAGGAGCGGGTGGCCGGACATTCGCAAGTGCGCGAGGCGCGAATCGAGCGTAGATTGCCCGGGACGCTGGTCGTGCGGGTGAGCGAGAATCTCCCGCTCGCGCTGGTCTCGGGGCGTGGCGGGTTCGCGGTGGTCGATGCGTCGGGGCGGCAGCTGCCGATCGATCCCTCGCGCACGACGGTCGATCTGCCGATCATTGCGGCGGGCGACAGCGGATCGCTGCGGCTGCTCGCCGAGCTGCGGCGGGAGAATCCGCCGTTGTTCGAGCGGGTGAGCGAGGTACGACGTTCGGGGCGGGACGAGCTTCTCCTGCGATTCGAGACCTATCGGGTGCGGGCAATGGACGACGTCACCGCGGCGCGGCTGGCCGAGCTCCTGCCGGTGGAGGAGGATCTCGCTCGCCGGCAGCTGCGAGCGGTGGAAATCGATCTTCGATATCGTGACCAGGTGATCGCCAGACTCCCATGAATCCTGACCGTCTCGTCGCCGCGCTCGACCTCGGCTCGGCCAAGACCACCGCCCTCATCGCCGAGGTCGTGGGCGAGCTCCCTCGTGCGCCATCGCTCAAGGTGCTCGGCGTGGGCCAGGCGCGGACGACCGGCCTGCGCCGGGGCATGGTAGCCGACATCGAGGAGACGACGCGCTCGATCCGCAAGGCGATCCAGGACGCCGAGCGCATGGCCGGCGTGCAACTCGAGGGATTCTACGTCGGAATAGCGGGCGAGCACGTCGAGGCGATGACGAGCCCCGGCGTAGTGGCGGTGAGCGGCGACGAGATCTCCCGTCCCGACGTGGAACGCGTCAACGCCATCGCGCGGGCGCAGGCGATCCCTGCCGAGCGCGAGCTGCTTCACGCGATCCCGCAGGAGTACACCGTCGACAAGAATACCGGGATCCGCGATCCGGTCGGCATGATCGGGATGCGGCTCGAGGTGGAGATGTACCTCGTCACGATCGGCAGTGCCCCGGCGATGAACCTGCGCAAGTCGATGGAGCGCGCCGGCTATCGGGTTCTGGAGCTGGTGCTGGAGCCGCTCGCCAGCGCGCTTGCCGTTCTGACCGAGGACGAGAAGGAGCTGGGCGTGGCACTGGTCGAGCTGGGGGCGTCGACGACCGACATTGCGATCTTCCACGAGGGCAAGATCCGCCACCTCGGCACGATCAAGTACGGGGGCAGCAACGTCACCAACGACATCGTGCACGGGCTCGGTGTGACGCAGGCCGACGCCGAGCGGCTGAAGGAGCGCTACGGCTGCGCCTACGAGCCGCTCGTCGAGGCGCACGAGGTGATCACCCTCCCCAGCACCGTCGCCCAGGGCGACCGGCAGATTCCGCGCGAGCTCCTCGCCCACATCATCCACCAGCGCATGGACGAGATCTTCGACCTGGCGCAGCGCGAGATGGAGCGGGCGGGATACTCGGGCAGGCTGAGCGCCGGCGTGGTGCTCACCGGCGGAGCGGCGGCCATGCAGGGCATCGCCGAGCTGGCGGCCGACGTATTCGGCGGGGGCGTCCGCACGGGCAGCCCGGCCGAGCACATTGGCGGTCTCGCCGATGCGGTCGAACCGCCGCGGTTTGCCACCGTGGTCGGGCTCGCCCAGTACGGCGCGCACCGGATGGCGCTCGGTGCCTCGGCGGCGAGCCGCCGCACCGCGATCGGCGCCGGTGGCGGTGTGGACAAGCTGGCGCAGCGCGTGAAGACGTGGCTGCAGGACTGGTTCTAGAATTGGACGAATTGGACGAATTGGACGAACGGGGCATCGCCCCGCGCCGCGCGCCTGCCGGTGCCCTGATTCGTCCAATTCGTCCAATTCGTCCGTGATCCCCGTCACCGTCCAGACCCCTCTTGTGCGTTCCGCCTGGCCCGCGCATAGTGTGTGGGGTCACCCCGCTCCTCCCCGGGTGGCTTCGCGGCCGCGTGCTGCGCCGACGCTCCCACCGTCCCGCCCCAAAAAAGCTGCTCCACTGCCAGGTCGTGTGGAAAGCCCGACCGACTCCATCTGTTCTGTTTTCCGGAATGACTCGTCTGTGAGGAGTGGTCGCCCATGCAAAACTCGTTATATTGTGCAGCGCTCGTTCGAGCCCACCTGAGCGCCCGTGTCCGCATCGCGCGCTCATCACGCGTCCGTTGCCGGCGTGTGTTTCCATCCAGCCTGTCCGAGACCCCCACCCCAGCAGCTCTGGAGTGCCGCGCCCCATGATCTTCGAGTTCGAAGAGAGCGCCACGCAGAACGCCCGCATGAAGGTCGTGGGCGTCGGCGGCGGAGGCGGGAACGCCGTGAACCGGATGATCCAGGAAAGGCTCGAGGGCGTCGAGTTCATTTCCGTCAACACCGATGCCCAGGCCTTGCTGAGCTCGAAGTCCGACCTCAAGATCCAGATCGGGAAGAAGCTCACGCGCGGGCTGGGCGCCGGCGCGCGGCCGGAGATCGGGCGGCAGGCGATCGAGGAGAGCAGGGACGAGGTCTCCCGGACGATGACCGGCGCGGATCTCGTCTTCGTCACGTGCGGGATGGGAGGCGGCACCGGCACCGGTGCGGCACCGATCGTCTGCGAGCTCGCCCGCGAGGCCGGTGCGCTCACGGTCGGCATCGTCACCAAGCCGTTCCTGTTCGAGGGCCGGAAGCGGATGCGGCAGGCCGAAATGGGGATCGCCGAGATGCGCAAGAACGTGGACACGATGATCGTCGTGCCCAACGAGCGCCTGCTCGCCGTGGTCGGCAAGGGCATCCCGTTCCAGGACGCCCTCAAGAAGGCCGACGAGGTGCTACTCCACGCCACCCAGGGAATCTCGTCGCTGATCAGCGTCACCGGTCTCGTGAACGTCGACTTCGCCGACGTACGCACGGTGATGGAGGCTGGCGGTTCGGCGCTCATGGGAACCGGGATCGGTCGCGGTGAGAACCGCGCCATGGAGGCCGCCCAGCAGGCGATCGCCAGCCCGCTCCTCGACAACGTTTCGATCGCCGGAGCGACCGGAGTGCTCGTGAACATCACGGGTGGTGCCGATCTCTCGCTCGGCGAGGTTCACCAGATCAACGAGATCATTCACGACGCGGTGGGTGACGATGCGGAGATCATCTTCGGCGCCGTTCACGAGCCGGCGATGCAGGGTGAGATCCGCGTGACCGTCATCGCCACTGGTTTCGATCGCAGTCCGGCCGCCGTGCACCCCGCGTCCTCGGCGGACGGCCAGGCCACCGCGCGCACGCCGGTGATCCCATTTCCCGCGCAGCGCCCCGCGCGCTCCGCCGTGTCCGGCACTCGTCCGGCCGCCGGAGAGCCGGCCCAGCGCCGCGGGACCTCCCTGCCCACGCCGGCGCCGGAGCGCCAGCAGCAGCAGGATCTGAGCGACATGGAGATCCCGACGTTCATCCGGAGACAGATGGATTGACAGTCCGTGCCGCTCGCCTGGCGACCTACGCGGTCGCCGGGCTACTCGCCTGGTTCGCGATAGTGTTCACGCCGCCGCTGCCGGCCGCCCGTTCCCTGACGGAGCTCTCCGTGGAAAACGCTTCCCCGGACGGGGAGCCGTCGCCGGCGATCCGTGAGCACGTGGACACGCTCGGACGTGGAGAGACGTTGATCGCCGTGCTCGCCCGCGGCGGCGTGAGCGAGATCGTCGCGCACGAAGCGCTGCGTACCGCCAGGATGCTCGACCCGCGCCGGCTGCCCGCCGGAATGCCGATCATCGTCCGCGGCCCGGAGACCGATTCGCTTCCCACCGAGATCGTCTTCGACCTGGCGATCGACCGGCGGGTGACGATGCGACGGACCGATGAGGGGTGGATCGGCGAGGACGTGCAACTCCCCTGGACGCTGGACACCGTCGTGGCCAGCGGCACCATCCGCACCCATCTGTCGGCGGCCGTCGACGATGGAAGCGCCGATCTGCTGCCGCGGAGCGCGCGTGCCGAACTCACGTGGGAGCTCGCCGACGTGCTCGAGTACCGCGTGGACATGAGCCGCGACCTTCGTGAGGGCGACGCCTTCCGCGTGCTGTTCGAGCGCGCCACGGCGCCCAACGGCGCGGTCAAGATCCGCCGGATCCTGGCCACCACGTTCACCCTCTCGGGTGACACTCTCGAGGCGATCCGCTACGAGGGAGAGGGCACACGCGGATCCTTCTTCGACGGGGAGGGTCGTTCGCTTCGCGCGTCATTCCTCCGGGCGCCGCTCCAGTTCCGCCGCATTTCCAGCGTCTACGGCCGCCGCCGTCATCCCATACTCGGCACGTGGCGTGACCATCGCGGAGTCGACTACGCCGCCAACGCCGGAACACCGGTGCGCACGGTCGGCGATGGAACGGTGATCTACGCCGGCTGGCGCGGCGGCTACGGGAACACGGTGGAGGTCCGGCACCCGAACGGCTTCGTCACGCGCTATGGACACCTGCGCGGATTCGCCCGCGGAGTCTCCCGCGGAGCTCGCGTCGCGATCGGCTCGACGATCGGCTATGTCGGCGCAACGGGGCTGGCCACCGGGCCGCACCTGCATTTCGAGGTGCTGGTCAACGGCGGGCAGCGCGACCCGCGGGTGACGCTACAGCAGAAGAGCGGCGAGCCCATCCCGGCCGGCCAGCGCGAGGCGTTCCAGCGCGAGCGCGCCCGACTCCTGGCCGTGCTCGGTGAGCCGGACGGTCGCGTGAGATTCGCCTCGGCGCAGTAGCGCCGGCCGACTTCCACCTCTTCGGCGCGGACACTCGGCGGTGATCGCCTGGGTCGTCGCCGCGGCCGGAGGGATCGCCCTCGCCGCGCTGCTCTACGGATGGCGCGAGCCACCGCCGCGGCAGCGTTTCGCGTTCGTCGCCGCTCTGCGTGCGATCGCCATCACCGTTCTTCTCGCCTTGCTGCTCGATGCGCCCGTCGGCAGGGCGCGTCCGCCTGCGCCCGTGGTGGCGCTCGATGCGTCGGCGAGCTGGCTGCGGACGGAGCCGGTGCTCTGGGACTCCGCCCGCGCACGCGTCAGGGCGCTCGATCCGGATTCGGTGCTTCTGACGGGCGACTCGGCTCGCTCGTCGGCGGTGCCGGAGCGACCGACCGATCTTCTCTCCGTCGTCCGCGGAGCGGTCGATCGCGCACTCGCCGCCGGCCGGCCGCTCGTGCTGGTGACCGACGGCGAGATCGACGACCCGCAGTCGCTCGAAGCGCTCCCGGGCGGTTCCCGGGTTCAGGTCATTTCGCGTCCACCGCGGAGCGACGTCGCCGTACGGCTGATCGATGCACCTCAGGCGGCGGTAGCCGGCGATACCATCGAGGCTCGGGTCACGCTGGCCGCCGGCAGCGCCGGCGGCGTCCCCGGCCGCCTGGCGCTGACCGCCGGCGACCGAACGGGCTTCGAGACATCCTTCGACTCGCTTCTGCCGTTCGGCGAGCGGGAGATCGTGGCACGGCTCGCCCTCCCCGCGGTCGACGGCTCGACCGTCGTCCGCGCGATCGTCGAAATGCCCGGTGACGCCGAACCGCGCAACGATACGCTGGCGGTGGTGGTGGACGTGAGCCGTGCCGCGGGCGCCGTGTACGTGTCGTCGGCGCCCGACCAGGACGCGCGGTTCGCGATCGCGGTGCTGCGGGGGGCCGTGGTACTCCCGACCCGCGCCTTCTACCGTGTCGCCGCGGGGCAATGGCGGCGAGAGGGCACGCTGGCACCGGTCGCCGAAGCCGAGGTCCGCGCCGCGTTGCGAGATGCGCCGGTGGCAATCATCCACGGCGACACCGCTGTCTTCGGTCCGCCGCGGGCGGCGACGCGCGGATCCCTCGCCCTCCACGCGCCGCCGGCGCCGCGCGGTGAGGACTGGTACGCGTCCACGGCGCCACCCTCACCGTTGTCCGGCGTGCTCGCCGCCGTACCGTGGGACAGTCTGCCGCCGATCGACGTCGCTGCCGATGGCCCGCGTGGCGACTGGATCGGGCTGGAGGCGACGAGGGCACGCCGGCTCGACTCGCGCCCGGTCATCGCCGGCGTCGAGCGTCCGAGGCGCGTCGTCGTGATCACCGGCTCCGGATTCTGGCGCTGGCGCTTTCGCGGCGGCGAGAGCGCCGACGCCTACACCGCCCTTTGGGGTGGTATATTTGACTGGCTCGCCGCCGACCGGCGGGATCCGCGTGCCGTCGTGCCGGAGCGAGGCGTGCTCCGCGCCGGCGATCCGATCCGCTGGCGGCGCGGGGTCGAGACCGACACGCTCGTCACCGTGGTGCTGCGGCGTCTCGACGCGGCCGGCGCGGATACGTTGACGCTCCTGTTCGCCGGAGATGCGAATGTGGCCGAGACACCGCCGCTCGCTCCCGGCGTCTACGAGGCGAACGCGGCCGGCGCGCGCACGGTCGTGGCGGTGAACCAGTCGCGTGAGTGGCTGCCTCGCCAGCCCACCGTTCGTGCCGGCGAGGTCGGCCGCGGCGCGCCGCCGGGAGCCGCGCCGGCGCTTCGCAGCCGCTGGTGGGCGTACGCGCTGGTCCTCCTCGTGCTGTGCGTCGAGTGGGTCGCGCGACGCCGGCTAGGGCTGCGGTAGGCCGTGGCAGGATCGTCGAACAGGCCGGTGGGGCAGGAGGTCCTGAAAGCGAACCGCAGATGATGCCGGAGGGTGTGAGCAGTGGCAGCTGCGGCCTGTCTTCTCTCCTTCTGCCGGATCCGGCCCCACGTCCACCCTTGCTCCAGTCGTACTCCTGACCGATATGTCACGCATCCATCGCCGCGAGGGGGATACCCCGCGCCGCTCGCTCTGGGAACGAATCAAGGACGTCGCGATGACCGACGTCACCGTGATCGCAAGCGGCGGCGTCGAGACCGGCTCGCTGGAGCGGCTCGAGGAGCTCCTTCTCGAGGCCGACTTCGGTGTGCCGACGACTTTGCGGCTCGTCGAGGACGTCGAGCGGCGGGCGCAGCGCGGATTCATTCGAACGCAGCCGGAGTTTCTCGACGCCCTGCGGGCCGGCATCGAGGGTGCGCTGCGCGCGGGGAACAGTGATCCGTCGCTGATCAGCGCGCCCACACCGCCGACGGTGGTCCTCGTCGTGGGCGTGAACGGCGCCGGGAAGACCACGTTCATCGGCAAGTTGTCCACCACTCTCGGACGCGCGGGGAAGCGCGTGCTCGTCGGTGCCGCCGACACGTTCCGCGCCGGCGCGATCGACCAGCTCCGGATCTGGGCCGACCGCACCGGAGCGGAGTTCGTCGGCGGCACCGCCGGCTCCGACCCGGCGGCCGTGGCATTCGACGCCATCGACGCCGGGATTGCCCGCGGCGTGGACGTCGTGCTCGTGGATACCGCCGGCCGCCTGCACACCAGCGAAGGACTGATGACGGAGCTCAGGAAGGTCGCCCGCGTCGTCGCCAAGCGGCTTCCCGGCGCGCCGCACGAAACGCTCCTGGTGCTCGATGGCACGATCGGTCAGAACGCGATCGCACAGGCCCGGACGTTCGCCGAAGCGGTGCCGGTGACCGGACTCGTCGTGACCAAGCTCGATGGCACGGCCCGGGGTGGCGTGGTCGTCGCCGTGCACGAGGCGCTCGACGTGCCGGTGAAGTTCCTCAGTACCGGCGAGGGCGCGATGGATCTCGTCGCCTTCGACCCCGCGCGCTTCTCGCGAGAGCTGCTCGACGAGGCGTGATGCCGAGCGCGCCGACGCAGCGCCTCTTTCTCGATACGCCGGTCACCTACCTGAAGGGTGTCGGGCCGCGACGGGCCGAAGCGCTCAACAGGCTCCACATCATCACCGCCGGCGATCTTCTCCATCACATCCCGCACCGGTACGAGGACGCGAGCACGATCTCGCCGATCTCATCGCTCGAGCCGGGGATGTCGGGCACGATCATCGGCCGGGTGATCTCCAAGGGGATCATCCCCACGCGTCGCGGGCTGCGGATCTTCCAGGCGGTGGTGCAGGACCACACCGGGATGATCGAGGTGTCGTGGCCCGGCCAGCCGTATCTCGACCGTGCGATCGCCAGGGGCGACGTGCTCCTCCTCGCCGGCCAGGTCCGGTTTTTCCACGGGCGGCAGTTCCAGCCGCGGGAGCACGTCAACCTGGGCGACGATGCGACCGCGACCGGGGAGGGCAAGGTACTCGCCGTCTACCCGGCTACCGAGGGGCTCTCGGTGAAGGTGATCCGCTCGGTCATCGACCAGAGTCTCGACGCGCTCCTTCCACTCGTCACCGACTATCTGCCGCAGGCGATCCGCGAGAGGGCCGGCGTGCCGCCGCTCGAGGAGGCGCTCCGGATGGTCCATCGCCCGGCGACGCTGGCCGAGGCGCAGCGCGGCCGCTCGCGGCTCGCGTTCGAGGAGCTGCTGTTCGTTCACCTTCTGCATCTGCGGGCGAAGGCGATCGCCCGACACCGCAGGAGCGGGATCACGTTCGTCAACCGGCGGGAGCTCACCAGCGCGCTCCGGCGGGTCCTTCCGTTCGAGCTCACCGGCGCCCAGGTCCGCGCCACCCGCGAGATCGTCGCCGACATGTGCAGCGAGCACCGTATGCATCGCCTGCTCCAGGGCGACGTCGGGAGCGGCAAGACGGTAGTCGCCTTGTTCGCATCGCTGCTGGCGATGGAGAACGGCTGGCAGGCGGCGGTGATGGCTCCGACCGAACTGCTCGCCGAACAGCACGCCGGCACCTTCGCCCGACTGCTCGCGCCGCTCGGGATCGAGCCGCTTCTGGTCACCGGCAGTCTTGCCGCGCGCGAGCGCCGGGCCGCCGCCGGGCGAATGGAGAGCGCGGAGCCGCTGCTCGTCGTCGGCACGCACACGCTCGTGCAGCAGCGCACGCGCTTCGCCAGGCTCGGGCTCGCGGTGATCGACGAGCAGCACCGGTTCGGCGTCGAGCAGCGGGCGGCGCTCGGCGCCAAGGGCGACATGCCGGACGTGCTGCTGATGAGCGCCACACCGATCCCCCGGTCGCTCGCCCTGACGATGTACGGCGATCTCGATCTGAGCACGCTCGACGAGCGGCCGGCAGGCCGCCCCCCGGTGAACACCGCGCTCCGTCCTGGCTCGGCGCGCGAGCGCGTGCTGCGGTTCATGGATCGCGAGGTCGCCGGCGGCCGGCAGGCGTACGTCGTCTATCCGGTGATCGAGGAGTCGGAGAAGAGCGACCTCAAGGCCGCGACGACGATGTACGAGTCCCTCGCCGCCGGACCGTTCGCCGATCGGCGGGTCGCGCTCCTGCACGGTCGGGTTGCCGCCGAGGAGCGCGACGCGATCATGCGGCGCTTTCGCGCGGGCGAGATCGACGTGCTCGTGGCGACGACGGTGATCGAGGTCGGCATCGATGTACCCAATGCCACGGTCATGCTGATCGAGCACCCCGAACGGTTCGGACTCTCGCAGCTGCACCAGCTGCGGGGGCGCGTCGGTCGTGGCGCCGAGCAGAGCTGGTGCATCCTGCTTGGCGATGTCAGTCCGGATGTGGCCGACCGGCTGCGGATCTTCGTGGACAGCGACGACGGGTTCGAGATCGCTCGTGCCGACCTCACGCTGCGAGGGATGGGCGACCTGTTCGGCGAGCGCCAGAGCGGCGTGCCGACCTTCCGGGTCGCCGATCCCCTGCGGGACGAGGAGCTCGGCGCCCGGGCGCGGGAGGCGGCGACCACGCTGCTCGAGCGTGACCCGGAACTGGAGCAGCCCGTGCACGCAGGACTGCGACGCGTACTCGGCGAGCGCTATTCGCGATCGCTTGCGCTGTTCCGGGTGGGCTGAGTCGGAGAACCGGCCGTACCGTTGTCGGGACGGCCCTGCCTACGGTGGCGGCGGATCTGGCCGGGCCGGTGTCGCGAGCCGGCGTCTGATCCGTTCGAGCTCCTCGTTGGCCCGACGGAGCTCCTCCCGGAGTCGCCGCAGCTCTTCGTCCCGCGGGTCGGCATTGGACCGGGCGGCGCCCACGCCAGCCGGCGGAGGCACAGAGGCCGCGCTGATCGCGACCCCGGTAGCGAGCGAATCGAGCCGGGAGGCCAGTCGGTGGAACACGGCCGCCTCGCTGCGGCGGAGCACAGCCGCTGGATCCCGCAGGTAGGCTTCGAATGCGGCGGCAGCGACCGCTGCCGAACCGTGGGGATTCGATGGATCGAGCGCGAAGATGCCGCGCCAGTAAACTGCCTCCGTTGCCTCGGGCGTTCCGGGATTGGCTTGCTCGTAAGCTACCAGGGCCGAATCGGCGCGGAGGAACTCGCCCTCGGCGGCCGCCGATTGCGCCTCGGTGACCGTCCCCACCCATTCCGGCACCGGGGCGCGGGCATGGGGCTGCAGTGGCGTAGCACAGCCGGCGAGGATGGGCAGCAGGAGTACGGCGACCAGAGCGCGCGAGCTCATGCGCCGCTCGCAGCCAGCGCGCGGTCCGCCGGTCGCCTGGGTGCGCCGGCGGACGCCATCGGCAATACGATCGCGACCGTCGTCCCGCCGCCCACCACGCTGTGGCAGTCGATGGTTCCCGAGTGCGCCTCGACTATCTCCTTTGCGATCGCCAGCCCGAGGCCGGAGCCGGCCTGCGCCGCCTGATCCTGATTGTCGGCCTGGAAGAACTTCTGGAACACGCGCGGCAGCTGGTCGGCCGGGATGCCGACTCCGCTGTCACGCACGCTCATCTTCAGGTTGCCGCTGGTCGTCTCCACGTCGAGCTCCACCCGTCCTCCGCGTTCGGTGAACTTGAATGCGTTGGAGAGCAGGTTGCCGAGGACTTCGTTCATTCGATCCGCATCCCACATCACGATGGTCGGCAGTGCAGCCGTCCGTGAAACCTCGAAGTCGATCCCGCGCTGCAGGGCCAGGACCTGGAAGGCGCGTTCGAGCTCGTCGAGAAAACCGGTGAGCGGCACGGCGCGAACCTCCAGTCGTCCCGCGCCGGCCTCGAACCGGCTCACGTCGAGGAGCTGCTGGACCAGCCGCCCGAGCGCGTCGGCCTGGGCCCGAATCGTGACGCAGATCTCGCGCTGCTTCGGCGAAAGCTGGCCGTAGATCCCCTCGTCGAGAAGCTGAACGTAGCCGACGATCACGTTGAGCGGGGTCTTGAGCTCGTGCGAGGCGATCGACATGAACTCGGCCTTGAGCTTGTCCAGCTCGGCCAGCTGCGCCGTCATCGACGCGAAGCTCTCCGACAGCGGCCCGAACTCGTCACGACGGTCGGGGCGGATCGGCAGCCGGTACTCGAAGTCGCCGTGGGCGACGCGCCGCATCCCGGTTTCCAGCTCGCGCACCGGACGGCTGATCGAACGCGTCAGCCAGATCGCGATGGCGGCCACAAGCGCCGTCGCCAGCAGCAGCATCAACGCCGACATCTCCCAGGCGCGCTCCGTCGTCGTCGCGGTGAGCGCGACCCGCTGCCGGGTATCTTCGCCCAGACTGCGCTCAGCCGCCCGTACCGCCTGCTCCACCCGCGCCAGCGCCGGCATCATTACGTCCGACGAGAGGCTGTCCGCCACATCGGTCTGGCCGGCGAGCGCGGCTTCGTGCTGGCGCGGCGCATGAATGGCGACCACTTCCACGGCGGCGCCGATCTCCGCGGCCGCCCGTGGAAGGTGAGGCCGGAGCGAGTCGGCGAGCGCCGCCAGGCGTCCCACCTCCACCCGCATCGCGTCGCGCGCCTCCGGCGTTCGCGCCAGCACGAGCGCGGTCTCCGTCCGCCGCAGGTCCTCGGTACCGGCCCGGATCCGCCCCAGCATCAGCGACGCGGCGAACTCGCGATCCCTAAGGCCGCTGACCTGCGCGTGCAGCTGTTCCAGCGCCCGCAGCGACGCCAGCAACGGCACCGCCAGCACCAGCGCGATCGCGATGATGCCGAGCGCGAGGCGGTTCCGAAGGCTCATGTCAGCTCGGCGATCGAGTCGAGTGGTTCAGGGGATGCCTGAGGATGCCGCCTCACGGACGGCCGACTGCTCGAACGGTATGTTTTCCTGCCCCGACGCACGGTGACGCAAGTCGTAGATGAAGAACCCCACGCTTCCGAGCAAGGTCAGCTGGCCGCCGATGATGCCCATCTGGGCGCGCCGGTCGGTCCGCTCCTCCCGACTGTTCGCCAGCGCATAGGCACCGAAGCCAGCCGCGACTGCCAGCAGGGACCACTTGGCCGTCCTCGACCACCGGGTTCCGTCGGGAAGCGACGACAGCACATGAGGTTGCTCCGACGACTGGGGCAGTGCGGAGACGGCCGCCGCGGCCAGCGAATCGACGCTGGGGAGCGCGGGCGGCTGTCGTGTCGCGTCCCGGTAAGCGT
Source organism: Gemmatimonadaceae bacterium (assembly GCA_035513015.1). GTDB lineage: Bacteria > Gemmatimonadota > Gemmatimonadetes > Gemmatimonadales > Gemmatimonadaceae > DATKCV01. Next base: position 218,330 of record DATKCV010000085.1, read on the forward strand.
CTCGCGCCGCACGCGGCGCCGCAGGGCTCGCGTCCTGCGCCGAAAGGGCCTCTGGTGCCACGGCCAGAGCGAGTACGAGGAGGAGCAGTCTGTTGGTCATCGGAAGCTCAGCACTTCACCGAGAATCGGCGCCACCACGATCTGGCCTTGTGCCACGATCGGCGGGTGCCGGAGCTCTCCACCGGCTCGGCGCATCCAGACGCGGCGCCCGGTCACCCGATCGAAGTAGATCACGTGGCCATCCACTGTTGCAACGAGCACGCCGTGGCGCAGGACGACCGGTGCCGAGACGCTCACGCCCCCGATGGAGGCCTTGACGAGCCCATCCGGGTCATTAACCGGGATCGCCCACAGCACCCCTTCGTTGGTCAAAGCAAACACCGTGTCGCGTGCGACCACCGGTGCGCCGTAGACTGGCGCCTCCGTATCCACCTGCCACCGCACCCGCCCGGTCGGGATCTCGATTGCCATCACGGCCCCGGACGGGGACGAGAGCACGAGCGTGGAATCGTCGAGAAGAGCGAGCGGCGCTACCGCGGTCGCCGGCAGCGGTGCCCGAACCACCCGCAGCCCAGTGCTCGCCTCGAGCACTACGAGCGTGTCGCGCAGCGTCGCCACCGCCAGGTGCCGCCCGACCAACAATGGCCCCGAGCGCGTCGGAGCGCCACCCGTCACCCAGCGCCGGTGTCCGTCTTCGATCGAGTAGGCGAACACGAGCCCGTTCTGGGTAGCCCCGTAGACGACATTGCCGTGGATCGCGAGGGGCGAAGCAATGTCTCCGATACGGTCATTCCAGCGCCGTTTCCCGGTGTAGAGATCGATCGCCGCGAGTTGTCCATCGCGTCCCTGAGTTCCGACTATGACCAGACCCCCTGCGATCAGCGGGCCGGTCCCGAGCGTTCCCCGAATCCGATAGCGCCAAAAGAGCTGACCAGTGCGCGTATCGAGCGCGTACACCCAGCGGTCAACCGTGGCGACTACGGTCACACGCTCGCCGACGGCGGGCGCGCCGACCGTTCCGCGGATGTCCGCCGACCGCCAGACGAGCTCGGGGTCCTCGGACACCTCATCCGAGGCCGCCGACGCTCGCGTGGCCGAGCCCAGATAACTCCGAACCTCGTTCACGCCCGAGCGCGGCACATCTCGAAACGTGACGGCGCATGCCCATGTCACGGCGAGGCACGCCACCGCCAGCAGCCGGCGTCTCCGCAGTTGGTTGACAGTCCCCGCGGCTGCCCGTAGGTTGCCGCCACCACGGCGTAACCTTCTATCAATCAATGGCATCCACGTACGCTCGCATTGCGGATCTGCACGGTCACGTCGGCTCGGGCGTCACCGTGCGCGGATGGGTGACGCACCTTCGTTCCTCGGGAAAGGTCGCCTTCATCGTCTTGCGCGACGGCACCGGCACACTCCAGGCCGTTCTCGTCAAGAACGCGGTGGCTCCAGCTACATGGAGCCGCTTCGCCGAGCTGACGCTCGAGACATCGATAGCCGTGACCGGCGAGGTGCGCGCGGAGCCCCGAGCGCCGGGTGGATTCGAGCTCGGCGTCGCCGACCTGGAGGTCGTCGGTCCGAGTCCGCTCGACTATCCGATCCAGCCGAAGGAGCACGGGATCGATTTCCTGCTCGATCACCGTCACCTCTGGCTGCGCAGTCCGCGCCAGACGGCGATCGCCCGGGTCCGCAACGAGATCGAGCAGGCGATCCACGATTTCTTCTACGAGCGCGGGTTCCTGCGCGTCGATACACCGATACTCACCGCGGCCATCGGCGAACGGAGCGGGTTGTTCGCCACCGAGTACTTCGAGGAGGGCACGGCGTTTCTCGCTCAGACCGGACAGCTCTACGGCGAGGCGGCGGCGGCGGCCTGGGGGAAGATCTACACTTTCGGCCCGACGTTCCGCGCCGAGAAGTCGAAGACTCGCCGTCATCTCACCGAGTTCTGGATGATCGAGCCGGAGGTGGCGTGGAACGATTCGGACGACAACATGCGGCTCCAGGAGGAGTTCGTAGCCTACCTGGTGGCCCGCGCCCTCGACAGGCGACGCGCTGAGCTCGAGGAGCTCGGCCGCGACCTCGCCCCGCTCGAGCGCGTCACGGCGCCGTTTCCCCGCGTGGACTATACGCACGCCGTCGACGTCCTGCAGCGGAAGGGTAGCACTATCCAATGGGGGGCCGACCTCGGCGCCGAGGACGAGTCCCTCCTCGTCGAGGACTACGACCGCCCGGTGTTCGTGAAGAACTATCCGAAGGAGGCGAAGGCGTTCTACATGAAGGAGAACCCCGCAGATCCGCGAACGGTCCTCTGCGACGACCTGCTCGCTCCCGAGGGTTTCGGCGAGATCATCGGCGGCTCGCAGCGCGAGGACGACCACGACAAGCTCCTCGGCCGGATCCGCCACGAGGGACTTCCGGTCGAAGCCTACGACTGGTACCTCGATCTGCGGAAGTACGGCACCTTCGTGCACTCGGGCTTCGGCCTCGGACTGGAGCGGACAATCGCGTGGATCTGCGGGCTGCAGCACATTCGTGAAGTGATCGCGTTTCCGAGAATGATGAATCGACTGAGGCCCTGACGCACCCTCACTCCAGATTCTTCGCTTCCTCCCACAATTCGTCGAGCCTCTCCAGTCCGAGGTCGCCCAACTCGATCCCCCGTTCACCCGCCATCCGCCGCATCGCCTCGTACCGGCGGGCGAACTTCGCGTTCGCCCTGTCCAGCGCCAGCGAGGCGTGCACACCGGCTTTGCGGCACAGGTTCACGACCGCGAACAGCAGGTCGCCCAACTCGTCCTCGAGCGCAGCGTGGCGCTGGTCGAGCACGGGCGCACCGCCGGGTCCGAACTCGACCGGCGCCCGCTCGAGTTGATCGCGAACCTCGCCCAGTTCCTCCTCGACCTTGGCTGCCGGGCCTTGCACGTCCGGCCAGTCGAACCCAACTCCCGCGGCGCGATCCTGGAGCCGGTGGGCCCTGTGCAGCGCGGGAAGGTCGACGGGCAGCCCGTCCACGATGCTCTCCCGCTTCTTCGCCTTCATTCGTTCCCAAGGCTCCTTCACCCCATCGCCGTACAGGTGAGGATGCCTGGCCTTCATCTTCGTGATCAGACCGCCGGCCACGTCGTGCAGGTCGAAGGTGCCCCGCTCCTCGGCGATCACCGAGTGAAACAGCACCTGAAGCAGCAGGTCGCCCAGCTCCTCGCGCATCAGGCGTGGATCGCCACCCTTGATCGCGTCGTCGAGCTCGTGCGCTTCCTCGATCAGGTACGGGCGCAGCGACTCGTGTGTCTGCGCCGCGTCCCACTCGCACCGATGCCGGAGATCCCGCATCAGCGCGAGCGTATCTTCAAGTGTCGTTTTATCTTGCATAGCCTCCTCGGTGCCGGTATACTACCCGCCCTGCCGATGACCCGTCAACACGCCGAGGTCCCCGCGCGCGCCTGGATCGAAGTCGATCTGGGCGCGCTCCGTCGCAATGGAGCCGCTATGGCGCGGCACGCCGGCGTTCCCATCCTGCCGATGATCAAGGCCGACGGCTACGGACTCGGCGCCGTCGCCGCGGCCCGGGCTCTCGAATCACTCGACCCGTGGGGGTATGGTGTCGCCACCACCGGCGAGGGCGCGGATCTTCGCGCGGTCGGTATCCGGCGACCGATCGTCGCGTTTTCCCCGCTGTGGGGCGACGATCTCGATGCCTGCCGACGGCACGGGCTCACCCCGGCGCTCGGTGACCGCGCGGCGATAGAGCGATGGACCGCCGGTGGCGGCGCCTGGCATCTGGCGATCGACACCGGGATGAGCCGTGCCGGAGCGCAGTGGGACGATCTCGACCCGCTGCGCGACCTGATTGCCGCATCGCCGCCCGACGGAGCATTCACGCATTTTCACTCGGCCGAGCGCAACGATGGCTCGCGCGAGCGCCAGGAGGAGCGCTTCGCGGCCGCCGTGGAGCGGCTGCCTGCGCGCCCGCGGCTGCTGCACACCGAAAACAGCGCTGCCTGCGAACGCACCAATGGGTCGCGCTGGGACCTGGTCCGCCCGGGAATTTTCCTGTATGGCGTCGGCAGCGGCCCCGGATCACGGCTGAGTCCCGAGCCGGTGGTCGGCGTCAGGGCGCGAATCACCGAGTTGCGGCAGGTCCACGCGGGGGAGACGGTGAGCTATTCGGCCTCGTATCGGGCGGTCGGCGAGCGCCGCATCGCCACGCTGCCGCTCGGCCATGCCGACGGATATCGGCGCGCGTTCGGCAACCGCGCCACCGTGATCGTCGGCGGTCGCCGCGCTCTCGTCGCCGGTGTCGTCACGATGGACATGACGATGATCGATGTGACCGGGATCGACTGTGAGGTGGGTAGTGTCGTGACTCTCGTCGGCGCGGATTCCGGGGAACACATCACGGTCGCGGATCTCGCGCTCGCCGGCGACCTTTCACCGTACGAGCTCCTCACCGGCCTGCGCCTTCGAATGGAACGCCTGTACCTGGACGACACAGCGTGAGCCGCCGCGCGATCATCCTCGTGCTCGATGGCGTGGGGATAGGCGCAGCCCCGGACGCGGCGAGTTACGGCGATCAAGGGAGCAACACGCTGGGCAACCTCGCCACTGCACTGCAGGGAATGGTGCTGCCGAATCTCGCCCGCGCGGGGCTGGGTAACATCGCGATGCTCGAGGGCGTGGATCCCGACCCCGACGCCCGGGGCGCGTGGGGACTCCTGGTGCCGCGATCCGCCGGCAAGGATTCCACCACCGGCCACTGGGAGCTCGCCGGAATCGAGCTCGCCCGACCATTCCCCACGTATCCAACGGGCTTTCCGGCCGGGCTGGTGGAGGAGTTCTCGAGGCGTACCGGGAGGCCGGTGATCGGCAACATCGCCGGTAGCGGGACGGAGATCATCGAGCGCTACGGTGCCGAGCACCAGCGGACCGGGGCGTGGATTCTCTACACGTCGGCCGATTCGGTCTTCCAGGTGGCAGCGCACGAGTCCGTGATTCCGCTGGCCGAACTGTATCGGGCGTGCGAAGGAGCGCGGCGCATGCTCATCGCGCCGCACGACGTCTCGCGCGTGATCGCGAGGCCGTTCGACGGCGAACCGGGGCACCTCCGGCGCACCGCCAACCGGCGCGACTTCTCGATCGAGCCGCCGGCGCCGACTCTCCTCGACGCGCTGGAAGCAGCCGGGATCGCCCGGCACGGCGTCGGCAAGGTGGATGATCTGTTCGCCGGCCGGGGGATAACCGCCGAGCACACACGCGACAACGCCGACGGGATCGCCCGGGTGTCCCGGTGGCTCACCGGAAGCCGTGGTGGGTTGCTGCTCGCCAACATGGTAGATTTCGACCAGGTCCACGGGCACCGGAACGACGTTCCGGGGTTCTATGAGGCACTGCGCCGATTCGACGAGGCGCTGCCCGGGCTCGAGACCGCCCTCCGCGAGGACGACCTGCTCTTCATTACCGCCGACCACGGGAACGATCCCACCACGCCTTCGACCGACCATGCGCGCGAGTGCGTTCCGCTGCTCGCGCTCGGGCCTCGCGTGCGTCCTGTTTCGATCGGGCGGAGGGAGTCGTTCGGCGACGTCGGCGCCACGGTGGCCGACTGGCTGGGCGTCGACTTCCGTGGGTGCGGTCGCTCGTTCCTCGGCGAGGTCGTGGACGCGTGAACGATCGTGATCTGCCCGAGCCACTGCGCCTCGCCGCGTTCGCGGCTCTCGACCGGGCGTACGCGCCCTACTCGCGCTTCCGCGTCGGGGCGGCGCTGCTGGCGTCGGACGGCCGGATCGTCGCTGGTTGCAACGTCGAGAACGCCTCGTATGGCGCCGCGATCTGCGCCGAGCGGGCGGCGCTGGCGGCGGCAGTGGTGCAGGGGATCACGAGCTTCCAGTGCGCACTGATCGTGACCGACACGGATTCGCCGACGCCACCGTGCGGCATCTGCCGGCAGGTGCTGGCCGAGTTCGCGCCGGCGCTGGAGATCGTCGCCACCACGCTGCATGGGCGCAGCGAGCGCTGGTCGCTCGCCGAGCTCCTGCCGCATGCCTTTACATCCGAATCGCTGGAGCCTCGATGAAGCTCGGCCGGATCGTCGGGAGCGTGGTTTCGACACGGAAGGACCCGTCGCTCGAGGCGCTCAAGCTCCTCGTGGTGGAGAACCTCACGACGGAGCTCGAAAAGGAAGGCGGGTACGTCGTCGCCGTGGACAGCGTGGGCGCGGGTGTGGGGGAGGTGATCCTCTACGCCACGGGCAGCTCCGCGCGGCAGACCAGGCTCACCAGGGATCGCCCTATCGATGCGGTGATCATGGCCATCGTTGACAGTTTCGATGTCGAAGGACGGAATGTTCGACTTGCCTAGCATCACCCTCGTGCGGATCGCCGCCACCATGATGGTCGCGGTCGCGGTTTCGGCCTGCACCGAGGACCTCGGAAGCGGTGCGGCCTGTCCCGCGCTCTGCCCCAACCAGAACGTGGAGCTCGTGGAGACGGTGATCGAGCCGGTCATCCTCGACACGACCGTCGTCGGAGTGCCGCCTCTCGGAACCTCCGGGCGTCTCTACGTGGCGTCGCGGGGCGACACCGTCGTCACGTACGGCGTTGTTCGGTTCGACAGTCTGCCGAACGAATTCCGGCCCGACCCCGACGACCCCACCATGCTTCCGATCGCCGCCCTGATCGACCCGCAGATCCGGTTCCGCATCGACACGGTGCAGCGACTGGTCACCGAGGATCTGACGGTCGAGGTGTACGACGTGGAAACCGCCGAGTCGGACACGAATTTCGCGGCAATCGTGGATCTCGTCCGTCCCGACCGGCTGATCGGCAGCCTGACGCTGCCGGCGGACACGAATCCGGAGCTGCTGTTCGTTCCGCTGGCACCGGAGCCGCTGCTCGCCAAGATGGCCGGGGGCGAGCGCCTGCGAGTCGCGATCGCGGTGCGCAGCCCGGCGTCGGTCGAGCTCCGGCTGGTCAGCCTCGCCGCGACTGCCGATGCGACGCTGCTCGAGTACACGCCAGTAGCCGACGATGGAACCGAGGGCACGAGGATCATCGTGCAGCCGCGGTCACGGACTCCGGTGGACAACGCGCGGCTCGCCGCCGACCTTACCGATTACATCGTGGTCGCCGCCGGCTCGTCGCCGGTACCGGTGACCGAGCTGGGCGTAGGCGGTCTGCCCAACCGGAGGGCCTATCTGCGGTTCGACATTCCCTCGTCGATCATGGATTCGGCCACCGTGGTCCGCGCCACGCTGATGCTCACGCAGCGGCCGACGATCGGCGTCCGTATGGAGGACACGATCGGCGTCTATCCGTTCATCGTCACGGCTGGCGCGCCGGTCACCGACCTCGCCCGCGCTTCCATGCTGGTGATACCCGGCGGCCAGGTCGGTCTCGACTCGCTCGGCGTCGTGCCTTCGGGATCGGACGTGGTGTCGCTCGATGTGGTTGCCTTGGTTCGAGGGTGGCGGGGGCAGGATCCCGACCGCTTCCCACGGGCGCTCGTGCTCCGCGTCGCGGCGGAGTGGCAGCAACCCGTGGAGATCCGCTTCTTCTCGTCCGATGCCGCGCCCGAGCTGCGGCCGAAGCTCCGACTCACCTACGTTCCGCGCGCTGCGGCAGGGCTCCCTTGATCCCCAGATTCTCGCTCGCTCTTCTGCTCCTGGCGTCGGCGCCGGCGGCCGCCGCCGCGCAGGGCACCTTCGCCAGCCAGGGGCTGGGGTATCCGTTCGGACAGCTCGGAACGCGCGCGGTCAGCAGCGGCGGAAGCATCGGCGAGCTCGATGCGCGCTCGCAGATCAATCCGGCAGCGGTCGGACTGTGGGGAGGCCGCGCGCTCTACCTCCAGTACGAGCCGGAGTATCGTCGAATTTCGGGCGACGGAATTGAAGACGCGCAGCGCTTCATTCGCTTCCCGGTGCTGACGGGCGCCATCTCCATCGGTCCCCGGACGACGCTCGCGTTCTCGGCGTCCTCGCTTCTCGATCGGACGGGGATGGCGCGCGAGGAGCGTACCGAAGTCATCGGCGGCGAAGAAGTAGTGTTCGTCCAGACCACGAGAAGCGACGGCGCGATCAACGACCTCCGCTTCGCCGGCGCGCGCCGGATCACGGAGACAGTCTTCGTTGGTCTGGGGATTCACGCCATCACCGGTCAGATACGCCAGTTCCTCGGCTGGGAATTCGAGACACCGGGGTTCGACTCGCTCTCCCAGCGCTCGCGGTCCAGCTTCAGCGGTCTCGCCTTCTCCGGTGGCGCCGTCTGGCTGCCGGCGCAGGGCATCGCAATCGCGGGTTCGGGCCGCCTCGGCGCGGGGCTCACTCGCTACGTCGACGACACGTCGCGCGGAACGGCGACCGTCCCGCACCGGGCCGGTATTGCGGTCACCGTCGACCGGATCTCCGGCGCCTCCTTCTCGGCAAACGTGGGGTGGGACGGATGGACCAGCCTCGAGCCGCTCGCCCGAGGGCCCGCCGGCGAGGGCGCACACGTGCACGACACGCGCACCATGGGTCTGGGCGCCGAGATCGAGGGACCGCGGATGTTCGGCGCGGTTCTGCCGCTGCGCATCGGCGCACGCTGGCGTGAGCTCCCCTTCAGCCCGACCGCCGAGCCGGTCGTGGAAACGTCGTTCGGCGGTGGGTTCGGCGTGCCGCTGCGCGGCGGCTTCTCGACGATCGACATCGGCCTGCAGTACGCCCGCCGCTCGAGCGATCTTGCCTTCCGCGAGCGTTCTCTCCTCCTCAGCATGGCACTCACGATCCGACCCTAGCGCATGGCCGCATCGCCCGCCGTCGTCACCGCGCCCGCGCCGCTGATCCTCGTGGCCGATGACGTGCCCGCGAACGTCGAGCTGCTGTTCGACCAGTTGCAGGCTCTGGGTTACCGGACCGTCGCCGCACACGACGGGCCTTCGGCGATCGAGACGTGTTCCCTGCACCTGCCCGACCTGTGCATCCTCGATGTCTCGATGCCGGCCGGTGACATCGGCTGTGACGAGCGGTCCACCGGGTTCGAGGTCTGCCGGCGCATCAAGCGGGACCCGCGTACCGCGCGGATCCCCGTGATCTTCGTGACGGCGCTGAACGACACCACCGATCGCGTCAAGGCGATCGAGGCCGGCGGCGACGACTTCCTCACCAAGCCGCACAACCGGCTGGTGCTCGGAGCGCGAGTGCGGAGCCTGCTACGCCTCAAGGCGGCCACCGAGGCGCTCGAGGAGAGCTTCCGCAAGCTGCGGGAGCTGGAGAAGGTACGCGACGACCTGATGAAGATGATCGTTCACGATCTCAAGACGCCGCTCACCTCGGTGCTCGCCACGCTGGAGATGGTGATCGACGGCGACTTCGGTTCGCTCACCGATACGCAGAAGCAGGCCCTCGGTGATGCCGAGGGCAGGGCCGAGGACCTGCTCGCCCTCATCGAGGATCTGCTCGAGATCGCCCGCATCGAGGAAGCGACCCCGTCGCTCGACCTCCAGCCCATCGCCCCCGGCGCCCTGCTGTCCGAGGTGGTGCACGAATGGGGCATGCGGCTCAAGCAGGAAGGAGTGGTCGCCCGGGTCGAGGTGAGCGATGACGCACCAGTGTTTCATGCCGACCGGGCGCTGCTGAAGCGCGTCTTCGCGAATCTCATTCAGAACGCGCTCACGCACTCGGGCCGGTCGATCGAGCTCGCGCTGAGCGCCCGGCACGACCAGGGCGGCGTCCTGGTCACCGTCGCCGACACCGGACCGGGGATCCCGCCGCAGTATCACGAGCTCATCTTTCGCAAGTTCGAGCAGGTGCGCACGCCGAACATTCCCCGCGTGCGCAGCTCGGGTCTGGGGCTGGCGTTCTGCCGGCTCGTCGTGGAAGCGCACGGCGGCCGCATCTGGGTGCAGAGCCGCGAGGGCGTGGGAAGCGAGTTCCACTTCCGGCTCCCGGTGATGCCGCCCTCCACGGGTGCGGCGGCGCTTGCGAAGCCCGACGGCTCGTGAAGCTCTATCTGCGCACCTTCGGCTGCCGGGCCAACCAGTACGACGGTGAGGCCGTGCGGGCGCTCGCCACGGCCGCCGGGTGGGAAATCGTCACCGAGCCGGTTGAAGCCGACGTGGCCGTGTTCAACGGGTGCACGGTCACCGCGGCGGCCGACCGCGATCTGCGGCATGCGGTGCGTCGCGCTGCCTCGAGCGAGCGGGCGCTCCGGACGGTGATCATGGGATGCTCGGGGGCTCGCACCGCGGCGCCGGGCTCCGCCGGCTCGCTCCACGACCTGCCCGGCGTCGTTGGCGTGGTGCCGGGAGCCGATATGCCGGCCATTGCGGCGATGCTGGGTCTGCCGCGGGACGTCCTCGCGGCCGCCCCGACGCAGCAGGCCGGCACCCGCGCGCTGCTCCGCATCCAGGACGGCTGCGATGAGCACTGCACGTTCTGCGCATCCACGCTCGCCCGGGGCGCCCACCGCTCCCGCGACGCGAGTGCCTTGATCGACGAGGCGTCTCGGCTCGCCGAGCGGCACCCGGAAATCGTGCTCACCGGTGTCCACATCGGGCACTGGGGGCGTGAGCACGACACCTCCCTCGCCGCGCTGGTCGAGCGTCTGGTCGCGGCGGTGCCCATCGTGCGTTTTCGTCTCACCTCGATCGAGGCAACGGAGGTGGACGAGCGGCTGGCCGACCTGATCTGCGGCGAGCCGGAGCGGGTCGCGCCCCACCTCCATGCGCCGCTCCAGTCCGGCTCCGACGGCCTGCTGCGCCGAATGGGCCGCCACTGGTACACCGCCGCCACCTACGCCTGCGCCGTGGAGCGGCTGGCACGCCGAGCCACCGTCCTCGGACTGGGGGCCGACATCATCACCGGCTTTCCGGCCGAGTCGGAGTCCGACCACCTGGCGACACTGGCGCTCGTCGAGCGGCTTCCGTTCACCTATCTCCACGTCTTCCCGTACTCGCCGCGCCCCGGAACGGCCGCCACCCGGCTTGGCCGGTCGGTCCCCGCCGGCGTGGCTCGCCGGCGCGCGGCTGAGCTTCGGGCGCTCGCCGGCCGCAAGGCGGAGGCGTACCGGGCAACGCGTGCCGGAGGGGAGGCGGACGTCGTCGTCATCGGAGACGGGGCCGCCCGCAACGGCCTCACCGGCGACTATCTTTCCGTGGCACTCGCCAACCCGGCGACCGCGCGCGGGGAGCGATTCCTTGCCCGCCTCGAGGGGCTCGCGACCGGACTCGTCGCCCATCGGCTTCATTCGACAGAACACTGATGGCCCACACCACCCGACCCACGGTCTACGTAGAGACCTACGGATGCCAGATGAACGTCAGCGACTCCGAGCTGATGCTCGGCAGGCTGGCGGACTGCGGCTACGAGGCGGTGGACCGTCCGGATGGCGCCGACGTGATTCTGGTAAACACGTGTGCCATCCGCGAGCACGCGGAACAGCGGGTGCTCGGCCGGCTCGGGGAGCTGAAGCGCCACATGAAGCCGGGCACCGTAATGGGTGTGACCGGGTGCATGGCTCAGCGACTCGGCCCCGAGCTCCTCGAGCGTGCGCGGCACGTCAGCCTCGTCATCGGGCCGGACGGGTATCGGGCGCTGCCATCGCTCATCGAGGGCGCCCGCCGCGGCGAGCGCGCCACGGCGACCGAATTCGATCTCGAGGAGCACTACGAGGATTTCAACGCCCGCCGATTCGACGGCGTGAAGGCATGGATCCCGGTCCAGCGCGGGTGCGACTACAAGTGCACCTACTGCATCGTGCCGACGACCCGCGGCCCGGAGCGGAGCCGCCGGCTCGTCGACGTCGTCCAGGAGGTGGAACGCGTCGCTGGCGAGGGTATCGGCGAGGTGGTGCTGCTCGGCCAGACGGTCAACTCGTACCACGATGGGACGAACGATTTCGCCGATCTGCTGCGCGCGCTGGGGCGAGTGCCCGGCATCAGGCGAATCCGGTTCACGAGCCCTCACCCGAACGACTTCACCGACCGGGTCATCGCGGCGATGGCCGAGACGCCCGCCGTCTGCGAGCACGTTCACCTGCCGATGCAGTCTGGATCGTCGCGGATCCTCAAGCGGATGCTGCGGCGTTACACGCGCGAGGGGTACCTCGACTGCGTGGCGCGGCTTCGCGCCGCGATCTCCGGGCTGTCACTGACTACCGACATCATCGTCGGCTTTCCGGGCGAGACGGAGGAGGACTTCGCCGCGACCCTCGGCGCCGTGCGCGAGGTCGGTTTCGCCGATGCCTTCACGTTCAGGTTCTCGCCTCGCGACGGGACTCCGGCGACACGGCTGCCGGCCGAACTCACCGTGCCGGACGATGTGTCGAGCGACCGGCTGGCGCGGCTCATCGCGCTCGTGCGCTCGATCGCGCGCGACCGGAACATCGGTGCACTCGGGCGGCGCGAGGAGGTGCTGATCGAGAAGGTCGCCCGCCGCGGTGAGCTGCTCCAGGCACGCACTCGCGACTTCCGGACCGTCCTCGTCCCCGGGGACGAGACGATGATCGGGCGGTATCTCGACGTCGAGTTGACCGGGACCACCGGCTCGACGTTCACGGGCACCGTGGTCCAGGAGCGCCGCGCGCTCCCGATGGCCGGATGAAGAACGCGCTCGAGGGCCCGCTGCGCTCCATTTACTCGGAGCTGCGGAAATCGAATCCGCAGTTCTGCTCGTGTGCGCAGTGCCAGGATGACGTTATCACGATGGCCATGAACAACACTAAGCCACGCTATGTGAGCGGCAATCCGCCGCTGGGCGAGGTGGTGACCGGCGTACAGCTGTCGTACGACCAGGCGCGCGCCGAGCTGACGGTGCTGATCTTCGACGCGATGCGGCGGGTGGCAGCGAGTCCGCGGCATTCGATGCCGGCCGAGGAGAAGCAGGACGGTGGTCCGGTGAGATAGGGGCGCGGGCGCCCCGGAGGGGGCGTGCCGCTGATCGCTGTCGCAACGCTGGTCTTCGCCGCCGGCCTCCTCGTGGGGTTCGGCGGCGAACTCGTACCGGTTTCACCGGCGGCGTTCGCGGCGGCGGCCGCGGTGGCGGCGGTCGTATTGCGGCGCGACCGGGCAGGTGTGGGTCTGGCCGTGATCGCCATCTCGGCGACCCTGCTCGCCGACGCCGCGCGGCGGAGCGACGCCAGGTGCCTGGCCCAGCTCGCCCGTGCGCGTAGCTGGACGGTGCGGCTCGACGGTGCGGCGGCGCCAGGGGCGTACGTGCGGGGCCGCGTCGCGGGTGGCTCCTGCCGACTGCCGGTCTCGTTGGCGGTGGCCGCGGGCGCGGCGCGCGATGGATCGCTGGTCCGCGTCACCGGCGTTCCGGCGGAGGCGCGCCGCGGGCTTCTGCTCCGTCGCGCCGAAGTGCGCGAGCTCGCCCCGCCGAGCGGGCTGCCGGCGGTGCGAGCCAGCGCCCGGGTGGCGATCGACGAGGTATTCGGCTCCGACGCACCCGTGGCGCGAGCGCTGCTGGTGGCCGACGGCCGGCTGCTCGCGCCGGAAATCCGCGAGCGGTTCGCCGCCGCTGGGATGGTTCACCTGCTGGCGATCTCCGGCTTGCACGTCGGGATCATTGCCGCCGCCGCCCACCTATGCTTCGGCGCGATGCGGCTCTCACGCCGTGCGGCGGCACTGGCCACCGTGGCCACCATAGTGCTCTACGTCGGAGTGCTCGGCTTTCCGGCTCCCGCGTGCCGTGCCGCGGTGATGCTCGGCGTCGCGACCGCGGCCCGGCTCACCCAGCGTCCCACGTCGTCGTGGGCCGTGCTCGCGATCGGGGCCCTGCTTCCGCTCGTGCAGCCGCGAACGATTCTCGAGATCGGCTATCACCTCAGCGTCTGCGGCGTCGCGACACTGATGGCGGCGGGCGCCCTTGGGCGCCGGGTGCTGGCGCCGCGCCTCGGCGGCTGGCCGCTGCGCGTGGCCCGCGATCTCCTGGCGGGCACGCTGACGACGGCCGCGACGGCGCCGCTCGTCGCCGGCGCGTTCGGCGTGGTGAGCGTCGTCGGGCCGCTGACGAATCTCGTCGCCGGGCCGTTGCTCGGCCTCCTCCAACCGATGCTCTTTCTCGCCCTCCTGCTGGCGCCACTTCCGGTGCTCGGCCGATTCGTCGCCGACGCCGCGCACCCGCTCCTGCGGCTGCTCGACGCGATCGCTTCGACGGGCGCGGGTGCCCCGTTCGCGACGATCGCCGTCACGCCGTCGCTCGGAGCGGGGCTGCTCGCCGGTGCCAGCGCGGCGGCGGTGCTCGCCGCGTGCGTGGCGCGCTTTCCGATGCGGCCGCTCGTGGCGGCCGCCGGCAGCCTGGCGCTGCTCGCCTGGCTCCCGCTTCTGCCCGCGCGCCCGACGGATGTCGAGCTGCACGTGATCGACGTCGGTCAGGGCGATGCGATCGCCGTGCGGACCGATCGGGGTCGCTGGATCGTGATCGACGCCGGCCGCGCGTGGCGCGGAGGCGATGCGGGGCGGGCTACGATACTCCCGTATCTCCGCCGCCGCGGCGGTGCAATGCCGGCCTTCGTGCTCTCGCACCCGCACGCCGACCACGCCGGCGGGGCGGCGACGCTCATCCGCGCCCTCCGCCCCGAGACGTTCTGGGATGCGGGTTTCGTCGCCCCCAGCGAGACCTATCTCGACGCATTGGCGGCGGCCGAGAGCGCGGGCACGGTCTGGCGCCGGGCACGCCCCGGCGACTCGCTGCGCGTGGACGGGGTGACGCTCCACGTGCTCGCACCCGACTCCGCCTGGACGGCGTCGCTCACCGACGCCAACGAGGCAAGCGTGGTCGTGCTGGTCCGCTTCGGGTCGGTGCGATTCCTGCTCGTCGGCGATGCCGAGCGGGCCGAGGAGCAGTGGTTGCTCGACCACGCCGGAGACCTGCGGGCCGACGTCCTCAAGGTCGGCCACCACGGCAGCCGGACGAGCAGCACGCAAGCATTCCTCGATGCCGTGAGCCCGGGCGTGGCGGTCGTCTCGGTGGGAGCCGGCAACTCCTACGGCCACCCGAGCCCCGAGGTACTGGCCGCCCTCGCCGATCGCGGCGCCGATGTGTTGCGCACCGATCTCATGGGCACGATCGTTCTCCGCACGGATGGCACTCGACTTCAGGTGATCCTCGACGACGTCACGTGGACCCGGTCCGATCGCTGGTGAGGCTGGTGCTCGGCACCTCCACATCGCCTCCCGAGGAGCTGCTCGCGCGGTATCCCGAGCTGCGGCTGCCGCGCTACAGGCGTGGCGGACTCCCGCCTCGCGTCGGCGGCTGGGCGCTCGGAACACGCACCGTGGCGGCGATCACTCTCTGGCGCACGGTCTTTCTCGGTCCGCGGACGCACCCCTCCGCGGAACTCCTCTTGCACGAGCTTCGACACGTCCAGCAATTTGAGGCCGACCCCGCGTTTCCGATCCGCTATCTCTGGGAGAGCGTCCGGCGCGGGTACGCCCGAAACCGGTACGAGCTCGATGCGCAGGCCTTTGCCGACGCCCGACTCCGTGCGTCGGCGCCGTGATTCCCCGAACCGGACACCAGCCGTGGTCCAGCACACGCCGACCTCCGTCGTCACGATCGAGCGGTACATAATCGAGCAGGAGCGCATGCACCCGGAGGCGACGGGTGAGCTGTCGGGGATCCTTTACGACATCGCCCTCGCCGCGAAGATCATCTCGCAGAAGGTCAGGCGCGCCGGGCTGGTCGACATCCTCGGTGCGACAGAGGTCGAGAACGTGCAGGGCGAGATCCAGCAGAAGCTCGACGTCTTCGCCAACGAGACGATCGTCAGGGCGATGGACCACGGCGGGCGCCTGTGCGGGATGGCATCGGAGGAGGAGCCGGGGATCATTCAGATCCCCGAGGGCTTCAAGTGCGGCAAGTACTGCCTCCTGTTCGATCCGCTCGACGGCTCGTCGAACATCGACGTCAACGTTCCCGTGGGAACCATCTTCTCGGTCGTGCGCAAGATCACGCGCGGCAGACACGGTGAGATGGAGGACTTTCTCCAGCCCGGCCGCCGCCAGGTGGCCGCCGGCTACGTGATCTACGGCTCGAGCACGATGCTCGTGTACACGACCGGGCAGGGGACGCACGGCTTCACGCTCGATCCGATGATCGGCGAGTTCCTCCTCACCCGGCCCGACATCCGGATCCCCGACCAGGGGCGATACCTCTCGGTGAACGACTCCTACGAGGGCTCCTGGGATGATTCGACGAGGTCCCTGATGCGGCGCTTCCGAGGGCTCGACGGCGCGCGGAAGCCCCTCAACGTCCGCTACGTCGGATCGCTGGTCGCCGACTTCCACCGCAACCTCCTCGGTGGCGGGATCTTCGCGTATCCGGCCAACCGGCAGACGCCCCGCGGCAAGCTGCGGCTTCTCTACGAGGCGAACCCTCTGGCGTTCATCGTCGAGCAGGCCGGCGGCGCCGCGACCGATGGCGCACGGCGAATCCTCGATCTCGTTCCCACGGAACTCCACCAGCGCTCGCCGCTGTACATCGGCAGCAAGAGCGAAGTGGATGTGGCGAACGAGATGCTGGCGGGCGTGTCGAGCGGCGTGGGCGCGTAGATCTCGAGCGGCGGTGCCGCGGCGCGGACGAAGCTCGCAGCATTCTCCCGCGTTTCGCCGCGCGGGCTAGTTACCTTTTCTGCATGCGCGACCATACCTCCCCGTCGGGCCTCCCCGTGGCGCCGGTCTATCGCCCCGGCGATGCCGGCGTGGAATACGAGCGCGATCTCGGTGACCCCGGCTGCTTTCCGTTCACACGGGGAGTGCAGTCGTCGATGTACCGCGGGCGGCTCTGGACGATGCGGCAGTATGCCGGCTTCGGGACGGCCGCCGAGACGAACGTGCGCTTCCGGCTCCTCCTCGAGCGCGGTCAGACCGGGCTCTCGGTAGCGTTCGATCTGCCGACGCAAATGGGGTTGGACAGCGACTCACCGCGGGCACTCGGCGAAGTGGGGCGGGTCGGGGTGGCGATCGACAGCGTGGAAGACATGCACGCGCTGCTCGCCGAGATCCCGCTCGCCGATGTCTCCACCTCGATGACGATCAATGCTACGGCGGCCACGCTGCTCGCCATGTACATCGTGGTCGCCGAGGAGCGGGGGATCGAACGGGCGGCGCTTGGCGGCACCATTCAGAACGACATTCTCAAGGAGTACATCGCGCGGGGCACGTACATCTATCCGCCGGCTCCGAGCCTGGCCCTGGTGGCCGAGTCGTTCCGCTTCTGCGCGGCCGAGCTCCCCCGCTGGAATCCGATCTCCATCTCCGGCTACCACATCCGCGAGGCCGGCGCCACCGCGGTGCAGGAGTTGGCGTTCACGTTCGCCAACACGCTCGAGTACGTGCGGAGCGCGGTCGATGCCGGCCTTTCGATCGACGACTTCGCGCCCCGGCTCTCGTTCTTCTTCGCTTCCCACAGCGACCTGTTCGAGGAAGTGGCGAAGTTCCGCGCCGCAAGGCGCCTCTATGCGCGGCTGATGCGCGAGCGCTTCGGCGCCTCCGATGCTTCGGCGCGGCTCAGGTTCCACACGCAGACCGGCGGCGTGACGCTGACCGCGCAGCAGCCGCTGAACAACATCGTGCGGGTCACGATCCAGGCCCTCGCGGCCGTGCTCGGCGGCACGCAGTCGCTGCACACCAATGGATACGACGAGGCGCTCGCGCTACCGACCGCCGAGGCGGCCACGCTCGCGCTGCGCACGCAGCAGGTGATCGCTCACGAGTCCGGTGTGGCCGGAACTGCCGACCCGCTCGCCGGCAGCTATTACGTCGAATCGCTCACCACGGATTTGGAGCGACGCGCGCTGGCCCTGCTCGGGCAGGTCGATGAGCTGGGAGGCGCGGCACGGGCGATCGAGCGCGGCTTCTTCCAGGAGGAGATCGGGCGCAGCGCCTACGAACACCAGCTGCGGGTGGAACGCGGCGAGAGCGTGGTCGTCGGCGTCAACCGCTTCGCCGATGAGGCCGATCCGCCGATACTCCCGGCTCCCGATTATTCGCAGCTCGAGCGCGAGCAGACGATCCGCGTACGCGAGGTCCGCGCTCGCCGGGATTCCGGTGCCGTCGCCCGCGCGCTCGACGCGCTGCGCGATTCCGCCGCGTCGTACGCGTCCGCCGGGACCGTGAAGCGGCCGCCGCTCATGCCGATGATCATCGATGCCGTGCGCGGCCGGGCGACGGTCGGTGAGATCTCGGATGCACTGGAGTCCCGGTGGGGGCGGTATCGGCCGGCGGTATGAGCGTCGGCGTCAACAGCGCATCGTCGTCAGGAGCGCATCGTCGTCATTCACGCGCTCCTGGGGTTGAACGGCAGCGGATGCCGAGCATGTACGGTCGAGATTCGCGCCCCATGCCCTCCGCGCCGTCGGCGTTCCCTGTGGTTTGCTTCCGGTGAGCGCTTGAACCACGACTTCTGCCGGAGTACCTTTCCCCTGCTCGGTTCGATTACCTAAGTAGTGAGCTAATGCCGACTTACGAGTTTCGCTGCCCCACCGGGCACGAGTTCGAGAAGTTCTACCGCAAGATCAGCGATGCGCCCGCCATCGTGAATTGTCCGGAGTGCGGCGTCATCGCCGAGCGACTGATATCGAGCGGTGCCGGCCTGCTGTTCAAGGGCACGGGTTTCTACATCACCGACTACGGCAAGGACGGAAAGGGACCCAAGAAGGCCGAATCGGAGAGCGGTTTCGGCACCGAATCGAGAGGTGGCGAATCGAAGAGTGGCGAATCGAAGGGCGGCGACTCGAAGAGCGGCGACCCGAAGAGCGGCCAGTCGAAGAGCAGCGACTCCAGGGCTGGCGAGTCCAGAGGCGGTGAATCCAGGACCGCGGGCGAGAAGACCGGTGGCTCGAAGAAAGCCGATTCCGGGTCGGGCGGTCCGACCGGCACCGGCTCGGGGGGCGGCGGTGGGGAAGGCGGTTCCGGGGCGGGTGGCACCGGCGGCTCGCGCAAGGGCGGCGGATCGGCGGGCGGCGGGACTTGATGCCCGTTCTCGACGCCATCCGCGAGGCGCTGATCGGCGGCGCCCGATCGCTTGGCGCGCCCGATCCGATCGACCCGATTCTCGAGCGCCCCCGCGACCCGGCGCACGGCGAGTGGGCAACGAACCTGGCGATGACCCTCGCCCGCCCGTTGCGGCGCAAGCCGCGCGACATCGCCGAGGCGCTGATCGCCGGAATGCACCTCGACGCCGCGGGCGTCTCGCGGGTCGAGATCGCCGGGCCGGGGTTCATAAATTTTCACCTCGATCCCGCGTTCCTCGCTCGCCAGCTCGCGGGAATCCTCCGCGCCGGGGACGCTTTCGGACGCGGAGATCTGGATGACGGCCGACGCGTCAACGTGGAGTTCGTCTCCGCCAACCCGACCGGTCCGCTGCACGTCGGCCATGGACGCCAGGCCGCGCTCGGAGACGCCATCGCCTCGCTGCTCGAGTGGACGGGGTGGGATGTCTCGCGCGAGTACTACTACAACGACGGCGGCGTGCAGATCCGCAATCTCGGACTGAGCGTGCAGGCCCGTGCCCGCCAGTCGCGCGGCAACCCGGCCGAGCTTCCCGAGGGCGGCTATCACGGCGAGTACATCCGCGAGATCGCCGATCGCTACGTCGCCGAGTGCCCCCACGACGCGGGCGCCGATTACATCGAGGCCATCACGCGGTTCGCCGTCCGCGAGCTGCGCAAGGAACAGGATCTGGACCTGCAGGCGTTCGGCGTACGGTTCGACAGCTACTTCCTCGAATCATCGCTCTACGATGACGGCAAGGTGGAACTGGTGATCGACGCCCTGCGCGGCACCGGGCACACCTTCGAGGATGGTGACGCCCTCTGGCTGCGCACGACGCAATTCGGCGACGACAAGGACCGCGTCATGCGCAAGCGCGACGGCACGTACACGTACTTCGTTCCCGACGTCGCCTATCACGTCACGAAGTGGGAGCGCGGCTTCCGGCGCGCGATCAACGTGCAGGGTGCCGACCACCACAGCACCGTCACTCGCGTACGCGCGGGACTCCAGGCGCTCGGCGTCGGGATCCCCGAGGGGTATCCCGAGTACGTGCTCCACCAGATGGTGACCGTCATGCGCGGCGGCGAGGAGGTGAAGATCTCCAAGCGCGCCGGCAGCTACATGACCGTGCGCGATCTCATCGACTGGGTCGGCCGGGATGCCGTGCGCTACTTCTTTCTGATGCGGAAGGGTGAGTCGCAGCTCCAGTTCGACGTCGATCTGGCCCGATCGCAGTCGGAGGAGAACCCGGTCTACTACATCCAGATGGCTCACGCGCGCATGAGCGGCATCTTCCGTGTCGGTGAGATCGACCCGGCCTCCATCACGGGGGCCGGCGTCCGCTGGGAGCTGCTCGATACGGAGGAGGAGCAGGAGCTGATCAAGGCGCTCCTCGACTTCCCGTCGCTCGTCGCCGGTGCCGCCGAGGCGCTCGAGCCGCACCGCGCCGCGACCTGGCTTCTCGACACGGCCCGGCTCGCCCACACCTGGTATCACAAGCACCACGTGCTGAACGAAGCACCGGAGCTCACCCAGGCCCGCCTCATCCTCGCCCGCGCGACACGCACCGTGCTGGCCAACGGCCTCAGCCTGCTCGGGATCGGCGCTCCGGAGCGCATGTGATCGATCGGGTTCCCCCAGCCGACCCCACCGTCGTTCAACACCGGCACCATCGAGCCAAATGAGCGTTCTCGTCGTCGGCTCCGTCGCGCTCGACTCCGTCGAGACGCCCTTCGGCAAGGCCACCGATGTGGTCGGAGGGTCTGCCACGTACTTCTCGGCTGCGGCCAGCCTGCTCGCGCCCGTCCAGCTGGTCGGTGTGGTAGGCGAGGACTTCCCCCACGAGCTGCTGGATCAGCTTCGCCGTCGCGAGGTCGATCTGTCCGGGCTGGAGCGGGCGTCGGGGGCGTCGTTCCGTTGGCGCGGACGCTACCGGCACGACCTCAGCGCCGCCGAGACGCTGGAGACTCATCTCGGAGTGTTCTCGCAGTTCCGGCCCAAGATCCCGGACTCGTTCCGCAGCGCACCGTTCGTGTTCCTCGGCAACATCGATCCGCGGCTTCAGCTCGAGGTGCTGAGTCAGGTGGAGGGTCCCAAGCTCGTGGCGTGCGACACGATGAACTTCTGGATCGAAAGCCGGCGACCCGAGCTGCTCGAGCTGCTCGGCCGCGTCGACCTGATCACGCTGAACGACGCCGAGGCTCGCCAGCTTTCCGATCACAACAACCTGCTCAAGGCTGCGCGATGGATTCTCGGACGCGGGCCGAAGCACGTGATCATCAAGAAGGGCGAACACGGCGCGTTCATGTTCACGCCGCGCACCGTGTTCTTCGCGCCCGCGTATCCGCTCGAGGACGTCTTCGATCCCACCGGCGCCGGCGACTCGTTCGCCGGTGGATTCATGGGCTATCTCGCGCGCACGCACGACCTGAGCGAGCCGAATCTCCGACGCGCCGTGGTCTACGGATCGGCGATGGGGTCGTTCGCCGTCGAGAAATTCTCGATCGAGCGGCTCCTCGAGCTCGACCACCGGCAGCTCCGCGGCCGCGTCGCCGAGTTCCGCCGGCTCGTGGCGTTCGAGGAGGAGATCGGCGGGTGAGCCGTCCGCTCGATTATCGCGGTGCCGGCGTCGACATCGACGCCGCCGATGATGCCATGGCGCGGATCCGCCGGCACGTCGAGTCCACCGTGACCCCCGGCGCGCGCGGCGCCTTCGGCGGGTTCGGCGGCATGTTCCGCATGCCGTCCGACGCGAGGAATCCCGTTCTCGTCGCCAGCGCGGACGGCGTCGGCACCAAGATCAAGGTCGCGATCGAAGCCGGCAGACACGATACCATCGGCCACGACCTGGTCAACCACTGCGTCAACGACATCCTGGTCCAGGGAGCACTCCCGCTCTTCTTTCTCGACTACGTCGCGTTCGGAAAGCTCGATCCGCCGGTGGTCGAGGCCATCGTGGCAGGCGTGGCGGCCGGGTGCCGCGAGAACGGTTGTGCCCTTCTCGGTGGGGAGACTGCCGAAATGCCAGGTCTCTACACCCCTCCGGATTACGATCTGGCGGGGTTCATCGTCGGGTATGTGGAGGAAGACCGGGTGCTGGGTCCGGACCGCGTGCATGAGGGAGATGTACTCCTCGGGCTCGCGAGCAGCGGACTGCACACGAACGGCTACTCTCTCGCCCGGCGGATCGTGTCGGAACGTCTGCGACTCGCTCCGGATGCGCCGTTTCCGGGTGGCGGAGGGTCCGTCGCCGACGTGCTGCTGTCGGTGCACCGGTCCTACCTCTCCGCGCTCAGACCGGTGCTCGATCGGGTGCACGCCATGGCCCACATCACCGGTGGCGGCATCCCCGGCAATCTGCCGCGGGTGCTGCCGGCTTCACTGGACGCGGTCGTCGATCTCGGAAGCTGGACGGTGCCTGACCCGTTCCTCGTGCTCGAGGAGGCGGGCGACGTGCCGCGGGCAGAGATGTTGCGCGCCTTCAACATGGGCGTCGGGCTGGTCGTGATCACCGGGGCCGCTTCCACGGACGAGGTGATCGCGAGCGCCTCGGCGGCCGGCGTGCCGGCCTGGCGGCTCGGACACGTGGTGTCCGGCTCAGGCCGGGTCACCCTCACGACGGAGCTCGTATGAATGGACGTATCGTTATCGCCGCTGGTCTGATCGCTCTCTTCTCGAGCACGGCCGGTGCGCAGGTCAGCCCCAGCTGCCCTGGCGGGACCATCCAGGAGCAGGCGACGCAGGATGCCTGTCAGAAGGCCATCGACCTGTTCCAGTACATGGCGCCGCAGCTTGGAACCGTCGTCGCCGGCGGCAACGCGACACTGGGCCAGGGCGGGACGCTTGGCGGCTTCCCCCACTTCTCGGTGGGCATCCGCGCCAACGCGCTCCACGGATCGCTGCCCAACATCGAGGCCCACGATCCTTCGGTGACCGGCGCCCAGCAGTCCACCTACGAGCCGAAGAGCCAGTTCCTCGGGCTGCCGGCCGTCGATGCTGCGATCGGCGTGTTCGCCGGGCTGCCGCTCGGCCTGACCAACGTCGGCGGCGTGGACCTGCTCCTGAGCGCCTGGTACATTCCGGAAATCGCGGGTCAGGGGGTCGAAGTTGCCGCGCCCGATGGCAGCCTGAAGATCGGCTATGGCGCGCGGGTCGGGCTGCTCCAGGAGTCGCTGCTCATGCCCGGCCTTTCGGCCACGTACATGAAGCGCGATCTGCCGGTCCTCGATCTCACCGGTACCGCGGGCAACGGTTCGCTCGCGGTCCGGGCGCTCGACGTGCAGACGACGAGCTGGCGGATCGTGGCCAGCAAGAGCATGATCCTGTTCGGGCTGGCCGCCGGCTTCGGCAAGGACACCTACAAGACGTCGGCCAACATCCAGGCCAGCGCCGGGGGCTTCGATTCGCAGGAGTTCGCCGCGGCGCAGAACATCACCCGTACGAGCGTGTTCGGCAACGCGTCGATGAGCCTGCTGATGCTCAAGGCCGTCGCCGAGATCGGTCACGTGTCGGGGGGCGAGATCGTGACGTACAATCAGTTCGACGGCAAGAAGGCGGACGATTCGCGCCTCTACGGCTCGATCGGGCTCCGCTTCGGCTTCTAGCATGGTCGAGGGCGAACGCCCGGCGCGGGCGCGCGAAAGCGCGTACATGCGTCGGGCGCTGGCCCTTGCCCGGAAAGGTTGGGGACAGACGGCGCCGAACCCGCTGGTCGGCGCCGTCGTCGTTCGTGATGGTCAGATCGTCGGCGAAGGTTTCCACGCGCGCTTCGGCGAGGCGCATGCCGAGGTCGTCGCGCTGTCGGAGGCCGGGGATCGTGCCCGTGGCGCGACCGTCTACGCCACGCTCGAGCCCTGCGCGCACACTGGCAAGACTCCCCCGTGCGCCGGTGCACTGATCGCCGCCGGCGTCGCCCGCGTCGTCGCGGCCGCCGGCGATCCGAATCCCGTGGCCCGGGGAGGAGGGAAGCGGCTGGCCGAGGCCGGCATCGCGTTCGAGCACGGCCTCGAGGAGCGCGCTGCCCGGGAGCTCAATGCGCCATACTTCCGTTCCTTCACCAGCGACCGGCCGTGGGTCACGTTGAAGCTCGCGGTGTCGATCGACGGTGCGATCGCCGACGGGCGCCGCTCGCCTGGCTGGCTGACCGGCGAGAGCGCTCGCCGCGAGGTGCACCGCATGCGCGCCGGCGTCGACGCGATCGCCGTGGGAATAGGTACGGTCCTGGTCGATGACCCGATGCTCACCGTACGCGATGCCCGGCACCCTCGCGTCCCTCCGCGTCGGGTCGTGTTCGATCGCCAGGCGCGGCTGCCACTGGAAAGCGCGCTGGTACGCAGCGTGGCGGCGGCGTCGCTGATCGTGATCGCGTCCGAGCCGGACGCCGCACGGGTGGCGCAGCTCGCCATGGCTGGCGTCGAGGTCATCGAGTCCCGTACGACGGACGAGGCTCTGCGCGCCCTCGCCGCCATCGGAGTGCGTTCACTGCTCGTCGAGGGAGGCGCCGGCATTGCAGGCGCGCTCCTCGGCGCCGGGCTGGTCGATCGCCTCGTTATCTTTCAGGCTCCGATACTGCTGGGCTCGGGCGCTCTCCACGCGTTCTCGTCGGCGCCTCCGGGCTCGGTCCGCGACGCATCGCGGCTCGACGTGCTCGAGCGGCGGGCCTTCGGCACCGATATCATGACCGTCTACGCCATCTCGTCCATCTGATGTTCACCGGTCTCGTCGAGCAGGTCGGGACGATCGAGCGCGTGGAGCGCGCCGAGGCGGGTCGAACCTTCAGGATCGCCTGCGGACTCGAAGCGCTGGAGAACGGGGAGAGCATTGCCGTCAACGGAGCGTGCCTCACCGTCCGGACCCATGGGTCCGGGTGGTTCGAGTGTGCCGCGGTCGTGACGACGCTCGATCGTACGACCATCGACGACTGGAGCGTCGGCAGGCGCGTCAACCTGGAACGGGCGATGAGGCTCGGGGACAGGCTCGGCGGGCACCTCGTCCAGGGCCACGTGGACGGCGTGGCCTCGGTTCGAGGGGTCGCCCAGCTGGCCGATGCACGCCTGGTCGACCTTGCCGTTGCCCCGGTTGTGGCCGAGCTTATTGTACCGCATGGATCCCTGGCGGTGGACGGCGTGAGCCTCACGGTGAATGCGCTGCCGGAGCCCGAGGTGGTCCAGGTATCGCTCATCGAGCACACGCTCCGGCACACCACGCTCGGCGCGCTGCTCCCGGGCGACCGGGTGCACGTGGAGGGCGACCTGATCGGCAAGTACGTGCGGCGCCTTCTGGCGCCGTACACCGGAGCGTTACGCGCCGGCGCCTGAGGGGCGCGGCAACGACGGCGGGGCGCTGACCCGCCAGAGGATGACGACCGACATGGCTTTTGGAACGATAGAGCAGGCGATCGCCGACATCGGCGCCGGAAAGCTCGTGATCGTCGCCGATGACGAGGATCGCGAGAACGAAGGCGACCTGATCGGCGCCGCCCAGCGCGTGACGCCGGAGATGGTCAATTTCATGATCCGCCGCGCCGGCGGGATGATCTGCCTCGCGCTGACGCCGGAACGGGTCGATCAGCTCGGGCTCGCGCCGATGGCGTCGGTGAATACCGACGATTACCGCACGGCGTTCACCGAGAGCATCGATGCCGCGCCGCGCTTCGGGGTCACCACCGGGATCAGCGCGCAGGACCGTGCCAAGTCGATCCAGGTGGCGGTCGATCCGGCGACCATCCCGACCGACCTGCGTCGGCCGGGCCACGTGCACCCCCTGCGCGCTCGCCAAGGGGGCGTTCTCCAGCGCGTCGGGCACACCGAGGCCGCGGTGGACCTGGCGCGTCTCGCCGGCCTCTACCCGGCGGGTGTGATCTGCGAGATCCTGAACGAGGATGGCACCACCGCCAGGCGCCCCGAGCTGGAGACCTTCGCTGTGCGGCACGAGCTGACGTTCGTCACGGTCGCCCAGCTCGTCGCGCACCGGCTCCAGAACGAGCGGTTGGTGCACCGCCTCGCCGAGGCCAGGCTGCCCACCGAGATCGGGGAATGGCGGATCGTGGGGTATCGCAACGACGTGGACACGCACGAGCACGTCGCGCTCGTATTCGGCGACGTCAGGGACGGCGAGAGCATCCTCGTGCGCATGCATTCCAAATGCCTCACCGGCGACGTGTTCCACTCGATGCGATGCGACTGCGGATGGCAGCTCCACACGGCGATGGAGATGATCGCGCGTGCCGGACGCGGCGTGGTCGTCTACCTCGATCAGGAGGGGCGGGGGATCGGGTTGCTCAACAAGCTCAAGGCGTACGAGCTCCAGGACAAGGGTGCCGACACCGTCGAGGCGAACGAGCAGCTCGGATTCAAGCCCGACCTCCGCAACTACGGCATCGGCGCGCAGATCCTTCTCGACCTCGGACTCCGCTCCATCCGCCCGATGACGAACAACCCACGCAAGCTGGTCGGTCTCGAAGGCTACGGACTGAGGGTCGAGGATCGCGTGCCGATCGAGTCTCCCTCGACGACCGAGAACGCGGGGTATCTCGAGGCGAAGCGCCTCAAGCTCGGCCACTTGCGGGCCATTTAGCGATGGCCGAGTTCCAGGGCGTCCCGGCCGGCGAGGGGCGCCGTGTCGCCGTCGTGGTCTCGCGCTTCAACGAATCGATCACGCGTGCGCTCCTCGACGGCGCGCTCGATGCGCTCGTCCGCCATGGCGTGGCCGCCGACGACATCGATGTCGTCTCCGTTCCCGGCGCCTGGGAGCTCCCCGCCGCCGCGCGCCGGCTGCTCTCCTCCGAGCGCTACGTCGCCCTCGTCGCCCTCGGCGCGGTCGTGCGCGGCGAGACACCGCACTTCGACTATGTAGCCGGCGAAGCCGCGCGCGGGCTGGCCGATGCGGCGGGCGAGTACGACGTGCCGATCGGCTTCGGGTTGCTGACCTGCGACACGATCGCGCAGGCGGAGGCGCGCGCCGGCGGCGCCCACGGCAACAAGGGGTGGGACGCGGCATTGGCCGCGCTGGAGATGGCGGACCTGTTCGACCGGCTCGATGTCGCCACGGACGAGGGTTGAAACCCGGGGACGAGCGCGCGTGCTGCAGGCACTCTATGCATGGGACCTGCGTGGCGCCGAACCGCTGGATCGCATCGCTGAGCGCATCTTCGACGACCTGGCCGTCGCGCCCGACGAGCGCCGATTCGCCAACCTGCTCATCCGGACGCTGCTGGTCGAGCTTCCGGGGGTCGACGCCGACCTGGCGGAGGTGACGACAAACTGGCGGCTCGAGCGGCTCGGCGCGATCGAGCGGTCGGTGCTGCGGCTCGCGGCGGCCGAGCTCCGGCGCGGCGATGCGCCGCCGCGCGTCGTCATCCAGGAGGCGGTACGCCTCGCCGAACGCTACGGCACCGCGCGCAGCGCCCGCTTCGTCAATGGCGTCATCGATGGCCTGGCGCGGCGAATGGGACGCATCTAGTGCGGATTCTCGTCGTCAACTGGCAGGATCGCGAGAATCCACAGGCTGGCGGCGCCGAGATAGAGGTGCATCACGTATTCGGGCGCCTCGCAGCGCGCGGTCATCAGGTGGACCTCCTGTGCAGCGGCTGGGCGGGCGCGCCGGCGCGGGCATCGCTCGACGGCATCGACGTTCACCGAGTCGCGGGACGTTACACGTTCCCCCTTCGCGCGCGCCGCTACTACCGGCGTCATCTCGCCGGCGCCGCACACCACATCCTGGTCGAGGACATCAACAAGGCGCCACTGTGGACTCCGCGGTGGGGGGCGGCGCGCGTCATG
This sequence comes from Gemmatimonadaceae bacterium, assembly GCA_035513015.1. Lineage (GTDB taxonomy): Bacteria > Gemmatimonadota > Gemmatimonadetes > Gemmatimonadales > Gemmatimonadaceae > DATKCV01. The sequence goes on from DATKCV010000085.1 coordinate 246,073, forward strand.
GCCTTCGTACCGCACCTGTTCGGCCGCACGGCGTTTCTCGAGGCGTCCGCTCCGCTGGCTGCCGCCGTCTGGCTCGCCGAACGACCGCTGCCCTGGGTCTACGGGCGCACCCCGTTCCAGGCGGTCAGTCAGAGCACGGCCGACGACCTGGTCTCGCGCGGGATCCCGCGCGAATCGATCCGCGTCATCCACCCGGGTGTCGATTCAGCCCGGTTGACGCCCGATCCCGCCGTCCGATCCCCAAGACCCCTGTTCGCATATCTGGGCCGGCTCAAGAAGTACAAGGGAGTGGACATCGTCATTCGCGCTTTTGCCAGTCTCGGCCGGGCGGATGCGACTCTGGCCATCGCCGGTACGGGCGACCACCGGCGGGCTCTCGAGCGGCTGGTCGCGTCGCTTGACCTCGGCACCCGGGTGCAATTTCTTGGGTTCATCGGTGAGGACGAGAAACTGGCCCTCCTGCGCCGTGCCTGGGCCATGGCGTTCGCATCACCGAAGGAGGGGTGGGGGATCACGAACCTCGAGTCTGCCGCATGCGGGACTCCGGTGGTCGCCTCCGATTCGCCGGGCCTGCGCGAGTCGGTACGCCACGGCGAGACCGGCTTTCTCGTTCCACACGGCGACGTCGAGGCGATGGCGGCAGCATTCGGCCGCCTCGCCGCGTCGCCGTCGCTCGTCGCATCGCTCGGCGCCCAGGGGCGCCGGTTCGCCGAAACCTTCAGCTGGGAGCGTGCCGCCGACCTCACTGCGCACCATCTCGCCATGTTGACCGCAACCGAAGGAGCCGTCTGATGGACATCATTTTCCAGGCGCACCACGCCGTCATCTCCGACCGCATGCGACTCCGCGCGGAGCGCGCCGTCCGGCGCACTGCCCGCAAGCTCTCCCGCGCGGTCGATGCGGTGGTGCGATTCGAGCGCGATGGACCGATCAGCCGCGTGGAGATACTGCTCCACGCGCCGCGGCATCGCGACCTGATCGCCGAGGGGCGCGCCCGGTACTACGGCCCGGCTCTGGCGGCGGCGGTCGCCAAGCTCGACGCGCAGGTCGTCAGCCAGAAGCGCACCCCCAAGGCGCGGGGTCGCGCGCTCGCCCGACGATGAGCGATCCGGTGACGGTGGGACGCCTCTGCGAGAGGCTCAAGGAGTCGCTCCAGCTCGAGCAGGTGGGCTCGGGTGGGCTGTTCCGCGAGGTGCGCGGTCCCGAGGTGTCGAGCCCCGGCCTCGCCCTAACCGGCTACGTCGAGCGCTTCCCGGCCCACCGTCTCCAGGTGCTCGGCGAGACCGAGATCACCTACCTGGCCTCCCTTGCCGCGCCGGACCGGGAGCGGATCCTCCGCAACTTCTTCACCTTCCAGATTCCCTGCGTATTCGTCACCAAGGCTCAACAGCTACCCGCCGGACTCGCCGAAAGCGCCGCCGACTCTGGCACCCCGCTCTTCCGGTCGAAGCTCAAGACGAACGAGTTCTATCGCCGCATCAAGCCGGTGCTCGAGGAGCTGTTCGCTCCGACGGCGACGCTGCACGGTTCCCTCGCCGACGTCTTCGGCGTCGGACTTCTGTTCGTGGGCCGTAGCGGCATCGGCAAGTCCGAATGCGTGCTCGACCTCGTCGAGCGCGGCCACCGGCTCGTCGCCGACGATCTCGTGATCGCCTCGCGGCGCGGCAACGACATCATCATCGGCCGCGGCCACGAGCTGCAGCGCCATCACATGGAGGTCCGCGGGATCGGGCTGATCAACGTTCCGGCGATCTTCGGCATTCGCGCCGTCCGCCAGCAGAAGCGGATCGAGGTCGTTGTCCAGCTCGAGGAGTGGAACCAGGAGGCGGTGGTGGACCGCACGGGACTCGACGGCGAGGTGACCGCGATTCTTGGAGTCGAGCTGCCCAAGATGCGGGTACCGCTGAACCCGGGGAAGAACATTACGGTGATCGCCGAGGTGGTGGCGCTCAACCACCTGCTGCAGTACAGTGGCGTGAACCCGGCCGAGCAGTTCAACGAGCGGCTGATCAGTCGAATGCGCGCCGCAGCCGAGGTACGCAAGTATCTGCAGGAGGACCATGAGTAGCGTTCGCCCCGCGGTCGTCGCCGGACACGGCGACTTCGCCGATGGGATGATCTCGGCCGTGCGGCAGATCACCGGCCGCGGCGAGGAGCTCATCGGTCTCACCAACCGCGACCTGGCCGCGCGCGACATCGAAGCGATGCTGCGAGACGCGATCGCCGGCGACGCCCGCGTCATCTTCACCGATCTGCCCGCCGGCAGCTGGACGCTCGCCGCCCGGCGCGTGATGCGCTCGCGCGACGACATCGTGCTGGTCACCGGCGTGAACCTCGCGACGCTGCTCGATTTCGTCATGCACGCCGCCGACTCCGACGCCAGTGCGGCGCGGCACGCGGTGGACAAGGGACGGGCGTCGATCGCCGTGATGGGGGCGCCGAGTGGGGATTGAGCTTTATCGCATCGACGACCGCCTGATCCACGGACAGGTGGTCGTCGGCTGGGGGCAGCCGCTCGACATCGGCTTCATCGTGCTCGTGGACGACGAGGTCGCGGCGAGCGAATGGGAGCAGGAGCTCTATCGAATGGGCGTGCCGCCCGACATGGAGGTGTTCTTCGACAACGTGCCGGATGCCGCCCGGCGCCTGGAGACGTATCGCACCGACCAGCGGCCGGGCATACTCCTCACCGGCGACATCGACACGATGCGCCGGCTGGCCGAGGCCAATGGCGCGATCCGGCAGGTAAATCTTGGCGGCATCCATCACCGCGCCGGCCGCAGCCAGCGCCTGCGCTACGTCTTTCTCACGGAAGAGGAGGCGCGCGCGCTGCGCGAGCTGGCCGACCGCGGTATCACCGTCACCGCGCAGGACGTCCCGGCGGCGAGGCCGGTCGCGCTCGCCGAGCTGCTCGAGGGGACTTCCGAGCGATGATCGACATCCTCGATCTCATCCCGCTGATGCTCCTCGGCGCCATCCTCGGGCTCGACGTCGTCAGCTTTCCGCAGGCGATGATCTCGCGGCCGCTGGTCGCCGCGACGCTGGCCGGCGCGGTGGTCGGCCAGCCCATGTCGGGGTTGCTGATCGGCGCAGCGCTGGAGCTGATCTCGCTGGAGACTCTGCCGATCGGCGCATCGCGGTATCCGGAGTGGGGCTCGGCGGCCGTCGTCGGCGGCGCGATCTTCGCCATCCACGAGGGAGCTCCCGCCGGCGCGATGGCGGTGGCGGTGGTCGGCGCGCTCGCCACCGGGTGGATCGGCGGCTGGACGATGGTCCTGCTGCGCCGCCTGAACGCCGTCTGGGCGCGGCGCCACCGGCAGTCGCTGGAAAGCGGGAACTATCGCACCGTGGTCGGTCTCCAGATCTTCGGCCTGACCGCCGACCTGATGAGGGGTGCCGCGCTGACCGCGATCGCGCTGGTCGTGCTCTCGCCTCTCTCGCTGGCGGTGGTCGGACTGTGGGGTACCGATGCCCGCATCGCCCGGGCGGCCGTGGTCGGCATCGCCGCCACCGTGGCCGTCGCCGCCGTCTGGAAGCTGTACCACCTCACACCCGGTGCGCGCTGGCTGTTCCTCGGCGGGCTCGTGGTGGGCATGCTTCTCCTGGTGCTGACATGACGCCGCCGCCGGTGCTCGCCCCTCCACTGCCTCTGGCCATCCGGCTGGTGATCTTCAGCCGATTGCTGGCGATCCAGGGCTCGTGGAACTACGAGATCCTGCTAGGCAACGGCATCGGATTCTGCGTCGAGCCGGCGTTGCGCCAGCTTCCGGGCGGTAAGGGCGGGCCGGCTTATCGCGAAGCGCTGGCGCGCGAGTGCCGTTACTTCAATGCCCATCCCTACATGGCGGCGATCGCGGTGGGCGCGCTCGCCCGAGCCGAGACGGACGGCGTGGACCCCGACCGTATCGAGCGTTTTCGCACCGCCTGCTGCGGGCCGCTGGGGAGCGTCGGAGACCGTCTGGTGTGGGCGGCGTGGCTGCCGTTCTGCTCGCTGCTCGCGCTGGCGGCGTTCGGCTTCGGCGGAAGTCCGCTGCTCGTAATCGCGCTTTTTCTCGGGATCTACAATGCCGGGCACCTCGCCCTCCGCGTGTGGGGGCTGCGGGCGGGATGGCAGCACGGACTGCGCGTCGCCAGCGCGCTCGGGCGCCCGCTGCTCCGGCAGAGTCCGCAGTACGTGACGCAGGTCTCGGCGGTGCTGGCCGGCATCGCCATCCCCCTGGCGATGGACCGCATCGTCGGTCCGGGTCGCGGTCTGTTCGGCGTGGTCGTGCTGGGCGTCGCCGTCGGCGGCTGGATCATCGTCCGCCTGCACGGGCGCGCCGAGGGATGGCGCATTGCGCTCGTCGCGCTGGCGGGATTCGTACTCTTCTCGATCTCGGTGTCGCGATGATCAGCGAGCGATCCGTCACCATCGGCAACCGGAACGGGCTCCACGCGCGCCCGGCGGCCGAGATCGTGAAATGCGCGGCGAAGTTCAAGTCCGACATCACCCTTGCCCGGGACGATCTCGAGGTGAACGGCAAGAGCATCATGGGCGTCATGATGCTGGCCGCCGAATACGGCTCGACGCTTCGGCTTCGTGCCAGCGGTCCCGACGCCGACCAGGCCGTCGAGGCGCTGGCCGCGCTCATCTCCGGAAAGTTCGGGGAGGCCTAGTGCAGCACGCGATCCGCGGTGTACCCGCGTCTCCCGGGATCGTCCACGGCCCGGTGCACCTCCTCCGGTGGGAGGTGCCCGACGTTCGGCACCGCATCATCGCCGACGAGGCGATCCCCGACGAGCTCGATCGCCTGCACGACGCCATGGCGCGGGCGAAGGACCGGCTGCGAAAGGTCCGCGACCGGGTCGAACGGCGGGTCGGCGCCAAGGACGCCAGCATCTTCGAGGCGCAGCTTCTCATCCTCGAGGATCCCGACATGCTCGCCGAGATCGAGGACTGGATCCGGCAGAACACCGGCGCGGAGAAGGCGTTCGACCTGGTGATGGTCGAGCAGCGCCAGCGCTTCGCCCGACACGAGCTGCCGATGATCCGCGAGCGCGTCGGCGACCTGACCGACGTCCACATCCGCGTCCTGTCGATCCTGCTCGGGCTGGCCGACCACGATCCGGTCGACGTTCCGAAGGGCGCCGGCGCGGTGCTGGTCACCCACGACCTCACGCCGAGCCTCACCGTGCAGCTCGACCGCGAGGCGATCGCCGGGATCGCGACCGACGCCGGCACGCGGACGTCCCACGTGGCCATTCTCGCCCGGTCGCTCGGCCTCCCGGCGGTCGTCGGGCTTCGCGACGCGACACAGCGAGTCCGGGTATCCGACAGCGCCATTCTCGACGGCACCCGCGGGCTTCTGGCGATCAATCCGACGGCCGACGAGGTCGACGGGTACCGCACGCGCGCCATCCGGGAGGCCGAGTCGGAGGCCGAGCTCAGCCTGCTCTCCGGCGAGGAGCCGTTGACCCGCGATGGCGTGCGGGTCACGCTGCGGGTGAACATCGACATTCCCGAGGATGCCGAGGCAGCTGCACTGAGCGGCGCCGAGGGCGTCGGGTTGATGCGCACCGAGTTTCTCGTCATCGGCCGCACCGACATGCCCGACGAGGATGAGCAGTACGCCGCCTACCGCAAGGTCGTCGACGCGTTCCGTGGATTTCCGATCGTGATCCGGACCTACGACATCGGCGGCGACAAGCTGCCCGTCGGCGGCTACCCGCACGAGCCAAATCCATTCCTCGGCTGGCGCGCCATCCGGATGTGCCTCGACGAGCCCGAGCTGTTCCGGACGCAGCTGCGCGCGCTGCTCCGCGCCGCCGTTCACGGCGACGTGCACATTCTGCTCCCGCTGATCGTCAGTCTCGAGGAAGTGCGGCAGGCGCGGGCCCTGCTCGAGCAGGCGGCTGCCGAGCTGCGCGAGCGCGGCGTCGCTCACCGCGCCGACGTTCCGCTCGGCGTCATGATCGAGACGCCGGCCGCCGCCGTCGTCGTCGACACTTTCGTCGACGATGTGGCGTTCTTCAGTCTCGGTACGAACGACCTCGTCCAGTACACGCTCGCCATCGACCGCGGCAACGCGAACCTGGTCTCCCGCTTCACGCCGCTGCACCCGGCCGTGCTGCGCCTCATCCGTCGGACGGTGGAGGTCGGAGCGGCGAGCGGTGTCGATGTCGCGGTCTGCGGCGAGATGGCCTCGCAGCCGCTCACCGCGCTGGTTCTCATCGGTCTCGGAGTGCGTCAGCTGAGCGTTGGCGCGCGCTCGGTCGGCCGGATCAAGCGGCTCATACGGAGCGTCGATGCAGCGGCGCTGGAAGAAGCCGCGCTCGCCGCGCTTGCACTCGACGGTCCGGCGGCCGTCGAGGCGGATCTCTCGCGTCGTCTCGCCGGTGCCGGAGTCGATCCGGCGCTCGTGCGCGATGTGTTGCCGAGCCTCTCCGACGGCGATATCATCTCTCTGCTCGAGCGCTCCTGACCACCCACGGTCGGACATCTCTCGCGCTCCCATCCGAATTCCAGGTCGCGCGTGCGCCAACGCCATCTATTCACGTCCGAGTCCGTCACCGAAGGGCACCCCGACAAGATCGCCGACCAGATCTCCGATGCCGTGCTCGACGCCATTCTCGCCGACGATCCATTCGCCCGTGTAGCCTGCGAGACGCTCGTGACGACCGGCCTCGCCTGCGTCGCCGGAGAGATCACCACCGACACCTACGTCCACATTCCCGAGATCGTCAGGCGCACGATCGAGGAGATCGGCTACACCGACGCGGCATACGGCTTCGACAACAAGACCTGCGCGGTCGTCACCAGCATCGACAGACAGTCACCCGACATCGCGATGGGCGTCGACACCGGCGGGGCCGGCGACCAGGGCATGATGTTCGGCTATGCCAGCGACGAGACGCCGGAGCTGATGCCGCTCCCGATCCTGCTCGCCCACCGCCTCACCCAGCGTCTGGCCGAATGCCGCAAGCGGGGGATCCTCCCCTGGCTCCGACCCGACGGCAAGGCGCAGGTCACCGTCGTCTACGACGATGGGCGCCCGATCGCGATCGATACCGTCGTCGTCTCGACACAGCACGGCGAGAAGATCGGACCGCGCAAGCTGCGACAGGCGATAATCGCTGAGGTCATCGAGCCTTCGATCCCGCTCGAGCTGCGCCCGCGCAAGGTCACCTATCACATCAACCCGACCGGTCGGTTCGTCATCGGCGGCCCGCAGGGCGATGCCGGACTCACCGGCCGGAAGATCATCGTGGACACCTACGGCGGCATGGGCCGACACGGCGGCGGCGCCTTCAGCGGCAAGGACCCATCCAAGGTCGATCGCTCGGCATCGTACGCGGCGCGGTGGGTGGCCAAGAACGTCGTCGCCGCCGGCCTGGCCAGGCGGTGCGAGGTGCAGCTCGCCTACGCGATCGGCGTCGCCGAACCGGTGGCCGTCGCGGTGGAGACATTCGACACCGGCGTCGTGCCCGACGCGGCGATCGCCGCCGCGGTCAACGAGGTCTTCGACCTGCGACCGGCCGGAATCATTCGTGACCTCGACCTGCGCAAGCCGATCTACCGGTCCACAGCCGCCTACGGGCACTTCGGGCGCGCTACGGTGCGCGAGGGAACGGGGAAGCGCGCCCGCACCTTGTTCACCTGGGAGCGCACCGACCGGGCGAAAGCGCTCCGAAAGGCCGTCGGCTAGCGATCCACGGTCGAATGGCGCGAGCGTCGTGGCCGCCGCCCCGGGTGAACATCATGCTTGGCGCGGAGTATGTTAGTGGATCGGCGGAGGGCGGGGCTCTCCGGCTCGCTACGCACCAGACCAGCCGCGTGGTCGACGAGGAGTGAATGATAGAAGTGACGGTGGCCCGACTCGGGCTCGATAGCGCGACGAATTCGTACGTCCTCATCCTCCAGGAAAAGGACGGCCGGCGCCTGCTGCCGATCTGGATCGGCCAGCCGGAGGCCGAATCGATCGTCATGCAGATGCACAACATCAAGCGCGAGCGCCCTCTGACCCACGACCTCTGCCGCAGCCTGATCGTCGGCCTCGGCGGCGAGTTGCGACGCGTGCAGATCACCCGCGTGCAGAAGAACACGTATTTCGCCGAGCTCCACATTCATCGCGGCGACACGGTCGTCCACGTCGATGCCAGGCCGTCGGACAGCATTGCGGTCGCGCTCCGCCTCGATGCGCCGATCTTCGCCGCCGAAGCGCTGCTCACCTCGGTCGCCGCCGAAGAAGACGACGATGGCGCCGATGCCGAGGACGCCCTGCTGCCGCAGCGCTCGGCGGAGGAGCTCAGTGCCGAGCAGCTCAAGGCTTACCTCGAGAATCTCCGTCCCGAGGACTTCGGCAAGTTCAACCTCTGACAGCCGTGCGGTCGGTGCGTCGGCCCGCCACGCACGGCGCGGGGAGCCTCCTCGCGCTGGCCGCGATGCTGCTGCTGTCTGGCGCGGCATCGCTCGGCGCGCAGCTCTCCGCCGCTCCGGTTCACCGCGTCGAAGGCCGCGTCCTGCGCGCCAGCTCCACCGGCGGTGATCCACGCCCCGTCGCTGGTGTCCAGGTGACGCTGCACCGCATCGGCTCCGACAGTGCCGGCGCACTGGATTCGCTGCGCACCGCCGGCGACGGACGATATGCGTTCCGCTACCGGCCGTTCGGCAGCTCACCGGCGATCTATCTCGTCTCGGCCGAGCACGGCGGCGTAGCCTATTTCGCGCCGCCGCTGCGCGAACCCGTGGTCGCCGGCGACGACGCCGACATCCTCGTCTTCGACACGACATCGGCCGCGGTGCCGATCAGCGTCCGCACGCGGCATCTGATCGTCGGGGCTCCATTCGACGGTGACCGCGAGATCATCGAGGTCTACGAGCTCTCCAACGACACGCTGTTGACCGCCATCCCCGGCGAGGCCGGGCGCGCGGTGTGGGCGGCGGTGGTGCCCGGCGAGGCGCACGACTTCACGGTGCCCGGCGACCAGGGCGTGGCGCAGACCGCCATCCTTCATCGCGATGGCCGGGTGCTCCTGTTCGCGCCGTTCACGCCCGGAGTCCGCCAGCTCGCCTTCACCTATCGCGTGCCGGCCTCGGCGTTTCCCGTGCGCCTTCCGCTCGAGCGCGCGACCGGAATGCTGGAGGTGATGGTCGAGGAGGCTACGGGCACCGTCCACGCGCCGGGCATCGCACCGGCGGACTCGACCGTCGTGGATGGTCGCAGCTTTCGGCGCTTCGTCGCCCGCGATCTGCCATCCAGTGGCGTGATGACGCTCGATCTCGCGCCGCCGCCCACGAGTACGCGGAGCCTCCAGATCGCGCTGACGATGACCATCGTCGGGGCCGTGATGCTGCTGGCGCTGGCGCGCGCGTTCTCTTGCCGCGGTGCCGGCGAAGCGGGCCTTGCCCGGACTCGCCCGCGACCGTAGATTCGCGCCACAACTCATGTGCGGGTGCGGGCCACGGAAGCCGGTGCGAATCCGGTGCGGCCCCGCCACTGTAACGGGCGACATCGCTGGCTCACGACGCCACTGACTCCGGTCGGGAAGGCGAGCCATGCGGCCCGAAGCCAGGAGACGACTCGCGTCCGCCGCTCACCGATGACCCTCGCGGGAGGGGTGGTGGCGACTAGTGGCATCGTGGCGTTTCCAGCCGCGGCTCAGGTCGTTGCGGGCATCCTTCCCTACCAGGATGCCCGTCGTGCGTTTCCGGACTCTCCGCTTCTTCTCGTCGGCTGCCGGCGCGTCGATCGTCGCGTCGCTCGTCATTGCGGGCGCCTGCACGAGGACCGAGCCGCACACGGCGACCACGCTCGACGATGACTTCGGCGAGCGCGTGGTGCTCGACCGGGCGCCGAGCCGTATCGTCTCGCTCAATCCGACGACCACCGAGATCCTCTTCGCCATCGGCGCGGGCGACCGGCTCGTCGCGCGCTCGCGATGGGATCTCTGGCCTGACTCGGCGCGTCTTCTACCCGACGTCGGCGATGGGCTGCGGCCGAGCGTCGAGGCGATCCTTGCCCGGCGTCCCGACCTGGTCGTGCTCTACGCCGGCGCCGACAACCGCGCCGCGGCCGAGCGCCTCCGCTCGGCCGGCGTGCCCACGCTCGGTCTCAAGATCGACCGGATCGAGCACTTCGCGCGCGCGACGCGTCTCCTCGGCCTCATCACCGGCGACAGCGCGCGGGCGATCGCCGTGGCGGATTCCGTGCTGGCGGTGATCGACGACGTGCGCGCGCGCACCGCGGGGCGCGAGCGCCCTACCGTGTTCTGGTACATCTGGGATTCGCCGCTGATCACGATCGGCACCGGCAGCTTCATGCATCAGCTGATCGAGATCGCAGGCGGCCGCAACGCCTACGAGGACTTCGCCGACGCCTCGCCTCCCGTTTCGCTCGAGGACGTCGCGCGGCGCGATCCGCGTTTCATTCTCGCCGGTCCGGATGGCGCGGCCACGCTGCGCACCAGACCGTCGTGGCGCGCCGTGTCGGCAGTCCGCGAGGGGCGCGTGCTCGTCGTGGACACGATTCTCGTCGCCCGGCCCTCCGTGATGCTCGGCGATGCAGCGCGCTCGCTCGCCACCCTCCTGCACCCGGAGATCGTCTGGTGACCGGCACGGCGACCGAGAGCCGGAAGCACGACGCCGCGCCACCGCCGCGGCCGCGCGACGCCCGGGGGCGGCCGGTCTGGTTCTGGCTGGGCGCGGGAGCCGCGCTGGTGGTCCTCGGGGTCGCCGGCATCGCGTTCGGCGCGGTGCCGCTCGCACTCCCCGATGTGCTGGCCGCGCTGCGCGGCGAGGGCGACGCCTCTGCGGTCGCGATCGTGCGCACGCTGCGGCTGCCGCGCGTGATGCTCGCCGCGCTGGTCGGCGCCGCGCTCGGACTGAGCGGCGGAGCGCTGCAGGGTGCGCTCCGGAACCCGCTCGCCGAGCCATGGCTGCTCGGTGTGTCCGGGGGCGCGGCGGTCGGTGCTGTCGGCGCGCTCGCACTCGGGGTGTCCGCGGCCCTGGTGCCGCTGGCGGCGTTTGCCGGAGCCGCGGCGGCGGTCGCCGTGGCGCTCGCCGTCGCCGGCGCGGCTGGCGGGCGCGGCGATCCTCGGGTGCTGCTCATGGCCGGCGTGGTTGTCGGCGCGTTCGCCAACGCGGTGATCATGATCGCGCTGGCGACCGCCCCGGCGGACACGGTCCGCGGCGCGCTCTGGTGGATGATGGGCTCCGTCGCCGACGCCGACTGGTCCCAGGTCCGGTGGGTGGCGGCGACGACGCTCATCGGTGGCGGTGCGCTGATCGTTCTCGCCCGCGAGATCGACGTGCTCTCGCTCGGGGAGGAGCCGGCGGCGGCGCTCGGGGTGGCCGTCGATGCCGCGGCCCGGCGCATCTATCTTCTCGCCTCGCTGCTCGCCGCGGCCACCGTCACGGCGGCCGGGCTCGTGGGCTTCGTCGGTCTCGTCGTACCGCACATCGCCCGCGCCGCCGGGCTTCGTGGCCACCGCGCCCTGCTGCCGGCGAGCGCCCTGACCGGTGCGGCACTCGTCATCGCCGCCGATCTCCTGGCCCGCACCGTACGCGCACCGATCGAGCTCCCGCTCGGTGCCGTCACCGCGCTGGTCGGCGTGCCGTTCTTCCTCGCCCGTCTGCGGCGGCTCGCATGATCCGGTTCGAGGATGTCGTTGCCCGCTATCCGCGCGCCGATCACCCGGCGGTCCGCGGCGTCAGCTTCGCGGCGCCGCGAGGGCACATCACCGCGGTGGTCGGCCCGAATGGCAGTGGGAAGAGCACCCTGGTCCGCGCGCTCATTGGACGCCTCCCGCTCGCCTCCGGACGCGTGCTCGTCGATGGCGACGACGCGGCGGCGATGGATGGCCGCTCTCTCGCCCGTCGCGTCGCCGTGGTCACTCAACGTGAGGAGCCCGTGTTTCCGCTCGACGTGCGCGACTTCGTTGCGCTCGGCCGCTTTCCGCATCGTGGAGCGTGGCGCGCGGCGTCGGCCGACGACGCCCGTGCCGTCGATCGGGCGGTCGAACGCTCGGGGATCGGCGACCTGGTCGGCCGGCGCACCGACGAGCTCTCCGGCGGCGAGTGGCAGCGCGTGCGGATCGCCCGCGCACTCGCCCAGGACGCGCCGGCACTCGTGCTCGATGAGCCGACGACGTTTCTCGACGTCGCGCACGAGATGGGGGTGTTCGAGCTGCTCGATGCGCTGGCGCGCGCCGGTCACGCGGTTCTTCTGGTCAGCCACCAGCTCAATCTCGTGGCGCGCTTCGCCGCCACCCTCGTGCTGCTGCACGAGGGTACCGTCGCCGCCCTCGGCCCGCCGGCCGACGTGATGCGCGGGCCGGTGCTCGAACCCGTGTATCAGTGGCCGCTCGTGGTCATCCGCGACGCCGCCGTGGGCGCGCCCGCGCTGGTCCCGCTTCGCACCCGTTCCCGCGCCGGCAGCGGCTCGGGCGAATCCGACTCTCAACCAGGGTACGTCTCGTGAGCTCACTTCGCTTCGTTCTGCGCGCGGCGCCGCCAGCGTTCGCCCTCTCGATCGTGATCGCCCGTCTCGCCCCGGCGCAGGAGCGGGATACGACGCGGCTGGATCCCGTAATCGTCACCGCGACGCGGGTGCCGGTCTCGCTCCCCGCCTCGTCGCTGGCGACGACCGTCATCGGCGGCGACGAGCTGCGCGCGCGCGGAATCGCCCTGGTCGCCGACGCGCTCCGCCATGTGCCCGGACTGACGGTCGTGCGCACCGGCTCGTACGGGGGCATCACGTCGCTGTTCATGCGTGGCGGCGAGAGCGATTACGTGAAGGTGCTGATCGACGGCGTGCCGCTCAACGCTGCCGGCGGCGGGATCGATCTGTCCACCCTCACGACCGACAACGTGGACCGGATCGAGATCGTCCGGGGCCCCGGCAGCGTGCTGTACGGGTCGGACGCGGTGACCGGCGTGGTCCAGATCTTCACCCGCGACGGTCGAGGTGCGAGTGGTGCGGGCGCGGCCGGGGGCGCCATACGCGGCGCCGTGCAGGCGCGGGGTGGCAGCTTCGGCTGGCGGGAGGGAACGGCCGAGCTGTCGGGCGGCGGCGCGCGCGCCGGCGGTGCGCTGGCGATCGCGACGCGCCGCACCGATGGAATCCACGCGTTCAACAACCGCTTCGGCGGCGAGACGTTCGACGCGACGTTCCGGGCCAGCCCCGGCGCGCATACCGACGTCCGCCTCGATGCCCGTCTCTCCGACAGCGAGGCGCAGATCCCCACCAACGGCCGGGGTGAGGTCGTGGACAGCAACCAGGTCCGCCTGGTGCGCCGCCGAACGCTGGGGATCAGCGTCGCACACCTCCTCGCGCCGCGCGTCGCGGGGCGCCTGGAGCTGGGCCTGGCGCGCACCGATGCCGTCAGCGACGACCAACCCGACAGCCCCGGCGACACCCTCGGATACTACTCGCGCAGTGAGAGCGAGGCCCTGCGCCAGCGCGCCGACGCGCGGGTCGATCTGCATCTGCGCGACCGCGCCGTTCTGACCGTCGGCTCGGAATGGAGCCGCCAGCGCGAGGATGCCCGGGGGGAGGCGCAGCTGGGCCGCGACCCGCTTCCCGGCACGCACTTCGATGCCTCGCGCGACAACCAGGCCGTCTATGCACAGCTGCTGTCCGGCGGCGGCGACCGGCTCTCCGCGACCGCCGGCGTCCGCCTCGACGACAACGAGCGCTTCGGGACCTTCACCACCGCGCGGGGATCATTGGCCTGGCGGTCGGGTGCGACGACGCTGCGAGCCGCCGGCGGCTCGGCGTTCAAGGAGCCTGCGTTCAGCGAGCACTTCACGACGCCGTTCTCGGTCGGCAATCCCGCCCTCGAGCCCGAGCGCACAGTGAGCTGGGAGGTGGGGATCGGTCGCGCGTTCGCCAGTGAGTACATCGTGCTTTCCGCAACCTGGTTCGATCAGCGCTTTCGCGACATGATCCAGTATCTCTGGCAGGAGGATCCGACGGCGCCGAACTACGTGAACGTCGCCGCCGCGCGGGCTCGCGGGCTGGAGATCGAGGCCCGTTCATCCTGGCGCACCATCGACGCGTCGGCGAGTTGGGCATGGGTGCGGACGGCTGTCACCGAGGCGGGCCATGGTGACTTCGGCGCATTCGAGGAAGGGAAGCCCCTCCTGCGGCGTCCGGAGCACACGCTGAGCGTGGAGGGCCGCTGGCGCGCCGGCGACCGGGCGGTGCTCACCGCAAATGCACAACGCGTCGGCCGCCGCGACGACCTCGACTTCGCCGCGTTTCCGGCCGCCCGCGTGATTCTCGATCCCTACACACTGGTCGATGCCGGCGTCGAGCTCGGACTGCTCGAGCTGGCGTCCGCGGGCGACCTCCGCCTGACGGTGCGCATCGAAAACGCACTCGGAGAGCGATACCAGCCGGTCCGCGGCTTCGCGGCGCCAGGGCGAGCGATTCTCGTCGGTATACGGGCCGAGCTCGGCAGGTAGGGCTGGATCGAAGTCGTCGAAGCGCGGCCGCGCGGGCACGGCGGCCGGCGCACGTCAGGAACGCGTCGCCCCGGTGTCGTGCGTCGCCCTCATGTGGCGGACCGATTCGGCGATCAATTCCTTCAGCAGCTCCGGGTCGACGTCGGCGAGTCGCTTCAGATAGAGGCAGGACTTGCCGGTCCGGTGCTTTCCCAACCGGCCCATGAGCTCCTCGTAGCGATCGAAACCGGCCATGATGTAGATGGTGAGATCGTTCTTGCGTGGGGAGAAACCGGTGATGAACCAATCGCCCTCGCGGCCGCTCCCGTAGCGATAGTGGTAGCTGTCGAAGCCGATCATTCCCCTGCCCCAGAGTCTGGGTTCCTTTCCCGTGATCTCCCGCATGATGTCCAGGACCCGGCGGCAGTCCGCGCGGCGCTCCTCGTCGGGGACCGCACTCAGGAACGCATCGACACTCTCGTCCGTCGGCTTCGTTCTGTTCTCGCTCATTGCGTGCTCCGCGGGTCCGGGCCTCGAAGACCCCATCGCGCTTCGAGGGATCATTCGTCGCGGAATATACCGCTCTTCGCGGCGGCGGAAACAGATCGTGGCTCCAGCCGACCGTAGCGGGCACCGTCCGATGGCGGGGATCGCCGTCCGGCGGGTTCTGCATTGTATCTTTCATCATGCCCCTCGTCGCCACCGAGGCGATCGTCCTGCACTCATTCGACTACCTGGAGTCGTCGCGCATCCTCCGGCTCGCGACCCGGGAGGCGGGCGTGCAGTCGGTGCTGGCCAAAGGGGCGCGGCGAAGCCGGAGCCGCTTCGGCAGCGCGCTCGATCTGTTCGCCGGCGGCACGGCCCAGGTCTCGCTCAGACCCGGCCGCGACCTCCAGACACTGGTGTCGTTCGAGGTCACCCGCGCCCGCTCCGGAATCGCCGCCGATCTGGGGCGGTTCACCGGCGCGGCGGCGATCGCCGAGCTCGCGATCCGCTTCGTCGATGACGACGCGCAGCCGGCCCTGTTCGACTCGTTGCGCGACACGTTCGATGCGATCGCGGCCGCCGAGCCCGGAGCGGCGCGCGAGGTCACGCTGGGTGCCGCATGGCGCCTGGTCGCCGGCCTCGGCTTCGCTCCGGTGCTCGACGTGTGCGGCGACTGCCACGCGGCCCTGGCACCCGAGGCCACGGTGATGTTCAGCCATCCCGCAGGCGGGGCGCTGTGCGCGGCGTGCGGGCGCATGGCGTCTCGCGGGCGGCTCATCCCGCCCGCGGCGAGGAGTGCGCTTCGCGACTGGCTCGCCGGGGCGAGCCCGGCGCTCGCCGGTCCCGACGAAGCACGCGCCCATCAGCGGCTGCTGCGCGAGTTCCTGCGCGAACACCTCGCCGATGCGCGCGCGTTCGTCGCTCTGGATGTCTGGGAGCGCGACGAATGGAGCGGGGCGTGATCCTCGGCACGGCCGGTCACATCGACCACGGCAAGACGGCGCTCGTACGCGCGCTCACCGGCGTGGACACCGACCGCCTCCCCGAGGAGAAGCGTCGCGGCATCACTATCGACCTCGGGTTCGCGCCCCTGCCGCTCGCCGGAGGGGGCGTCGCCGGCGTGGTGGACGTCCCCGGGCACGAGGCGTTCGTGCGCACGATGCTGGCTGGCGCGTCGGGGGTGGACCTCGCGCTCCTAGTCATCGCCGCCGACGAGGGCGTGATGCCGCAGACACGCGAGCACGTGGCGATCCTCGGACTGCTCGGCGTGCGCGGCGGCATCGTCGCGCTCACCAAGCGTGACCTGGTGGACGATGAGTGGCTGTCGCTGGTGGTCGAGGATGTGCGAGAGCTCCTGCGCGGCACCGTGCTCGCCGGCGCGCCGATCATCCCCAGCTCCTCCGTCACCGGCGAGGGCATCGACGCGCTGCGCGCCGCCATCGCCACCGCGTTCGCCGCGCTCCCGGTCCGCGATGAGGCGGACCTCTTTCGCATGCCCGTCGATCGGGTGTTCACCGTTCGCGGGACCGGCACCGTGGTCACAGGCACCGTGTGGAGCGGGATCCTGGCGCGCGAGGCGTCCGTGCGCGTGCTTCCCGGTGGGTTCGTCGGCCGCGTGCGCGGCATCCAGTCGCACGGCGACGCCGTGACCCGTGCGCAACCGGGGATGCGCGCCGCGATCGCGCTCGCCGGCGTCGAGCTCGCCGACCTGCACCGAGGCGCGGTGATCGTCACGGACGAGAGCTGGCAGCCATCGAAGCGGGTGCGAGCCGAGGTCTCGCTGCTCGCCGATGCACCCGCCTCGCTGCGGCCGCGGACGCGCGTGCGACTCCATCTCGGCACTCAGGACGTCGGCGCCCGGGTGATCGCGCTGGGAGGCGAGATCGCCCCCGGCGGCCGCGAAGCCGCGCGTCTCTCCCTCGACGCCCCAATCGTCGGACGCGCTGGCGACAGGTTCGTCCTGCGATCCGCCTCGCCCCCGGCGACCATCGGCGGTGGGGTGATCGTCGATCCTCTTCCCGACCTCCGCCGCGCCCGGCCGATCCCGCTGGTCATCGCCACGCCCGAGCAGCGACTCTCGTTTCTCGTGCGCGAGGCGGGCCCGGAGGGTGTCGCTCTGTCCACGCTGCCGGCGCGCCTGGGACAGCCGCGGCCGCGGGTGCGTCGGCTGATTGCCGGGGCTCCGTCGGTCGTCGAGCTCAGCGGTCGCATCTACGACGAGTCCATGGTGGATGAGCTGGAGCGGCGCCTCATCGACAGGCTGGAGTGGCATCACCTGCGCGCTCCGCTCGAGCCCGGCGTCTCCCTTCAGCTGCTGCGCTCGGAGCTGCGGGGCCCCGCGGCACTCGTGGATGAGGCCCTGAGGCGAGCCCAGGCGCACGCTGCCGTTCAGATCGCCGCGGGAATCATTTGTGTATCCGGCTGGTCCCCCAAACTCGACGACGAAAAGAGGTCAACGGTCGACCACATACGTACCTTTCTTGAACAGGCGGGACGCGAGCCTCCCTCGATCGGGGAGCTCATTGGTCGTTTCGGACAGGATGTCCCAGCGCTGGTTCGTTTCTTGGAGCGTGAGGGATTCGTCGTTCAGGTGGAGGAGGAGCGATACTATCACGCCGGCGCGCTGACGTCGCTCGTGAGCTCCCTCCAGGCCGGGATGATACCCGGCCGGCAGTACACGCCCGCCGAGCTGCGGGAGGTCCTGGGGATATCACGGAAGTACCTCATTCCGGTGCTGGAGTACTTCGACCAGCGCGGTATCACCGATCGCCGGCCGGGTGGGCGGGTGCTGTCCGGCACGTAACTGGCACGGGTGTTTGACGTTGACATGGGAAGCACAAGTTTCTTGACAGTCTCGTGCCCGCATCCTATGTTCGCGGTGAAAGCGTAGTCGATTCACCCTCTGCAGGAGTCGTAAACAGGTATCTACTTAGTTAGCTCGGAGAAGCCCATGAAGCACCGCTGGGCAGCACTGATCTTCGTGCTCGCCCTCACCGCGCTTGTAACTCGGGGTGCGGACGCCCAAGGGGGAACCGGGCGGGATCGTGGTGCCGGAATGGAACTGGGGCAGAACTTCCCAAATCCGTTCAATCCGGAAACACGCATTCCGTTCGCGCTCGGGGATCCCGATCAGTGTGATGCGGCTCGGCTGTACAGGGTCACACTGAGGGTGTACAACGTCCTGTCGCAGCCGGTGGCAACCCCCCTCCTTCAGGGTGAGGGAGCGCCGCCGGATATGGCCGGCCGGACACTCGAGAACCTCTCGCTTCCATGTGGTCGATACACGGCCTACTGGGACGGGAACTACATGAACACGTCGCGTGAGGTTGCCTCGGGTGTTTACTTGTACGTACTCGAGGTCGATGGCAGGAAGATCCTCAGACGCATGATCGTCACCAAATAATCGAAGGCCGCAGGCCGAAATCGCGAACGCCCCGACGATCCGTCGGGGCGTTCGTCCATCGGGCCTGCGCCGCGACGCGCGCGCCGTTCGCTTGATTGCCGCTCTGCGAAGTCGGGAGTCAGCGGCGCGGCTGTTCGAGGGCCGGATCCACGGGCGTGTCGCCCTGTACGCGTCGGTCGATCTCGGCCCAGATCTCCAGCGCCCGGTCGGGGTCCCCGGCCAGCGCTCGCGAGGCCCGCTCGAGATCCTCCGGAGTGAGGCCCCGACTTTGCAAGATGGAGTCGCGCGCCGCCGCGCGGGCCGTGGTATCCAGCCACGGCTGTGAATGCAGGCGCCGGAGATCGGCCATCGTCTCCACGAAGGTCGAATCACTGACGCCGGCGAGGCGCTGTCCCCCCTCGCACGCCACCAGCATCATCAACAGAGCCGCACCATGAATGCACACCAGTCGCCGCATCGCGAGGGGAGGCTATTCGCCCGTCCGGTCCGCGTCAAGCGTTGATGGAGCCCGATTCGCCGCAGTCGCATTCCGCGACGTACGCTGTCCCACCCGGAATCGCTTCCGTCGGCGGCCGCTTCATCAGCCGTGGCCGCCTGACTCTCGGTGCGCTCTACTGGCTCGCCTGGCTGATCGTCTCGCCACGGGTGATCGTCAGCGCCGGTGTCCAGCGCGAGATCGAGGCCCTCGGCGTCGGCGCGCTTCGGCTCGTGGCCAGCGCCTCGGTGCTCGTCGGGCTGATCGCCACGTTTCAGATCGCCTCGCAACTCACCGCCTACGGCGCCGAGGCCATGGCCAGTCGGGCCATCGGATGGTTCGCCGCGCGCGAGCTCGGTCCGCTCGGTGTGGCGATCCTCGTGATCGCCCGAAGCGCCGCCGGGACCGCCGGCGAATTCGCATCGATGTCCGCCGGCGGAGAGCTCGATGCACTCCGGGCGATGGGGCTCGATCCAGTGAAGTATCTCGTCGCGCCGAAGCTCGCCGCGCTCCTCGTGGCGCTCCCCACGCTCACCGTCGTCGCCGACGGACTGATCGTCTTCGGTGGCTGGATCGGCAATACGGTATTCCTCGGCTACAGCACCCACTTCTTCCTCGAGCAGTTCCGGGCGTCGTTCGACGTCTTCGACATCTTCGTCGGAGTCGGCAAATCGGTGGTCTTCGCCTTCATCATCGGTGTCATCGCCGCCGATGAAGGACTGAGCGTCGAGCGGCGCGTCGACGCGATCGGGAATGCCGCCACCCGGGCCGTCGTGTTCTGCCTCATCGGCGTGCTCGCGGCGGACACCGTCATCAATGCGATCTTCTATTTCATCCCCGGGCTCACCTGAGCCGCCGGCGCTCGAGGTGCGGGGCCTCACCGGACCCGCGGATCGCCCGATCATCGTCGACATCGACCTCCTCGTGCGCCGCGGTGAGACGCAGGTGGTGCTTGGACCGATCCAGTGCGGCAAGTCGATGCTCATGCGCCACCTGCTCGGCCTCGAGCGCGCCGAGCGGGGCGTCGTGTTCGTGGACGGCGAGGAATACGACCCGACCGACGGCAATGACGGGCTCCTGCGCCGCCTCCGCACCCGCATCGGCGCCATGTTCGAGGGCAGCGCACTGCTCACGAAGCTGACCGCGATCGAGAATGTCGAGCTGCCGCTGCTCGAGCATACCGATGTGACTGCCGCCGAGGCGCGGGAGACGGCGCGAGAGTTGCTTGCCGAGGTCGGCATGGAGATCGCCGGCGAGGTGACGCCCGCCGAGCTCGGACGCGCCGCGCGCCGCCGCGTCGCGCTCGCGCGAGCGCTTGCCCTGCGCCCGGCGGTGCTCCTGCTCGACGAGCCGACGCTCGGACTCGATCCGCATACGGCGGCCGAGTTCGACGAAACACTCGCGGCTCTCCAGCCGCGGCACGGCTTCGGCGTGCTGATCTTCTCGCACGAGGTGCGCTATGCCTTCGGAGCGGTTGAGCACATCTACGTCATGGCCGAAGGCACGATCGTCGAGCACGGCGATCGGGACGCCATCCAGCACAGCGGGCATCCGGTCGTCCGGCAGCTCGTCGACCGTCGGGGGCATCAATGAAACGTGGTGAGGCACGTTACGGCATTCTTCTGCTACTCGGCGGCACCGCGATCACGCTGCTTCTGCTGATCGTGCTTGCCCGCTATCCATCGCTGTTCTTCCGCGGCGTCGAATACCGCGCCGTCTTTCTCAACGCATCGGGTCTCAACCCGGGCGACGAGGTCCGCTACGGCGGCCTGCTCGTCGGTGCCGTCGTCGATCTGGACTTTCACGAGGATGATCCGACGCGCATCATCATCCGGTTCCGCGTCCGGCCGCGCACGCCCATCCGCGCCGATACGCGGGCGCAGATCACGCAGGTCGGCCTGCTCGGCGAGCCGTTCCTCGCGCTCCACGCCGGCTCTCCCGATGCGCCGGCGCTCGAACCCGGGAGCGTCATCGTCACCGACCCGACGCTCTCCTTTCAGGATGCCGTCAGCCGCCTCGCCTCGTTCCTCGACCGCGCCGACACGCTCCTGACCGGCGTCGAGCGCGTGGCGGGGACGCAGCCATGGGAGCGCGTCGAGCGCACCCTCGCTCGAATGGAGGACATGGTGGCCGGCGCCGCGGCGAGCAGCGAGCGGATCTTCACCCAGGTCGAGCTGGCGAGCGCGCGGCTGAACGTCGTCCTCGACCGCTCCGACCGGATGCTCGTCGCGCTGGACACGGCGATCCGCACCGGCGGCCCCGAGTTCGCCCAGACACAGCGCGAGGCCAACGCAGCCGTGCGGGAGCTGCGCGTCCTCCTCGCCGACCTCCGGGAGGCCCTCCACGCCGGCCCTGGCGCCGCCGAGCTCGTTCGCAACATGTCCGTCGCGTCGGAGCACCTCGCACGCCTCGCGGCCCGCCTCGAGCACGATCCGGCGAGCCTCCTCCAGCGCCGCGA
The DNA here is from genome assembly GCA_035513015.1 of Gemmatimonadaceae bacterium. Classification (GTDB taxonomy): domain Bacteria; phylum Gemmatimonadota; class Gemmatimonadetes; order Gemmatimonadales; family Gemmatimonadaceae; genus DATKCV01. The sequence goes on from DATKCV010000085.1 coordinate 267,320, forward strand.
CCCGCCGCGCAAGATCGCCGGCCCGCCCGTTCGTGACTGAGCGCGTACGGCTGACGGTCCTCGCGGCGGCCCTCGCGCTGTCTGGCGTCGCCGCCTGCCTGCCGCGAGGCACGCTCCCCTCGCGGGAGCTCTACCGGCTCAGGCTGCCGGACACGACCGCCGGCGGAGCGATGGCGCGCCTGATCGACGCTCGCCGGCCTCCCAGACCGGTGCTCGACGGCACGATCGCCATCGCTCCGTATCGCACGTCGGGCCTGTACTCCTCTCCACCGATCGTCTTCCGGATCGACGAGCAGCAGTATGGCCAATACCCCACCCGGGAGTGGGCGCTGCCGCTCTCGGATATGCTCGCGATGACCACCGATCAACTGCTGCTCTGGCGCCAGCTGTCCGAGGAGCCGCCACTCCTCGATGCGCCGGCGCGCCTGCCCCAGCTCCATGTCTGGCAGGGCAGCGTCCGCGAGTTCGAGGAGGTCAACCGGGGACGCGACGTGTTCGTCTCCGTCGCGCTCGACGCGAGGATCGTCCGGACGGCCGACGAGGCCATCGTCTGGCAGGGATCCGCGCGCGTCGAGTACCCGGTGCCGGAAGGGACGATGCTCGCGATCGTTCAGGCGATGTCCGACGCCGCGGCCGAAGTGGTGCTTCGCCTCGTCGACGACGCGCGCGCGACGATCGAGCGAACGGCCCCGACCGCGCGGCGCTAGGCGACCTCGCGCGACGGCTGCCAATTCGGCACAATTGGGCGGCCCCTCGATTGCTCCCGAGAGGGGTCGGGAGCGCCCCGGCGCCGCCGGCCTCCCGCAACGTCCCCGGATTCGCGTGACATGATCAATCCCGATCGCCTGACCGTGAAGAGCGCCGAAGCGCTCAACGACGCGCTGACGCTCGCGCGCCGCAACGGCAATCCGCTCGTCTACGATGCGCACCTGCTGCTCGCGCTCCTCGGGCAGGATGAGGGGATCGTCGTCCCCGTGCTCCAGAAGCTCGGGGTCAACGTCACGGCGCTGCGCGAGTCGATCGATCGCGAGATCGGCCGCTACCCGAAGCAATCCGACGCTCAGCCGACGCTGGCCCGCGAGCTCAATCAGGTGCTCGATCGCGCCGAGCAGGAGGCGAAGTCGCTCGGCGACGAGTACGTCTCCACCGAGCACATGTTGCTGGCACTGTCCGACGTGAAGGGTACCGAGAGCCGGGGTCTGCTTACGGGCGTCGGTGCGACGCGCGAGAAGCTCCTCGAGGCGCTCCAGGCCGTGCGCGGCTCGCACCGCGTCACCGACCAGTCGCCGGAAAACAAGTACCAGGCGCTTCAGCGCTTCACGCGCGACCTCACCGAGGACGCGCGGCGCGGCAAGCTCGATCCGGTGATCGGGCGCGACGAGGAGATCCGCCGCGTCATTCAGGTGCTGTCGCGGCGTACGAAGAACAACCCGGTCCTGATCGGCGAGCCCGGCGTCGGGAAGACGGCGATCGTCGAAGGGCTGGCGCAGCGCATCGTCAACGGCGATGTGCCGGAGAGCCTCAAGAACAAGCACCTCGTCGCGCTCGACCTCGGCGCCCTGATCGCCGGCGCCAAGTACCGGGGCGAGTTCGAGGAGCGGCTCAAGGCCGTGCTCAAGGAGATCACCGAGGCCGAGGGGCGGTTCATCGTCTTCATCGACGAGATGCACACGCTGGTCGGGGCGGGGAAGGCCGAGGGGTCGATGGACGCCGGCAACATGCTCAAGCCGATGCTGGCCCGCGGCGAGCTTCGTGTCGTGGGCGCGACGACGCTCGACGAATATCGCAAGCACGTGGAGAAGGATCCGGCGTTCGAGCGCCGCTTCCAGCCGGTGTACGTCGATGAGCCGAGCGTGGAGAGCACGATCGCCATCCTGCGCGGGCTCAAGGAGCGCTACGAGGCGCACCACGGCGTGCGCATCACCGACGGCGCCGTGGTCGCCGCGGCGACGCTCTCGCACCGCTACATTGGCGACCGCTTCCTTCCCGACAAGGCGATCGATCTGATGGACGAGGCGGCGTCGCGTCTCAGGATCGAGATCGACTCGCTGCCGCAGGAGATCGACGAGGTGGAGCGGCGGATCACGCAGCTGGAGATCGAGCGCCAGGCGCTCCAGAAGGAGAAGGATCCCGCGTCGCTGGAGCGGCGCTCGACACTGGAGCGTGAGCTGGCCGAGCTGCGCGAGCGCGCGTCGTCGATGAAGGCCCAGTGGCAGCAGGAGAAGGAGACCCTCGGCGCGGTGGCGAAGATCAAGCAGCAGATCGACCAGGCGCGCGTCGAGGCCGAGCAGGCCACGCGGACGGGCGACCTCGGCCGCGCCGCCGAGATTTCCTACGGCCTCATCCCGCAGCTCGAGCAACGGATGCGCGAAGCCGAGGCCCGGCTGGCGAGCGAGGATGGTCGGCCGCGCTTCCTCAAGGAGGAGGTGACCGAGGAGGACATCGCCGAGATCGTCGCCAAGTGGACCGGGATCCCCGTCTCGCGGATGCTGGAGAGCGAGCGCGAGCGGCTGCTCTATCTGGACAAGGTTCTGGCCGAGCGGGTGATCGGGCAGGACGAGGCGACGCTGGCGGTGGCCGACGCGGTGCGGCGCTCGCGGGCCGGGCTCCAGGACCCCAACCGCCCGATCGGCTCGTTCATCTTCCTCGGCCCCACCGGCGTGGGGAAGACGGAGACCGCGCGCGCGCTGGCCGAGTTCCTGTTCGACGACGAGCACGCGATGGTGCGTATCGACATGTCCGAGTACATGGAGCGTCACGCCGTCGCGCGTCTGATAGGCGCGCCGCCGGGCTACATCGGGTTCGAGGAGGGCGGGCAGCTCACCGAGGCGGTGCGCCGGCGCCCGTACGCGGTGATCCTGTTCGACGAGATCGAGAAGGCGCACCAGGACGTGTTCAATATCCTGCTCCAGATCCTCGACGACGGCCGGCTCACCGACTCGCAGGGGCGCACGGTGGACTTCCGGAACACCGTCGTGATCATGACGTCGAACATCGGCAGCCACCACATCCTCGACCGCGGGACGCGCGAGTGGGAGCAGGTCGAGGCGACGGTTCTGGACATGCTTCGCGAGCACTTCCGCCCCGAGTTCCTGAACCGGGTTGACGACATCATCGTCTTCCGACCGCTCGGCCAGCCGCAGCTCGACCGGATCATCGAGCTCCAGCTGCGGCGTCTCGACAAGCTTCTCGCCGACCGGAAGCTGTCGATCGAGATCGCGCCGGAGGCGAAGCGCCTGATCGCCGCCGAAGGCTACGACCCGGCGTTCGGGGCGCGGCCGCTCAAGCGGGCGATCCAGCGGCTGGTGCAGAACCCGCTGGCGATCGCGGTGCTCGAGGGACGGTTCGTGGACAGCGACCGGATACTGGTGACCGTCGAGGACGGGAAGCTGGCGTTCAGGAAGGCCGAGCCATCGGAGCAGGCGGCGGACGAGCCGGTGGATGTCGAGGCCGGCGCCGGCGCCCGGTGACCGACCCGGACACGCGGTGGATGGACGAGGCGCTCGCCGAGGCGACGGCGGCGCGCGACGCGGGCGAGGTGCCGGTCGGCGCGGTGATCGTGCGCGAGGGCGAGCTGATAGCGTCGGCGGCGAACCGCATGGTCCGCGACCGTGACGCGACTGCGCACGCGGAGATGCTGGTGCTGCGCGCGGCGGCTTCGGTGGTTGGGGACTGGCGGCTCACCGGGTGCACGTTGTACGTGACGCTGGAGCCGTGCGCGATGTGCGCGGGGGCGATCGTGCTGTCACGTGTGGATCGCGTCGTGTTCGGGGCGTGGGATCCGAAGGCAGGGATGGCCGGTTCGATCCAGGATCTGCTCCGGCATCCGCGGCTCAATCACCGGCCGCAGGTCAGGGCAGGGGTGAGGGAGACGGAGGCGGGGGCTCTGCTGAGCGATTTCTTCCGGGCGCGGCGCGAGGCGAGCGGCACGCTCTGAGCGAGGGCCGCCAGCGCGCGCCTTTCCTCGGCGCGCCAGCTCGCATCACGCCGGCGCGTCAACGGTATTCGCGGGCGATCAGATCGCGGAGCCGCGGCAGCTCGGCATACAACCGCGCGCCCGGGCAGAGCGTGTCGGCGTAGTCCTTGTGAGATGCCAGCTCGCTCGCCGGGATGCGGAACTGGCGGGCGAGCGCCGGCAGGAGAAGGTCGATCGTGCGCCGCTGCGCCGACGACAGCGTGTCGTTCTCGAAGTTGCCCTCGACGACGACGAGGAGGTGGCCGGCGGGATCGTACGGCGTGTTCGAGTCGCCGGCGTAGCGCCAGTCGCGTCCCTCGGCCACCACGCCATCCACGGCCACGTAGTAGTGATAGGGGACGTCGGCCCAGGCGGGCTTGCGCCGGCCGTCGGCGAGTGAGTCGTCGCGCTGGGAGAACGCCTGGAGTCCCTGGAGCTTCGATTCGATGGTGCGGGTCGTGTCCTTCGCCGTGCCGGTGTGGTGGATGGTGAGTCGCACCAGCTCATGAGGGCGCATCGGCAGTACGGGCGGGCGTGCTCCCCATGCGGCGCGGGAGACGAAGTGCACGTCCGCTGGAACGGGCGACGCGGCTGGTCGAGCGCGGCAGGCGGTGAGTGCAGCGAAGCCCAGGACGAGCAGCAGCGATCGGAATCGTGTTCGTAACATGGGTCGAAGTGCGGCAGTGTGGGGGAGCGATCGGCCGCCGCCGCGCTTGTGGCGACGCGCACGGGCCGCCCGATAAGGAGTTCGATCGCCATACCGGGCACCGGAAGGTGCACAGCGGATCGTGTTTGCGGCAATCGCGGCGGGCCCGAGTGCGCGGGCGCGGCGCCTTTCGTGGGCTTCGCCCGCTGCCGTCAGAGCGTGTCAACTCGTTGACACACTGAGGCATGCGGACTAGACTTCTCGACTCGCAGGACAGGTGGCCGAGTGGCTGAAGGCACCGGTCTCGAAAACCGGCATACCGGCAACGGTATCGTGAGTTCGAATCTCACCCTGTCCGCTCCTCGCGCCCCGACCAGGATGCTCGGGGCGTTGTGCCGTTCCGGGATGGGTGGCCGAGTGGCTTAAGGCGCACGCCTGGAAAGCGTGTGGACGGGCAACCGTCTCGCGAGTTCGAATCTCGCCCCATCCGTCTTGTTACAACGATTTAGGCCCGCCGCGTCTCGAGCCGCCGGCGGGCCTTCTCGTGCCCTGTACCTAGCACATTCACCTGGTTGGGCTGATGTCCGCAGGTTCTCCCCGCAGACCACGCTAGGCGGGAATGGTAATCCTCGAACGGTCCGGAGTAATCAGATCCACGGGCTCCAAGGTGACACCAGGAACGTCCTGGCTTCGAACCTCACCGCGACTTGAGGAATTCGACGAGGTCGGCCTTCTGCTGTGCGCTCAGGTTGAGGTTGCGCTTCGCGACATACCGGTCGACGACGGCCGACAGCGTCGGCGCAACTCCGTTGTGGAAGTACGGCCCTTGAAGCTGCGGGGGATGGTAGAGTCCCCTGAGCGGCGTCGTCCGATACTGTTTGGTCACGCTGCGCAACGCGTAACTCGGCGCGCCATTCGGCTCGGGCTCGCTTGCCACCTCCGACGGCGCATGCAGTGTTCCTGCATTGATGTCGGTGAAGAGTGTCCCCGTATGGCACGTCGAGCACTGGCCCGCGTCGTTGAACACCACCCGGCCACGCTCTGCCGCCGCCGCGTCGAAGTCGCCCGGACGCGCCGCAGGCGCCTCGATGCTGAACTGGTACTCGCGCAGCGCCGCGAGAATGGGTGTCGTCACCCGATTGGGCGGCGTGTTGTTGATGTTGATGCCAAGGCGGGAATCGATGAATCGTCCACGGCCGTGTATCTGGGTAATGGCGACGTAGGCATTCCAGTAGGAGAGCGTATCGTCCCCCGTGTACAACTCACGCCGAACCTGTCGCAGCCCGAACGCGGGTGGGATCACGACGGGCTGGTTTTTCCCATCGAAGTTGAACCGGGGATCGTACATGCCCGGCCCCCACGAGTTGTAGACTGCCTTCTGCGCCGTAGTGAGCGCGGGGGACAGGGCGATGATCGCTCCGGGATCGAGATCACGGTTCGGCCATCCGTCGAGCCGCTTGCCGATTCCCGGGGCGAACGAGTTGTCGACCGTGGAGTGGCAGAGGGCGCACGTGACGCCGACGCGAGTGAGATTGTCGTTCGCGTCCACCTGGCCAATTACGCCCACGACGGCGCCGAGCTTGAGAAGCGTCACGGTCGTGGCCGGATCATCCAGATCGATCTGGCCGGCGGTGAGCGCATCCTTCACCGCCTGTGGCAGCGTGTCGGCGTCGACCTTGAGTCCGACGGAGAGCGCCGTGGTCGGGCTGACTGCGCTCCGAATGACTTCGTGCATCCGCAGCGTGTCGGTCCAGAAAGTCTCGTCACCGAACGTATCGAACCGGAAGACCGTCTTCCCTTGAGCGACGAGCGCGGCGTCGAGCGGCCGGGGGCCCGTCGGATCATCGTCATCATCGCAGGCGACCATCGTGAAGGCGACAATCAGTCCGATGAGTATCGGGATCGCGACGCCCACCCAGGGAGCAGTCTGTCCCGACACGCTCTCCTCAGCGGCGTCGCATGCTGGAATGCGATTACGGTCCGTCATCGAAGTTTCCTCCGTCAACCCGCTGGCTGTTTCACGCTCGAGGCAGTCCGACATCGCTAGGCAGCGGAACGCCGCATGCAACTATACCGGAGAGTGGTGAAGAAAGGAAGATATTTCTTAACTTTCTGCAAAAACTGTTCCCTTCATGCGTTCAACGCGCCAACCACCAAGAGGCACCGATGCCTGTGCCGCCGCGAAGGCTCGGCTCGCTCAAGGGCACCAGAGAGCAGATCGTCATCATCCTTCGCCGGTCCTCGCTGACCGCGAATGAGATCGCAGCCCGGCTTGGGCTGACCCACAATGCGGTCCGCGGTCACCTCGCCGTCCTGCAACGTGACGGGCTTGTCCGCCAGGGCGGGCTCCAACGAAGCGGCAGCCGTCCTGCCGTCGTCTACGAACTCGCCCCGGAGGCCGAGGCCACTTTTTCGAGGGCCTACATCCCGTTCGTCGCCCACCTCGTCCGGGTCCTTCAGGAAAAACTGCCGCAAGGTCAGCTCGACGAGGTGATGCACCTGGTCGGCCGTAGCCTGGCCGCCGAGTGGCCCCGTCTCCAAGGCGACCTTCCTCAGCGGCTCGAGGCGGTCTCTGTTTTTCTCGAAGATCTGGGCGCGCTGAACGAGGTCGACAAGCTGGATGGCGGGTTCATCATCCGTGGCTACGGGTGCAGTTTGGCTGCGGCCGTTCACTCCCGGCCGGAAGTCTGTCGAGCCATGGAGAGCCTGCTTGCCGAGTTGCTCGAAGTATCGGTGCGAGAGTGCTGCGAGCGCGGGGACCGGCCGCGCTGCTGCTTCGAGATTGCCGTCGAAAGCAGCGGAGCCGATTCGGGGCGGCACGCGATCACGTGAGAGATTCGCCGGTGGCGCACATACGGCCCTGCCACCACTACGCCTGGCGAGGGCCGGCTGGTCGAGAAGTGCAGGCTTGTCATCATGATTTGTCCGTCGCAAAAGAGCCGTCATCCGATACTCGAGATTTGCTGCCCCGTGCATCTGCAGTGCGTGGGCGGTGGAGACTACCCGACGGAGGCCCCTCGCGGCCGCTGTCCAACGGGGCCGTCGAGTCTCCCTTTGTCACGGTAATCACTCCTCGCGCAGAGCAACCACGGGATCGACGGCCGCGGCGCGCCGCGCCGGCAACCAGGCCGCGACCATCGATATCGCGAGCAGGGCGATCGCCACGAGCGCGGACGTCGCAGGATCCACCGGAATCACGCCAAAGAAGCTGCTCTGGATGACGCCGACGATCGCCATGGAACCTGCTCCACCGACGACCAGCCCCACCATCACGAGCAGCCCCGCCCGGCCCATCACCGCGTTCTGGATCGCCCGAGGCGCGGCGCCGAGCGCCATGCGCACCCCGAACTCGCGCGTGCGCTGGGCGACCGAGTAGGCCAGCACGCCGTAGCAGCCGATGACCGCGAGCAGCAGTGCGAGCACACCGAAGCCGGACATCATCGCCATTTGATAGCGTGGCGTCGCCACGGCGCGCGAGGCGATCGCCGCGAGCGTGGTGATCTCGCCGACAGGCACGGTCGGATCGATGCGCTCGACCGCCTCACGCAGCGTCCCCGCATCGAAGCTGCTGCCAGGCGGCACGTGGACGATCACGCGGAGCCTGGACCACGGTGCCTGCTCGTACGACAGGAGTCCCTGCGGACGCGAGCTGGTGGAGTTGCCGCTCGTCCGGATGTCCCCGAAGACCCCGACCACGACGAGCTCCCTGGCTCCACCGATGAGATCGACGGTGAGCCGGCGCCCGACGGGATCGTCGAGCTCGGGCCAGAACTGTCGCGCGGCACGTTCGTTCAGTACGATGATCGGTTCCGCGCCAGGCGAGTCCGTCTCGGCGATGGCGCGGCCGCGAGTGATCGTCACCCCGAGCACGCGAATGTACTCGGGCGATACAGAGTTCACGTGGAGCTGGGGTGGTCGCGTGCCTGGTGGCACCTCCACAGGATCACCATCCACGGCGTGCACGCGTCCCGCCGCGATCATTCCGGACAACGGGACTTCGTACGACGCTGCGGCACGAACGCCGGGGGAAGCCAGCTCGATGTCGCGGATCAGGCGACGGACGAGCTCCACGTTTCGCACCGGATCGTCGGGGAGATGGAGCCTCGCGACGACCCGGTCACTCGTCTCGTACCCGGGCGACGAGGGCCGAAGCGTCAGGTACGTTCTGACCAGCAGCGCGGTGCCGACCAGCAGGATCACCGCGATCGCGGTTTCCGCCGCGATCAGCGTCTCGCGCCAGCGACGCGTGAAGCGCGCCGGTGTGCCGCGCGCCATCACCGCCATCGGCGCCGCCGACCGCATGCTGGCGAACGTCGGCGCCAGGCCGGCCAGCGCCATCGCGAGCATCGCTGCCGCGAACGTCGCCGCGAGCACGACGATGTCGATCCGGATCGCCTCCGCCGGCAGTCGCACGAATCCCGGCGGGAGAAGCGGAACCAGCACGCGCAGCATGCTCCACGCGAGCAGGAGTCCCAGCACGCCGCCCGCGATCGCGAGGCACGCGTGCTCGACCAGGAGCTGGCGCAGCAGAGCGCCGCGTCCGGCGCCCAGGGCGCTCCGAATGGCCAGCTCGCGACCGCGGCCCGCCGCACGCGACAGCAGCAGATTCGCCAGGTTCGCGCACGCCAGCAGCAGCACGCAGCCCGAGGCGGCGAAGAGGAGGAGCAGTGCCGGCCGCGAGTCTCCGGTGAACACGTCGCGCTGCATCTGGAGTCGCACGAGCCTGCCGAACTCCTCCGCGATCGGCAGTGCCTCCACTCGTTCGCCGACCGCGGACAGCTCCGCCTGCGCCCGCTCCGCCGTGGCGTCCGTGCGCAGCCGTGCCACGCCTTGCAGACTCGGGACGCGATGCTGCGCGAGGGGCACCCACGCATCCACGCCGTAGCCGAGACTGTGGAACTCCTCCGGCAGCACGCCGAGGATGACGTGCGGAATGCCGTCGATGGTCAGCGTCCGGGATGTTGGATCCTCGCCAAGAAGTACCTCGGTCCAGAGTCGCTCGCTGATGAGCATGACGCGAGCGTCGCCGGCGCCGACCTCGCCGGGTGACCAGATCCGGCCGCGAATCGGTTGCGCCCCGAGCAGCGGAAGGAGGTCATCGGTCACCACCATCGCGAGCAGGCGTCTGACGTTGCGCGGCTCGTTCAGCATGCCATCGCTGAGATTGAACCCCGCCAGCCGCTCGAGGGACGGCGCACCCTCGCGCCACTGCTCGAGGTTACCGGGCAGGATCATCCCCGGTGCGACGACGGTTGCGAGCCGGTCGCCGTGCGGATACGGCAGCTGGCGAAGCAGCAGACCGTGCACGAGACTGAACATCGCCGTCACGGCGCCGATGCCGAGCGCCAGTGTGAGCAGCGCGACCACCGTGAAGCCACGCTCGCGCAGGAGCGTGCGAGTCGCGTAGCGCAAGTCGCCGGGAACGCCCGCCAGCCAGTGGCGTGCGCGTGTCGTCGGAGGTACGGGCAACGACGGACCGGGCAGTACGCGGCGCAGGCGGCGCTCGAGGTCGTCGCCGTCATCGAGCTCGGCCAGGGCGCGCCGTCGCGCCTCGTCTTCGGGTACTCCGCGGGCGAGCAGGTCGCGGTAGTGGTCCTCGAGGTGGATCGAAAGCTCCTCCACGACCGACGACTC
>DATKCV010000086.1:0-7227 GCA_035513015.1 Gemmatimonadaceae bacterium
GAGTTCAACGACTCTGACCCCCTTGATCCCTCGGCCTGTGACCCATCTCACCCGACCTCGTCAAACAGATGCCGCCGGCGCTGGTGGCACTCACCGCCGTTTTCAGCCCCCACCCGTGAAGGCTCTCCGTCTCATCGTGGCCGCCGGCGTGCTCGTCGGCTGCTCCGCGCCCTCGGAGGACATCAGGATCGGCGCCGCCGGACCCTGGACCACCGGGTACGGCTCGATGAACCAGATGGGCATCCAGCTCGCCGAGGCCGAGATCAACGCGGCCGGCGGAGTGCGCGGACAGACGCTGACCGTCGTCTACGTCGATGACGAGGGTGACGGCGCCAAGGCGGCCACGATCGCCAGACAATTCGTGGACACTCCCGAGATCGTCGCCGTGGTCGGGCACGTCAACTCGGGCGCGATGGTCGCGGCCGCCAGGGTCTACGACGGCGCGCTGCCGGCGGTCGCCACCACTGCGACCTCGCCCGACCTCACCGGGATCTCGCCCTGGGTCTTCCGGGTGATCTCCAGCGATTCGGTCAACGGCGTGGATCTCGCCCGCTTCGCCAACCAGCTGGGCCACCGCCGGGCGGCGATCCTCTACGAGAACAACAGCTACGGCCGTGGGCTCGCCGATGCCTTCCGCCGAAACTTCACCGGCGAGATCGTGGGGATCGATCCGATCGCCGATGACGTGACCAACGTCGAGCCGTACATCTCCTGGTTCCGGCTCCGGGGGCCGGACGTCGTGTTCGTCGCCGGCACCGAGGCGTCGGGGATGGCGATCCTGCGCGAGGCCCGTCGACAGCGTCTGGCGGCCGACTTCCTCGGCGGCGACGGCTGGACAGGCGTGGTGGGCGAGCCGGCGGCGGCCGAGGGCGCGTTCGTCGGGGCGCCGTTCAGTGCGCAGGACCCCCGCCCCGAGGTACGCGAGTTCGTCACCCGCTTCCGCAGCCGGTATGGCCGCGAGCCCGACGGGAATGCCGCCCTCGCCTACGACGCCACGATGCTCGTTGCGCAGGCGATCGAGCGCGGCCGCACCCGCGCCGGCGTCCGCGACGTCCTGGCGGCCGGCTCGATCGATTTCGCCGGAGTCACCGGGCCGATCCGCTTCCGCCCCGATGGCGATCCGATCGGAAAGAGCTTCGTGATGACGCGCGTTCGGAACGGCGCCCTGGTAGTCCACGACGCGCCGCCGCTGGTCGAAAGCACGCCGGTACGCGCGGCCGGGGGCGGCCAGTGACGGGACGGGTGACCAGCTCCTTCGCCGCCACGGTTCGGAGCTCGGGGTCGTTCCTCGGATCGATCCGCAGCCGGCTGCTGCTCGGCTTCGGGACGCTCGTCCTCCTGCTCGGAATCGCCGTCTTCTTCGGCCGCCGGTCAATGCTCGAGATGGCCTCGATCATCCGTGGCACGCTGACCGACGTTCAGGCCGAGGGCCGGCTGTCGTCGGAGCTCTCGACCAGCGTGCTCCAGCAGCTCGACGCGGCCGCGCTGTACCTGGAGACCGCCGACTCGATGGCCGCGCGCGACTTCCGGCGCCACGGCTGGACCGCCCACCGGGTGCAGCGAGGGATGAATGCGCTCGGCGGGCAGCGGTCGGACGAAGTCGCACTCGTAGCCTCGATCGGGAGCACGCTCTCCCGCATCGAGGTGCACTACGCCCTTGCCCATCGTCTGGCCGACCTCGGCCGCGCGCGTCAGGCGAGCCTGGAAGGGGCGTTGGCGCGCGGCCTCTCCGATTCGCTGTTCACTTCGATCAACCGACTTTCGCGGATCAAGGGACAGAAGGTCGCCGACGCGGCCACGAGGCTGAGCGACGACGCGAGTGACCGCTCGTGGCTACTGGTCGCGCTCATGGTGGCCGCGCTGGTGGCCGGCGCGCTGACCGTGCTGTGGATCGTCGGCTCGCTGTCCGACCACCTGGCGGTGCTCGTTCGACATGCGCGCCAGCTCAGCGAGGGCGATCTCACGGTGCGGAACAACGCGCCGATGCCGGGCGAGTTCCAGGTCCTGGCCGATGCGCTCAATCACACCGGCGAGTCGCTGTCTACGATCGTCAGCGTCGTAGCGCGCACGTCGGACGACGTGGCCACTTCGGCGCACGACCTGGCGACCGTCGCCGAACAGATCTCGCTATCCGCCGGCCAGATGGCCACCGCCATGGCGGACGTGACGACTGGAGCCGAGACGCAGGCATCGCAGCTGCGCGGGGTGGACCAGGCGCTCCAAGTGATCCGCGAGCGGACCGCCGGCGTGCGCACCGGAGCCGACGAGGTGTCCGATCTCGCCGCGGCGATCGAGGCTTCCGCCGACGCGAAGCGGAGCGAGATCGAGCGGGCGCTGTCGATCCTGACCGACGTCCGCACCACGGTGAGGGAAGCGGCGACCGAAGTCACCGCGCTCAACGACACCGCGGCCGACATCAACAAGTTCGTCGGCGTGGTGAGCCGCATCGCCGACCAGACGAACCTGCTGGCACTGAACGCGGCGATCGAGGCCGCACGCGCCGGTCAGGCCGGGCGGGGCTTCGCGGTGGTGGCCGAAGAGGTCCGCAAGCTGGCCGAGCAGGCGCAGGCCGCGGCCGACGACATCGTCCAGCTGACCGGGATAGTCACGCAGCGCGTGGCGAACACCTCGAAGGCGATGGAGCTCGGCGTGACCCGGGTCGGCGAGATCGAGCACGTATCGCGCGAGATCGACGACGCGCTGACGACGATCGCGTCGGCCGCCGAGCGCACCCGGCGGGCCGCCGCCAGCGTCACCGAGGTCGCCGAGGAAAACGTAGCGATCGCCGCGTCCGCCGCCACCGACATCGTCGCTGTCGCCAAGACGGCCGAGGGACACGCCGCCACCGCGCAGGAAGTGAGCGCCGCCACCGAGGAGCAGAGCGCCGCCTGCGAGCAGATGAATGCCTCGTCCAACCAGCTCATGGACGGCTCGGGGCTCCTGCGAGAGCTGATCAAGGGACTGAAGACGGCACCGGCGAGCTGAATCGAGCGTTGAACAATGTCGCGCGCCGCCGCCGTCGCGCGCGACCTCAGAACTCGGTCAGGATCCCGACGAGCAGCTCACCGTCGTTGTTCGTCCGCGCGCCCCGGGTCCGGGCTTCGCTGTCGTAGTGGTCCTGGAACGAGAAGCGGAGCTGCAGAAAGCGGTTCATCCGGTAGCCGAGGCTCGTCGTGGACGAGAACGTGAAGCTCCCGAGCTCCGCGACGGCGGGACGGTAGAACGTCTCCGAACGGAATGTGACGTTCTCCGTGAAGTCGTGCTGGGCGCGGAACCGCGCCGACCACCTGGCCAGCGTCTCCGCACCTGCTGCAGGTGCCGCCGTAGTGGCGTGCGTGATCGTCCGCTCGGCCAGCAGCGCCACGCTCATGTCGACGGTCGAGCGGTCCGTGCGGACGAGGTTCATCTTGTGGCCGGCGCCGCCGCTGTAGCGGATGTCGATCCGCTTCTCCAGGCTCGACTCGACCGTCGCCAGAAGAAACGGCACCTGGGCCGCGAACGGCCGGTAGTCGAGATTGATGCTGCCGAGCCACGATCGCCGGTGCACGGAGCGCGGCTCATCTTCCGTGCTCGACTCACCGTAGTTGAAGCGGGCCTCCGTCCGCAGTGCGACCGTACTGTCCCGTCGCTCGATCCCGGTGCGCATCGAGATGAGCATCTGTTCCGTGTTGCCGAACACCAGGCTGCCGTTCAGCTCCGCGTCGATGCGGCGGCGCGAGTCCTGAGCCGAAAGCACCGCCGGGAGCAGCAGCGCGAGCGCGACGAGCACGAAGCGCGTCACGAGACCTCCGGGATTTCGTGGAGAGGGTTGCTGGCGGGAGGGGGCAAGGTAGCCGCCCCCCCGGGAAGCGTGCACCGAAGAAACGCCAGCGCCAACGGCGTATATTGCCTGCATGGCGGAGACTCCGGCTTCGGCGCGAGCGCGCGCCGTGCTCCTGCTCAGCGGCGGCCTCGACTCGACCACGCTCCTCGCGCTGGCGACGCGCGAGGGCTTCGCCGTGCACGCGCTCACGTTCCGATACGGGCAGCGGCACGTCGTCGAGCTGGCCGCCGCCGGTCGCGCCGCGGAGCGGTGGGCCGTCGAGCAGCACGTGATCGCCGACATCGACCTCCGCATGTTCGGCGGCTCGGCGCTGACCGCCGACATCCCCGTTCCGATGGATCGTTCAGCCGAGGCGCTCGCCGAAGGCGTGCCGATCACCTACGTCCCCGCGCGCAACACGGTCTTCCTTTCGTTCGCGCTGGCCTGGGCCGAGGTCCTCGACGCCGGTGAGATCTTCATCGGCGTGAACGCGCTCGACTACAGCGGCTATCCCGACTGCCGGCCGCAGTACATCGACGCCTTCGAGCGCATGGCCAATCTGGCGACGAAGAGGGCGGTCGAGGAAGGGCGCCCGATCCGGATTCGTGCTCCGCTGCTCCACATGAGCAAGCGCGAGATCATCGAGCTCGGCGTTCGCCTCGGCGTGGATCATTCGGCGACTACGAGCTGCTACGATCCGGACCCGGACGGCGCGGCCTGCGGCCACTGCGATGCGTGCCAGTTGCGCCTTCGTGGCTTCGCCGAGGCGGGGCTGCGCGACCCGGCGCCGTACCGCGCCGGCGCCGTGCCGGAGGCGCCGGCCACGGAGACCGCGGCGAAACAGGCGCGCGCGGGCACCCGCCGGTGACTTATACCGTGAAGGAGATCTTCTACACGCTCCAGGGCGAGGGTGCCAACGCCGGGCGTGCCGCCGTCTTCCTGCGGTTCGCTGGATGCAACCTGTGGACGGGCCGTGAGGAGGATCGCGCCACCGCGGTCTGCGGGTTCTGCGACACCGACTTCGTGGGAACCGGTCCGGATGGAGGCCGTTTCGAAGCCCCCGAGGCGCTCGCCCGCGCCGTGGTCGACCGGTGGCCGTGGTCGGGCACGCGCGGCGCGCGGCCGCTGGTCGTGTGCACCGGGGGCGAGCCGACGCTCCAGCTCGACGAGCGACTCGTCGAGGCGCTGCACGACGCGGGCTTCGAGATCGCGATCGAGACCAACGGCACGCGGGCGCCCGTCGGCGGCATCGACTGGATCTGCGTCAGCCCGAAGGCGGGCGCACCGCTCGTCGTGCGGCGCGGTGATGAGCTCAAGCTCGTATTCCCGCAGGCCGGCGCGGAGCCCGGGCGCTTCGAGCAGCTCGAGTTCCGCCATTTCTTCCTCCAGCCGATGGACGGACCCGACGTCGCCGGGAATACCCGCCTCGCGACCGAGTACTGTCTGGCACACCCGCGCTGGAGGCTCAGCCTCCAGACCCACAAGCTCCTCGGGCTCCGCTGACGGGATGGAGATTTTCAAGGAGTTCACGATCGAGGCCGCGCACCGCCTGCCGAACGTGCCGCCGGAGCACAAGTGCGCGCGTCTGCACGGCCATTCGTTCCGCATTCGCGTTCACGTGAGCGGCCCGGTCGATCCGACGCTCGGCTGGGTGATGGACTTCGCCGACATCAAGGCCGCCTGCCGTCGCGTCCACGACCGCCTCGATCACCGCTATCTGAACGATGTCGAGGGACTGGAGAATCCGACGAGCGAGGTGCTCGCCCGATGGATCTGGCGCACGGTCCACGACGCACTGCCGATGCTGAGCGCGGTCGAGGTGATGGAGACCTGCACGACCGGGTGCATCTACCGCGGCGACGATCGTGGATTCTCACCGGGCTCGCCGGGGACGAGGATGACTCCGACGCCGCGGCTGACGTGAGCTCCGCATCGGCTGTCGACCGAAGATCGATCGGACCTGACATCCGCTAGGGAACCGGAATCCGCACGATCGCCCCGTCGGCCCGGACGCGCGCACCCGTCTCCGGGAAGTCGAGCGCGGTCAGCGAGTCGATCAGCGCGGCTGCATGGGCGCCGGGATCTGGTCGCACGATGCCGGGCGGCACCTGGACCGTCGACCGAAGCGCCGCCTCCAGCACCCATCCCTCGCCATCGAGAGTGGCGCAGACCACGGCCCCGCGGTTGTTCGGCTCCGAGAGAGTGAACGGGCCGTAGGTCAGCAGATTGCCGAGCGAGTAGATGACCAGCGCCTCACCATGCCACTCCATCGCCCGCAGCACGTGCGGCCCGTGTCCGATCACCAGATCGGCGCCCGATTCCGTAGCCGCGCGCGCGAAGGCGACCGGGTTCCCGCGATCGATCGTGCCGAGAAACATCTCCGTCGAGTCGCCGGTGCGCTGCGCGCGCGCCCCCTCGGCACCGATGTGCATCGTGACCACCACGCGCCGGTGCTCGGCGGCGGCGCGGCTCACGTGCCGGCGCACGGCATCGAGGTCGCGCGCATCGGGAGCCGTCTCGGCGGTGTGGAACCCGAGAATCGCGACCGCTTCGCCGTTCCTCGCCGTCACGATCGTGGGCAGCGTGTCGCCTCCGGTCACGTGCACGCCCGCGCGTTCCAGGTGGCGGCGCGTCTGCACGAATCCCGCTTCGCCGGCGTCGCGCGAGTGGTTGTTGGCGAGGTTGCCGACCATTGCCGCTTCGCCGGCGAACCGGGCCAGTGCGTCCGCCGCGGCCACCGGCTGACGGAAGGCGTAGCACTGAGTCGAGCCGGGCCGGCACTTCGGTGGGGCAGGCCCTTCGCCGATCGCCCCCTCGACGTTGAACAGGATCACGTCGGCGTCTTCCACCAGCGGCCGGAGCGGCGCGAGCAGGACGTCGGGATCGGGAAACGCGGCGACCCGGCGACCGAACCGCTGCGATGCGCGCGTCGCCCACGTCGTGTCGAGATTGGAGCCGAGCATGACGTCACCGCCCCCGCACACGCGCAGCTGTGCCGCGCGCACGCGGGCGATCGAGTCGAGCCGCGCACGCTCCGCCGCTTCCCGGGCCATCTCTTCGGCGCGGCGGATCGAGTCGAGCCGTGCCCGCTCCACCTCCGCGCGGGCGAGCGAATCGGCGCGGCGGATCGAGTCGCGCACCGCCTCGGGCGACGGCGCCGGTGGAGGTGGAGCGGGCGTCGGCGCGCACGCGGCGACGACGGCGGCGGTGCCGGCGGCGAACATCAGCTTGCGCAGCGCCGGCGCGCAGGTGGTCTTCCGCAGCGTCGTGCCGGACGCGGGTCGAGCGGCGTACGACGGCGAGGAGGAGAACGGGGATGATCTGTTCATGCGCAATGAGAGCTCTCGCGGATTCTGGCGCGGCGCCGGCTAGCGGACCACTGGATCTGGGTGGTTTCAAGGGGTCAGAGTCGTTGAACGAAGTTC
>DATKCV010000087.1:0-22328 GCA_035513015.1 Gemmatimonadaceae bacterium
ACGACTCTGACCCCTTGAACCCCTTGAA
The DNA here is from genome assembly GCA_035513015.1 of Gemmatimonadaceae bacterium. Lineage (GTDB taxonomy): Bacteria > Gemmatimonadota > Gemmatimonadetes > Gemmatimonadales > Gemmatimonadaceae > DATKCV01. The sequence goes on from DATKCV010000087.1 coordinate 29, forward strand.
CCGTCGAAAAAAAGCGGGTTCGAGCGGGTCAGCGAGGGAAGAAATCGCGGTACGCGGACGGGGGCAACCCTGCCGGGCACCCCGCCGGGTATTCCGCCGGGCACCCAGCGATCAGGCTTCGTACGGTCGGTTGAGCCGTTGCGAGGGTTGCTGAGCCCTCCCCGGCACCGCGGGATCGGCTCACGAGGTTGTAGCGGCGTCTGTGGCAGCGCTGCCACTCTTGCCCGGCGCCCGTCGAGATTCTATCTCAGATCGGACGCCGCCTGGAGACCCAATGCTCGTCGCTCGTTCGCTCAGCCGCATCGTGCCGCTCGCCGTCGTACTCGCGCTCAGCGGCGGCGCGTGCGCTCTGGAGTCCCGGAACGCCGACGGACACACGCCGGAGGCCGTGTCGCTGCTCGGCACCAAGCTGTTCGCCCGCGTGGACTCCGGTGATGTCGCGCGCGCCGACTCGCTGCTCGCCGCCGGCCCACCGGAGACGACACGTCTGATCGAAGCCGGGAACAGCTACGCCGCCGCCTGGCGGTTCAACGAGGCCGTCCAGCTCTACACGCGCGCCATCGAGGCCGAGCCGGCGAACCCGCTCCCCTACCGGTTCCGCGGACACAGGTACATCTCGCTCCGCCGGTTCGACGACGCGATCGAGGACCTCGAGCGCGCCTCGTCGCTCGACACGCTGAGCTTCGACATCGCCTACCACCTCGGCCTGGCCCACTATCTGACCGGTCACTGGGACCGCGCGGCCGACGTCTATCGCCGCTGCCTCTCGCACGCCGTCAACCCCGAGCTGATGGCGCTCGAGCGCTCGGGGCGCCTGCCGGCCACCTACCGCAGCTGCATGCGCAACGCGACCCACGACGACTCGCGGGTGGCGATGACGGACTGGTACTACCGGACGCTGCGCCGCGGCGGACGCGACGACGAGGCGGCGACGCTCCTCGCATCGATCGAGGAGGGAATGAGCGTCACGGCCAACGAGTCCTACTACAATGCGCTGCTCTTCTACAAGGGGCTGCGCTCCGACACCGCGCTGCTGGCGTTCGCGCAATCGGACTCGGTCCGCTTCTCCACCGCCGGCTACGCGCTCGGCGCCCACCACCTCGTCGAGGGCGACACCGCGGCGGCGCTCCAGCTCTTCGACCGGATCTCCCGCGGCGGCCACTGGCCGGGCTTCGGGGTGATCGCCGCGGAGGTGGAGCTGACGAGGCTCGGACGCAGGCGACGCTAGCACCACCGGCACTATCTGCACCACCGGCACCACCGGCACCACCCGCCGGGTCCGACCGGGATCTTCCGAAAAGCCGTCCAGACGCCATACTCCACGGTGCACGGCCTCGCCGCGTGCTCTTCGATCCCGGTCCGTGGTGCTACGGCAGGGTGCGCGGACGTGCAACCAGAATGGCAGCCCGTCACCGTCCACTTCGCAGTCACAGGAGCTTCCCGTGCGCCCCTCCCTCCTTCTGCCGGCGCTCGCACTGGCGGCGTCGATCGTCCACGCCCAGGCTCCACGCTCCGACCTCCTGACGATCGCCGACTATCTCGAGCTGGAGGACGTGCGCGAGCCCCGCGTCTCGCCCGATGGACGGCAGATCGCCTTCACACGCCGATGGGTCGACAAGGTCAACGACCGCTGGGCGTCGTCGCTCTGGATCATGGATGTGGACGGCGGCCGTGCGCGCTTCCTCATCGACGGCTCGTCGCCGCGCTGGTCGAGCGATGGTACGCGCATCGCCTATCTCGCCAGCGGTGAGCCGAGCGGGACGCAGATATTCGTGAAGTACCTCGGCGAGGAGGGCGCGACGCAGATCACGCGGCTCACCGAGTCGCCCTCCGACATCGAGTGGTCCCCCGACGGCCGCACGATCGCCTTCCGGCAGCCGGTGCCGGCGCGCTCCTCGTGGTCGATCCCTCTCCCGACGGCACCGCGCGGCGCCAAGTGGACGGAGCCGCCGCGAATCGTGCAGAAGCTCGTGTATCGGCGCGACGGCGTCGGGTTCACGCAGGATGGCTACCGGCACATCTTCGTGGTCCCCGCCGACGGCGGCACACCGAGACAGGTGACGAGCGGGGACTACGAGCACGGCGCCCCGTCGTGGATGCCCGACGGCCGGACGATCGTGTTCAGTGGATTGCGGATCGAGAACGCGGAGTACGCGTGGCGCGAATCGGAGATCTACGCCGTTAACGTGGAATCCGGCGCGATCCGCCAGCTCACCGACCGGCGCGGACCCGATGGCAACCCGACGCCGTCGCCGGACGGACGGTCGATCGCCTACACCGGCTACGACTCCACGGGCGCCACCTGGACCGACAGCCGGCTGTACGTGATGAACGCCGACGGCTCGGGCTCGCGCGTCATCACGGGTTCGCTCGACCGCTCCCCACAGTCGCCGATCTGGGCGCACGATGGAAGCGGGATCTACTTCGGCGTGTCCAGCGAGGGGTCGAGCAACCTCTGGTTCGCACCGCTGCGCGGCGAGCCGCGGCAGGTCACGCGCGGGACCCACATGCTCTCGATCACCGACATCACGCGCACCGGAGTCGCCGTCGGCACGCGGACCAGCCCGCAGCAGCCCGCCGACGTGGTATCGCTAGACGTGCGCCGGGCGGAGATCCGGCAGCTCACCGCCGTGAACGACGACATCCTCGGAGGCAAGACGCTCGGCGAGGTCGAGGAGATCTGGTACCGCTCGGTGGACGACTACCGCATCCAGGGATGGATCGTCAAACCACCCGGGTTCGACCCCGGTCGCAAGTATCCGATGATGCTCGCGATCCACGGCGGACCGCACTCGATGTACAACGTCGGGTTCAACTTCGGCTGGCAGGAGCATGCCGCCAACGGCTACGTGGTGCTGTACACGAATCCGCGTGGAAGTACCGGATACGGAAGTGCGTTCGGCAACGCGATCAAGAACGCCTATCCCGGCCGGGACTTCGATGACCTGATGGCGGGCGTGGACACGGTCCTCGGCCGCGGATACATCGATCCCCGCAACCTGTTCGTCTACGGTTGCAGCGGTGGCGGCGTGCTGACGGCCTGGATCGTCGGCCACACCGACCGCTTCGCGGCCGCGTCCTCGAACTGCCCGGTGATCAACTGGCTGAGCTTCGTCGGTACCACCGACGGCGCGAGCTGGTATCACAACTTCGAGAAGCTGCCCTGGGAGGATCCCTCCGAGCACCTCCGCCGCTCGCCCCTCATGTACGTCGGCAACGTGAGAACGCCGACCATGCTGATGACCGGGGTCAACGACCTGCGCACGCCGATGGCGCAGACGGAGGAGTTCTATCAGGCGCTCAAGCTGCGCCGCGTTCCGACGGCGATGATCCGGTTCAACGACGAGTGGCACGGCACGAGCTCGAAGCCGTCGAACTTCATGCGCACGCAACTGTATCTCAGGAGCTGGTTCGAACGGTGGGGAACTACCGACATGAAGGTGGCCGAGCAATAGACCACTTTCGCTCCGACGGCGAGACTCCCGCGCGAGCTCGCCCCACCCGCTGACACCCGGCGCCGGCATCCTTCGTATGGGTGACGGCGCCGGGCGCGCGAGGGCGAGGTAGCCGCGCCGGTGTCCGGATGCGGACACTCCATCCCGCATCCGGGCAAGGCGCGCCGGTGGAACAGCGCGGCGGCCATCGTAAGTGCGTGGACAGCAACGGTTTGGCGCCGCCGAGCGCGGCACGCTACTTCCATTGACTCCAAACCATCCGTCCGCGCGTAGTGTCGTATCATTCGTAACCTGGATCGAACTTTGGACATCCCCCGTGAACAGAAGCCGAATCGACGCAAATACGTCTATGCGAGTGCCGCCGTACTCGGGCTGGTGTTCGTGACCGTCGCGCTCGGCCGTCTCGAGCCCGCGGCACCGAGCGTCGACCGCGCCGTGCTCTGGATCGATACCGTGAAGCAGGGGACGATCCCGCGCGAGGTGCGCGCCTCGGGCACGCTCGTACCCGAATCCATCACCTGGATTCCAGCCGTCACCGGGGGCCGGATCGAGCAGATCCACGCCCGCCCCGGCGCCGCGGTGTCGGCCGAGACGATCATACTGGAACTGACCAATCCCGACGTGCAGCTGGAGGCGCTCTCCGCCCAGCAGCAGCTCGAGCAGGCCCAGGCGCAGCTGAGCACGCTCGAGAACGAGCTCGAGACGCAGCGGCTCAACCAGGAAGCGGCGGTCGCCACGGCGAGCACGACGCACAACGAAGCGAAACGGAACGAGATCGTCTTCCTCTCGCTCGATTCGCAGAAGCTCGCCTCGGTGAACGAGGTTCAGGCGGCGAAGGAACGCGCGGTCGAAGCGGCGAAACGCCTTCAGATCGAGGAGGAGCGTCTTCGACTCCACAACGCGTCGGCTCCGGTCCGCATCAGCCAGCAGAAGCAGCAGATCGAGCGGCTGCGCTCGATCGCCCAGTTCCAGCAGAACCGTATTGCGTCGATGAAGGTACGCGCCGGCGTGTCCGGCGTGCTTCAGGAGATGACATGGGAGCCCGGCCAGTGGGTGAACTCGGGGCAGATCCTCGCCAAGGTGTCCGAACCGGGCCGCCTCAAGGCGGTGCTTCGCGTGCAGGAGAATCAGGCCCGTGACGTCGTGGTCGGGCTGGACGTGAAGGTCGACCCGCGGCTCGACTCCCGGGCCGGCACCATCCCGGGCCGCGTGATGCGGATCGACCCGGCGTCGGTCAGCGGCTCGGTGCTCGTCGAGGTCCAGTTGCTGGCCAGCGAGCTCCCCCGCGGCGCCCGCCCCGACCTCAGCGTCGATGGAATCATCGAGATCGACCGGCTCGAGGACGTGAAGTACGTCGGGCGTCCGCTGATCGGCCAGCCCGACGCAACCGTCGGCCTGTTCCGGCTCGATCCGGACGGCCGATACGCCACGCGCGCCAACGTCAAGTTCGGCCGCGCGTCGGTCAACACGATCGAGATCCTTCAGGGCCTCGACGTCGGAGACCGCGTGATCATCTCCGACATGTCCCAGTACGACAACGCCGATCGCGTTCGAGTCCGCTGACCCACGTTCGTCCACTCCGCCAACCCACCTCCGAGGTCTCGTCCATGAACACGTCGCCCAGCGCGCAGCGCGCCGCCGACTCCGCACCCGCCGCGTCGTCCTCGAGCGCCGGCTCGCAAGCGCTGATCACGCTCGACGGGATCAAGAAGATCTTCTACACCGACGAGGTCGAGACGCACGCCCTCGCCGGGATCCACCTCGCCGTGAATCCGGGCGAGTACCTGGCGATCGCCGGGCCGTCCGGGTGCGGCAAGACGACGCTGCTGTCGATTCTCGGTCTGCTCGACACTCCGACCGATGGCCGCTACCTGCTCGACGGCGAGCCGGTCGAGAACCTCTCCGCCTCGCAGCGGGCCCGCGTCCGCAACCGGCAGATCGGGTTCATCTTCCAGGCGTTCAACCTGATCGGCGATCTCACCGTGTACGAGAACGTCGAGCTTCCGCTCACGTATCGCGGGATGGACGCCTCCGAGCGCAAGCGCCGGGTCACCGAGGCGCTGGAGAAGGTCGGGATGGCGCATCGCACCAAGCACTATCCCTCGCAGCTCTCGGGCGGTCAGCAGCAGCGCGTCGCCGTCGCCCGCGCCGTCGCCGGCGAGCCGCTCCTGCTGCTTGCCGACGAGCCGACGGGTAACCTCGACTCGGTCAACGGCGAGGCCGTGATGGAGCTGCTCCGCGATCTGCACCGCGCCGGCGCGACGATCATCATGGTCACCCACGACCCACGCTACGCGGCGCACGCCGAGCGCTCGGTCCACCTGTTCGACGGCCGCGTGGTCGAGGAACAGCGGCACACACCGGTGAGCTGATCCCGCACGAGAACGGCCCGCCGGTGGCGGGCCGTTTCCTCGTCGCGCCTCGCGAGTACCGCGGTTTTCAATCGACCACGCTCAGCAGAGATCCCGATCATGTTCGTCCAGGATGCCCGACTCGGACTGCGCTCGCTGCGCCGCCAACCGGGTTTCTTCGCCCTCGCCGTCCTGACGCTCGGCGTCGGCATCGGCGCCACGGTGTCGATCTTCACCGTGCTCGATGCCGCCTTCTTCCGTGCCCCGTCGTACCGCGAGCCGGCGCGGCTGGCGAGTCTCTATGTGTCGGTGCAGCGTGCCGGCGCCGCCGGGCCGGACTCCATCGTCTGGTCGTATCCGAAGTTCGAGACGATGCGCCAGACCGTTCGCTCCTTCGAGGCGGTCGCCGGGCACCAGATCGTCAACATGAACATGACCGGCAACGGCGACCCGGAGCGGCTGCGGATCGAGGTCGTCTCGGGCAGCTACTTCGAGTTGCTCGGGATCCAGCCCGTGATCGGCCGCGCCTTCGGCCCCGAGGATGACGTAACGCCGGGCGCGCACCCGGTGATCGTTCTCGGGCACGGTCTCTGGCAGCGGCGCTTCGGCGCCGACCCGACGATCGTCGGCCGCACCGTGCAGATGAACGACGTCGCCCTGACCGTGCTGGGAGTCGCGCCGCGCGGTTTCTACGGCCTTGCCAACGACGCCGAGGCGTGGGTGCCGCTGACGATGGTGACCGAGCTCGCCGGACCGGGCCGCCTCGAGGGCGTGTGGTCGCACTGGATGCGGGCGACGGGACGCCTGGCGCCGGGCGTGACGCTCGCGCAGGCGCAGCAGGAGATGGCGACGGTGTCGCAGCGTCTCGAGGAGCTGTACCCGCTGCCGTTCGCCAGCGACACGAAGTGGGGCGCGGTGGCTGGGGAGTTCGACCGGGGGCTCCTCTCCGGGCCCGTGCGCAACGCCGTGTGGGTGTTGTTCGGAGCCGTGCTGCTCGTGCTCCTCATCGCCTGCGTCAACATCGCCAACCTGCTGCTCGCCCGCGCCGCGCTCCGCGAGCGCGAGATCGCGGTCCGGCTCGCGCTCGGGGCGCGCCGCAGCCGTCTGGTGCGTCAGCTCCTCACCGAGAGCGTCATCCTGGCGCTCGCCGGCGGAGTGCTCGGAACGCTGCTGGCCTACTGGGGAGTGGAGGCGCTGGCGGCACTCGCCCCGGGCATCGCCGGCAACGGCTGGCAGATCGCCGGCGAGTCGCTCCGGCTCGAGGGTTCGGTGCTCGCGTTCGCTCTCCTGCTGTCGCTGGGCACCGGCGTGCTCTTCGGTCTCGTCCCGGCGATCCAGGGATCTCGCGCGACGATCGGCGATGTCCTGCGCGAAGGTGCTCGCGGCAGCGGCTCGGGACAGGCCGGCGCGCGCGTGCTCGGCACCCGCAGCCTGCTCGTGATGAGCGAGGTCGCGCTGGCGATCGTCCTGCTCGCCGGCGCCGGGCTGGTGATGCGCAGCTTCGCGCGACTCAGCGAAGTGAACTTCGGCTTCCAGCCGGAGAGCGCGCTCTCGGTGCGCCTCGCGCCGTCCGCCCGGCAGCTTCCGGTCGACCAGGCCACCGCCTTCTACGACCGCCTGCTGGCCGAGGTCTCGGCCCTTCCCGGCGTCCGCTCGGCGACGATCACGCAGTGCATGCCATTGGGCATCGGCAGCTGCTCGGTGAGCGCGGTGCTCGGACTCGATGGACGTCCGGCCGAGCCTGGCGAACAGACCGACATCGGAGTGCAGGCGGTGGATGCGGAGTTCCTCCGCACGATGGCCGTTCCGCTTCGGCGCGGACGCTTTTTCACCGCCACCGACGATGCGAGCTCGCCGCCGGTGGTCGTGCTCAACGAGACCGCGGCGCGGACGATCTTCCCCGGCGAGGATCCGATCGGCCGGACCATCCAGATCGGCGTTCCGCTGTTCGGCCAGGGCCGCTTCGGGGAGGTGATCGGCGTGGTCGGCGATGTGCGGTACCGGAATCCGGAGAACCCGGCGGCCGCGGACGCGTACATCTCCTCGCGGCAGGCGCCGTCGCCGGGCGCGGTCCTGCTCGTGAAGACGGCCGGCGACCCGACCGCGATCGTGCCCGGCGTGCGGGCGCTGGTACGCGCGATCAACCCGAACATTCCGCTGTTCGACATCCGGACGATGGAGGAGCGGCTCAACGGCGTGCTCGCCCGGGCCAGGTTCAGCTCGGCCATGCTGGCCATCTTCGCCGGCTGCGCCCTGCTGCTGGCCGCGATCGGACTGTACGGGGTGATGGCCTACGCGGTCGTGCAGCGCACGCGCGAGATCGGGATTCGCGTCGCGCTCGGCGCCGAGCGCCGGACCGTAGTCGGCGGCGTCGTGCGGCAGGCGATGACGCTGGTGGCGGTCGGCATCGTCGTCGGGCTGGGCGCTTCGCTCGCTCTGTCTCGACTGCTCGGCGGGATGCTTTACGAGACCTCGGCGGTCGACCCGGCTACCTTCCTGGTGGTCCCGCTGGTGCTCGCCGCCGTCGCGCTCGCCGCGAGCGTCGTGCCGGCATGGCTGGCGACGCGCATCGAGCCGGCGACGGCGCTACGCTACGAATGACTGGCGCCGAGCCTGTCGTCGTGCTAATTCAGATTCCTCGCCCTTCACCGCATCGAGTCGTGTGATGACCAGTCCGGAAATCTCGACCAAGCCGCAGCCGCTTCTCGCCCTCAACAACCTCGAGAAGGCGATCCCCGCCGGCGGCGGGACACTGTACCTGCTGCGCCGGATCACCAACGACGTCGCGCCCGGCGAGTTCGTGACGATCATGGGACCGTCGGGCGCCGGCAAATCCACGCTGCTCGGGATCCTCGGGATGCTCGATCATTCGTGGGCCGGCGAGTACTGGTTCCTCGGCCAGCCGGTGCACCGGATGAAGCCGCGCGATCGCGTGGCGCTCAACAAGCGCTACATCGGATTCGTCTTCCAGCAGTACCACCTGCTGGACGATCTGACGGTTGCCGAGAATCTCGACATCCCCCTGTCGTACCGCGATGTGAAGCGCAACGAGCGTGAGGCGATCGTCGCCGACACGCTCGACCGGTTCAACATGGTGGCGAAGAAGGATCTCTATCCGCGCCAGCTCTCGGGCGGCCAGCAGCAGCTGGTGGCGGTGGCCCGGGCCGTCATCGCGAACCCCAAGCTGATCCTCGCCGACGAACCCACGGGGAACCTCCACTCGTCGCAGGCACGCGAGATCATGGGGCTGTTCAAGCGTCTCAACGACGAGGGAGCCACGATCATCCAGGTCACGCACTCGGAGGAGAACGCGCGGTTCAGCGACCGCGTCATCGAGCTGCGCGACGGGTGGATCGTGTCCTGATCCTCAGTCGCGCCCGGCGCCGGCCGGGCGCCGCTTGGCCGACTTCTCCACCGAAGTGGCCGGTCCGGACTCGTCGAGCTGGCAGGTGGTGTCGAGGCGACGCACGATCACCGGCTCTATTATCGGGACCGACGAGAACACGATGATGCCGCGCGGGACGAACGGCATCCCCAGCCGGCCGTAGTAGACGAGCCGCCGCGGAGCTTGCTCGCCGCCGCGCATCAGCGACGGAACCGACTGAGTGCTTCGCGTGGTGGTGTCGCGTACGGCGTGCGCCGGCGTGGCGCCAGTCGTCGTGGTCGCCGGCCCTGGCTCTCCAAGACGGGCGGCCTCCGCGCTCGCGGCGCCCCACGCCACGATCGACACGGCGAGTGCCATCAACGACGCTCGAGCCGCTGTCCGTCGCCTTCGCATCCATTCCGCCATTGTTCCCTCCTTCGCCACGGCGTCGTCGCGCCACGACCTGCGCGGACACCCACCGATGACGTACGCCCCTGTACGGGCGCTGGTTTCTCAGTGTTCGAATCCGGACAACCGATCCCGAAACTGGGCACTCCCCAACCCGGCGGGCCGCCGCGGCCATGGCATAACACGTTGTCGTTCGCCGAGTTGCCGTAGGGAGAGGACGGCATGCCTCTTCCCTTGCCGATGACCAAAGGCAGCGAGCGTGCCGCGCCACGCGCGGCGAGCGGACTTGCCATCTACCGGCGACCAGCGAGAACGAGCCTCTCCCGAAATGGATACCCTGATTCACGACCTTCGTTACGCGCTCCGCCAGCTCGTCCGCTCGCCCGGCGTCACCATCGTCGCGACACTCACACTCGCGCTGGGCATCGGCATCAACACGGCGATGTTCAGCCTCGTGAACGCGGTACTGTACCGCCCGATCCCGGTGGAAGACCCGGAGCGTCTCGTTCGCATCTACACGAGCGAATGGGAGCAAAGCGGCGTCCCGACGCGCTTCTACGGCACATCGTCCTACCCCGATCTGATCGACCTCCAGGCCGCCCTCGGCGACCAGTTCACCGGACTCGCGGCCTGGGAGCGGGCGCGCGTAGGCCTTGCCCGCGGCAACGACGTGACGATGCTCGGCGCCGCGTTCGTCGCCGGCGACTTCTTCGGCGTCTATGGTGCGCCGGTCAGTCGCGGGCGGGCGATGCGGGCCGATGAGATCTCCGAGGGCGCCGCGGTGGCGCTGATCACCGAGCACGTCTGGCGCTCCCGGCTCGACGAGGACCCTGACGTGCTCGGGCGCACCGTGGTACTGGCCGGCGAGCCGTTCACCGTCATCGGCATCGTCCCCGAAGCGTCGCTCGCGCCGATGCACGACGACGGGGTGGATGTCGTGCTGCCACTCGCTGCCTACGGCCGCATCTTCGCCGACGCCGGGCTCCTCTCGCAGCGCGACAGCCGGTGGCTCGACGTGGTCGGCCGCCTGCGGCCGGTTGTGTCGGTGGCACAGGCGCAGGCGACGCTCACCACGACGGGCGAGCGAATCGGCGTGGAGCACCCGGCGGAGAGTGGGAACCGCCGTTACACCGTCCGTTCGGCGGCCACTCTGGTGGGATTCGCCGGCGGCAGTGCCGCCGACATAAAGGCAATGATGGCGGCCACGCTGATCGTTGCCGGACTGGTGCTGCTGATCGCCTGCGCGAACGTGGCGAATCTGATGCTGGCCCGCGCGTCGCGACGCGGTCGCGAGATCGCCATCCGGCTCTCGCTCGGCGCGGGCCGGCGCCGCATCGTGCGGCAACTTCTCACCGAAAGCATGGTGCTGGCAGCGTTCGGGGGCGTGGCCGCCGTGCTGCTCGGCCTATGGGCGGCCGACGCGCTGCGTCTGCTTCCGCTTCCGGCGGGCATCGTTCCGGCCGTGGACGCGCGCGTGCTCGCCTACACCAGTGCGGTCGCTCTCGGCGCCGGGATCCTCTTCGGCCTCGCGCCGGCCTTGCACGGCACCCGTGACGCCCTCGCCCACACGATCCGGGTAAGCGGAGGACCGACGGTCGCGGCCGGGACCTCGCGGCTCCGGAGCGGTCTGCTCGTCTCGCAGATCGCGCTGTCGTTCGTGCTGCTCGTCGCCGGCGGCCTGCTCGGCCGCACGATCGGGAACATGCGCGATGCCGATCCGGGGTTCGATACACGCGGACTCGTCGTCGCCTCGGTGAGCGTCGATCGCCGGCGAGCGTCGGACGAGGAGGCGCGCGCGACGTACCAGCGCATTGGCGAGCGCCTCGCGGCGCTGCCCGGTGTCCGCGGCGTCGCGTTGGCCTCCGCCGTACCGTTTGTCGCCGGTGCGCGGACTTCGATCGAGGTACCCGGATACGAGCCCGCCGAAGGCGAGCGCATGGAGATCCACGTCAACAGCATATCCCGCGGGTATTTCGAGATCATGGGCTGGCCGCTCGTGCGAGGCTCGACGCTCGACGCACTGGCGGATGGGGCACCAGCCGTGGTGATCAACGAAGCCATGGCGCGGCGCTACTGGACCGGCCGCGATCCCGTCGGAGCCACGTTGCGTGTGGCCGGCGGTCCACCGGTGACCGTCGTCGGCGTCGCTCGCGATGCTCGATTCGGTTCGCTCACCGATGCACCCATGCCGATGTTCTTCCGGCCGATTCCGCCCGTCCTGCGCGGCAGCCTGGCACTCCACCTGCGGACGAGCGGCGAGCCCGCCGTGATCGCGACGGCCGCGCAGCGCGCGATCAGGGACCTCGATCCATCGCTGACGATCGCTTCGGTGCGGCCGCTCTCCGACGTTCTCGCCGAGAGCACGCAGCCGACGCGGGTCGCCGCAGCAGCGATGAGTGCGTCCGGCGCACTGGCGCTGCTCCTCGCCTGCGTCGGGCTGTTCGGCGTGATGGCGTTCGTCGTCTCGATGCGGACGCGGGAGATCGGCATCCGGATGGCCCTCGGCGCACACGGCTCGACGGTCCTGTGCCTGATACTCGGCGATGGGATGCGGCTGGCCGCAGTCGGCATCGGTGTCGGCGCGCTGCTGGCGCTCGGCGTCACGCACGTGCTGTCGAGCGCGCTGTACGGCGTAACGCCCCGCGATCCGCTGACATTCGCGGCGATCGCCGCGCTGCTGAGCCTCGTCGCCGTCGCGGCGAGCTGGATACCCGCCCGGCGCGCCGCCCGGGTGGACCCGTTGGTGGCGCTGAGGGCGGAGTAGGCAGCACGAGATCACGTGTGTCGCGGATCACGGTCCGCGTCCACCACCGGGAGGAACGTCATGGACGCGCTGTGGAGCGACCTTCGATATGCGCTGCGCCAGCTCCGGCACTCGCCGGGCGTCGTCGCCGTCGCCACACTCACGCTCGCACTCGCGATCGGCGGCTCGACCGCGATCTTCAGCGTAGTGAACGCCGTGCTGCTGCGACCGTTCCCGTTCGCCGAGCCGGAGCGGCTGGTGCGCGTCTATTCCGAGGTTCAGGGGCAGCGGGTGACGATCTCCGTCCCCGACATCGAGGACTGGCGCCGCGATGCGCGCTCGTTCGAGGAGCTGTCAGCGATCCACACCACCTCCTACACGCTCACCGGGCGAGGCGAGGCTGAGGAGCTCCAGGGCGCGCGCGTGCACGCCGGATTCCTTTCGATCCTCCGCACGGCTCCGCTCCACGGCCGCTTCTTCAGCGAGCTGGCCGAGCAGCCCGGGAACGATCGCGTGGTCGTCCTCGGACACGAGCTGTGGCAGCGGCGGTTCGGCGAGGACCCGTCGGTGATCGGACAGACGATCCAGCTCGATGATCAGTCGTACGAGGTCGTCGGCGTCCTCCCGCCCGGCATGGGCTACCCGGCGGGCAGAGAGCTGTGGACGCCCGCCGCGTTCACGCCGGAGCAGCTGACGACGCAGCGCGGCGCACACTATCTCGCCGCGATCGGCCGGCTTCGGCCGGGCGTGACGGCCGAGGCGGCGACGGAGGAGATGCGCCGCATCGCGGCGCGGATTGCCAGCGAGTACCCGAACACGAACGAAGGCTACGGCGCCGTCGTCGTCGACCTCCGCGAGGCCCACGTCGGCGACGTTCGCCGGCCGCTCTACATCCTGTTCGGCGCGGTCGGGCTCGTCGTGCTGATCGCCTGCGCGAATCTGGCCGGGCTGCTCCTCACCCGCGCGATTCCGCGGGCCCGCGAGCTGGCGATCCGGTCGGCCGTCGGCGCGACGCGGACGCGTCTGGTGCGACAGCTGCTGACGGAGAGCGTCGTGCTCGCGCTCCTCGGGGCGGCGGGTGGCGTCATGCTCGCCTCGTGGGGCACCGATGCGCTGATCGCGATTCGTCCGCGCGACATCCCGCGGCTCGACGAGGCGCGGATCGACGGCGCGGTCCTGGCGTTCTCGATCACCCTCGCCTTGGTCACCGCGCTGCTGTTCGGGCTTCTTCCGGCGCTCCAGACCTCCGGGCGTCTCGATCTGGCCGGCGGCCTGAAGGAAGGCGGCGCCGTGCTGTCCGGCCGGCGCGGCAACCGACTGCGCAACGGCCTGGTTGTCGGGCAGCTCGCCGTATCGTTGGTGCTGCTCGCCGCCGCCGGGCTGGTGATGCGCAGCTTCCTGCGACTCCAGCAGACCGATCCGGGATTCAACCCCACGCAGGTGATCTCCTACTCCATCTCGCTCCCCGACTCGCGCTACGGCACGCCCGAGCGCCGGCTCATGCTGGTCGAGGAGCTCGTCGCGCGCACCAGCGCGATTCCCGGCGTCCAGCACGCCGGCGCCGTTTTCGGGCTGCCGTTGAGCGGGTTCCAGTACTACATATCGCTGAATTCGCTCGACGGGCGCCCGCTCGGCGACGCGGTCGATGGGCCGACCGTACAGGTGCGCATCATCACTCCGGGCTACATCCCCGCCGTCGGGATGCGACTGGCGCGCGGGCGCGACGTCCAGCCGTCGGATCGGCTCGGTGGCGCACGCGTGGCGATCGTGAACGAGACGGCGGCTCGTCTCCTCTGGCCGGGCGACGATCCGCTGGGTCGGGAGTTCGAGCTCGGCACGCGGTTCATCCGCGGCGGCGAGCGGGCGGGTGGAGAGGTCGTCGGCGTCGTTCGCGACTCGCGCGACATGGGGCTCGCCGAGCCCGCCGGCGCGATGGTCTTCCTGCCGTACGCGCAGAACCCCACCGGCTTCCTGTCGGTCGCGGCGCGGACCACGGGCGACCCGGAGCTCCTCGTTCCGGCCATGCGGACACGCCTTGGAGAGCTCGACCCCGCCATTGCGCCCTACGACGTGCGGACGCTCGAGCAGCGCATGGCCGCCTCGGTCGCCGGACCGAAGTTCTACATGATCCTGCTCGGCTTGTTCGCCGGTGTGGCGCTGGTGCTCGCCGTGCTCGGTATTTACGGCGTGATGGCCTCCGCAGTCGCCCAGCGCTCACGCGAGATCGGCATCCGCATCGCCCTTGGCGCGCGACAGTCGAGGGTGCTCCGCGAGGTGCTCGGCCGCGGGATGGTACTCGCCGCACTCGGTCTCGGCGCGGGACTCGTCGGCGCAGTAGCCGGCACGCGGCTGCTCGGGACGCTGCTCCACGAGGTCGACGTGCTCGATCCGCTGACGCTGTTCGCGGTCGCCCTCCTGCTCGCCGCGGCCACGGTGATGGCGAGCTGGATCCCGGCCCGACGCGCCGCGCGGGTCGATCCCCTGGTCGCGCTGAGGGCGGAATAATCGGCTCGCGCCGGTTTGCCCGCGCACAGTATCTTGCTGAGCCATGCCGTCCGACGACTCCCCACCGCGCGTTCTCGTCGCCGATGACCAGGGCGACGTTCTCGAGGCGCTGCGCCTCCTCCTCAAGGCGGAGGGGTTTCGCATCGAGACGGCCCGGTCGCCGTCGGAGGTCGTGAACGCGGTCGAGCACCGCGACTTCGACGTCACGCTGCTCGACCTCAACTACGCGCGCGACACGACCTCCGGACGGGAGGGACTCGACCTCGTCGAGTCCCTCCAGCGCATCGACGGTACGCTCCCGGTGATCGTGATGACGGCGTGGGGAAGCATCGAGAGCGCGGTCGAGGCGATGCGGCGCGGCGCCCGCGACTACATCGAAAAGCCGTGGGACAACGCCCGGCTCATCGCCACGCTCCGCACCCAGGTGGAGCTCGCGCGGGCGCTCCGGCGAACGCAGCTGCTGGAGAGCGAAAACCGTCTGCTCCGCCGCGACGGCACCCCGCAGCTGATCGCCGAGTCGCCGGCGATGCAGCCCATCCTGCGGCTCGTCGAGCGCGTCGGACCGTCCGAGGCGAACGTGCTGATCACCGGCGAGCACGGCACCGGCAAGGAGCTGATCGCGCACTACCTGCACGCGCTGTCGCCGCGATCCGGACGCGCGCTCGTCACCGTCAACATGGGCGGGCTCGCCGAGACGGTGTTCGAGAGCGAGATGTTCGGCCACGTGAAGGGCGCGTTCACCGACGCCCGCTCCGACCGCGTCGGCCGCTTCGAGCTGGCGCACGAGGGGACGCTGTTCCTCGACGAGATCGCCAACATCCCGCTCGCCCAGCAGTCCAAGCTGCTGCGGGTGCTCCAGACCGGAGAGCTCGAGCGCGTCGGCTCGTCGAAGACGCGGCAGGTGGACACACGAGTCATCTCGGCCACCAACGCCGACCTGCGCAGGGAAGTGGACGAGGGACGGTTTCGCGAGGACCTGCTCTTCCGGCTGAACACGATCGAGATCGCGCTCCCGCCGTTGCGCGAGCGGCGCGAGGACATCCCGGCGCTGGCGATGCATTTTCTCCGCCGCCATGCGCAGCGGTACCGGAAGGGGCTGACCAGGTTCGACTCGAGCGCGCTCCAGGCGCTGCTCGCGCATTCGTGGCCCGGCAACGTGCGCGAGCTCGATCACGGGATCGAGCGCGCCGTCCTGATGGCCCGCGGCGACGCGGTCCGCGGCTCCGATCTCGCCCTGCGTCCGGCGGGCGGCGGCAGCGGCGGCGGCGGCGGGCGACTCGAGGACATGACGCTGGAGGAGGTCGAGCGTGTGCTGATCCAGAAGGCCCTCGAGCGGCACGCCGGGAACGTCAGCCAGGCGGCAAAGCTGCTCGGCCTGAGCCGGAGCGCGCTCTACCGCCGACTCTCGCACCATGGTCTCTGAGCGCCCGCCGCGCTCTCCGCCGGCGCACGAGCGCCGGATTCTGCTGCTCGCGGCGCTGGCCGGCCTGCCACCGCTGCTGCTCGCACTCGCTCTCCTCTGGTTCGGAGACTACAGCACGAAGCTGCGGCTGACTCTCCTGCTCGTCGCCGGCGGGACTTGGCTGATCGTCACTCTCGCGCTGCGCGAAGCCGTCGTACGTCCGCTGCAGACGCTCTCCAACATGCTCGCCGCGCTGCGCGAGGAGGACTTCTCCATCCGCGCCCGCGGAGCGCGGGCCGACGATGCGCTGGGCCTCGCGTTCCTCGAGGCGAACACGCTCGGAGAGACGCTGCGCGCGCAGCGCCTCGGCGCCGTGGAAACTTCGGCGCTGATGCGCCAGGTCATGGACGTCACCGACGTGGCGCTGTTCGCGTTCGACGCCGACGGGCAGCTTCGGCTCGCCAACCGCGCCGGCGAGCAGCTCCTCGACCAGCCGCTCGACCTGTTGCTCGGCCGCGACGCGGCGAGCCTCGGCCTCGCCGACTGCCTCGAAGGGGAAGCACCCCGCACGATGAACGCAGTGTTCCCTGGCGCGGCCGGGCGGTGGGAGATCCGCCGCAGCGACTTCCGCCAGCACGGACGCCCGCACACCCTGCTCGTGCTCTCCGATCTCAGCCGCACGCTGCGAGAGGAGGAGCTCGCCGCCTGGCAGCGCCTCGTTCGCGTACTGAGTCACGAGATCAACAACTCGCTGGCCCCGATCAAGTCGATCGCCGGCAGCCTGCGCGCGATCACGCAGCGCGCCCCGCGGCCGGCCGACCTCGACGCCGATCTTCGGACCGGCCTTTCGGTGATCGAGGGTCGTGCCGAAGCGCTCGGCCACTTCATCGCCAGCTACGCGCGGCTCACCCGCCTCCCGCCGCCGACGCGCACTCAGCTCGACGTGGAGACCTGGGTGCGCCGCGTCGTCGCCCTCGAGACCCGCCTCCCGGTCAGCCTTCGTCCGGGCCCGGCCACCTCGATCCGCGCCGACGGCGACCAGCTCGACCAGCTCCTGATCAACCTCGTGCGGAACGCCGTGGACGCCGCGCTGGAGACCCACGGCGGCGTGTCGATCGAATGGCGCACCCGCAACGGAACGTTCGAGCTGCGCGTGGAGGACGAGGGTCCCGGGTTGGCCAACACCGCCAACCTGTTCGTTCCTTTTTTCACGACGAAACCGAGCGGCTCGGGCATCGGGCTGGCGTTGTCACGCCAGATCGCCGAGGCGCACGGAGGGACTCTCGAGCTGGAGAATCGAAGACGGGGCCGGGGGGTCGAGGCGAGACTGAGGCTGCCGATGAGCGCGAAGTGATCGTTCAGTCGTCCGTCTTCGGCTCGATCGAGATTGATGCGTGATTGCTGACGGTTCTTGCGCCCACCCGCCTCGATCGGCTTGATTGCGTATGATGCGCAGTCCTCTTCACGCCGCGAGCCAGGCGCTCTGCGCCGCAACGTTCGGGGTGGGCGGCTCGCTGGCGGCCGCGTTGGGTGCCGCCGGGCCGGAAGCGGTGGTTCCCGCCCAAACCGCCTGTGAGAGCGCGCCCGCCCCGTCCCCACCGCTCACGTCCACGCTCGCCCTCGCCACGTTCGATTCGGCGTGGTCGCTGATCCACAATCGCCACTTCGACACCACGTTCAACGGTGTCGATTGGCAGGCGCTGGGCCGGGAGCTGCGGCCGCGCGCCGGCGCGGCAGGGGACGTCGAGGCGCTTCGGGCCGTGATTCGCGACATGCTCGGCCGTCTGGGCCAATCGCATTTCGCTGTCATCCCGCGCGAGGCGAGCCCCGACCCCGAGACTCCGGTCGCGGCGCAGGGTGAGACGGGGATCGTGCTGCGGGTGATCGGACGCGACGCGCTGGTCGCCGCGGTGGACAGCGGCAGCCCGGCCGATCGCGCCGGCGTCCGGGCAGGCTGGATCGTACTGGCCGTGGATGGGTGTCCGATCGCCGATCTGGCGCAACTGGATCTCCCCGGCCTCGCGCCGCGCGCCGCGCGGCGACGCGCCGTCGCTCGCATCGAGCGGCGCCTCGACGGCGACGCCGGCAGCTCGGTCCGACTCTCGCTGGCCGATGCGAGCGGAGTTCGGCACGATCTCCTGCTCGAGCGTGCGGTACCGCTGCACGAGATGGCGCGCTTCGGCGGCTTGCCGCCGACGCGCGCCACGATCGAAAGCCGCCGGGTCGAAATCGCTCCCGGCGCATCGGTGGGCATCGTGCGCTTCAGCGTCTGGCTTCCGGTGCTCTCGTCGCGCCTCGATGCGGCAGTCGAATGGCATCGACGGGCCGACGGTTTCGTCCTCGATCTCAGGGGGAATCCCGGCGGCGTCGGCGGGATGGTCATGGGCCTGGCCGGCCACTTCCTCGCGACGCCCGACACGCTGGGCACGATGCGCATGCGCGATCAGCGGCTGCACTTCGTCTCCAATCCGCGGCGGGTGAGCGCGGCCGGGGTGCGCGTCGAGCCGCTCGACGCGCCACTGGCGATTCTGGTGGACGAGACGACGGGCAGCACGTCCGAAGTCTTCGCCGGCGCGCTCCAGGCACTCGGCCGCGCACGGATCTTCGGCGACACGACCGCCGGCGCAGTGCTCCCCGCCGTCACCCAACGCCTGCCCAACGGCGACGTTCTCTATCACGCAATAGCCGACTTCGCGCTGCCGGCCGGCACGCGGCTCGAGGGACGCGGGGTCGCGCCGGACGTGATCGCACCGCCCACGCGTCAGGCCCTCATCGCCGGACGCGACGACGCGCTCGATGCCGCCCTGCACTGGCTGGCGTCCGAGATCCGCTCACGATGAGCCTCGCTTCCTTCCTGGTTCTGTGGCATTTCCGGGACGTCGCCGGCCACGCTGTTCGTCCTGGACCGAGACCGCAGAGCTCTTTCCCGCCAGTCCGAGCCACCGACCCACCAGCAGGAGTCTCGATGCCACGCTCGCTCGTCGTCACGACCTTGTCGCTCGCCATCGCACTCGCCGGTTGCCAGCCTCGCGCCGCCAACAACACGGCGGCCGCTCCCGCCCCGGACGCGCTGCCGCCGGCGCAGCAGATCCTCGACCGGTCGGTCGAGCTTTCGGGCGGCCGCGAGGCGATGCGCCGCATCAGCTCGATGCGCACCACCGCCACTCTGACGTTCTCCGGCCTGCAGGGCGAAATGGTCGCATCGCTGGCCCGGCCCAACCGCCTGCACGTGCGAACGATGATCGCCGGCGTGGGCGAGATTCTCAGCGGCTTCGACGGGGAGGTTGGCTGGAGCATCGACCCGGTGCAGGGCCCCCGCGTACTCACGGGGCGCGAGCTGGAGGAGATGCGCGAGCGCGCCGACCGCGACCAGATGCTCAAGTCGCCGTCGAGCTACACGCTCGCCGAGACGCAGGAGCGCACCGAGTTCGAGGGCCGGCCGGCATGGCGCATCCGCCTGGTGCGCCCCTCCGGCCGGGAGGAGACCGAATTCTACGATATCGAAACCGGGCTCCAGATCGGTGGCGTCGCCACTCAGCAATCGGCGATGGGGCAGGCTACCGTGACAACGATCCTCAGGGACTACCGACGCTTCGGCCCCCTTCTTCTCGCCGCCAGCGCCGTGCAACGCGTCGGCCCGCAGGAAATCACGGTGAACATGACGGCCGTGGAGTACGACGTGGTGCCGGATGCCATCTTCGAGCTCCCGGCGGCGATCAAGGCCCTGGTCGGGCGGGATCGCTGAACTCACTTCTCCTGCGCGATGTCCATCCCCGCGACGAGCTTGTAGTCGTGCACATCGACGCCGCCCAGCAACTCGGGGAACAGAAAAGTCGTGAACTCGCGCGTCGCCGCCGAGTGCCGGTGTCGCTCCTCGGCCTTCTCGTCGTCGAACACCATCACGTGCAGGAAGCGCGTGCGCTCGGCGCTGTCCTGCAGTGACAGGTAAACGCGCGTCCCGGGCTCCTCGGAGCGAATGCGCTCGACGAACCTGCCCGCGGCTTGCTCGCACTTCTCCAGCGATTCGGGACGCACTCGGAAGGACGCGGTCGTGTAGATCGGCATGCGGAGCTCCGGCTCGGGATTGACGGCTGCTCCGGGGGGATCGACCGACGACCGCTCGGGCGACCGCCCCCGCGGGAACTTCTCCCCGCACGACGATACGACGTTTCCTGCCGCGGCGTCAAATCGCGCTCACGGCGCCCGGTCAGTCGAACTGGAAACGGTAGGTTAGTCCCAACTCGGCGCCGAAGCCGCGGTAGATCCGCTCGCCTCCCAGATCCTCCGTGAACCGCACCCACTGGTAGCGTCCCCCGGCGGCGAGTCCGAGCGGCCGCGAGAAGCGCCACTCGAACCCCAGCCCGCCCTTGAGACCGAAGCCGACCACGGTGGAGATTCCGCTCTGGGCGCCGAAACCGAGCCCGCCGCCGGCGGTCGTTTCGCGGTCGTCGATCCCCAGCGCAAGTCCGACTCCGCCCTCCACGTAAGGTTCGAGCCGCTGCGCAGGCGTGGTGAACGGGAAGAAGCGAAGCGCCGTGAACATCGGCACGACCCAGCTGTCAACGGTCTCGCGCGTCCCACTGCCGATGATGCCGCCTTCCGACTCCAGCTCCTGCGATCGCCGCCAGATGCTCACGGAGCTCTGCATCGCGAGATGCCGGTCGAGACCGCGCTGGAAGTATCCCTCGAACAGGGGCGTGGCGGAATACTCCGCGCCGGACACCTCGCGCAGCCCCCGCACCGACCAGAAGCCGACATGCATCCCTGCGCCGCGCCGCTGCATCCGCGCCCGCGCTTCGGCCTCGCTCTCACCGGGCTCCTGCTGCGCGGCGACCGGTTCGGCTGCCAGGGCAAGGATGATCGCGAACGCCGCGCACACGGCGGCTCGCGCGATCGTACGCGGGACATCGGGCTGAATGGGCATGCAGGCTCCTTCCGGATTCGTGACGGGCCCCTGGCCGTGGCCTTTGGAGGGATGGACGCGCGACGGGGTACCGATGGTAAAAAGAACCTCCGCGATTCCGTCCGGCGCCTCCGGCAATTACCCGAAGAACCGGGACCCCTCGGCCCATCAAGAAACGGACCCGACAACCGGCCTGCCCTACCGGTTGCTCTCCGCCGCCGACCGGGCGGGCTGCTGGCACCGCGGCCACTGGCCCGGCTGCCCCTGCTGGTTCGGCGCGAGCACGCGCTGGTCGCGCGGGATCGTCTCCGGATCCTCGGCGGCGAGATACGCTAGCATCGCGGTCAGCGTCGCGTTGTTCTTCAAATCGTCGATGACGATCTTGTCGAACGTGTCGCGATTGGTGTGCCAGGTGTAAGTGCCGTACTCCCAGTTGAGCGAGCTCAGACTGAACGCCGGCGCACCGTGGCAGATGAACGACGCGTAGTCACTCCCGCCGCCGCCCGGCGACCCGGGAATGTTGAGGTTGATGTGCCGGGCGATGTCCTGCGGGATGTGCGACATCCACCGCCCGAAGAACGCGCCCGCGCCGGTCAGCCCTTGCATCGAGATGTTGACGACGCGGCCGGTGCCATTGTCCTGATTGAACAGCGCCTGGAGACCCTCCACGATCTTCGGGTTGTCGGCGGCGAAGGCGCGGGAGCCGTTGAGGCCCTGCTCCTCCCCGCTCCACAATGCGACGATGATCGTCCGCTTCGGGTTCGGGTATGTCTGCTTCAGGATGCGCGCGGCCTCCATCATCGTCACGCTTCCCGTCGCGTTGTCGGTGGCGCCGGAGGCGCCGTCCCACGAGTCGTAGTGGGCAGAAAGAATGATGTACTCGTCCGGCTTCTCGGATCCCCTGATCTCGGCGATCGTGTTGAACGCCGGAACTTCGCCGAGGAACTGCGCGTCGGCCTCCAGCCGGAGGCGCGGACCCTGGCCGTTCTCGGCCAGCCTCCAGACGAGCCCGTAGTCCTCGCAGCTCACGTCGATCACCGGCAAGCGCTCGGTGCGGGCGTTGAAGATCTTGTTGACGCCCCATCCGTTGGACCAGTAGGACTGGATGATCCCCGCCGCGCCGGCGCGCTCGAGCCGTGTGGCGAGCTCGCGCTGGGCGAGCCCGATCC
>DATKCV010000088.1:0-20366 GCA_035513015.1 Gemmatimonadaceae bacterium
AGGGACGAGGGACGAGGGACGAGGGAGCGCGGAATGCGGGCAGTTGCCGGGCTCTCCCTCGCGTCGCTCCTACCCGTCGAGCCTTTCCACTCGTCCCTCGTCCCTCGCCCCTCGTCCCTCGTGTCTACGACACGCTGGTGATCCGCCTCGTCAGCTCGCTCAGATACACCGCCACGCTCCGCAACTCGTGGGTCGCGCCCTCGAGCTCGCGCAACGCCGTCGCCTGCTCCTTGGCCGAGGACGTCACGTTCTCAGCGCCCTCGCGGTTGCGCTGGGAGATCTCGGCGATCCGGGCGACGCGCTCGCGGAGTCGGCCGAACTCGATCTCCTGCTCGCGTGAGGTGCTCGCGATCCGCTGGGCGCGGGAGTACGTGGCGGCCGTGGACTCGACGATCTGGTCGAGCGCCCCGAGGGCCGACTCGGACAGCGTCTCGACATCGCTCACGATCGTCTGGCCGCGGGCCATCTGGCCGCCGATCCGGCGCATCTGGTCCTCGAAGCCGAGCACGATGTCGCCGGCCTCATCGGACGCACGGGCGCTCTGCTCGGCCAGCTTGCGCACCTCGTCGGCCACTACGGCGAAGCCCATGCCCTGCTCGCCCGCGCGCGCCGCCTCGATCGCCGCGTTGAGCGCCAGCAGATTCGTCTGATCGGCGAGTTCCTTGATTACGCCGATGAACTCGGTGATCCGGCGCGTCGTCCTGGCCAGGGAGTCCATCTGGGTCGCGCTCTCGCGCACGAATCCCTTGGCGCTCACCAGCCGCTCGATCGCCGTGCCGATCGTGCCCCGGTGCTCGTCGGCGATCCGGGTGGCCTGCTGGCTGGCCGCGGCGGCGTCGTTGCCGTCGCGTGCGACGCCGGCGGTGGCTTCGTGCAGCGACTGCGTCACCTCCAGCGACTTGACGACCTGCTCGCTCTCCTCCACGATCCCGCGCGAGATGTCGGTGATGTTGCGGGCCACCGCCTCGCCGCCGCCGCGGAGCGCGCGGGCCGAATGGTTCAGCGTCTCCAGCTGGTGGGTCACGCGCGTCATAGCCTCGAGCAGCGGCTGGCGGAGATCGTTGATGTGGAGCGTCGTCGCCAGCTGGCTGGCGAACCGGCGGATGAGGGCGACCTCCTTCTCCGCGTACGCCCGGCGCTTGTGGTGCTCGAGCTCCAGCAGACCGACCGTCCGGTCGCCGAACCGCAGCGGGATGACGACCACGCTGCGCGCCTCCGGACGGGGTCGCTCGACGCGGGCGTCGGCGAACGCGTCGCTCACGATCACCGGCTGTCCGCCCTCGATCGCCAGCCGGCGAAGCCGCGCTCCGTCGGGGCCCGGCTCGCGTACCTCGCTGAGCAGGCCCTCCTCGCTCCGATAGACGAGGCGCAGCGCGGACTGCTGCAGCCGCCAGAGCTTGAGATCGCGCCAGTCGACCAGACGGTGGGCCAGCTCCTCGATGCGCTTGAATCCCTCGGCCAGCCCGACGTCCGAGGTGACGACGAGCTCCATCGCGTGGATCTTGTTCAGCTCCTCGGCCTGGATCGATTCCTCCAGAATGCGCTTGAGCAGCAGCCCGGCCGGGATCAGAACAAGCGCGACGACGACCCATCCCGTCCACCGGAGACCGATGATGGTCAGCACCGCCACCGCCACACCAGCCGTGCTCGCCCCGAGCGCTATCACCTCGTAGCGCAGGATCAGCGACTTCTCCTCGATCAGCAGCTTGTTGCGGAACAGCAGCGTGAAGTAGAGGAGCGCACGGCTGATCATGAAATAGCCGAACACGAACAGTGCCAGCGCGGGGAGCGCATCGGCGCTCAGCCCATCTTCGGCGTTTGCGCCGGTGGCGCTGGCGGCCCATGCATAGAAGCCAAAGGCAGAGACCAGGGCCAGCGCCTCCCGGCCGGCGTTGATCCACGCCACCAGCTTCGGCTTTCGCAGAGCGAGCCAGTCGGTGAGCAGGACGCCGGCGTAGAGCGTCAGGGCCGTCGGCGCCGCGCCGACGATCAGCGCTCCGGCGATGGCGACCAGCGACAGCAGGTTGAGCGCCGAGTACTTGGTCAGCGGAATCTGAAACGCCCGCAGCCCTACGGTCGCCAGCAGGAGCACGCCGAGCGCCGCCGGGTGCGTGGCGGCCTGCCGCTCCACCATCGCCGCGCCGATCAGCGCCGCCATCCCGAGGAGCCCGATGCTCCTCGCGTACCAGTTCAGGAAGCCGCGCATGCCTGGTCGATCGCTTTCCGGAGCGCACGCGTCAGCGCGAGCGCCTCGTCGATGTCTCGCTGCGCCGCCGCCACGATCGCGCTGCCGACGACCACGCCATCGGCGAGCCCCGCAACCGCGGCCGCCTGCGCGGGCGTCGAGATGCCGAATCCGACGCAGATCGGAAGCCGTGTCGCGTTCCGCAGCTTCGCTACCGTTTCCGGCAGGTCCGCCGCGAGGGCATCCCGCGCGCCGGTCACGCCGAGCCGGCTGATGAGGTACACGAAGCCGCTGCCGTGTCGCGCGATCTCGGCCATCCGGTCGCGGGGGGTCGTCGGCGCGACCAGCCGGATGAATGCCAGAGGGCCGTCGCCAAGCCATCGTTCACGCTCGGCGTCGGCTCCGACCGGGAGATCGGTGATCAGAATCCCGTGCGCGCCCGCGTCGGCGGCTCGGCGCAGCGCTTCCGGTCCGGCGGCCAGGATTGGATTCAGGTAGCTGAAGAGGACCACCGGGATCGTGAGCCGCGCTTCGGCGATCAGCTCGAGCGTGGCGTCGAACGACATGCCTTGGGCGAGGGCGCGCTGCGAGCTGGCCTGGATCACGGGGCCGTCGGCCATCGGATCGGAGAACGGCACTCCGATCTCGACCACGTCAGCTCCCGCTGCCTCGAGCCCCCGAAGCAGCGCCAGCGAGCTCGCGCGGTCCGGGTGCCCGGCGGTGACGTAGGGTACCAGCGCGCGGCGGGCGCTGCCACGCAGCGCCTCGA
This sequence comes from Gemmatimonadaceae bacterium, assembly GCA_035513015.1. Taxonomy (GTDB): domain Bacteria; phylum Gemmatimonadota; class Gemmatimonadetes; order Gemmatimonadales; family Gemmatimonadaceae; genus DATKCV01. The sequence continues at coordinate 2,955 of DATKCV010000088.1, forward strand.
ACCGCCGCGCCAGCGCGTCAGACGAAGTAGTCGGCGACGCGGATGCCATACCGGTCCGGATCGGTGGTCTTGATGATCGTTCGCAGGAATGCCCCATCCGCGTTGCGGGCCGAGAGATCCATCAGCTCGCCGGGGTGGTTCAGGTTTCCCTTGTCGTCGCTGATGATCCGTACGACGGGACGGGAGATCATTTCCTGGTCCTGGCTCGCGGCATGGACGATCGCCAGCTCGAAGGTGTCGAGCACGACGAGCGTGCCGACCGGGTAGATGCCGACCAGGTTGATGAACGCCTTGACGACGATCGGGTCCATCCCGCGACGCGGGTTGTCGCGCATCTCCTGGAGCACCACCGCCGGTGTGAGCGGCTCGGTCTGATAGACGCGGCGCGACGTCGCCGCGTCGAAGCCATCCGCCGCCGCCACGATCTTGCTGAAGATGCTCATCGTCCGCGGGCGGAGCGTCCGGGGATACCCGGTGAGATCGATCTTCATGTGGTGCTCGAAGGCGACGACCATCGACCGGTAGGGAAGATCCTGACTGCCCCGGACCTGGAAAAGGGCGAGGACGCCGAGCCACGGGTGCGCCATGATGATGCGCCACTCGTCGTCGTTCAGCCCTCCGGTCTTGTTGAGCACCTCCACCGGGACACGCGACTTGCCGAGGTCGTGGAACAGCGCCGCCATCCCGAGGTCGTAGAGCTGGAGCTTGGAGAGTCCCAGCCTCCGCCCCAGGGCGACGGAGAATATGCAGACGTTGACGCTGTGCGTGAACGTGTACTCGTCGTAGTCGCGAATGGTAGTCAGTCCGATCAGCGACTCCTCTTCGTTGAGGATCTGATCGACGATGCTCTGCACGGCCCGCTTGATCTTCTTGATGTTGGGGCTGCGCCCCATGCGGACCGAGTTTATGACATCGCGCGTCGCCGCGACGGAATGGCCGTAGGTCCGTTTGGCGGCCTCCTTGGCCTTCTCGCGATACTCCGGATCGTCCTCGGTCTCGCTGGCCGGACCGAACTCCACACCCCGGATACCGGTCTGCTCGAGCTTCCCGGCCAGCTGCGCGAACCGCGCCGACGGTGCTTCGCGGCTCTGCGACTGGAGGATCGACAGGATCGTCAGCCACTGCTTCGGCGGCGGAGCTTCCGTCACCCGCAAGGTCCCCACGCCGTTGGCGCGGAACACCGACAGCAGGTGGCTGAAGCTGGCGTAGTTGTCGAGGTCCAGCCGCAGCCGGGTGGCGTTGACGAAGATGAACTCGCCCGACGCCCGGAACTCCAGCTCCTGCTCGCGCCGCACCAGCTCCGCCGCGACGGCCTGGAGCTCCTCGATAGCCATCTGGACGGCCGCGTTCTCGACGGGATAGAGCTTGATCGCGCGTAGCGCTCCGTAGAGCGCCATCATGAAGGTGCGGCCGGTGCGCCGGAGGTAGGAATCTCCGCCGGCCTCGCCGAACGACGGTGGGGGCTGCATGCGGACTGGCGTGCTCACGCGGTGCCTCTCAATGCCCGGTTGACCGCGTTGCGGACCAGCACCTCCTTCTCGCTGCTCGCCCGGCGCAGCGACTCGATCGCCCGTTCGGTGCCGATTCGCCCGAGCGCCATCGCCGCGCATGCGCGCAGCTCGGGATCCTCGCGCCGTCCGAGAAACCCCTTTGCGTTCAGCAGAGAGTCCAGTACGTCGACGCCGCCGTCACCGGACAGCGCACCGAACGCCTCGAAGATCGCCATCTTCTCCGTCAGGTCGGCCTCCCGCACCGCCTTTCCCTCGATCACCGCCTTGACGCGCGGGAGCGCCTGCCGATACTGCCGCGCGGCGACCACCCGGGCCGCCGTCACGCGCACATCGCGGTCGCTGTCGTCGATCCCGCGCTCCAGCACCTGGAGCGCCCCCGCCGAGCCGATCTCACCCAGTGCCTGCACGGCCAGGAGGCGCATCGTGGCGTTCCCATCGCTGAGCACCTTGCCCAGGGGAGCCACCGCCGACGACGTGCGCAGTGCGCCGGCGCGCCGGATCGCCTCGACCGCGACCGCCTCCTGCTGCGACCCGATGAGGCGGATCAGTTCGCCCGTGTTCGCGCTCGCCAGCCGTGCCGTCGAGGTCTCGAGAAGAACGCGCAGGTGCGGATTCTGGAGCCGGCCGAGCCAGGTGAAGGCGGTGCCCAGCGCGAGCGGCCGCAGCTGCTCGAACAGCTCGGTCAGCTCTTCCTGCGGCGGAAGCTGGGCCGCCTCGTCGAGCGACTCCAGCAGCTGCGTCAATGCTTCCGGCGCGCTGAGTCGCTCGGGCAGCGTCACGATCCGCTGCCGATGCCCGGGAACCAGGTCCCGCGCCCGCTCGATCGCCACCGCGCTCTCGCGCAGCAGGTAGGCGACCGCCGTGAACTGTCCGGCCGAAAGCAGGTGGAGCACGAACAGGTCGAGGATGCCGCAGATCTCGTCGCGGACGGTCGGATCCGTCTGCTGCTCGAAGATGTCGAGCAGGATCGCGATCACGTTCCGCCGCAGGTCCGAGGCGTACTCCCTCGTCACCTCGTTCTGGAGGTAGGTGATCTCGCGCTCGTCCAGGAAGTACAGCGTGGAATCGAAGTCGTCGAGCCGCACGATCCCGGCGCGCGAGGTGCTGTCCTCGACAGCCTGGACGGCTTCCCGCGTCACCGCTCCCGGACTCATCTCGGCCGGCATCAGCTCGCCCAACGGTTGTGCGGACTCGAGTGCGAGATCGACGAACCGATAGCGCAGGCAGGCGAAGTCCTTTTCCCAGAGCAGCGTGATCAGGTCGTCTTCGTCGGGCGACGCCTTGCGCACGCGCTGGATGATCTCGAACAGCCCGCCGAGCTCCGTCTCCTCGAAGCCGGGGCGAAAGATCAGCTCCCGCACCCCATCCTTGAACAGCAGCCAGGGCAGGCTGTCAGCGGACTTCTGCGGTTCGACCAGCACGGGCTGGTTGAACCACCGCAGATCCGTCTCGGTCGTCACCAGGCGCAGCTCGTCCGTTTTCTGCCACACCCCGGCGAAGCCGGCCTGCACCTGCTCCACCGCCCGGCTGTACATCGGGTTGTTCGGCAGGTACATCTGGGTGGCGCGGATCGCCTTGACGATCGTGCGCAGAAGCTCCTCGACCGCCGCCGGCGGAAATGGCGGTGCCTCGTGCTCGGCGTCCGGCGCTGGTGCGGAAGCGGCGTGCGTCACGGTTCCGGCGGCTCCATGTCGCTGACCTGGGCGACATCCTTGTCCCCGCGACCGCTGACGCACACCAGCACCGCGTCGTCGGCGCTCCAGCGACCGCGCTGGTCGAGCACCCAGGCCACGGCGTGGGCCGTTTCGAGCGCCGGAATGATGCCCTCGAGACGGGCCAGCGTATGGAAGCCTCGCAGGGCATCGGTATCCGTCACGGCGACGTACGTCGCCCGCCCGGTGTCGCGAAGATGCGAGTGCTCGGGACCGACGCCGGGGTAGTCGAGCCCGGCCGAGATCGAGTGCGCGGGATGCACCTGGCCGCCTTCGTCCTGGAGGAGGTAGCTCAGAGAGCCGTGCAGGACGCCCGGTACACCCGAAGACAGCGACGCCGCGTGGCGGCCGCTGGCGATACCTTCCCCGGCGGCTTCGACGCCCACCAGCTCGACCGTGGCATCGCCGACGAAGTCGTGAAAGATCCCAATGGCGTTCGAACCGCCACCGACGCAGGCGACCACCGTCGTCGGCAGGCGCCCGGTGCGTTCCAGCATCTGAGCGCGCGCCTCACGCCCGATCACCGCCTGAAGCTCCCGCACCATGCGTGGGTACGGAGCCGGACCGACGACCGAGCCGATGATGTAGTGGCTGTCCATCACGTTGGTGACCCAATCCCGAATTGCTTCGGTGGTGGCATCCTTCAGTGTTTGCGTGCCGCTCGTAACCGGGACGACCTTCGCGCCCATGAGTCGCATCCGGAACACGTTGAGCCCCTGGCGCCGAATGTCCTCCTCTCCCATGTAGACGACACACTCGAGCCCGAACCGCGCGCATATCGTCGCCGTCGCCACTCCGTGCTGGCCGGCACCCGTTTCGGCGATGATCCGCCGCTTGCCCATGCGGCGGGCGAGAAGGGCCTGGCCGACGGTGTTGTTGATCTTGTGCGCGCCGGTGTGGTTGAGGTCCTCGCGCTTCAGAAAGACTCGTGTGCCCACCTCGTCGGAGAGTCGCGGCGCGGTGCTCAACGGCGAAGGACGACCGACGTAGTTCGCCAGCAACTCGTCGAGCTCGCTTCGGAACGACTCGTCGCGCATCGCCGAGTCGAATTCCGCGTCGACGGCCTCGAGAGCCGGGATCAGGGTCTCCGGTACGTACCTGCCGCCGTACGCTCCGAACCGGTCCCGCCCGGCGCCGCGAGCTCCGCCTCCTTGCGCTTCGCCGGTCATGGACTCGCCCCGGCGAGTCGAACGGCGTCCGCGAAAGCACGCATCCGTTCATGGTCCTTGATGCCGGGGGCCGATTCGACTCCCGAGGAAACGTCCACGACGTCGGGGCGGAGCACCGCGATCGCGTGAGCGACGTTGGCCGGATCGAGCCCGCCGGCCACGACCAAGGGCGTGCTGCCGCGCACGCGGTCCACCGATCGCGCGACGGCTTCCCAGTCGAACGAACGGCCTGTCCCGCCCAGGGCGCCGCGAGTGCGCGTATCGAGCACGACGGCGTCGGCCACCGCGAAGAGGTCGGCCGCCGATTCCGGGAGAGCCGCGCCGGCTACGCGAACGACCGCCCACACCCTGGCGATACCAGCGGCGCGAGCGTGCTCCACGTCGTCCGGCGCTGGATCTCCGTGGAGTTGAACGGTGTCGAGCGCCGCCTCGCGCGCCATGCCGGCGATCTCCGACGCCGATTGCCTGCCGAAGACGCCGACGCGGTGCGTGCCCGCCGGCAGGTCACGCAACACTTCCAGTGCCTGAGCGGGACGGAGATTCCGCGGGCCGCCGGCGAAGATCGTACCCATCCACCGCGCGCCGAGCCGGGCGGCCGCGTGCGCATCCTCGGCCCGGGTCAGGCCGCAGAACTTGATTTCAGCCGGCACGAGCGGTTCTCGGCACGCCGGTCAACGCGCGGACCGCCGCTTCTGGTTCGGTGGCCGCCGAGACGGCCGAGCCGACGAGCACCGCGTCGGCTCCCGCATCGGCGAAGCGACGCACGTCATCCCGGCTCGCGACTCCGCTCTCGGCGACCGCGATCCGGTCGCCAGGGATCAGCGGTATGAGCCGTTCGGCGGTGGCGGGGTCGATCCGGAGCGTCTCCAGGTCGCGATTGTTGATTCCAATGATCCGCGCTCCGGATGCGAGCGCCCGCTCCAGCTCGGCCTCGTCGCGCACCTCGACCAGCGGCTCGATGTCCCACGCCGCCGCCACCGCGACGAGCTCCGGGAGGCGATCCGGCGCGATCGCCCGCGCGATCAGGAGGAGAGCGGAGGCACCCAGCGCCCGGGCCTCGATTACCTGTACGGCCTCCACATGGAAGTCCTTCTTCAGGACGGGTATGGAGACGCGACTTCGCACGTCTTCGAGGTCGGCGGTGGCTCCATCGAAGTGCAGTGGCTCGGTGAGGACGGAAATTGCCGCGGCGCCTCCGCGCTCGTAGGCCGCGGCCTGCGCCGGCGCCGAAATCCGGTCGGCGATGACCCCTTTCGAGGGTGACCGGCGCTTCACCTCGGCGATGACCGCGACGTTCGACCCCCTGAGCGCGTCCATGAGCGGGGGGCCCGGCGTGCTTTCGCGGGCGCGCACCTCGAGCGCCGAACGTTCGCGCTCGAGGGAGTCCACCCGAACGGCGGTCTGGGCGACGATGGTGCCCAGCACGCCGCCGGGCGGATTCCAGCGAGAGAATGCTTGCACTTCGGCCCTTGTTCGGCTATCGTGAGTTCGGCGGCTCTTCGGGCAAGCGCCCGTACCTGCCGTGCTCCTCAAACGTAATCGGGGGATGACCATGCCGCTGACGAAGCGCCAGCGCGAGATACTGAACTACCTGTCGTCGTACTCCGAGGAGCACGGCTACGCGCCGAGCTTCGAGGAGATCGCGGCCCGGTTCGAGTACAGCTCGCTCGCGACGGTGCACGAACACCTCTCCAATCTCGAGCGCAAGGGATACATCCGGCGTTCGTACAACGAAAGCCGCGCGATCGAGATTCTGCCCTCCGAGGCATTCGCGAAGGCGGTCGAGCTTCCCCTGCTGGGAGCGGTCGCGGCCGGCATGCCCATCGAGTCGCTGACCAGCGGCGAGACGCTTCCGGTTCCCGATGCCTTCCTCCAGCGCAGTGGCAACCACTACGTGCTGCGAGTACGCGGCAACTCGATGATCGACGAACAGATCCGCGACGGCGACTTCGTCGTCGTCAACGAGCGGCAGAGCGCCGACAATGGCGAGATGGTGATCGCCCTTCTCAACGGGTCGGCGGCGACGGTCAAGAAGCTGTACCGCGAGCGTGATGGTCGCATCCGCCTTCAGCCGGCGAACGAGACGATGTCGCCAATGTACGTGCACGAGAACGACATCACGATTCAGGGGGTCGTCGTCGGCGTGCTGCGCCGCTACTGAACGGTCGTCGGCTCCGGCGCGGCGAACGCGTCGCGCAGGCGCCGGAGCGCTTCCAGTCCCTTGCCATCATCCAGCGCCTCGCGGGCCAGCTCCACGCCGGCCCCGTAATCGTCGACGACTCCGGCCACGTACAATGCGGCGGCCGCGTTGAGCAGCACTGCCGATCGCGCACCGGCCGCGCCTCCGCCGGCCAGGACGTCCTCGATCACGGCCGCGTTGGCGGCCGGCGACCCGCCGGCGAGCTCGTCCTCCGACCCGGCGAGCAGGCCATGCGCCTCGGGCCTGATCTCCCAGGTCCGGATCCCGCCGCCGCGTACCTCGACGACCTGCGTCACGCCCAGCGGCGAGATCTCGTCCATGCCCGGCGCGCCGTGCACGATCAGGGCATGCGTGGTGCCCAACTCCGCCAGCGCACCGGCCAGCAGGGACAGCCTTCGCTCTTCGGCCACGCCGACGACCTGACGCCCGGCGCGCGCCGGATTGGCCAGCGGTCCGACGATGTTCATGACGGTGGGGATCGCCAGCTCGCGCCGGATCGGTCCCACATGACGCATCGCCGGATGCATGCGTGGCGCGAACATGAACACGATCCCCGCGCGGTCCAGCGACTGGGCCATCACCTCCACCGGTGCCTCGATAACGACGCCGAGTGCCTCGAGCACATCGGCGCTCCCGCACTGCGACGTGAAGGAGCGGTTGCCGTGCTTGGCCACGCGCACGCCGGCGCCGGCGGCGAGCAGGGCCGCCGCCGTCGAGATGTTGAAGGTCAGCACACGGCCGCCTCCGGTGCCGCAGGTGTCCACGAGGTCGTCGGCGCGCTCGGCCGGGAGCGTCACCATCGCCTCGCGAAGAGCTCGCGCGGCGCCGGCGACTTCCTCCGCGGTCTCGCCCTTGACGCGGAGCCCGGTGAGGAGCGCGGCGATCAGCGCCGGCGTACCCTCGCCGCGCATGATCTCGCCGAACGCGCCGGCAGCTTCGGCGCCGGTCAGCGATTCGCCGAACGCGAGCCGCCTGACCGCCGCCTGGAGCGCCTCAGCGGACACCGATCGTCTCGAGGAGGCGTTCGGCGAGCCGAGCGTGGTGGGCGACCACCGACAACACCAGCGCCAGGAGCCGAACGCGCTCCACGTCCTCGTCCACGAACACGCCGAACTGGGCCCGGTTGGTGAGGTTCAGCACGCCGACCAGCTCGTCGCGATAGATCAGCGGAAAGCTGATGAACGAGCCGGTCGTGAAGTACTGGTCGTGGAGCAGCGGATGAGACTTGGCGTGGGCGACGTCCTCGACGAGGAGCGGCTCGCGCGACTGGGCGACGCGCCCGGCGACGCCGGTGCCGATGGCGATGCGTGTGCCCTCGCTGACGTTCGGCGCCACTCCGCGCGCCGCGGCGAGGTACAGCATGTCCTGCTCCGGCGCCCGAAGGAGGAGCGAGACGCGCTGGGCCTGCATGTCATCACCGACGAGCGACAGCATGCCATCGACGAGCTGACGCGGATCGACGGTCGTGTTGTCGACCACCAGGAGGCGCTCCAGCAGGTACAGGGTCCGTGTCTTCTGACGGAGCCCTTCGCTGCGCCGGTGGAGCTCGATGTGGGCGCGCTCGAGCTGCTCGACGGCCGCCGTCACCTGCTGCTCGACCGCCCGCGCGCGGCGGGTCGCCCGCCTGGCCTCCTCGGTGGCGCTCGCCGCCTCACGCTCCAGCGCGACCGTACGCGACTGGTCGTCTTCCGGCCGCGCCGCGGCGTCGCGCGCGGCGAGCAACTGCTCCTCCAGCGCCGAGAGCTTGCGAAGGTAGTCGCCGTGCACGCGCTGGGTGACATCCTCGAGCGTGTGGACGGCCTCTTCGCGGGCTTCGCGTTCGGCGAATCGCATGAACGCGAGCTCGAACAACGCGACCGATGGGCCGAAGCGTTCGGTCGTCCGCGTCCCGAAGATCTTCTTCGACTCGTGCAGCGCGAGGATCGCGGCGAGGTGGCCGTCGACCCGCAGTCCGCGCAGAGCCAGCCATCCCCCCTCGCTTTGCGGGCGCATGCCGAACAGGCGCGCGTATTCGTCGGACTGGTCGCCGAGGTCGATGAACTGGCCGCCGGCGGCCACCGCCAGGCGGACGTGAGCCGGAATGTGGTCGAACGTCGTCTCCACCGGGCTCCGCTCCACGCGGCCGCCGTTCGGGGTCAGCCGCTCGCGCAGCATCTCACGCCGGCCATCGTAGCGCAGAAGAGCGAGGTGTGCGCCCCGGTCGAGCTCGGCCAGTCCCTCGCCCAGCGCGACGAGCGCCGCGTCCAGGTCCGGGGCTCCACCCAACGCGTGGGCGAGCGAAGCGAGGGTGCGTGGGGGCATCGGTTGTCGACGGAAACGTCAGGCGGCTGGCAGGGGGGCAGGTGGCCTAATGTCCAACCTACGTCGAGTAAAGTCAATCGCTTCCACGTCTTGGCTCGCTTGACACGGCACCGGCGCCGGATAACTTCCGGGCGATGCCGGCACGGACCATCCAGCTCGTGTTGCACTACGACGGCGCTGGGTTCGCCGGCTGGCAGCGGCAACCAAGCGAGCGGACCGTGCAGGGGGTGATGGAGGAGGCTCTGGAGCGGCTCTGCGGCGAGCCGACGGCGGCCCTCGCGGCGGGACGGACCGACGCCGGCGTGCACGCGCGTGGACAGGCCGTGGGAGTCCGCACCGGCGAGCGGTGGACGCCGCAGACGCTACGGCGGGCATTGAACGGGATCCTGCCGCGCGACGTCTGGATAGCCTCGGCGTTCGAGATGCGGCCCGAGTTCCACGCTCGCTTCAGCGCGACCTCACGGCGGTACAGCTACCACATCGGCACCGATGAGGCGGCGCGTTCACCGTTCCGGCGCCGATGGCAGTGGGCGTACGGCAGGCCGCTGGAGATGGGAGCGCTGCAGGCGGCGGCTGGCGCGCTGGCCGGCGAGCACCGGTTCACGGCGTTCGCCGTCCGCGGGACGGCGCGGGCCCACGACCAGCATCGATGCACCGTACACCGCGCGGAGTGGCGCGCCGGCGACGGGGGAGTGATCTTCGAGATCGAGGCGAATCGGTTCATGCACCACATGGTGCGGTTCCTCGTCGGCACGATGGTCGAGATCGCGAGCGGCCGCCGGGCGCCGGAGAGTCTGCGGCGGCTGCTCGAGGCGTCGGACAACAGCGAGGTAGCACCGCCGGCGCCTGCGCACGGACTGTTCCTCGATCACGTCGGCTATCCCGCCCACCTCTATCTCGAGCCCGCATCATGAAGATCTATCTCGCTTCGGCGTCGCTGGATCAGATCCGGTGGGGGTTTTCGGCCGGGCTCATCGATGGTGTCGTGACGACGCCGGGTCTGCTCGCCGAGGCGGCGCCGGAGCGCGAGCCGCACGAGCTTCTCGCCGAGATCTGCTCGATCGGTACTTTCCCCGTGCACGCCAGCGTCGAGTCGGTGCACGACGACGAAGTACATCGCGACGGGCGCGAGCTGGCACGGATCTCCGATCAGATCGTGGTCCAGATCCCGTTCGTCGAAGATGCGATCGGGGCGATGCGCCGCTTGAGCGGCGACGGCATTCGGGTGAACGCGGGGTTGATCTTCAACGCCGCGCAGGCGCTGATCGCGGCGAAGATCGGCGTGTCGCACGTCAGCACGGCGATCGATCAGCTGAGCGGACTCGGCGAAGTCGCGTTCGACGTGCTGCGGACCATCCGGGCGGCCTACGATGCGGACGTGGTCGAGTGCGACCTGCTCGCCTCCCTGCCCCACGATGCCGCGCAGTTCGCCGAGTGCGCCGTGGCCGGCGCCGATGCCGTCTGCGTCACGCCCGAAGTTCTGCGTTCGCTGCTCCTCCACCCGCTGACCGATCGCGGGATCGACCAGTTCCTCCACGAGCTGAGCCGCCGCCCCAGACCGAGGGCGGCGGTCTGATGTGGACCACGACGCCGTCCGCCCTCGTGCTGGCGTTGCTCGTCGGCTGCGAGGGCGCGTCGCCGCCCTCGTCCGCCGCGCAGACACAAACCCGTCAGGCGCGCGCCGCCGACCAGGCGGCGCCGGCGATCGACCAGAGCCGTCACACGGCGATCACCGCCGCCGTCGGCCGCGTCTCGCCGGCGGTGGTCACCGTCCAAACGGAGCAGGTACAGGCCGTCCCCGCCGATGTGTTCGAGATGTTCTTCGGCGGCCGCTCGGGCCAGCGCGTGACCCCGGGGATCGGCTCGGGCTTCATCACGCGCGGCGACGGAATCATTCTCACCAACGCCCACGTCGTCGCCGGCGCGGCGCGGGTGTCCGTCGCGCTGCGCGACGGAACCACCTTCCCCGCCAGCGTGATCGGTGCCGACGAGAGCAACGATCTCGCCGTGCTGAGGATCGACGCGGCCGGACTGCCCACCGCGCCGCTCGGCAACTCCGACGAGTTGCTCGTCGGAGAGTGGGCGATCGCCATCGGCAATCCGTATGGCTTCCTGCTCGGCAACACCGAGCCGAGCGTGACCACCGGCGTGGTCAGCGGCACCGGGCGAAATCTCATTGGCGGCGGGCAGGCGGCGGGCGCCTACCTCGACATGATCCAGACCGACGCCTCCATCAACCCGGGGAACTCCGGTGGACCGCTGGTGAACGCCGCGGGCGAGGTGATCGGCGTCAACAGCTCGATCTACTCTCCGACCGGCGGCTCGATAGGCCTCGGCTTCGCCATCCCGGTCAATCGGGCCAAGCGGGTGATGGAAGACCTGCTCGAGCACGGGCGAGTGCGCCGGGCGTGGGTCGGGCTGCAGGTGGCGTTCCCCGAGGGGCCGACGCCCCGCCTGTCGCTGAATACGGGCGTGACGGTGCGGGCTGTCACGCCGGACTCGCCGGCCGCGCGGGCCGGCATACGTCCCGCCGACGAGCTGCTCCAGTCCCGCAGCCGCCAGCTGCGGAACGTCTACGACTGGCAGACCGAGCTGCTCGACCTGCGCGTCGGCGAGGAGGTCCCGATCCGGCTGCGCCGCTCCGGCCGCGAGCAGACCGTTACGCTCGTCGCGGCCGACCTGCCGCAGGTGACCGCACCGCGCGTCGAAGTGCTCCGCGACGTGCAACTGGTCACCCTGACGCCGGCGATCCGGGCCGAGAACGACATCCGCGCGGCGAGGGGCGCGCTCGTCGTGGAGATCAGCGAGGCGATGTCGCAGCGAATCGGACTCCAGGCCGGCGACGTGATCCTCCAGATCAACCGCGCGGTGATCGAGACCGCGCCCGATGTGCAGCGGGCCCTCGAGTTCTACACCGGGCGCGGGCCGATCCGGATGTGGTTCGAGCACCGGGGGCGCGTGTTCACCGTGGACTTCTGAGATGAGCGCCCACGACCGGTACGCGTCGCCGCTGGCCGAGCGTTATGCGTCGACGGCGATGCTGGAGCTGTGGTCGTCGAGGACGCGCCACGGCCTCTGGCGAAGGCTCTGGCTGGCGCTGGCCGACGCGCAGCGCGAGCTCGGCGTACCGATTCCGGACGAGGCGCTCGCCCAGATGCGCGCGCACCTGGACGACATCGACTTCACTGCCGTCGCCGCCTACGAGCGGCGGTTCCGGCACGACGTGATGGCTCACGTCCACGCGTTCGGGGATGTGGCGCCGGCGGCCCGCAAGTTCCTCCACCTCGGCGCGACGAGCGCCTACGTCACGGACAACGCCGACCTGATCCTGATGCGGCGCGGTCTCGAGCTGCTGCGGGGCAAACTGCTCGGCATCATGCGCCGACTGGCGGCGTTCGCCCGCGAGTGGCGCGACGAGCCGACGCTCGGCTACACGCACCTCCAGCCGGCGCAGCTGACCACGGTCGGCAAGCGGGCGACCCTGTGGATGCAGGACATCCTGCTCGACCTGGTCGAGATCGAGCACCGCCGCGCGGTCCTCCCGTTCCGCGGCGTGAAGGGCACGACGGGCACGCAGGCCAGCTTCCTCGAGCTGTTCGACGGCGACCACGCCAGGGTGCGTCGGCTCGACCAGCTCGTCAGCACGCGCATGGACTTTCTGCGGCCGATCGCGGTCACCGGCCAGACCTACACGCGCAAACTCGACGCCCAGGTGCTGGCGGTCGTCGCCGGCGTCGCGGCCAGCGCCGCCAAGTTCAGCGCCGACATGCGCATGCTCCAGTCGTTCGGCGAGCTCGACGAACCGTTCGAGGCCGAGCAGATCGGCTCCTCGGCGATGGCCTACAAGCGCAACCCGATGCGCTCCGAGCGCATCGCCTCGCTCGCCCGGTTCGTGATCTCGCTCGAGGGAAACGCGAACCAGACGCACAGCGTGCAGTTCTTCGAGCGGACGCTGGACGACAGCGCCAACCGGCGGCTGGTCATCCCCGAGTCGTTCCTCGCCACCGATGCGATCCTCGTCCTGATGGGGAACATCGTGTCGGGAATCGTGGTCTATCCGGAGCGGATCCGGCGCCGGATGGACGAGGAGCTTCCGTTCATGGCCACCGAGGAGCTGATCGTGCGCGCGGTCCTGGCCGGCCGCGACCGGCAGGTGATACACGAGGTGATCCGCCGCCACGCGATCGCCGCGGCGACGGCGGTCAAGCAGGGTGCACAGCGCAACGACATGCTCGAGCGGCTGGCCGCCGATCCGGAGTACGGGTTGCCGGTGGAGAACCTGCGCTCGGCCATCGATGCACGGCGGTTCACCGGCCGCGCCTCGGCGCAGGTGGATGAGTTTCTCGAGGAGATGGTCAAGCCACTGCTCGTCGGAGAGGAGGAAGCGGTGGTCCCCGAGGAGGTGCGCGTATGACCGTGATGGCCGTCAGCGCGCTGCCGCTCGCGCCGCTTCACCGCGGCAAGGTGCGCGACGTCTACGGGGTCGACGACGACCGCATCCTGCTGGTGGCGACCGACCGGCTGAGCGCCTTCGACGTGGTGATGGCCGAGGCGATTCCGCACAAGGGCGCCGTCCTGACGCAGATCACGGCGTGGTGGCTCCGCCGGCTGGAGGGCATCGCCGCGCACCACATGCTGAGCGCGGACGCCGGCGAAATCATTGCCGCGCTGCCCGTGCTCGCTCCGCACCGGGAGGCGCTGGCCGGACGGGCGATGCTCTGCCGGCGGGCAACCGTGTTTCCGGTGGAGTGCGTTATCCGGGGCTATCTCGCCGGGTCGTGCTGGAAGGAATACCTGGCCTCGCGAACGCTCGCCGGCGAGCCACTGCCGCCCGGGCTGCGCGAGTCGGAACGCCTCGAGCCGCCGCTGTTCAGCCCGGCCACGAAGGCCGAGGTCGGGCACGACGAGAACATCACCGCGGCCCGCATGGCGGCGCTGGTAGGCGAGGAGGTGGCCGCGACGCTGGAGCGGCTGACGCGACGGATATACGAGCGGGGGCGGGTGATCGCCGCCGAGCGCGGCATCATCATCGCCGACACGAAGCTCGAGTTCGGCCGGGCCGCCGACGGCACGATCCTCCTCATCGACGAGGTGCTCACGCCCGACAGCTCGCGCTTCTGGCCGGCCGATCGCTACGCGCCCGGACGTCCGCAGCCGAGCTTCGACAAGCAGCCGCTCCGCGACTGGCTCGATGCCGAGCGGCGCGCCGGCAGGTGGAACGGCGACGCGCCGCCTCCGGCGCTGCCGCGCGAGATCGTCGAGGCGACGAGCGCCCGCTACCTCGACGCCTACAGGCGCATCACCGGAGCGCCGCTGGCGCTCGGGAGCATTGCATGAACGCCCATCGGCCATCAGCCGCGCTGCACCGCGGCGCGGCGGCTCCGTGAACATCGCGCGGGAGGAAATCCTGTTCATCGGCATCGCGCTGCTCGCCACCACCGGCGCCTTTGCGCTGGCGCTCCACCGTCGGTCGTGGTCGCTCTGGCTCACCGCGTTCGCAATGACGGTGCTCACGCTCGTCCTCGCCTGGGCCCTCCGCTCGTGAGCCCCGGCGTCCCCCGCCCATCGATGCGGCAGATGATCGTCATCCTGCCCAACGGCCTCACGCTTCTCAACCTGTTCTTCGGCATCTGGGCGATCGTCGCCGCCTCGCGTGACAACTACAACCAGGCGAGCCTGCTGATCGTGCTCGGCGCGATCGCCGACGCACTCGATGGTCGTATTGCGCGGGCCACCAAGACCGGCAGCCGGTTCGGGGAGGAGCTCGACTCCCTCGTCGACGCGATCTCGTTCGGGCTCGCGCCCGCACTCATCATGTACTTCGCCGTCCTGCGGCGCGAAGGATGGGCGTGGATGTTCGTGTTCCTGTTCACCGCCTGCGCGGTGATGCGTCTCGCCCGCTTCAACGTCGAGCACGCCGGCCGCAAGAAGACGCACTTCCACGGCCTTCCCAGTCCGTCGGCGGGGATGACGCTCGCCACCTATCTCTGGTTCAGCCAGACCAGCCTCTACCAGCAGACCGTGATCGGCAACCTGCCCTGGGAGTCGATCATCCCGTGGATCATGGTGGGACTCAGCTTCCTCATGATCAGCAGCGTCCCCTACCCCGCCGTCCCGACGATAAGCTTCCGATCCCTGCGCGGGATCGTCGGTTCGGCGATCATCATCGGAACGATCGTCGGGCTGATCGTGCTTCCGCGGGAGTTCTTCTTCCCGGCGCTGATGGGATACGTCCTCTACGGGATCATCAAGGCCTTCCTGGTCGGGTTGATGGAGCGCCTGCCATCGGACGACGTGCTCCTGGAGGAGGAGGACGACGAGGAGGAGGACGGGTTCAGCGCTCCGGAGTTCGCCGTGGAGGAGCCGGATCCGGGTCGCCGCCGCCGCCGGCGCCGCGGCCGCCGGCGGTCTTCCGACCCACCACCGAAGAACCGCGCCGTCGAGGAGGACGGCACATGACCCCATACCGAGTCGCAATACACATTCTCCCCCGGCGCGGGATCCTCGATCCCCAGGGGAAGACGGTGGCTGATGCGCTCCACGCCCTGGCCTTCGGCGGGGTCAAGGACGTGCGTATCGGCCGTCACATCGTGGTCGAAACAGACGCACCGGACGAAAAGTCCGCGGAACGGACCGTCCGCGACATGTGCGAGCGTCTACTGGCCAATCCCGTGACGGAGGACTTCGAGATCGCCTCCGTGGAGGCACTGTGAAGTTCGGGATAGTGACCTTCCCCGGGTCCAACTGCGATTACGATGCGTACCACGCAGTCGTCGATGCACTGGGGGAGGAGGCCGTGTACCTGTGGCACAAGGAGCACGACCTCCGGAACGTCGACGTGGTGGTGCTCCCGGGGGGGTTCAGCTACGGGGACTACCTTCGCGCCGGCGCGATCGCGCGCTTCAGTCCGATCATGCGCGAGGTGATCGCCCACGCGGATCGGGGTGGTCCGGTGATGGCGATCTGCAACGGCTTTCAGATCGCTTGCGAGGCTGGCCTTCTGCCCGGGGCACTCCTCCGGAATGCTGGCCAGTGCTTCATCTGCGAGCCGGTTCGCCTCCGGGTGGAGAACGCCTCGACGATGTTCACCGAGCAGTACCGAGCCGGTCAGATCCTGCGAATCCCGATCGCGCACGGCGAAGGCCGCTACACCGCCGATCCCGACGTGCTGGACCGGCTGGAGGACGCAGAGCAGGTCGTTTTCAGATATGTGAATGCATCCGGCGATCCGGATCCCGCGTCGAACCCCAATGGCTCCGACCGGAACATCGCCGGTCTCGTGAATGCCCGGGGTAACGTGCTGGGAATGATGCCGCACCCCGAGCGCGCAGTGGAGGAACTGCTGGGCTCGACCGATGGGCTGCCGCTCTTCGAGTCGATCCTCGCGCGGGTGTCGGTCTAATTCCGGAGGATTGCCATGCGTAGGACGATCGTGTCGTTAGTGCTGCTCGCCGCTCTCGCCCCCGCGGCGCTCGCCCAGATGGGCGTGGCGACGGTGGACCCCGGGATGTCGAAAGCCGAGGTCATCCAGGCGCTCGGAAGCCCGGCCGCCGAGCGGAGCGCCGGCGACTTCACCTATCTGTTCTTCCAGAACGGGTGCGAGCGCGAATGCGGGATGAGCGATCTGGTGACGCTCGAGCGCGACTCGGTGGTGGACGCGATCTTCCGCGCCTCGTGGCGGCGGTACAGCGGCGTCAGCTCGTCTCCGGTGCCCCGCCGGCCGGTGGCCGCCGCCGCGGCGCGGAGCGCCCGGTCACAGCCGGCGAGGACCACTCCGGCCGGGCAAGCCCGCGACGTTGACATCTCCGCCCTGTTCGGCGAGCCGACCGCGGCAGGCGCCGAGGCTCCGCCCGCCGCCGCGCAGGCTCAGCCGGCGGCGGCGCCGGGGCTCGACCTGTCGACGCTGTTCGACGACCCGACGACTATTCGAGCCCAGCCCGCCGCCGCCGTGGCTCCGGCTCCGGCAGCGCCGCCGAACCGCGTCGACCTGGCGTCCCTGTTCGACGAGCCTGTTCCGGCGGCTGCGCCGCAGGCGCCCGCCGCGGTGCAGACTGTCCCCGATCCTGATACAATTAAGGAGCCCGCGCGCGACGCGACCGCGGCCGAGCGGCAAGGCAGGGATGCGGCGTGGTCCTCCTGGCCTCCGCCGCGCACGACAGCCACTCCGGTGCCGGCAGTAGCTGCGGAACCGGCTCCGGCGCGAGTCGACTCGAGCCGCGCACCGGCAGCCGCGGGCGGCCCGAACTGGTCCAGCTGGCCGCCGCCGCGTGAGAAGCCTGCGGCGGACAGCACGAAGGCCGCGCCGCGGGCGCAGACCGAGGCGAAGCCGGAGAAGACAGAGAAGAAGAAGGATGAGCCCCGGGGCGCGGGGTGGAGCACCTGGCCTCCGCCACGGGAGAGGCCGCCGGAATAGAGGACCGATCCCAGAGGGGTGCATGCCGATCGAAGGGAAGCAGAGTCGCAACGAGTACGAACCCTCCACCCGGCAGCACCTCGAGTCCTCGTACGCGCCGTGGGGC
>DATKCV010000089.1:0-63058 GCA_035513015.1 Gemmatimonadaceae bacterium
GCTTCGATTTCGGCGTACGCGTACTCCTCCCCAGGCCTGCTCACTACCCGTCTGCCCACGCCAGACGACAGGTAGAGCACGAAAATCACTCCCGTCGCCGCGCCGACCCCGAGCTTCCACGCCAGTGGCCAGTCGGGAATCGGTGAGATGAGCCCCTCGATCAACCCCGCGACGATCAGCATCAGCGTCGAGCAGGTGATGAGGCGGATCGCCCGCCGCCCCTGAACGACCAGCGCCTCGGAGCGGGTGAGCGCGCCGGGAAAGAGGATCGCCGAGGCGAGCAGCAGCCCGCCGCCGCCGGCGATCGCGATCGCCGTCAGCTCGAGCACACCGTGCGGGGCCACGAACGCAACCAGGAGCGGGAGAATGTCGAGGCTCTGGTAGAGCCCCATGAACCCGCCGATGTGGATGCCGTTGAACAGGAGCATGAACACCGTGCCGAGCCCCGCGGTGACGCCCATGGCGAACACGGTGAACGTCACCTGCACGTTGTTGGCGATGATCGCAGTCGCCATCACCGGCCGAAACAGCTCCGGATCGTCGATGTATCCGGTGCCCTCCTCGGCGCGCCGCTGCCCCTCCTCGGCCCGGTCGATCATCGCCGGCGGAATGAACTCGTGCGCCGCCGGCGGGTGCATCACGACGGCGGTCCAGGCGATACCCGCGGGAACGAAGAAGAGCGCGGCGGCGGCGAGGATCGGACGCCACGAGCGGCGCACCTCCCGCGGAACCTCGAACGCCAGGTAGCGGAAAGCTTCCTCGAGCGGGATGTGCCGCTGGCGATAGAAGAGATTGTGCCCCGCGGCGACGAGGCGGCTCAGATAGTAGACGGAATCGGCATCGCGGCCACGCGAGGCGGTGCGGAGCCGCGCCAGATCGGTGGCCACCTCGCGATAGGCGGCGACGAACTCCGACACCTCCTCCTCCGACAGGCTGCGCAATCCGCGCCGGCGCACGTTCTCGAGCAGCCCGGCGAAGGCGAGCCAGCGCTCGCTTCCCTGAGCGACGATCGCGTGCTGCTCGCGCGCTGCTCCGGTGTCGCTGCGGGCGGCGATCCCGCGCGAGCGGACCGAGCGCTCGCGGGCGTACAGCTCGGCGAGCGCGCGCTCCGGCGCGCCGGGCTCCAGATGCGCCCGAAAGCGCTCGGCGAGCTGCTCGCCGAACTGCGCGCGACGCAGACGATCGAGGGACTGGCGACGCGCCAGAAAGCGCTCGAGCAGCGCGTACTCCTCATCGGAGAGGACCGCTGTGACGACGGGCGCAGCCCCGGGGGTGCCGGCGCCCGCGGGCGTGGCCGCCGGCACGACCACGTGCGTCACCCGCTCCTGCACGACGAACGTCCCCGCGACCATGTCGCCGAGCCGCTTCCCGGAACTGGAGAACGCCGCGCTGACGATTCCCACTCCGTATGTGAACGCCGGCTGAAGATCGACGATGCGCAGCAGATTGCGCACTACGGACGCGGAGAGCGAGATCGAGTAGCCGCCGTCCTGCACCACCCGGAGGCCGAGATACCGCTTGCCCGGCGTCTGCCCATCGCGCAGAGCCTCGAACAGGACGTAGTATCCCCAGACGAGCGCGAACTGGAAGAGAATGTAGAGGGCGAACAGCCATGCGCCCCCCGCCGCCAGGCCGGTGAGACCGCGCGCGACCGCGGCGGCGCGCGAGATCAGCAGCACGGTGACGAGCGTGATCCCGGCGAGAATCAGCGTGTCGATGATCGCCGCCGCGGCGCGCGAGCCGATCCCCGCCACCGTGTACGTGATGACCACCTGCTCGGGGGTCTCGACTTCGACGCGCTGATCGAGGGAACGGCCGGAGGACATGGCTGCAAATCTAGGCGGTACGCGAAACGCCGGCTCGTCCCTCACCGATGACGACTCCAGCACGTAACTTGCGGCCGAACCCCGCACCTTCGGAGGTAGTCTCCCGTGTCACGCACGATCATTCGCGTCGTAGCCCTTGCGCTGATCTTCCTCGCGCCGGCCGCCGCGGCGCAGATCCCTGCCGCCGAGTACGAGGAGCGGCGCGGGCAGCTGGCGGCGCAGCTCGGCGACGGCGTGTTGCTCGTCCTCGGCGCGCCCGAGCCGCCGCAGGACTATCTCCCGTTCTACCAGGCGCCGACGTTCCGCTACCTCACCGGCGTGGACGAGCCGGGCGCGGCGCTGGTGATGGTCAGGCGCGGCACGAGCACCACGACGACTCTGTTCGTCCGGCCTCGTGATCCGCGCACCGAGACGTGGAGCGGTCCGCGCCTCGGAACGGAGCGCGCGACGCGAGCGACGGGCCTCGCGGCCGTGACCGCCGACCGGCTCCATCCGGTGCTCGACTCGCTGCTCGGCGCCGGGCTCGCGCTCCATGTGGCCGGCGAGTACCGGCTCGGCGCCAATGCGGCCCCGCCAATCTCGTACGATCAACAGGTACTCGAGCGGATCCGGGAGCGGCACCCATCGGCGGCGTTGCGCGACGTTACTCCCCTCGTACGCCGCCTGCGGGCGCGAAAGAGCGACGCCGAGCTGACGCTGATCCGCCGCGCCGCGGCGATCACCGTCGAGGCGCATCGTGATGCCATGCGGGCGATGACGCCTGGCTGGAACGAGTTCGAGATCCAGGCGCTGATCGAGTACGACTTTCGCCGGTACGGGGCCGAGCGCCCCGCGTTCGCGTCGATCGTCGGTTCGGGGCCGAACTCGGTGATCCTGCACTACAACAGGAACGACCGGTTCATGCAGGCCGGCGAGGTGGTCGTGATCGACATCGGTGCCTCCTACGCCGGCTATGCTGCCGACATCACGCGCACGATCCCGGTGAGCGGCGCGTTCTCGCCCGAGCAGCGGGCAATCTACCAGATCGTGCGCGACGCGCAGGCCGCCGCCGAGCGCGCGGCGCAGGTCGGCGCGCAGTGGAGCGCGGTCACCCAGATCGCCAGCCGCACGCTCGCCGAGGGGCTGGCGCGCGTCGGCCTGATCGAGGCGCCGGACGCGACCTACGACTGCGGCAACACGGGCAGCCAGCAGCAGTGCCCGCAGCTTTCGCTCTTCTACTTCCACGGGCTCGGTCATGGGATCGGTCTGGATGTGCACGACCCCGACCAGGCGCTTGGCGCCGGCGGCACTACGATCCAGCTCGGCAGCGCGTTCACGATCGAGCCGGGGATCTACGTGCGCTCGAACGTGCTCGACCTGATCCCCGACACGCCGCGCAACCGCCAGCTGATCGCGCGGATCCGGCCCCTCGTGACGCGCCACGCCAACATCGGCGTTCGAATCGAGGACGACTACATCGTGACCGCGCAGGGCGTCGAGTGGATATCGCGAGCCCCGCGGGAGATCGACGAGGTGGAGGCGCTGATGCGGGAATCGTACGTCGGGCCGCATCCGCGCCGCGCGGAGTGGGTGGACTGGTATCGATGATGTCTCGCGATGTCGGAATACATCTCGATCTCGGAGTACATCGCGATATGGATCGGTGCCATCTGACGAGCATGACTTCACCGAGCTCGGCCCGTCATTCGCTGGCCGGAATCGTACCACGATGCCAGCCGAAGTCGATCGACGATGACCGATCATGAGCGGCGCGCCGACACCACCTGAGGCTCCGATCGATGCCACCGACTCTCCAACTCCGCTCTCTGCCAGCGCTCTTCTTCGTGATGGCGTGCGCCACCGCCCCGGTACGCATGGATCCCATGGCCCCGCCGGCGCCGGCGATCGACGAGCCGCGCGCACGACCCTTCGCCAACCCGATCCCCTGGTCCCACGAGTGGCTGGATGCAGTCGAGCGCGGGACGCGCACGATGAGCGGCGAGCCCGGGCCGCGGTACTGGCAGCAGTGGGCGAGCTATCGGCTCACGGCGAGGCTCGTCCCCGAACAGCGGCGGGTCGATGGGACGGCGGAGATCGTCTACCACAACCGCTCACCCGATTCGCTGCCGACGCTGCACCTCGATCTCGTGCTCAACGTCCACGACACGACCGCGATGCGGAACGAGCCGATGGAGGTGACCGGCGGAGTCAGGCTGACGCGCGTCGCCGTTGATGGCACGACGCTCGACGAGCTCCAGCCCGGCAGGATCGCACCCGGCTGGGCGGTGATGGGTACGCGACTCGTGATCGTGGCCCCGCGACCCGTGGCGTCGCGCGACTCGGTTCGCCTGTCGCTCGCCTGGGAGCTTCCGGTCCCCCAGGCCGGCGCCGGCGGACGCATGGGGTGGGACGGCGACGACGTCTTCTTCATCGCCTACTGGTACCCGCAGATGACGGTCTACGACGATGTCGTCGGCTGGCATCCCGATCCGTTCCTCGGCGCGTCCGAGTTCTATCACGGTTTCGCGCGCTACGAGCTGACCGTGGATGCGCCCGATGGATGGATCATCCGGGCCACCGGCCAGCACGAGAACCCGGACGCGGTGCTGGCCCCCGACGTGCTTGCACGGCTCAGGGCGGCCGAGGGGAGCGACACCACGATCCGCATCGTCGGGCCGGCCGACTTCGCCGCGGCTACGCGGCGTGGGCCGGGCGGCCGGCTCCAATGGAGGTTCAGCGCCGACTCGGTGCGGGACGTCGCGTTCAGCGCCACGCGGCGATCGATCTGGGAAGGCGCACGCACGGAGATCGGTGACCGGACCGGCGACGGGCGCGCCGAGCACACGCGAATCGAAGCGCTGTGGCGCGAGACCGCGCCGCGATGGCGGAACATGGTGCGTTACGAGCAGCACTCGCTCGATTTCCTTTCGCGGTACACGGGGATCCCCTACCCCTGGCCGCACATGACCGCGGTGGAGGCGGGTGGCATCATCGGCGGTGGGATGGAGTTTCCGATGATGACGCTGATCGGCGACTACAACGCACGCGGCGACAGCGCCCTCTACTACGTGACGGCGCACGAGCTGGCGCACATGTGGGTGCCGATGATCGTGAGTACCGATGAGCGTCGCTACGCATGGCTGGACGAGGGAACCACGACGTACAACGAGAACGAGGCGCGGATGGAGTTCTTCCCGGGTGTGAACCACCACATCCCCGACCAGGAGTCGTACATTGCCTTCGCCCGAACCGGCTACGAGGGCGAGATCATGCGCTGGTCCAACTACCACTACTCGCCGGCGGCGTACGGCATCGCCTCATACCCCAAACCGGCGTCGGTCCTCCTCGCGCTCCGCGGCCTGCTCGGCGACGAGACGTTCCACCAGGCGTATCGCCGGTTCCTCCGGCAGTGGGCGTGGAAGCACCCGACTCCGTGGGACATGTTCAGGACCTTCGAGTCGGTGAGCGGACGCAACCTCGGGTGGTTCTGGCGCGCCTGGTACTTCGAGACGTGGCGGCTCGACCAGGGGATCGCATCGGTGACCGTCACGCCGTCCGGGACGCGGATCGTGATCGAGGACCACGGCGAGACCCCAATGCCGGTTCGCCTGGCGATCACGCGGGCCGACGGGCGGGTCGAGCGGCGCGAGCTGCCGGTGGACCTCTGGCTGCGCGGGCTTCGGCGGGCCGAAGTCACGTTGGCGCCCGGGTCGGCCGTGACGCGCGTGGAGATCGATCCGGAGCGGTACTTCCCGGATGTGGACCGGCGAAACAACGTCTGGGACGGGGGCGAGGACGAATTGGACGAATTGGACGAATTGGACGAATTGGACGAATGGGACGAACGAGACGAATGGAACTCAGGCGGTTAGTGGTGGTCCACGACACAGAATTCGCCGGCAACGCACTGCAACGTACGAAAGGCATGTACTGGCCCATCGGCCAGTGATGTTTCGGCGCAGGAAGCACGTTCGTCCTGCTGCTGAGATAGCCGGACGTGCCCCAGCGAACGTCGAACGTCCCGGCTGAGCAGCTGCTCCGCCAGCTCGAACCGTGGATTCGTCGGTTCTCCCCGGCGCCCCGCGGAGTTCGCCAGATCGCGTCAACCTCTCCGCCGGCCACGTCGCAACCCGACCCCGAGACTCTCTCACCATGGTTCTTTGCCACCGCTTGCTCGCGGTCACCATTGTCGCGGCCGCTGCTTCCTTCGCCGCTACGCCGGCGCAGGCGCAGCAGAGCACCACGTCCGACACCGCTTCGCCCCGGCTTCCCGCCGTCGTCACCACCGCCAGAAAGCCCGAAGGACTGCTCAGCCGCGTTTGGCACATGGATGAACGTCGCCGCGAGGTGATCCTGCTCGAGCAGGAGAACCGCATGCTGAAGCGCAGGATCCGGCAGCAGGACAGGCAGATCGCCCGACTCGAGGTGCGGCTCGACACCTTGAAAGCGCAGGAGCGGCGGATGACGGACGAGCTCGCGCTGATCGACAGCGCCACTACGGCCACGCGCCTGCGGCGAGCGCAGCTCGAAGCTCAGCTCACCACGCGCATCGCCAGGCGGCCGGATCGGTGACTCCCTGCACACCAGCGCGCCGGATCCAAGTACGAGTCGGTCTCTGGTGCACGACGAGGGATGCCAGGCGGGGAACGAACCTTCAACCCGGCTACGTGCTACTGCTCTCAGTGCCGGCCACTATCCGGGGCCTGTAACGCCGCCAGGCGAGCACCAGCACCGCCAGGATCGCCGCTATCGGGAGCACCACGCCGAGCGACTCGATCAGCACCGCGACGAAGCCGACGAAGTTCCGCCACGCATTCCGGAATGCGATCACGATCGGATTGCGACCCACGCTGGCGGCGAGGATCGGCGGCGGCTCGTAGACGCTCACGAACAGCGTGCTCATCGATGCCCGCGTCCGCAGATAGCGGAGCCGGCCCTCGTAGCGCTCGATCTCCTGCCTTACCCGCGCGAGCTCCCGCTCAACCGACAGCACCTCCTCCAACTTGCCGGTCCGGTTCGCCAGCAGGGCGATCAGCCGTTCCTCCAGCCGGCGCGCGCTGGTCATACGGGCTGTGACGTCCACGTACTCCTCGCCGACGTCCTGCGCCGTCACGTCCAGCCCCTGGAGCTTCCCCAGCGGCCGCAGCCCCTCGATCGCCTCGTCGAACCGGCTCGCCGGGACCTTCATCTCCAGCGTCCCCTGCCGCAGCTGCGTGCGGCCGGTCTGCAGCGTCACATTGGCGACGTAGCCACCGACGCGCAGCGCCAGCGCCTGCACATTGGCGACCGCCGCCTCCAGCGAGTCCACCTCCACACTCGCCCGTCCGGTGCGGATGATCATCGACGGCGCCGAGTCGGCCCTCGCCTGCTGCACGCTCGCCATCGAAACCGGTAGCGGAGCAGTCGCGCCGGCGGTCTGGCCGACCGCCTCGGCCATCTCGATCGCAGGCGCGGTTCCCTTCGACTCCTCGTCGAACGACGGCTCGGCCCTGTTCCCCGCGATCCCGCCGAAGGGTGGGGAATCGGCCGTCGGCGTGGGCGGCGTTGGTGGCGCGACCTGCTCTGGCCGCCCGACGAACTCCGGCGCCTCGTCGCCCCCGCACCCGCTCGCTACTACACTCATCGCCAGAACCGTCAGCACCAGAGCTCGCATTGTCGCATGCCTCGTTGAAGTCCCCGCGCGCACGCCCCGGTTCGCGACCCGAAGTGCGGGCGCAGGTGAAGCAGAAAATTCGGGATGCGGAAACGAAGATGAGTCCCCGGGCCATCCCCCCAGCAGGAAAGACGTCCCCCAAACCCCGACCTGCACACCAGGCCTTACGCCAAGTCGGATGCGGCCGGATTGACCGCCACCCGGACCGTCCCGTCTCGAACCCCGACACTCCCCATCTGCATTCCTCGAACCGTGACCCATCTCACGCGCGGATTCGTGCAATCCACCCTCTTCACTCGTCTTTCTGACGAGCCCCAGGTCTGCGCCCGACCCGCGCCGCAGCGGTCACGGCGAGCTCGGCGACTCGAGCCGGCCCACGGCGTCGCCAGCGGGCGGCGAAACAAAGCCCCTCGCGTGAGGTACTCTCACTCCGGGGAGCTGGCCGCGCCGATGCGGCCGCATCGTCCCGACTCTTCAGGCGGGTTCCGACCCATGCCTTTCGTTTTCTTCGCGCTGCTTCTCGCCGCCCTCGTCGCGGCGCTCCCCGCCGACATCAGCGCGCAGAACCCCGCGCCCTTGCGCGTCATTCGCGTCACGCCCGCCGGCGACGCCAGTCCCACCAGTCGCATCAGCGTCACCTTCGACCGGCCGATCGCTGGCTCGCTCGACCGGACGGTGGATCCGGCGACCGTGCTGCGGATCGACCCCGCCGTGCCGGGAAAGCTCGAGTGGCGCGACCCGGTCACGATTCGCCTCACTCCCTCCGCACCGCTCACGCCGGGCGCGCGCTACACTGTCACCGTCGCCAACGACTTTCGCGCGATGGACGGCAGCCGGCTCGCTGAGCCGCACCGCTTCACCTTCCGTGCGCAGGGGCCGACGCTGCTTACCGGCTCGCCGGTGGCCGCGGACATCCAGCGCGCGCGACACGTGGCGCCGAATCAGCGGTTCGAGCTGGTGTACAGCGCACCGGTCGATCTGGCGAAGCTCACCGCGGCAGCCTACCTCGAGTTCAGCGCTGGTTGCGGCGGCGCACGCATAGTTCGCCTCCGGGCCGCCGGTCAGCGCAGGATCAGGGAGGATGACGGCTGGCGCCTGCGCGAGGCAGGCGGCTGGCAGCGCGACCGCTCCGTCGATTCGCTCCGCCGGATCGTGCAGCTCGTGCCGGCGGCCGCACTCCCCCACGGCTGTGCCGGCGAGCTCGTCGCGCCAGCCGAGGTGGAGGACCAGCTGCCGCGCGGCTATGCGCGCTGGGGCTTCGACACCTATGGCGATTTCCAGCTGGGCGAGCTGCGCTGCGGCTCCGCGCACGCCGCCGGTCGCGGCCAGGAGCAGTTCTGTCCCACTGGACCACTGACGGTGACGTTCACCAACCCGGTGCGCGGCGCCGAGGTGCTCCGGCGGGTGCGCATACTGCCCGCCGGGGAGTTCACGGTTCGCGACACGCTGTCCGAGTCCGTGACGTGGACGCTGGAGACGAGCCTCGAACCGCACGTCGGCTACGCCGTCGTCGCCGACACGGCAATGCGCGATGCGTTCGGCCAGCCACTGCGCGGCAACCCGGCGCGCGGCTACCGCACCACCGGCTTCGCGCCGTCGATCAACCACCCGTTCGGCCGGCTGCTGGTCGAGCGCACGGGGTTCCGGACGCTCGGAGTGCAGCACGTCAACATCGACACGCTGCTCGCGATCGTCGCTCCCGTTCCCGACTCGCTCGAGGCGCGCATCCTGAGCCGCTTCGGCTGGGGCGACGACGAGCTCTGGTCCACGCTCCTCCGCGGCGCGAGCGTGCAGCGGCTCCCGGTGCGGGCGGCTCGCGACCGGCCCACGCTCACCGGCGTCCGCCTCCCGGCGCCAGATGCGACTCGCGCCCACACGCCGGCGCTGTTCGCCGTGCGGATCAGCGGCAAGGCCGGCGGCCGCGACGCGCGAACCGACGGGCCGACGGCGCTCGTGCAGGTGACCAACCTCGGCGTGCACGCCCGCGTCGGGCCCACGGAGGGAGCCGTCTGGGTCACCGGCGTCAGCGACGGCATGGCGAAGGAAGGAGCGTCGGTCGTGCTCCACGATTCGCACGGCCGGCGGCTGGCCACCGCCCGCACCGACTCCGCCGGGCTGGCCCGGCTCGCCGGCTGGGCGACGCCGGCACCGGCTGACGGCGACGCCGAGGAGGAGTACGGCAACTTCGAGGGATACGTCAGCGTCACGCTCGGCGATGACCGCGCGATCACCGCGATCAACCGCTGGGATCCCGACCTCTCGCCGTGGCGGTTCAACGTCTACAGCGCCTGGGGCGACCAGCGGCTCCCGCTCGCCGGCGCGGTGTTCACGGAGCGCGGGATCTATCGCCCCGGCGAGCGCGTCCACGCCAAGGCGATAGTCCGCGACGGCGCGCTGGGCGCGCTCCGGGTGCCGGCGCGCGGCGACTCGATCAAGTGGCTGTTTCACGACCGCGATGAGGGCGTGCTCCGCGAGGCGACGGCACCTCTGTCCGCGTTCGGCACGGGCAACCAGTCGCTCGAGCTCCCCGCGGTCGCGGCGGTCGGGCAATACCGCATCGAGATTCAGGCGAAGCGACAGGGGAAGTGGCGCTCGGTCGCGCAGGCAGGCTATCGCGTCGCCGAGTACCGGCCGCCGGAGTTCCTAGTGGACGTGAACGCCGGGCAGGCGACCCGGCTGCCCGGCGACCAGTTCACGGCGACGGTGCAGGCGCGCTATCTGTTCGGCGCCCCGATGGGCCGGGCCGAAGTCTCGTGGATGGCTCGGCAGAGCCCCGTCGCGTCGTGGGAGCTGCGGATCCCCGGCGCCGAGGGATGGTACGCCGGCGAGAGCGGATGGTGGTGGGAGGGAGACGACGAGCAGCATGTCGAGGTGTTCGCCAGCGAAACTGACACGCTCGATGCGCGCGGCGAGCGGACGCTGTCGGTCAAGCTCCCGCCGCCGCCCAAGGGCCGCGCGGCGCGCGTCACCCTCCGGGCGACGGTGACCGACGTCAACCGGCAGGAGGTAGGCGCCGCGGCGACGGCGATCGTGCACCCGGCCGAGTTCTACATCGCCGCCAAACCGCAGGGAACGACCTACTTCTGGCGGGCTGGAACCGAGCAGTCGGTCGGGCTGATTGCGGTCCGACCGGACGGACAGAGGGTCGCCGGCGTGCGGATGCACGGCACGGTGGTGCGCCGCGAGTGGCACCGCGTACGCCGCGAGCGCGGCGGCATCTCCGAGGTCGTTGGCGAGTGGGTGTCGGACACCGTCGCGCGTTGCACGGTGACGTCGGCGGCCACTCCGGTGTCCTGCTCGTTCACGCCGAGCGCGGGCGGCGTGTACGTACTCGACTTCACGGCGACCGACCGCGGCGGCCGCACGGCGAGGACCAGCTTCCAGCGGTGGGCCGCCGGCGCCGAGTGGGTGCCGTGGAACGACGAGACGCAGTTCCGCATGGACGTCGTTCCCGACCGCACGCGCTACTCGGTCGGCGACACGGCAACGGTTCTCTTCGCGTCGCCGTTCACCGACGCCGAGGCGTGGATCACCGTCGAGCGCGAGGGCATCATCGAGCAGCGCCGGATGCGACTGAGCTCCGGCGCGACGACGCTCGAGTTCCCGATCACCGAGGCGTACGCGCCGAACGCGTTCATCTCGATCGTCGTCACGCGCGGGCGCAGCGCGCCTCCGGGGCCGGTGGACGACCCGGGGCGGCCGACGATCCGCGTCGGCTACGCCGAGCTGCGAGTTACTCCGGAGGTCAAGCGACTGGCCGTAGCGCTCGAGCCGCTGCGCACGGAGTACCGGCCCGCCGACACCGCGCGCGTGCGCATCCGCGTGCGCGACGCGGCCGGGAACGGCCAGCGGAGTGAGGTCACGCTGTGGGCAGTGGACGAGGGAGTGCTCGCGCTCACCGGCTACACCACGCCCGATCCGATCGACCTGATGTACCGGGCGCGCGGGCTCGGCATGCGGCTGGCGAGCAACATGACGTCGGTCGCGCCGCAGGTGCCCGAGGGCGAGAAGGGACGCCGTGAAGCGGGTGGCGGCGGCGGTGCCGACGGCGCCGACGTCCTGCGCTCGCGCTTCCAGACGACCGCGTTCTTCATCGGGTCGGTCGTCACCGATGCGCAGGGCAACGCGGTCGCGACCGCGAAGCTGCCCGACAACCTGACGACGTTTCGCATCATGGCGGTGGCGGTGACCGCCGGAGACCGGTACGGCAAGGGCGAGTCGAGTCTGCTCGTCACGCGTCCGTTGCTGGCGCGTCCCGCGCTGCCGCGCTTTCTCAGACCTGGTGACGAGTTCACGGCCGGCGCGGTGATCAACCGCCGCGACGGGACCGCCGGCAGCGTGCGCGTGCGCGCTTCGGCGACCGGTGTCACGTTGCGCGCCGTGCCGGAGCGCACCGCCACCCTGGCCGCGTCGCGCGGCACCGAGGTGCGCTTCCCGTTCCTGGCGACCCGCGCCGACAGCGCGACGTTCAGGTTCGACGTCACCGGCGGGCGCGACACGGACGCGGTTCGCGTCTCCATACCGGTGCGGCCCGATCACCACCCCGTCGCGCACACGATCGCCGGCGTGCTGCACGACACGGCGACCGTCGAGATAGTGCTCCCCGCCACGATCGACGCCGCCCGGTCGCGGCTCACGCTGAGCCTCGGCGCGTCACCGCTGGCGACCATCCGCGGGATGCGTCGAACGCTTCGTGTCTACCCGTACCACTGCACCGAGCAGGTCCTGAGCACGGTGGTGCCGCTGATCGCTCTGCACAGCGCGGGGCGCCAGGCCGGCACGTCGCTCGTGGCCGGCGACGCGGCGCGCGAGATCGCCCGCGCGGTGGATGTGCTGAGCCGCCGCCAGCGGGTGGACGGGGGAATCGGCTACTGGTCGGCCGGCGACTGGACGAGCCCCTGGCTCAGCGCGTACTCCGGGATCGTGATGCTCGATGCACGCGAGGCCGGCGTCGCCGTGGACTCGCTGGTGCTCGAGCGCCTCGCCGCGTACGTGCTTCTCGATCTGCGCGGCGCGTCCACCGTGGCGTTCACCCCGGTCGCCAACTGGTACGAGCGCCGCGAGCTGCGGCTCCGCGACCAGGTCGCCGCGGTGGACTTCCTGAGCCGGCTCGGCCGGCCGGAGATCGGCGCCGAGAACGAGCTGCTGCGCAACGCGGCGCAGCTCGCGGTGGAGGATCGCGCGCGGCTTGCCGAGGTCCTGGCCCGCCGCGGGCAGGGCGTCGCGGCACGTGCGCTCATGGAGCCGACGTGGGCGCTGGTGCGCGTCGAGGGGCGCCACGCGGTGCTCGCCGACTCGCTCCGACCCGGCTTCTACTTCGACTCCCGCATGCGCCCGATGGCCCGCATCCTCCGGGCTACGCTGGCCGTGGACCCCGAGCACGCGCTGGTCGGGCCGCTGGTCGAGTCGCTGGCGCAGCAGGGTCGGGCCGAGCGGGCGGCGTGGGTGTGGAACACGCAGGACTATTCTTCGGCCATCGCCGCGCTGGCCGAGTTCGACCGGCGGCAGCAGGCCCAGGGTGCGCGCGCGGTGCGCGTGCGGGCCGCCGGCCGTGCGATCCTCCAGGGGAGCACCTTCGCCCGCGGCGCGGGCCGCGATTCGAGCGTCGCGCTCACAGGACTCCTCGGCGACGCCGATGGCGGAAGGGCGCTCCGCCTATCGCTCGACGCCGGTCAGGGCGACGGTGCCATCTACTACTACCTCACGGTGACCGAAGTCCCGACCGCGCCGCCGGTGACGCCGGAGGATCGCGGCATCCAGGTCGAACGGTGGTACGAGAGCTACGACGGCACCACACCGGTGACGAGCGTGACGGAGGGTGACCTCGTCCGGGTTCGACTCCGCATCACCGTGCCGACCACGCGCCACTTCGTCGTGGTCGACGATGCGCTACCCGCCGGATTGGAGGCGGTCGACCTGAGCCTCCGAACCGCCGCGGCGGCTGCCGGCCCCGGGACGGGCTACGGCGACGAACGGCCCGACCACGAGGAGCGCGAGCGGCAGGATGACGAGCGCCACTGGTCGTACGGCCGATGGGACTCCGGCTGGTGGTCGCCATTCGACCATCGCGAGCTGCGCGACGACCGCGTCGTCTACTCGGCTACCATTCTCTGGCCGGGCACGTACACGGCGGCCTACCTCGCCCGGGCGACCACCCCTGGCACGTTCATCCGGCCTCCGGCGCACGCCGAGGAGATGTACAATCCCGCCGTTCACGGACGGAGCGACGGAGGGACGTTCGTCGTCACTCCGAGGGGAAGATGAGACCGACCCCATGCGCCGCTTTCTGAGACTCCTCGCCACGCTCGGTCTGGCGGTCGGTGTCCCGGCGGTCGTCGTTCTCGTCTGGCTCGTCTGGCCGCTCCCGTCGTCGCTGCTGGCTCCCGACGCCGGGCCGGGGGTCACGATCGAAGACCGGCACGGGCTGCCGCTGCGGTCCACGCGAGCGGCGGACGGGAGCCGGTCGCGGTGGGTGCCGTACGCGGAGATCGACGCCGATCTGATCAACGCGTTCGTGGCGGTCGAGGATCGGAGATTCTGGGAGCACCGGGGGATCGATCCGCGGGCGATCGCCCGGGCGGCTCGCGACAACCTGCGCGCGCGGCGCGTGGTTTCCGGCGCTTCCACGATCACGATGCAGCTCTCGCGCGTGGTCCGTCCGGCGGAGCGGACCTGGGGCGGCAAGCTCGCGCAGGCAGTCTGGGCGCTGCGGCTCGAGTATCACCTCGGCAAGCAGCAGATCCTCGAGCAGTATCTGAATCGCGTGCACCTCGGACAGGCGGCGGTCGGCGTGGGCGCGGCCACCGCGCTCTACTTCGGCTCGTCGGCGTCGGAGGTCAGCATCGCGCAGGCGGCGACGCTCGCCGGACTGGCGCACGCGCCGTCGCGTGACAACCCGCACGTATCGCCGTCGCGCGCGCGCTCGAGACGCGTGCTGGCGCTGGAGCGGATGCGCGGCCTGGGCTACGCGACCCGTGAGGAAGTCGCTCGGGCGCGCGAGGAGCCGCTCGTTGCTGCGGCCGGCGTCGCCCCGTTCCTGGCGCCGCACTTCACGACACGGGTACTCTCGTGGAGCACCGATGACCGCGGCCGGTCCGGGCAATCGCCGGCGACCGGCACGGCGGGCGGCGGCGCGGACGCGGCGCTTCGTACATCGCTCGACCTCGAGCTTCAGACCATGCTGGAGAGCGAGGTACGCCACACCGTGGAGGTGCTGCGTGATCGGGGCGTACGCCACGCGGCGGTGGTCGTCCTCGACAACGAGACGGGCGAGGTTCTGGCCTGGGTCGGTTCGCCGGACTTCTGGGCGGCCGACGATGGACAGACGGACATGGTCGTCAATGCACGCCAGCCCGGGTCCGCGCTCAAGCCGTTCCTCTACGGGATGGCGCTCGACCGCGGCTACACGGCGGCGACCGTGATCGCCGACATCCCGAAGACGTACGCCACGGCCACTGGAGCCTATCGTCCCCGGAACTACGACCGGCGGTTTCGCGGGCCTGTGCGGGCGCGCGAGGCGCTGGCGAGCTCGTACAACGTTCCGGCCGTGGAGCTGGCGGCGCGGATGGGCACGAGCGGCCTGCTGCACACACTCCATCTCGCCGGTTTCGAGTCGCTGCGTCGTGACGCCGAGCACTACGGATTGGGGCTGGCGCTGGGCAACGGTGACGTGACGCTGATCGAGCTTGCGAACGGCTATCGCGCGCTGGCCAACGGCGGCGAGTGGCGTCCGTGGACGTGGCGGCCGGTGGGAGAGCTCCCCCGCCTGACCACCGCCGATTCGCGACGCGTCCTCTCGCCGGCGGCGAGCGCGATCGTGCTCGACATCCTGCGCGACCCCGCCGCCCGGATCCCTGGCTTCGGTCCGAGCACGCCATTCGACTTTCCTTTTCCGGTGGCGGTGAAGACCGGGACGAGCCGGCACTTCACCGACAACTGGGCGGTGGCGACGACGCGCCGGTTCACCGTGGCGGTGTGGGTGGGGAACTTCAGCGGCCGGCCGATGGAGGGCGTGAGCGGCGTGACCGGTGCCGGTCCGCTGCTGCATCGAGCGGTGATGGCGACGTCGCGGCGGGTGCCGCCCGGAGAACTGACGACACCCGCGGAAGCGGGCGCTGTCGCCGCCCCGGTTTGCCGGTTGAGCGGATTGCGCGCCACCGGCGCCTGCGCGCAGCTCACCGAATGGTTCGTACCGGGAAGCGAGCCGTCGCGGGATGACGATTGGGAGCGTGGCGGCCGTGTGACGCTGCCGAGCGAGTACGCGGAGTGGTCGCGCACCGGGCTGCGACCGGTGGCCGACGGTGGGCAGGGCGCGCCGGGCGACGGCGCGCGTGGCGCCGGCGGACCCGGCACCCTGGCGTTGCCGGCGCGCTCGGAATCAGAGCCGGACTCGGTGCGTGAGCAGCGCGAGGCTCGATTCCGGATCATCTCGCCGCTCGACGGCGACCGATACTCGGTGCCGGCGGACGTCGATGCCCGTTATGCCACGATCTCGTTGCGCGCCGTGGGGACCGGGGCGCAGCGCGTGCGGTGGTTCGTCGATGGCGAAGCGTTCGAGGGGGAGCGGTGGCCGCTCACTCCCGGCGAGCACTTGATCCGCGCGGTGTCCGAGCGCGGAGAGTCGGCCGAGGTACGCGTAGTCGTGGAGCCGTGATCAGGGACATCGTCTGACCGCGGCCGGGTCACGGATGAGGAGGCGATGCAGGTCGGCGCTCCTGAGGCCCGGTTCGGCGGCGGAACATCCGTCCTCGGCCCGCGGTTCTCGCACGCGGCAGCGCTCCTGATGCGAGCGTGCCACACATGACGGCGCGCCGAGCGGACTGCCGGTGGCGGCGCGAGGTGGCCGTGGTCCGGAACGACTTCTACCTTGCGACCATGTGCGGACGCTACACGCTGCGACGGCCGCAGCGCATCGACCCGAAGCTGCTCGGCCTCGACGAGCTGCCGCCGCTCGAGCCCAGATTCAACATCGCGCCCGGTGAGGACATCCTCCTCGTGCGCTCACGGCGTGGTGTACGCGAAGCGACGCTTGCCCGCTGGGGGTTCATTCCGTCGTGGGCCAACGACCCGAAGATCGGCAACCGGATGGTGAACGCCCGCGCGGACTCGCTGGCCGCGAAGCCGAGCTTCCGCAACGCCTGGACATCGCGCCGCGCTCTCGTGCTCGCCGATGGGTTCTACGAGTGGCGCACCATCCCCGGCGAGAAGCGCAGGCAGCCGCACTTCGTCGCAATGCAGGACGACGAGCCATTCGCATTCGGCGCGATCTGGGAGGCGTGGCGGCAGGACGCCGGCGATGGAGCGGAGGTGTCGCGGCCCGATTGGGTCATCTCGTGCGCGATCATCACGACCAGACCGAATACGTTGATCGCGCCTCTGCACGATCGCATGCCGCTGATCATCGCGCCCGACGACTACGCCCGGTGGCTCGGTGACGGTGAACCCGGCGCCCAGCCGCCCGCGGACCTGTTGCAGCCGTATTCAGCGAGCGTGATGCGCGAGCACGCCGTGTCGATGCGTGTGAACGATCCGCGCGCCGACGACGAGCAGTGCATCGAGCCCCTGGCAATGGAGAGCTCCGGATGAGGCCGGGAGCGGTATCGGTCGCGCCCCGAACCCGGGACTCCGCCCGCCGGGCGCCATTCCGGAACTACGAAGCACCTGTTTTTGCCGCCACGTGCTTGACACACCGGTCGTCCTGACCCAGAGTGCGAGGGAGCCCTCGGGCGAACTCACTGGAAACGAGGGCGATCGCGGTTGGATGGCAGCCTCGGCCACGGGAGGCCTCATGCCCGCAGTGAGAGACGTTCTGCGAAGGAAGGGGACCGTCATCGTAGCGCTCGCCCCGAGCGCCAGTGTGCTCGACGCTGCGCAGGTGATGACCGACCGCAGCATCGGCGCCCTGCTCGTGATGGACGACGGCCGGCTGCTCGGTATCTTCACCGAGCGCGACGTGCTGCGCCGCGTCGTCGCCACCGGACGCGACCCCGCGAGCACGCCGCTGGGCGAGGTGATGACCGCCAACGTGCTCACCTGCACCCCCGCGACCGCGCTCGACGAATGCCGCGAGGTCATGACCGCGCGCCGGCTTCGCCACCTTCCGGTGATCGGCCCCGATGGGCTGTGCGGAATCATTTCCAGCGGCGACGTGCTCGCGTTTCAGGTCTCCGAGCAGGAGGGCACGATCCAGGACCTCAGCCGCTTCGTGTACGACGTGCGGTAGCAGGCCCGGTCCTCCGGGCGCCGCGCCTCGACACTGTCCGGGAAAGGCTCGCTCCCGGTCGAGCGAGCGCCGCGGCTGGACATGAGAGGCCGAGGTCGCCATTCTCGTGCTCGAGCGGGCGCGGGAGCGTTTCGTGCGCCGCAGCTGCGCCGGGTTCCCGCATGGTGGACCGCGTCCGACCGACCACACAAGCCCGGCTGGAGGGCCTCAATGGAGCCAACGACGCCACGCAATACCTACAGCGTCGAGAAGGAAAAGGCGCGCGAGCGCCGCACACCGCACGCGCAGTTGATGGCCGAGGCGAAGCGCGAGTTCGAGGCAATGATGGCGGCGGCCCGCGCTGCGCGAAAAGGCGGACGTCCGAAGAAGAAGGTGGCGCCCGGGGCTCCGGCCGCCGCACGCGAGATCGAAGCGCCGCAGGCCGATGCCGTGCGCCCGGCGGCTCCGGCCAGCGCAGCGCCTTCACCGGCCGCGAAGGCACCGGCCGCGAAGGCACCGGCCGCGAGGGCACCGGACGCGAAGGCACCGGACGCGAAGGCACCGGACGCCAAGGCACCAGCCACGAAGGCACCGGACGCGAGGGCACCGGCCGCCAAGGCTCCAACCGCCAGACCGCCAGCCGCGACGCGGAAGGCCGCGAAATCGGCGTCCGCCCGCTCGTCGGGGTCTCCGCGAACCGGAACCTCCCGGACCATGACAACCGGCGCCAGGTTCTCGGCGAAGAAAACGAAGAAGAACGGCGCGAAGGTGCAGGCGAAGCGGGTGGCGAGGACCGGAGGCTCGCGCAAATCGACCGCGCGCACCGCGCGTCCGGTTGCGAAGAGGGCGTCCGGCACCGCGAACTCGAAGCGCTCCCGCGGCGCCGGGAAGAAGAAGAAATAGCCGCGAGCGATCGCGCGGCGATCCGCGAGGGAGTCGCCAGCGGCGATGGCGTGAGACTCCACTACGTCGAGGTGGGCGAAGGTCCGCTCGTCGTACTGCTTCACGGCTTCCCGGATGGTCCCGACACCTGGCGCTTCCAGCGAGACGCTCTGGCAGCCGCCGGTCACCGGGTGGTGACACCCTGGCTCCGCGGCTACGGGCGATCGGCGAAGCCGCGTCGCGTCTCCGATTACTCGGCCCGCGAGCTCGCCGGTGATGTGTTCGCACTCGCGCGGTCGCTCGGCGCACCGCGTCTGGCGGCGCTCGTGGGCCACGACTGGGGTGGGGTCATTGGCTGGCATGTCGCGGCGCGGCATCCGGAGCTCGTCGAGCGGCTGATCATCCTCAACGCCCCGCATCCCGCCGCGCTCGCCCGCGAGCTGCGGCACCCGCGTCAGATGGCGCGGTCGGCCTACGCGGCGTTCTTTCAGCTGCCGTGGCTCCCCGAGCGGCTGCTCCGTGCCGGCGATCTCGCTCTCGTACGTCGAGGGATCCGCCGGATGCTCCAGCGCCCCGAGGCATTCGGAGAGCTGGAGTGGGAGGCCATCCGCTCGGGCCTCGCCGAAGCCGGTGCGCTTCGGAGCGCGCTCCACTACTACCGCGCCGCCGCGCGCGCGATGCTGCGACGTCGACCTGGAGCGGGGAAAGGGCTTCCGACCGTCCGCACGCCGACCCTGCTTCTGTGGGGCGACATGGATTCGGCGCTCGGCCTGCCGCTCACGATGGGACTCGAGCGTTGGGTGCCGGGAATCGTCGTGCGCCACTTCCCGCACGCCGGGCACTGGGTGCACTGGGACGAGCCAGACGAGGTGTGCGCGGAGATGCTGGCGTTCCTCGGCCGCAACGCGACCAGTGCAGCCGAGGAGATTCGTCATTGACCGGCGGAGAACTGCGTGTCGACGCATCCCTCATCGTTCACTGGCACCGGACGATCCGGCTCGACGCCGGGAGTCCGCGACCCGTGCGGTCCGCCGTAGCCGGCGCGCGGGATCCGGACGCGGGCTCGGGCGTGTCGCGAACTCAGGTCATGGCGCGAAGCTGAACCGCACCGAGCAGCCAGTGCAGCCTGGCGCTTCCCGGCGCGGCAATGCGGTCGAGCTCGAGCAGCGCCGCTCCACCCTTGCGCAGCTCGACGAACGAGTTGTCGCTCCCGGCCAGAAGCCAGGAGACGAGCGCACCGAGATGCGGCTCGTGTCCGACGATCGCCACCGTCTCGGCGTCGCCGCGGGTGCGCACCCAGGCGCGCAACGCGGACGGTGGCGCATCAGGCTTCAGCGCATCGAGACTATCGATCGCGATGCCATCGTACACCGGGGCGATGATCTCGGCGGTCTGCCAGGCGCGAACGAGCGGACTGGAGGCGAGCACATCGATCGCCGGCACCACACGTCGCAGCCCGCGTGCGCCACGTCGCATGCGCCGGATCCCGCGCGCGGTGAGAGGCCGCTTGTCGTCGTCCTCACCGGTGCGCGCGAACTCCTCGCGTTCCTCGGCGATCGCGTGTCGTATGACTAGCAGGTGCATGGACGACTTGGACGAATTGGACGAATTGGACGAATTGGACGAACTGGACGAATTGGACGAATTGGACGAGATTCAGGGGTCTGTGCCGGAACGAGAAGCCGAAACTCGCACCGACCGGACGGCACCGCCAGAGGAGCAAGTGCTGGCGCGAGCGGGATTGGCCATTACATCGTTCGTCCCGTTCGTCCAATTCGTCCAATTCGTCCAATTCGTCCAATTCGTCCAATTCGTCCCCATGCCCCCTTCTTCTCGTGAAATCGCCACTCTCGGCGGCGGCTGCTTCTGGTGCATCGACGAGGTGTTTCGCCAGCTGAAGGGCGTCGAGCGCGTGGAATCCGGCTATTCCGGCGGCCAAACGCGCAATCCGACGTACCAGCAGGTCTGCAGCGGAGATACCGGGCACGCCGAAGTCGTGCAGGTCACCTTCGACCCATCGGTGATCTCGTACGGCGAGCTGCTCGACGTCTTCTTCACCGTGCACGACCCGACGACACCGAACCGTCAGGGCGCCGACATCGGGACGCAGTATCGCTCGGTGATCTTTCATCACTCGGACCAACAGCGCGCGGCCGCGGCGCAGGCGATCGCCGATCTCGACGCCGACGGCGCGTGGCGGGCGCCGATCGTCACCGAGGTCGTCCCGTTCACCGAGTTCTGGCCCGCCGAGTCCTACCACCAGGAGTACTACCGCCGGAACTCGGCGCAGCCGTATTGCAGGGTCGTGATCGAGCCCAAGATCGCCAAGCTGCGACGGGCGCACCTGGAAAAGCTGCGCGCGTGAACCGCCGTCGATTTCTCGCCGGAAGCGCAGCGCTGCTCGGTGCCGGGCTCGCCGGCACCGGCGCCTATGCCTGGCTCGGCGAGCCCTTCTGGATCGAGGTGGTCGAGCGACCGCTCCCGGTGGAGGCGCTCCCCGACGCCCTCATCGGCGCGCGGCTCATCCAGATCAGCGACATTCACGTCGGTCCCTACGTGGACGGCGACTATCTCCTGCGCGCGCTGCGCATGGTGGCCGAGCTGGAGCCCGACCTGCTCGTCATCACCGGCGACCTGATCACCTGGCGCGCTCCGGAGCACATGGAGGCGCTGCGCCGCCTCCTCGCGTCGCTTCCGCGGGCGCCGCTTGGGACGGTGGCGGTGCTCGGCAACCACGACTACGGACGCGGGTGGCGGAACGGCGCCATCGCCGACGGCGTGACCGCCGCCCTCGAGGAGGTCGGCGTGACCGTGCTGCGCAACGCGACCAGCAGCGTCGCCGGGATCACCTTCGCCGGCGTGGACGATCTCTGGTCGCCGAACTTCCGGCTCGACGAGACACTGGCCACGCCGCTCGCGCCGCCTTCGATCGTACTCTGTCACAACCCGGACGGCGCCGACCGGCCCGGGTGGGGAGACTTCCGCGGCTGGATTCTCGCCGGCCACACGCACGGCGGGCAGGTGCGCGCGCCGTTCCGGACATCGCCCTTTCTCCCGGTGCGCAACGAGCGCTACGACGAGGGCGAGTTCGCGCTCGCCGGTGGCCGGCGCATGTACATCAATCGCGGGCTCGGATATCACCTTCAGCTCCGCCTTCTCGTGCGGCCGGAGATCACGGTGTTCACCCTGGGGGATGATCCGCGAGCCGGCCAGCCAACCGCGGCCGCGCAGTGAGTCGTTGTCGGCGGGTGCCGGGTATGGCTTCCCGCGGCTCGCTGTCACAAGTTTCGTGAGACGTCACCCCCGATCCTCGAGGCCACGACGATGACCAGCAGGATCGCCCGCCCCGCCCCGGACGAGTACTCGCCGAGCCACGCCGGATACGTCGCCCGTGTGCCCGAGGGCGACGTGCGCGGGCTGCTGCGCTCCCAGCTCGGCACCACGCTGGCGCTGCTTCGCGTCATCCCCGAGGCGCGGGGCGACCATCGCTACGCCGAAGGGAAGTGGACGCTGAAGGAAGTCCTCGGCCACATGAGCGACACCGAGCGCATCATGAGCTACCGGGCGCTGCGCATCGCCCGTGGCGACACGACGCCGCTTCCCGGGTTCGAGCAGGACGACTACGTCCCCAACGGCAACTTCGCGGTTCGCTCGATCGCCAGCCTCGCCGAGGAGCTGGAGGCAGTGCGCCGCGCGACCATCATCCTGTTCCAGCACCTGTCCGATGCGGCGCTCGAACGACGCGGGACCGCCAGCGAGCATCCGGTCACACCGCGCGCCCTGGCGTACGTGATCGCCGGACACGAGTTGCACCACACCGAGATCATCAGGACGCGATATCTGGAGTCGAGCTGAATGCGCGTGCCCACGGCGCCGGTGTCGCCCGTCGGATCCCGGGGCGCCACGTGACGTCGTCATCGCTGCTCCTCCGCACGAGCCGTCCTCGTCTGACGGCCGTCATCGCCGCGCTGTTGTTCGCGGCGGCCGCTTGTGGCGACCCGGGCCTGCTGATCAGCCGCTCGATCTACACACAGGCGGCGCAGGGACCCGGCTCGCAGGTGCGCTTCACTGACCTGATCCCGTTCGCCTACGAGCGCGTGCACATCTTCACGGCGGATGCGCCGTCTGAGGCGATCCGCCAAGGCCTGGGACCGGCTTCCAACGCGATTCCGGCCGAGGCACTCGCCGCACGCGGCGATTCGGCGCTGCTGGTGTTCGTGCGCGGCACGCACGTTCTGTTCACCGTTCGCCATCCGCCGGAGCGCGGAACATTCCATGACGACGCGGCGAACCGGAGCTACACGCCGGAGGACGCGGTGTTCGTCGTGGACTCGGCGAGCCCTCCCGGACGACCAATACTTCGGCCCGTCGCCACGCCGTGAGCCGTGCGCGGGCCCGCAAGCGCCGCCGGCCAGGCCGATCGCCGGATACACGGTGATGTCGGAGCTCGTGGCCGCGCAACCGACATCACCATTGTCGCGGAACGTCCGTGCCGGCGGCAGCGTTCGGCCGATGTGATGCGCGTTACTGCACGCGGTTCCGGGCGCGACTAGGTAGGCTGCCGTGACCGCGACACCGCAGTTGCCCCAGGACGCCCCGGGCGAACGCGCCGGAGTTCGAGAACGACCGGTGCTCGTGGTGGCCGATCATGCCATAACCGGCGAGCTCGTCGAGAGTCTGGTCGAGGCTTCCGGGCGCCGGCCTGCCACGCCGCTTCCCGGCGAAGCGGTGCCGGATGCGATCGCACGGATCGCGCCGGAGCTGGTG
The DNA here is from genome assembly GCA_035513015.1 of Gemmatimonadaceae bacterium. Classification (GTDB taxonomy): domain Bacteria; phylum Gemmatimonadota; class Gemmatimonadetes; order Gemmatimonadales; family Gemmatimonadaceae; genus DATKCV01. The sequence continues at coordinate 23,309 of DATKCV010000089.1, forward strand.
TTGCTCGACTTCGACCACCATGCGTCACGCGAGGATGCCCCGTTCCAGCGCGCTCGTGAAAACGGCAGCCGCCTCGTCCTGTTCGCCAGCGGCGGTGATCGCCGGGCGCTCGAGCGCGCGGGTAAGCAGCGTGGCGTCGGGACTTGTCGCCTCCCGATCCCCCATCGGGAGTTCACGGCTTTCCTGAACCGAGTCCTTGGCCGCTGAAGCGGGCGCTCGGACGCAGCGGGCATCGCCTGCGGCCGGCCGTCAGCGAGCGTCGTCAGCCGAGGCAGTCGGCGGCGACGCCTGGCCTCGGTGTGTTCGGCGGGACGTCGGCCACGCGTACCGGTGGCTCATCGGGCCCCGGGATCGGCTCGAGAAACGGGAACGGCGGCGGCGACGGAAAGGATGCCGGAAGCGCTTCGGGTGCGGCCTGCGGTAGCGGCTCCGGTCCGTGGGTGTCCATCCTTTCCCTCCGCGTTCCGGGTAACGGTGAGACTGCCCCTGCCGTCCCTGAAATGCGAGATCAGTGCCGTCGCGCGCAACCCGCGTACTGGCGCCGCCGAGCTCCTGCGCGCATTCTCACTTCCGACCCCTGCGCTCCGCCATCCGGCCGACGCCCGCCGGAAGCCACGCTTTCGACCATGCTTCGTCACCACCCGGACCAGCGTCCCCAGCGCCGGCGCGTCAGCGCGGCGCTCTGCCTTGGAGCGGTGCTCGCCGTGCTGATTTCCTTCGCCCTCGCGGCCCTGCCCGCGTCAGCGTCGGGTCAGGAGAGGTCTCACGTCGCCGCGACCGGCGACACGCTCGGCGTTTCGGCGGGCACCGTGCCGGCGAGGCGCGATAGCGCTCGCGCGTCCGGAGCCGTTCCCGCGCCACGCCGGCTCCTGGGCGCGTGGGTGGGCGCCGCCTTCAATTCGCCGGCGGGAAAGCAGCTGGGAATGACACCCGATCGCGACTTCTTCCTCCTCGGCCTGCGCACCACCTGGTCGGTAGGCGAGCACGGCAGGTTCGGTGCGAGCTGGGCTCTGGAGCTGTATCCGCTCGCGGTCGTCACCAACAATCCGACGCGCGATCGGACACAACCGGGAGCCGGCGGCAGCCCAACCGGGTCCGACGACCACGCACCGGTGATCGGCGCCGGTCTCGCGCCGCTCGGACTCGAGCTGTACTACGCGCTTCACCCCCGCGTCCGGATGATGGTGACATCGGGCGCCGGAGTGCTCGTGTTCGAGCGGGAGGTACCGATTCCCGAGGCCCGCCGGTTCAACTTCACGTTCGACTACGGCATCGGACTCCAGTTCGAGCGCGGTGAACGGCAGTCGGTGGTGATCGGGTATCGATACCATCACCTGTCGAACGCCAAGACGGCGGCTCGCAACCCGGGCCTCGATGCCAACCTGTTCTACGTCGGGGTGGCGGTGCGGCAGTAGCGGCCGAAGGTTTCGAGACTTGCGCGATCCTGCTCGCGCGATGCAACTCGAATGATGCCTGTCCTCGACACAGGGAGGGACCAATGAACGCCAGGTACATGCTGACGGGCGCGGTGGCGGCGGCCGTAGCACTGTTCGTGTGGCAGTCGGTGTCGCACATGGCGCTGCCGCTGCACGATACGACAATGACGATGATCACGAACGACACGGCGTACGTGGAGGCCGTGCGTGCGGCCGCTCCGACGAACGGGATCTACTTCGCGCCGCGTGGCGTGCTGACGATCGTGAACTTCGCGCCGGACCTGTCGGACCAGACGCAGGCGATCGGCACCAGACTCGGAATGCAGTTCGCGGTGAATCTCGGAGTGGGGCTGCTGCTCGCGCTCGCGATGCTTCGCCTCGCCGCCGGTTCCGTACTCTCGCGCGCCGGCACGCTGGCGCTGCTCGCCCTGGCCGGCGCCCTCCTGACACGTGCATCGGATGGCGTGTGGTTCGGCTTCACGACCCGGTTCGTGATGGTGAACACGCTCGACCTGGTAGTCGGGTGGTTTCTCGCCGGGGTGGTACTCGCGCTGCTGCACGACCGCATGGCCGTCCCGGGCATGAGATCCGACGGCGTCAAGGGAGGAGAGCTGCCGTCGCGCGACCCGCTCCAGCCCGCTCGGAGGTGAGCGGATGAAAACTGCGAAGCCCCTCGTGTACGGCACGCCGTACTCGAAGGGCTTCACTTTCGCTGGCGGGATTCGATCCATTCGGTTCGATGCCACGATCGTGCGTGGCCGGATCGAATTCCCTTTCCCGATTCGTACGGTCCCGACTCGGGTTCTCCCAAGCTAACGGAGTTCGGCACGTGGCCAGCTACCTCACGGCCGTCTCGTCTGGATCGAACCCCCGACGAGCCGCTTCTCGATGGCGTCCCTCCGAGAAGCATGCGATCGAAGCATGACCGTTGCCGCGACCGCGACGCCATAATGCGAGGCCTCGTGGTTTCGGTCAATCGGGAACATTCACCGAAGCGGGCGAGCGCGACCGTTCGATGACACGCATGTTCGTCGTCCTGACGCGGACGTGCGCGACTTCACCACGCGCGTGCGGCATCACGTGCCCCCACTCGCACCGGCGGGTCGAGCGCACGATTCCTGCACACTTCGCTTCCACGCACTATTTTCACTGATTCGTGTAATGAGGACACCGGTCTCAGGAGCCTCGAGGCACCCATTCCACTCTCTCTTACACGAGGTATGGACCCGAAATGGTGAGCACACGCGCGGCAGCAGGTGGCGCCCTCGTGCTGGGGCTCGGAATCGGCCTCGTCGCGGGCTCCATGGGCCGGGAGGAGATCTCGCGGGTGACGGGGACGGAGCTGATCCCGCGCGCGCACGCGCAGACATCCGATCAGCTCGCGCCGAACGAGCAGATCGTGGTCCGCGTGGCACGCGAAATCTCGCCCGCCGTGGTGAGCGTTTCCGGACCGACGGGATCGGGCTCCGGCGTGATCATTCGTGCCGACGGCGTGATCATCACCAACGCCCATGTCGTCGGAACCACCCGCACGGTCGAAATCGGACTCGCCGATGGCCAGAGGGTCAGCGGAGAAGTGCTCGGTCGCGATCCGTCGGTCGACATCGCGATCGTGCGCGTCGCCGCCGACGATCTGCCGGCGGCGCGGGCCGGTGATTCCGACCTGATCCAGGTCGGGCAGCTGGCGATCGCCATTGGCAATCCGCTCGGCCTCGAGCGCACGGTCACCACCGGCGTCATCTCGGCGCTCAACCGCACCGCCGCGCAGATCGCCCTCGACGAGCTGATCCAGACGGATGCGGCGATCAACCCGGGGAACTCGGGCGGCCCACTGCTCGACTCGGGGGGCCGTGTGATCGGAATCAACACCGTCATCCTCGGCGGCGTCGGAATCTCGGGTCTCGGGTTCGCGATTCCGATCAACCTCGCGGTGAACGTGGCCGAGCAGGTGCTGACGACCGGGCGCGTCGTGAGAGCCTTCCTCGGCATCAACCACGGCGACATCACACCCCAGCTGGCGCGGCAGTTCAACCTGCCGACGGAACAGGGGGTCATCGTCGGCGGCGTGGTGCCGAACACTCCCGCCGCCCGCGCCGGTCTTCGCCAGGGCGACATCATCGTGCGGATCGACGACGCCGCGATCACCGGCGCCCCCGACCTGCGCCGCGCGCTCCGCGCCCGCCGCCCCGGCGACACGATCCGGATCACCATCCTCCGCGGCACCGCGGGGCAGGAGACCACGGTGACGGCGACGCTGGTCGAGGCGACGAACTAGAAACGAATTGGACGAATTGGACGAATTGGACGAATGAGGAGGGAGCCATGGGTCGGTGAGCCGAAGTTCGGCCCCTGATTCATTTGGCTCATTCGTCCAATTCGTCCAATTCGTCCAATTCGTCCAATCGGGTGGACGAGCGCGACGTCACGACCAGCCGCGGCAAGCAGCCCCGCGACCTTCATCGCTTCCTGCGCGGAACCGCCACAACCGGATCGTCCGGCCACTGGTGCTTCGGATATCGGCCACGCAGGTCCTTGCGGACGTCAAAGTACGTCGTCCGCCAGAAGCCGGCGAGGTCGCGGGTGATCTGGACCGGACGATGGGCTGGCGAGAGCAGGTGGACGGTCAGCGGAACGCGATCACCGGCGATTCGGGGCGTCTCCATGCATCCGAACATCTCCTGGAGGCGCACCGGCAGAACCGGCGCATCGGGGTCCGAGTAGTCGATCGCGATGCGCGATCCGCTCGGGACGGTGATGTGCGTCGGCGCCTGCTCGTCGAGCGCGGCGCGCTGGCGCCAGTCGAGGCGCGCGAGCAGCATATGAAACAAGTCGAGTCGCTCGATGTCGGCCCACGTGCGTGCGCCTCCCAGGTGCGGCGCCAGCCACTCGCCCAGCGTCGCGGCCAGCGTCGCGTCCGACGCGTCGGGCCACGACGGATCGAGCCGCGCCATGAACGCCAGACGCTCGCGAAGCCGGCGCGCGGCGTCGCTCCATGGCAGCGCAGCGATACCCTCCGATGCAATGCCGTCGAGCAACGCGGCGGCGACGAGCTCCGGATCCGGCTCGCGCAGCGGCGCGTCGGCCAGCACCAGTGCGCCAAGCCGCCGCCGGCGGCGAGCGAGCACCGATCGAATGGCCGGATCCCAGCCGACGTGCGCGTCGTCCTCGATCTGGTCGCCGAGCCGGCGCTCCAGCGACTCGATCGCGACCGGTGCGGCGAGAAAGATGCGGCTCTCCGGCCGCTGGCCATCCAGATCGGCGACCACGATGTAGTCGGACGCGCTCAGGGCCTGCGCCGACGAGAGCACGGCGCCGCGCCCGTTGCGCAGGAGGAAGCGCCCGTCGCCCGCGCCCCGGTCGCGACGCTGGGCGACCCGATCCGGGTATGCCAGCGCGAGGAGCATTCCGGCTTCGTCCACATCGGCCTCCTCCCGATCGCTCGCCCGCATCTGCGCGCGCCACTGACGCGCCTGTTCCCTCACCCGGCGCACGGCGTCGCGGTCCACGCGGTGTTCGTGCACGATCGCCGGCGCGTCGCTGCCGCCTCGCACGAGCTCCAGCCGCAGGCGCAGGTCCGCGTCGGCTGGCATCCCCTCGGCGCGCAGGACGTCGCGCTCCCCGAGCAGCGCCGCCAGGTCGCAGGCCAGCGCCACCAGTCCGAGCTGTCTGGCGGCGATCAGCATGTGCGCGAGGCGTGGATGCATCGCCAGGGCGGCCATGCGCCGGCCATGGGGTGTGATGCGCCCGTCACCACCCAGCGCGCCGAGCTGGCCGAGGAGCTCGCGCGCCTGCGCGAACGCCGCCGGCGGCGGTCCGTCGAGCCAGGCGAGCTGCGTCGGATCGCCGATCCCGGCGTCGGCCAGAGTCAGGGCGAGCGGCGCCAGGTCGGCCTCGAGAATCTCGGGCGTCGTGTGGGGGAGGAGCTGCGCGTTCTCGTGCTCCGCCCACAGACGCCAGCACACGCCCGGACCCATGCGTCCCGCCCGGCCCCGCCGCTGATCCGCCGAAGCGCGGGAGACGCGCGTCGTCTCGAGGCTGGTCATTCCGGTGCGCGGTGAGAAGCGCGGCCCGCGCGCCAGCCCGGCGTCGATCACCACGCGCACTCCATCGATCGTGAGACTCGTCTCGGCGATCGACGTCGAAAGAACGACCTTGCGGCGACCGGGCGGGCTCGGCGCGATCGCTACATCCTGCTGTTCGAGCGGGAGATTGCCGTGCAGCGGCGCAAGCGTGACATCCGCTGGGAGCGCCGCGTCGGCGAGCAGCGCGTGCACGCGCCGTATCTCGGCCGCGCCCGGAAGGAACACGAGGATGTCGCCTGGCTCGCGAGCGAGCGCCTCCCGCGTGACCGCCGCCGCCTGCGCCTCGATCCGCTGACCGGCGCGGCGGGGGATGTACCGAGTTTCCACCGCGTGCGCGCGACCCTCGCTGGTGATCACCGGCGCGCCGCCGAGGAGCGCGGCGACCGCGGTGCCGTCGAGCGTCGCCGACATCGCCAGAAGCGCCAGATCCTCACGCAGCAGCTGCCGCGTCTGGAGCGCGAGGGCGAGCCCGAGGTCGGCGTTCAGGCTGCGCTCGTGGAACTCGTCGAAGATCACGAGGCCGACGCCATCGAGCGCCGGGTCTTCCTGGAGCATGCGCCCGAGCACTCCCTCGGTCACGACCTCGAGTCGCGTACGCGGACCGACGCGCGTGTCGAGCCGCACGCGATGACCGACTGTGTCACCGACGCGCTCGCCGAGCAGACGGGCCATGTACGCCGCCGCGGCTCGCGCGGCCAGGCGGCGCGGCTCGAGCATCACGATCCGCGAGCCGCCGAGCCACGCCTCGTCGAGGAGCGCCAGCGGGACGCGTGTCGTTTTGCCCGCGCCCGGAGGCGCCTGGAGCACGGCCACCCGCCGGTCACGGAGCGCCCGCCGAAGCGCGGGAATGACGGATTCGACTGGAAGAGGCATCGGGTCGGCAGGAATCTGGGCGCGCACAAATCGCCGCGCGCTCCATATAGTACGCCCCTTGACGGGCGGCGGCACGACGCGAAGTATCGCCACAACCGACAACCGGTGACGGACACAGTGACCACCCACAGCCTGGCCGTGTGCGAGGCTCCCCCCGAGCTCGATCCCGGCGGAGCCGAGTGGAGCGCGCTTGCCTCACGATTTCGTGCCGCGCGAGCCGACGTCGCGCTGCTCGACGAAATGCCGTTCGGCCGCTGGATCGCGGCGGGTTCCGAGCCCGACCCGCTGATCCTCGAGCGCTCCAGTAGCGTTCACGACGCTGGCATCGCCCGACTCGACGAGCTGGGCGCGCCGGTCGTCCTCGGCACGCGTCCGGTAGTGGCCGGAGGCGCGGCCTTGAACGAGGGATTCGCTTGGGAGCGCGGGCGCGGTGCGACCCCGGTGCACACCAAGCAGTTCTTTCCGGAAGAGGATGGCTACTGGGAGGCGCGCTGGTTCGCGCGCGGGGAGACGCACTTCCGCCTCGCCGACTGCGGCGGGTTGAAGGTCGGTTTTCTCATCTGTACCGAAGTCATGTTCAACGAGTGGGCACGTCACTACGGCCGGTTGGGGGCCGACCTGATCGTCGTCCCGCGTGTGACGCCGCGCCAGTCGACACGCCGCTGGCGGACGGCCGTGTCGATGGCCGCCATCGTTTCCGGGTGCTGGGTGGCGAGCTCCAACCGCGGCGGCACCGACTCGCTGGGACAGGAATTCGGCGGCGCGGGATGGATCGTCGATCCGTACGGCGACGTGGTTGCCGAAACCTCCGCGGCCGAGCCGGTGATTGCCGCGACGATGGACCTCTCGCGCGCTCGCGCGGCGCAACGCGAGTATCCGTGCTACGTGCGGGAATTGAACGCCGGCGGTGTCCTCGTGTAGCAGGAATCATGACCCCGATCCATCACGCGCCCGGCGTTCACCAGCCGCCCGGAATCTTCGTCCTCGCGGCAGCCGCCGCGCTCTTGACCGCCTGCACGCCGCCGGTCTCCTCGGGTACCCGTCCGGAACCCCCGAGCTCAGCGCCTGCGGGACGGGCAGCGGAGGCACCCCCCGAAGTTCCCACTGGTCCGGCGCACGCATTCCTCCCCCCGCTCGAGGCGCAAGTGCTGGCCGAGCTCAACCAGGCGCGCACCGATCCGCGCGCGTACGCCCGGCATCTCGAGGCGATGCTCCCCTGGTATCAGGGCACGACGATGCGACAGCCTGGCACGAACGTCGTCGTCCGCACGCAGGAGGGAGGGGCGGCCGTACGCGAGGCCATTCGCGTGCTTCGCGCGACAAGCCCGCTCCACGAGCTCACTGCATCGCGTGGGATGTCGCTCGCCGCCCGCGACCACGTGCGCGACCAGGAGCGCAGCGGCGGCGTCGGTCACTCTGGCCGCGATGGCAGCAGCGCCGCCGACCGCGTCAACCGTTATGGCTCGTGGTCGCTGACCCTGAGCGAGAACATCGCCTACGGTCCGCCGACGGCGCGCGAAGTCGTGATCGGGCTCATCGTCGACGACGGTGTTCCGGGACGCGGGCACCGGCGCAACATCCTCGACCCCATGATCGCGTTCGCCGGGATCGCGTGCGGGACCCACCCGGAGTACAGGCGCATGTGCGTCATCAAGCATGCGGGCGGATACGCGGATGGGGTGAGGGCGAAGTGACCCGTGGTCGGATGCCCTTCCGGGCGCCGTACGGACCCGGAGGCGCCTCCGCACAACCATTTGATTCGCGATTTCGGCCGCCCTGCCGCACTGCTCTTGCGGAACCGGGTCCGATTCCCGATTCTCGGCGTGCTCGCGGAGGGTAGCCGGGACGCACCGGCTGTGCTGCAGCTCCCGACCGGGTCGGCCGGGCGCGAGCCGGAGTCCCGCCGCGCGGTACCTCAACTGATCAGCACGACTGCTCCGGTGCGTTACCGCGCCGATCGAGGATGGGTTGACACTCAATCTGATGCTTCCGACGCTCCCGGTTTCTCCCGCCGCTCTGGCGGATGCGACGTGGCAGGACATCGAGCCGCACTACGAGGCACTGGCCGAGACGACGCTGGGAGCGGGCGTCGTACCGGCGTGGCTCCAATCATGGTCGGCGCTCGACGCCATCGTCGATGAGGCAGCGGCACTCGCTTACATGGCGTATACCGGAAACACGGCCGATCCGGAGGCCGAGGCGCGCAACCTTCGCTTCTCGATGGAGATCCTGCCGGAGGTCGAGCGATATCGGGTGCGGCTCGCCGAGCGGCTCGTCGCCTCCGGCTACACGGAACCGGATCTCGAGACCACGCTCCGCGAGTTCCGCACCGACATCGAGATCTTCCGCGACGAGAACGTTCCCCTGGTCGCCGCGCTGGAAGAGCTTGGCTCGAGCTACCAGAAGGTCGTCGGAACCATGACGGTGCTGTGGGAGGGCGAGCCCAGAACCATCCAGCAGCTTCAGCCCTTCCTTCAGGTGACCGACCGCGCAGTGCGCGAGCGTGCCTTCCGGCTGTCGGCGGAACCATATATCGACAAGCGCGACGAACTGGCCACGATCTTCGACCGGATGGTCGAGCTGCGGGGCACGATCGCCCGCAATGCCGGCTTCGCCGATTATCAGGCCTACGCGTTCCAGGAGCTGCACCGCTTCGACTACGGTCCGGAGGATTGCGTTCGGTTTCATGACGCCGTTGCCGAGTCGGTGGTCCCGGCGGTGGAGCGCATGTACGCCGCTCGCCGTGCGCGACTCGGAGTGGAGACGCTACGCCCCTGGGACCTCGGAGTCGATCCGGGCAACCGCACCGCTCTTCGACCGTTCGACGACGTGGGGGAGCTCATTGCCGGCGGCGAGCGGATCTTCTCCGCCGTCGATCCGGAGCTCGGCCGCCAGTTCACGACCATGGCGCGCGAAGGACTGCTGGATCTGGAGAACCGGCAGGGAAAGGCCCCGGGGGGATACTGCCTGCCACTGCACCACCGCGGCCGACCATTCGTGCACATGAACGCCGTCGGGATCGCCGACGATGTCTCGACGCTGATCCACGAAGCCGGGCATTGCTTCCACACGTTCGCCTCGGCACCGCTGTCGCTGGTCTGGCAGCGCGGCACGGGGATGGAGGCAGCTGAACTTGCCTCGATGTCGATGGAGCTCCTCGCCGCACCGCATCTCGCCAGACCGACCGGATTTTACAATGCGGCCGAGGCGCGGCGCGCGCGAATCGAACATCTCGAGGACGTCCTCGCCAGTCTCCCGCACATCGCCGGTGTGGACGCGTTCCAGCGCTGGATCTACACCAGCGACGGGGGCCGCGACCGGGCCGCTCGCGACGCCGAGTGGCTGCGCATTCGCTCGCGGCTGGAGCGGGGGATCGACTGGGACGGGCTGGAGGCCGAGCGCGTGGCTCGCTGGTACCGCCAGATCCACATCTTCAAGCATCCGTTCTACTACATCGAGTACGGCATCGCGCAGCTCGGTGCACTCCAGCTCTGGCGCCAGAGCCTCGACGATCCCCGTGGAGCCCTCGAGCGTTACAAGTCCGCCCTCGCACTCGGAGGCACACGCCCGCTTCCCGCGATGTACGGCCGGGCCGGCGTCGCGCTGCTGTTCGATGCCGGCGCAATGAAGGAGCTGGTGGAGCTGGTCGAGCACGAGCTGCAATCCCTCCGCGACGCTGACGGCTGACGGCGGGCCGCCAGGCCGTCGCCGCACCGCAGTCGGCGCATCCGAGGCTGGCGCTCGCCCATCCCGGACCCGATATTGCGGTCAATCAGGACCTACGCTGCCGGCTCCCCTCCGCCGGTGGCCACGACCGGGAGGGAGCGTGCGTCTGGCGATCGCCTCTTCGTCTTTGGGCGCGCCGGTTTCGGGGCGGCGCCGGCTGCTGCTCCCGTTCAGCGCGCTGGCTCTGAGCGCCCTGGCACTCGTCGGTGTGGTTCCGCACGTATTGGCGGCACAGGGGCCCGGCGTCCTCACCGGTACGGTCGTCGACACGAGCGGACTGCCGATCTCCGGCGCGGCGATCACCCTCGCCGGCGAGCGCGTGAGCGCCCTCAGCGACGCCGGAGGCACGTTCCGGATACAGCGTCTCGGCGTCGGGCGACATACCGTACAGGTTCGGCGGATCGGTTTCCGGCCGGCCGAGGTCGACGTCGAAATCTCGGGCGGTGAAGCGGCCACCGTGGTCATGCGGCTGGACCGCGTCGCGCCCACACTCGAGGCCGTGATCGTGGCCGGCCAGGGGCAGCGCTCCAACCCCCGCATCGCCGCCTTCTACGACCGGCGGGAGCGCGGGTTCGGGCACTTCATCACACGCGCGGACATCGACCGCCGCCAGCCGTTGCGCACGACGGATCTCCTGCGGACGATCCCCGGTGTACGCATGCGTCTGGTCAACTCGTCGCGATCGGTCCTCTATTTCCGCGGCTCGACGTGCCCGCCACTGGTCTACATCGATGGGGCTCCGGCCGCGGCGGCGTACTTCGACCCCGACCTCATCACGCCGATGTCGATCGAGGGAATAGAGGTGTATCACGGCCCGTCGTCGGTACCCGTGCAGTTCACCAACCCCCACCAGACCGGGGGGTGCGGGGTGATCGCGATCTGGTCGCGCGTCGGGCTGCCGCCCCCGCGCCGGCGCAGTGTCGGCGACAACGCGCGCATGCTCGGCGACCTCCTCGCGCGGAATCACATCTTCACCGCCAACCAGGTCGATTCGGCCGCGGTACTCGCCGACTCGACTACGGCCAAGCCCGACTACCCGGAGCGGATGCTGCGCGAGGGAGTGGGAGGGCTGGTGATCGCCGAGTTCGTGGTCGATACCCTGGGCCGCGTGGAGCGCGAGACGCTCGGTCTCGTTTCGTCGTCGCATCGCGAGCTCGCCGACGCGGTCATGGTCGCTCTGACGCGAGCGATCTTCCGCCCGGCACTCAGGGACGGCCGGCGCGTCCGACAACTGGTCCAGCAGCCGTTCACGTTCGAGCCACGACCGCGCGAGGAGGATGCCAGGCGGTGACCGACGCCGCCGCCGGCGGTCGCTACGACCTTCGTCACCCCGACCTGCCGCGCGTCGCTGGCCGCAGCGCCCGGATGCTCGCGTCGCTGATCGAGAGCCGCACTCTCGGACCGCCAATCCTCGCCAGGCTCATTCGCGATGCGGGAATCTCCGCGTTTCGCTCGCGCGAGCTGAGCGAGCCGCCGACCGGGGCGCCGCTGTGGCCGGTGGACGGGGACCTCGCCGAACCTGGCGCGGTCATCGATGGAATAGAGGAGCTGCTCGCCCTGCGCCCCCTTACCGAGCTTCCCTATTCCACTATCGGCGATCATGCAACGGCCTATCGCACGGGCTCGGCGACGCCGTTGGCGGTGGCCGAGGCCGTGCTCGAGGCGATGCGGCTCGCCGACGAGGCGATGCCGCCGCTGCGAGCGTTCCTTTCCATCGACCGCGATGACGTGCTCGCCCAGGCGCGGGAGTCCACGCGCCGATTCGATCGCGGCGTCCCCCGGGGCCCACTCGAGGGCGTGCCGGTGGCGATCAAGGACGAAGTGGACCAGCGCGGCCACCCAACCACGGTCGGCACCTCCTTCCTCGGCCGCCAGCCGGCGTCGGTCGATGCCATCGCCGTGGCTCGGCTGCGGGCGGCCGGCGCTCTGCTCATCGGCAAGACGAACATGCACGAGGTGGGAATCGGCGTGACGGGACTCAACGCGCACCATGGGACGGCGCGCAATCCGCACGATCCGGAGCGCCACACCGGCGGCAGCTCGAGCGGGTCGGCGGCTGCCGTGGCCTCGGGCCTATGCCCCGCCGCACTCGGTGCCGATGGAGGCGGATCGATCCGCATCCCGGCCGCACTCTGCGGACTGGTGGGCCTCAAGCCGACGTATGGCCGGGTGAGCGAAACGGGCGCCTTTCCTTTGTGCTGGTCGGTCGCCCACCTTGGCCCGATCGCCACCACGGCCGCCGACGCCGCGCTGCTCCACGCGATCCTCGCCGGACCCGATCCCGCCGACGCGGCGACGCTGCGGCAGCCGCCGGTGCGCGTGGATGACATCGCCGGCGGGGACCTGTCGGGGCTCGTCGTCGGCGTTTACCGGCCCTGGTTCGAGGACGCCGACCCGGAGATCGTCGCCCACTGCGACCGCATGATCGCCGTACTGGTGGACGCTGGCGCGCGCGTTCGCGAAGTGGAGGTCCCGGAGCTCGAGCTCGCGCGCATCGCGCACGCGGTCACGATCGGCTCCGAAATGGCCGCGGCGATGATGTCTCATCGTGCCGATCGTGGTCGTCATGGCGCCGACGTGCGGATCAACATGGCCATCGCGCGGGCGTTCACGGCGCGCGACTACGTGCATGCGCAGCGGGCGCGGACGCGGGTGATGCGTCACCTGGCCGCGGCTCTCGAGCTCGCCGATGTCGTCGTCACGCCGGCGACGGCGATCGTCGCGCCGGTCGTGCGAGCCGACGCGCTGCGCGGCGGTGAGTCCGACATCGCCGTGCTCTCGGCGCTGATGCGCTTCGTCAGCATCGCCAACCTGACTGGCCACCCGGCGATCGCGTTCCCCGCCGGCACTACCGCCAAAGGGCTTCCGATCGGCATGCAGGCCATCGGTCGTCCGTGGGAGGAGCACGTTCTTCTCCGAATGGCGCGCGCCGCCGAGGCCGCGGTCGACCGTGCAATACCGCGTGTGGGCTTCCGTCCGCTTCTCGAGGCGTGCGGGCGCGGGGGCGAGCGAGTGGCCGGCATCGCCCAGTCCGAACCTGCGATCGAGTCGGATTCGGGGGAGTGGTACGATCGCCGGATCAGGTGACGGCGAGTCGCCGAAAGAGCAGGTTTCGCCCGAGGCGGCGATGCACGCGATGGCGATGAGACGCCCGGGAGAGCAGCTCCGGCTCGGGGAGCGGGAGCGGTTGGCTCCACGACTCCAACCCGGCGGCCATTCCCGCAATTCCCCGAAGAACCTTCCCTTGCTCGAGGTAATGTAGATGAAGCCGATGTTCCTCACCGAGGTCGAGCAGGCCGAGCCGAAGGGGGCGTACGCCGGCCCGATCGGCGGCATGAAGGCGGCCGGGATCCCGGTGCCGCAGATCATGCACCTGTTCGCCTACAAGCCCGATCGGACGCAACACCTCTCGGCGTTCGCGCAGGGCGTGATGCGCGGTCCGTCGCCGCTTCCGCCGGGACTTCGCGAGCTGATCGCGGCGTTCACCTCGCGCCGGAACGACTGCCTCTTCTGAATCGGCTCCCACGCCGCGGTCGCGGCGTCGCTGCTGGGAGACCGGGCGCTGGTCGACGCGGTGCTCGAGGATTTTCGCACCGCGCCGATCAGCGACCGCGAGAAGGCGCTGTTCGCGTTCATCGAGAAGATGAACCGTGCGTCGACGAGCCTTCAGAAGGCCGACGTGGACGCCCTGGTCGAGACCGGGTGGACGGAGGAGGCCGTGTACGACGCCATCACCGTCTGCGCACTGTTCAACTTCTTCAACAAGTGGATCGACGCCACCGGCGTGAGCGACATGCCGGCCGAGGCGTATTCGGCATCGGGCGAGCGGCTGGCGACGATGGGTTATCTGCCCCACCAGGCGGCGCGGTGACCGGATCGTCGCTGGCGGGGTTCTTCGTCCAGCGCTATCGTCCGGCGCCCGTTCGCTCTCGATGGAGGCAGCATGAAGTCCGGTTCCATTCTTCTCGCCTCGACCGCGACCGCCGCGATCCTGTTCGCGTCGGCCTGGCATCAGCCGCGTAACCTCGAACCCGGCTCGGCGCACAGGCTGACCGAGTCCGTGCGTCTGCGCGCTCACTTCGATTCCGTGGACGTGGAACTCCGGACGCGCGACGACTCCCGCCTCACCACCGGCCAGCGACTCGCGCGCGCGCAACTGATCGCCTGGCTGCGGGAGTACAGGGACGAAGGCCTCTTCCCGCGCAACGACCGGTTCGCCGATCGCGCCATGCCCTTTTTCCGGGACAGCCACGGCACTCTCTGCGCCATGGCCTATCTGATCGATCGGTCGGGACGCGGCGACATCGTGGACGACGTGGCAAGTACGCGCAACAACGCGTTCATCGCCGAGCTGATCGACGACGCCCGGCTCGTCGCGTGGCTCGACAGCGTCGGCCTCGACGCCGCCGAGGCGGCGCGCATCCAGCCCGCCTACGACTGGGAGCCGGAGGAGCCGGTCGAGGACCGCGGCAAGGTCAGCAGCACCTACGCGCGAACCACTGTCTCGCTCGGCGGCGCATCGCTTCTCAGCGGGCTGGTCAACATCTACGCCCCGACTCGCGCCAGCGGCTATCTGGGCATCGTCGCTGGTGGCGCCGCGCTCGTGGCCGGCGCGACGCGGCTGGATCGTCCTGGCGTAACGGGACAGTTCGCAATCGCCAGCGCGACCGTCGGCACGTTGGCCGTGGCGGCGGCGATCAACAGCCTCCGTGCTGGGCGCGCGACGCCGACCGCCGCCCAGGCTCAGGCGAGGCGCTCCGGCGGGATACGCGACGTGACGCTCGCGCCGGATGTCGGCTGGCCCGGCAGCGCGGCTCGCGCCGGCATCACGATCAGCGCGCGGTTCTGAGGCTGTCAGCGGACTCGCAGGCGGCTCGCTGGTGGATGGCCCGAGGTCGGGCCCACCATCATCGGGGAATGACCGCCGTCGCCTCGATCTCCACCTTCGCCCGCGGCTCGAGCAGCCCGGCCACGACGACGACCGACATCGCC
This sequence comes from Gemmatimonadaceae bacterium, assembly GCA_035513015.1. Lineage (GTDB taxonomy): Bacteria > Gemmatimonadota > Gemmatimonadetes > Gemmatimonadales > Gemmatimonadaceae > DATKCV01. The sequence goes on from DATKCV010000089.1 coordinate 38,418, forward strand.
GGGTAGTGCGTGCCGAACACCGCGCGGTAGGCGTCGCCCACCGCGGCCGAACGCGCAGCGTACTCGGCACGGTCGGTGATGTACCAGGTGAGTCGCACGACGTGCCTCGGCTCGGCGCCCGCCTCGCGCAGCACCGCGGCGATGTTGGCCAGCGCCTGGCGCGCCTGATCGGCGAAGTCGTCGCCGGCCAAGGTGCCGGTCGCCGGATCCCATCCGATCTGTCCCGCCACCGCGACCAGCCGGCCGCTCGCCGCCACGCCGTGCGCGTAGCCGCTCGGCCGCGGCCATCCCGACGGTTTCAGGATGTCCATCTAGCTTTGCTCGGCGAGCTGGCCGGCGCCAGTCGGCGGCTGGCGCAGCCGGTAGCGCTGGAGCTTGCCCGTTTCCGTTCGCGGCAGGCTGGCGACGAACTCGATGCTCCGCGGGTACTTGTACGGCGCGATCTGCGACTTCACGAACTCCTGGAGCTCGTGCATCGTCGCCTCGCTGCCCGACACACCGGGCCGAAGGACGATGAACGCCTTGACGATCGACCCCCGGTCCTCGTCCGGCACGGCGACCACTCCGCATTCCATGACCGATGGATGGTCGAGCAGCACGTTCTCCACCTCGGGTCCGGCGATCTTGTAGCCCGCCGAGACGATCAGGTCGTCCGTTCGCGCCTGATACCAGAAGTAGCCCTCGTCATCCACGGTGTACGCGTCGCCCGGAAGATTCCAGCCGTGCTGCACGTAGGCGCGCTGGCGCTCCACGTCGTCGAGATACCGACACCCGGTGGGGCCTCGCACCGCGAGGTGGCCGACCGTGCCGGCCGGCACGTCCCTGCCATCGCCGTCCACCACCCGCGCGCTGTAGCCGGGGATCACGCGTCCGGTCGAGCCGGGCCGGATGTCGTCGTCCGACGAGCTGATGAACATGTGCAGGATCTCGGTGGTGCCGATCCCGTCGATGATCCGGATGCCGGTGGCGTCGAGCCATTTCCGGTACGTCGGCTCGGGGAGGTGTTCGCCGGCCGAGACGCACTTGCGGAGAGACGAGACGTCGTGGTCCTTCACCATTCCGGTCATGGCGCGGTAGGCGGTCGGGGCGGAGAAGCACACCGTGGCGCCGAAGTCCTGGATCCCCTTTATCAGGTGCGGCGGCGTAGCCTGCTCGAGAAGCAGCGACGACGCACCGACGCGCATGGGGAAGAGCAGCAGCCCGCCGAGACCGAAGGTGAACGCCAGCGGCGGCGAGCCGCAGAAGATGTCGTCGGGCTCAGGCCGCAGCACGTGGCGCGGGAAGCAGTCGGTGACGGCGAGGATGTCACGGTGGAAGTGCATCGTCCCCTTCGCCCGCCCCGTCGTGCCCGACGTGAACGCGATGATCGCCACGTCGTCGGCGGCCGTCGGAACGGTGTCGAACGTCGCCGGTTTCCCTCGCATCAGCGACTCGAGCGCGTCGGTGCCATCGCCGTTGAACCGGACGATTCGACGCAACACCGGAGTCGCATCGGCCGCGTGTTGCAGATCCTCGGTCACCCGCGAGTCGCAGAGGGCGAGGGCGACCTGCGCCTTCTCCACGACGTAGCCGAGCTCGCGCGCCCGGAGCAGCGGCATCGTGCAGACGCAGACACCGCCGGCCTTGAGCACGGCGAACCAGCAGGCGGCCATCATCGGGTTGTTCGGTCCGCGAAGGAGCACCCTGTTTCCCGGGACGACGCCGAGATCGGCGACGAGCACGTGGGCGATCCGATTGGCCGTCTGGAGGAGCTCGCGATAGCTCCACCGCCCGCCGGAAAAGTGCAGCGCGACCCGGCCGCCGTCGCCGCGCTCCACGATTCGGTCGAGGAGCTCGGCGGCGCAGTTCAGCAGCGCGGGGTACGACGGCCCGGAGAGCGAGGAGTAGTCCATCTCCGGCCACAGATCGCGGGGCGGCAGTCCCCGGCGCGCGAACTGATCGATGTGAGCGGTCATGAGCCTGTCCCGATTGCGTTGGCGATGACGATCCGCTGAATCTCGCTCGTCCCCTCGTAGATCCGCAGCGCGCGTATCTCGCGGTACAGCCGCTCGACGGGTGCCCCGAGCCGCACGCCGCGTGCCCCGAGGAGCTGCACGGCGTCGTCGATCACCAGCTGCGCGCTCTCCGTCGCATGCAGCTTGGCCATCGCCGCCTCGCGCGTGGTGCGGCGGCGCAATCGGTCGCGGGTCCAGGCCGCGCGATAGACCAGCAGTGCGCTGGCGTCGATCCGCACTGCCATGTCGGCCAGCTTCACCTGAGTCATCTGGTGCTCGGCGAGCGCGCGGCCGAAGACGGTGCGCTCACGCGTCCACGCCAGCGCTTCGTCCATCGCGCGACGAGCCAATCCGAGCGCGGCCGCGCCCACGCTCGGCCTGAACAGGTCGAGCGTGCCGAGCGCGACCCGGAGGCCTTTTCCCGGCTCGCCGAGCAGCCGGTCGGAGCCGACGCGGCAGCCATCGAAGCGCAGCGTGCCCAGCGGGTGCGGCGCGGCGAGCGCGATCCGTTCGGCGACGCTCAGGCCGCGCGCGTCCGCATCGACGATCAGCGCGACGAAGCCCGCGTCGGCGCCGGCGCCGGCGAGGCGCGCGAAAACGACGTAGTGATCGGCGATCCCGGCGTTGGAGATCCACGTCTTCTCGCCGTCGAGCACCCAGGCGGCGCCGTCGCGGCGCGCCGTCGTCTGCATGGCAGCGATGTCGGAGCCGGCCCCCGCCTCGGAGATCGCGAACGCGGCGATCCGCTCGCCGGACGCGACGCCGGGCAGGTAGCGGCGCTGCTGCGCATCGTCGCCATGGAGCGCGATCGGACCGGCGCCTAGCCCCTGCATCGCCAACGCGAAGTCGGCCAGCGCGGACCGGCGCGCCAGCGACTCGCGGAGCAGACAGAGCGACCGCGCATCTACCCGCTCGTTCAGACCACCGTGCGGCGCGGGTACGACGTGCCGGAGCCATCCCGCCTCGCCGAGCAGACGGACGAGCGCGCGGCACTCGGCGTCCACCTCCCCGTGACTCGCCGACATGCTCGCGGGAGGCTCGTGGACCTCGCGCCCCGCCCACTCGCCGACGGCACGGGCGAGCTCGCGGTGCTCGTCCTCGAAGAACGGCCACTCGAGGTGCTCGAGACCAGGCGCGAGGACGCGCGGCGCCTCGGCGGTCGGCATGGACTCAGTTGCCCTCGAACACGGGTGTGCGCTTTTCGGCGAACGCTTCGTAGGCGCGGGCGAAGTCCTCCGTCTGCATGCAGACGGCCTGCGTCTGCGCCTCCGCCTCGATCGCTTCGTCGATCCCCATCGCCCACTCCTGGTGCAGCGCCCGCTTGGTCATGCCGTGGGCGAACGTGGGACCGTCGGCGAGCGTGCTCGCCAGAGCGTGCGCCGTCTCGTGGAGCGCCTCGGGCGCCACGACCGAGTTGAAGAAGCCCCAGCGCTCGCCCTCTTCGCCGGACATGAAGCGGCCCGTGTAGAGCAGCTCGCTGGCCCGCCCCTGCCCGATGATGCGTGGCAGGATCGCGCAGGCGCCCATGTCGGCACCGGAGAGGCCGACGCGCGTGAACAGGAAGGCGACGCGCGCGCGCGTGGTGCCTATCCGGAGGTCGCTCGCCATGGCGAGTATCGCCCCCGCGCCCGCACAGACGCCGTCCACCGCGGCGACGATCGGCTGCGGGCAGGCGCGCATCGCGCGCACGAGATCCCCGGTCAGGCGCGTGAACGCCAGCAGGTCGTCCATCCGCCCTTCGCGCTTCGCGGCTACGAGCGGGCCGATTATCTCGTGCACGTCGCCGCCGGAGGAAAAGTTCCCCTCGGCGCCGGTCAGCACGATCACCTTGACGTCCGACGCGAAAGCCAGCTGCCGCAGCGAGTCGCGCAGCTCGGCGTACGAGGCGAATGTCAGCGGGTTCTTCCGCTCCGGACGCTGGAGCGTGATGGTGGCGACCTTGCCGTCCACGCGCCACCCGAAGTGTGTGGGGCGCAGCTCCGCGCCACGGATCCGGGTCGTCATGGCGGGAACATACGGCCGGCGCGCTAGGTGCGCGAGCAGGACGACGACACCGCGCCGTTGGGCGGCGAGCATCGCGGTGACCCGATCATGGAACGTCCCCTCCGCCGACGACTATCGATCTGCCGGTCACCTCGGAGGTTTCGGTGGAGCACAGCCAGGCGACCATTCGAGCGATCTCCTCGGGCCGCACGAGACGCCCCTGCGGGTTGGCGCCGGCCAGCATCGACAGCGCCGCCTCCTCCGTGCGCCCGGCGGCGACGAGCCCCGCCACCGCCCGGCGTGTCATGTCGGTGTCCGCCGTGTAGCCCGGGCACACGGCGTTCACCGTCACCCCCGCGCGCGCGGTCTCCGCCGCCAGCGCCCGCGTCAGCCCGAGCACGCCGTGCTTCGCCGCGCAGTAGGCGGCCATGCGCTTGAAACCCTCGAACGCCGCGGTCGATGCGATGTTGACGATGCGCCCCTCACCGGCGGCCAGCATGTCGGGAAGCACCTCGCGTGAGCAGAGGAACGTCCCGGTGAGGTTCACGGCGAGCGTCGCTTCCCAGGTGTCCAGCGACATCTCGTGGACCAGCGCCGCCTCGGCGTCACCGGCGTTGTTGACGAGAACGTACGCGGCACCGAGGTCGGCGGCGGCGGCGGCGAATGCCTCGCGCACCGATCCCTCGTCGGTGACGTCGCAGGTGATTGCCTGCACCCGAGTCGGCGGGCCCAGCTCATCGCGCAGCGCGCGCGTCCGGGCGTCGAGCGTCGCCGGGTTTCGGCCCATGATGGTGACGGCGGCACCGAGGCGCGCCAGCTCGCGCGAGATCGCCGCCCCGATCCCGCGCCCACCGCCGGTGACGATTGCGTGACGTCCATGAAGCTCACCGCCGCTCATATCGTGCTCGTCCCACGCAGCTCTTGCTGCCGCTGCATCAGCCGCTCGAGCTGGCGCTTGCCGGTGAGGTACTGTACCGGCCAGTGCTGCTCCACATGGCCGAGCTCGGCCGCCGCGGCGAACGTCCAGTGCGGATTGGTGAGGTGAGGCCGGGCCAGTGCGCACAGATCGGCGCGGCCGGCGGCGACGATCGCGTTCACCTGATCGGCATCGACGATGTTGCCGACGGCGATCGTCGGCAGCCCGCACTCGTTGCGCACCTGGTCGCTGTACGGTGTCTGGTACATGCGCCCGTATACCGGCTGCGCACCGGGCGAGGTCTGGCCGGTCGAGACGTGGATGATGTCGGCGCCGACGCGGGCGAAGGCGCGCGAGACGGCGACGGCGTCATCGCCGGTGATCCCGCCCTTGACCCAGTCGGTGGCCGAGATCCGCACCGACATCGGCCGCTCCTCCGGCCACGCCGCGCGCATGGCCGCGAACACCTCCACCGGAAACCGCACGCGGTTCTCCAGCGAACCGCCGTACTCGTCAGTGCGCTGGTTGCTCAGCGGCGTGATGAAGCTGGAAAGGAGATAGCCGTGGGCGCAGTGCAGCTCCAGCATGTCGAACCCGGAATCCACCGCCATTCGCGTCGCCCGCAGGAAGTCTTCGCGCACCGCATCCATGTCGGCGCGCGTCATCGCCCGCGGGGACGGCATGTGCGCCGCGTACCGAATCGGCGATGGTCCGATCACCTCCCACCCAGCCTCGCCGAGCGGAATGTCGTCGCCCCCCTCCCACGGCAGCCGGCACGATCCCTTGCGACCCGCGTGCCCCAGCTGGAGGCAGATCTTCGCCCGGCTCCACCGATGCACGAACCCGGTGATCCGCCGCCACGCGGCGACGTGCTCGTCCCGATACATCCCCGTGCACCCGAGCGTGATCCGCGCTTCCGGGCTGACGCAAGTCATCTCGGTGATCAGGAGCCCGGCGCCGCCGAGCGCGCGGCCGCCGAGGTGGACGAGGTGGAAATCCTGCGGCGTGCCATCCTCGGCGCTGTACATGTCCATCGGGGCCACGACGACGCGGTTCTCCAGCGTCATGTCGCGCAGGCGGAAGGGTGTGAACATCGGCGGGGGCGGTGCCCCGGCATCGATGCCCTCTCCCGTTTCCTCGCGCAGCCCGGCGCCGGCATGCTCTCGCGCGCCGGCGCCCTCCCGTGCCCGCGGGCTGCCGTCGTTGCGGGCCGCCCCCGTGGCGCGGGCGGCGAACCACCGCTCCACGTCCGCGAGGTACGCGCCGTCGCGAAGCCGCAGGTTCTCGTGGCTCACTCGCTGGCTACGGGTGAGCAGGCTGTAGGCGAACTGCGGCGGATCGAGGTTGACGTAGCGCTTCACGTTCTCGAACCACTCCATCGAGTTGCGCGCGGCATTCTGGAGCCGGAGCGCCTCGGTCCGCCGCTCCTCCTGGTATCGCCGGAGTGCGGCGCTCAGCTCGCCCCCCGCACGCGCATGCTCGTCGGCGACCCGAGCCAGCGAGATCGCGTCCTCCATCGCCAGCTTCGTCCCCGACCCGATCGAGAAGTGCGCGGTGTGCGCCGCATCGCCGATCAGTACCACGTTCTCGTGGAACCAGGAGGCGTTGCTGACGCGGACGAACGTCTGCCACGGCCGGTCGCGCTGGTGTCGCGCGTTGTGCAGCAGACGGTGGCCGCCGAGCCAGGCGCCGAACATCTCCTCGCACCGCTCGACCGTGGCGTCGGCGTCCATCCGGTCGAAGCCGGCACGACGCCACGACGCCTCGTCACATTCGACGATGAACGCCGACAGCTCCCGCTCGAACCGGTAGGCGTGCACCTGGAACACGCCGTCGCCATTGATCACGATGATGAACGTGAACGCGTCGAACGGCCTGGTCGTCCCCAGCCAGACGTAGCGCGCGGTGCGCACGTCGAGATCCGGGTCGAAATGCAGGGCATGTCGCTGGCGAATCACACTGTTCACACCATCGGCGGCGACGACGAGCTCCGCATCGCCGAGCGCCAGCGCCCCGAGCTCCTCCTCGCTTCGCACTTCGTGTCCGAACCGCAGATCCACGCCGAGCTCGCGCGCGCGACGCTGGAGGATCTCCAGCAGCTTCCGGCGGGCGATGCCGCTGAAGCCGTGCCCACCCGAGGTGACCGTGCTCCCCTTGAAGTGGATGTCGATGTCGTCCCAACGGGCGAAATTGTCGGCGATCGCATCGTAGGTGGGCGGGTCGGCGGCGCGGATCGTGTCCAGCGTCTGGTCGGAGAAGACCACGCCCCAGCCGAAGGTGTCGCTTGGTGCGTTGCGCTCGAGCACCGTGACCTGGTGCGCGGGATCGTGCTTTTTCAGCAGGAGGGCGAAGTAGAGCCCGGCGGGGCCTCCGCCGATCGTCACGACCTTCACTCGTGCGCTTCCTCCGGTCGATGGATTCCCGCGCCGGCGTCGCCTCGGCGCTCCCGCCTCGTCCCCTCGTTCCTCGTCGCCACGCATATTCGCACTCCAACCTGCGGCTGACCAGTCGCGGCGCCGGAGCCTGTCTCCTCTCCGCCCCCGGCGCCCTCGGCGTCGTCTGCGGTTTTCACCCAGGATCCGGCACCGGATCCGAGCGGCCATTCTCCAATGGAGCACGAGGGAGCAAACATTTGACGCGGTATCCCGGTCCCGGTCCGGCGCGTCTCCAATGGATGCAGCCGTTCTAACTCTGGCCGAGTCCGATCATGAAACTGCCATCCCTCCGCTTGCTGCTCGCCGCAGTCGCCGCGCTCGTTTTCGGTGCCTGTTCGTCGGGTACGAGAGTAGTGGTCATCCGACCCGCTCCGAGCGCCGCCGTCCCCGCCCCGGCGCCGACGACCTTCGAGCCACTAGAAGTCGCGGTTGCCCGGCCCGTCGGTAACCACATCTATCTCCAGACGAACCGCCCGGCCTACGTGGCGATCTTCGAGATCATCCCGGGGCGTGGCGTCGCGATGGTCCACCCGGGCAGTCCCCGGGAAAGCCAACTGGTCGTGTCGGGGCTGACCCGCGTGCCCATCTGGTGGTCCCTGCGGACGCCTGCCGGACGCGGACGCACGGTCGCGGCATCCAGGCAGCCGGTGCGCTACATCTATGCGCTTGCGTCAGACAGGCCGCTTCGCCTGACCGAGGGCATGTACGATTCGGGGCAGCTTCAGCGCGCGCTCGGCGTGGACGGCCGGCCCGGAACGAACCCCTACGTGACGATGCGCGCTCTGGCGCGCCGGTTCGTCACCGTGGTGCGCGAGGATCAGTGGGCCGAGGACGTCTACCTGCTCGACACGCCTCACGCCGGCGATGCGCACCGGGTCGCCCGAGTGTACTGCGGCGACGGCACAGTCTACGAGGTGCCGGCGGAAATGGCCGACCGGGTCTGGTGCCCAACACCACAGCCGGCCGGCAACGCCGGACTCGGCGGCATCCTGGCGCGACACCGGCCGACCCGCCCGGACTCCGTGAAGGGCGAGAATGGGCGGCCGGTCGCGGTTCGCCCGCCGCCGCCTCGCGGGCGCGGTCCGGGCAGCCGGGTGACCGATCCCGTCGGCGATCAGGTGAACACGCCAGCCGACGTGGACACTCCGCAGCGTGTAGTGCCGGTGATCAATGCGCCGGTCAACGCACCTCCGGTGGTGGAAACGCCGCCCACCCAGCCGGTGGACCGCGAGCATCCCGGACAGCAGTGCCGCCCGCAGACACCGGGTGATCCGCCGTGCCGTCCGATCACGCCGCCGGGCCGGCCGGCTGACGCCGGACGACCGGAGAACCCCGGCAGGCCGGACGACGTAGGCCCGCCCGCCAACACGGGTCGGCCGGAGACCGCGGGAAATCCGGCCCAGACACCGCCGGCCACGGGGGCGACTGAGCCGCCTGCACCGGCCGGCCAGCGACCGGCCACGCCACCGTCGGCACAGGGACGGCCCGCCAACACGCCTCCCGCGCCGGCGAACCAGGGTCGCGGACAACCTGAAGCGACACCGGCCGCGGCCAACCCGCCGGCCGTCACACCTGCTCCAGCCCAAGCCGCGCCGCCGGGGCACGCCCAGCCGCCAACGAAAGCTGCCCCCGCAGCAGGACCGCCGGGCAAGGCTGCAGCTGAGACCAAGCCCACGGACCAGCCGGGAGCGAAAGCACCGGCGACCCCGGCGGCGAAGGGCAAGGCACCACCGGCCCTCCCCGATTCGGCGCGCCCACCGGCGCGCTCGGGGCCACCCGGCGCATAGTCCACCGTTTCACGATTGAGCCCCCGCATCGCTTCGCGCTGCGGGGGCTCGTCGCTTCAGCCAGCCTGCTGCGCCTCCTGCACCAGGAGGTCCGCTGGCTGCCCTTGACTTCGGTGCCACGAGAAAGGAACCTGGCAGTTGGCGGTGGTGCATCGGTGCGCCACCGCAGACCGGCGCGCGACGCCGACCACTCCTGAAACCAGGAGGTGAGTTATGAGCACCAGGGAACCGATCACCCCGATCGCCGACTCGCTACGAACGGCGGCCGATCGCACCGCCGCCAAGTCCCAGATCGCGTCGGCGAACAGGGCGTTCATGGACGTGTTCGCGCGCGGGGACGCCGCCCTCCTCGCCTCGCTCTACACGCGTGGTGCGCAACTGTTTCCCGCCCACGCCGACGTCATCGCCGGAACGGCGGCGATCGCGACGTTCTGGAGCGGGGTGATGAAACTCGGCATCGCGAGCGCCAAGCTGGACACGGTCGAGGTCGAGGAAGCAGGCGACACGGCGATCGAGGTCGGCCGCTACACGCTGCTCACTGCCGACGGTGCACCGGCCGATCGCGGCAAGTACGTCGTCGTGTGGCACCGCGAGGACGGATCCTGGAAGCTCCACCGCGACATCTGGACGACGAGCCAGCCGGCGCCGGCGACTCCTTGAGCCGGGCTTGACCGCCATCGACCGGTACTGCCACACAGGTGCGGACGCCTCGGCGGACTGAGGCGCCCGCACCGCGACGGGCCGTCAGGGAATCAGCAGCAGTTTTCCCATGGTTTTGCGCTCTTCCAGCGCAAGATGCGACTCCGCGGCCTCACCGAGCGGCAGCGCCCGGTCCACGCGCACGTGCAGTGAGCCGTTGCCCACCCATCCGAGGACATCCGCCGCGCGCCGGAGCAGCTCATCTCGCGTCGCCACGTAATGGGCGAGCGATGGACGCGTAAGGAAGAGCGAGCCCTTGCGGTTGAGAATCTGTGGCTCGAACGGCGGCACCGGTCCGCTGGACTGCCCGAACAGCACGAGCATCCCACGCGGCGCGAGCGCATCGAGGCTCCCCTCGAACGTCGTCCTGCCGACCGAGTCGTACACGACGCGCACGCCGCCCCCATCGGTCAGCCGCCGCGCCTCGGCGACGAAGTCCTGCCTCGTGTAGTCGATCACCTCGTGCGCACCCGCGGCGCGTGCCAGCGCGGCCTTTTCGTCCGTCGAAGTCGTACCGATCACTCGCGCTCCGCGACGCGCCGCAAGCTGGCAGAGCAGGAGCCCGACGCCTCCGGCGGCGGCGTGGACCAGACACCAGTCACCGGGGGCCAGTGCATACGTCGAGGTAGCCAGGTAGTGCGCCGTCATCCCCTGGAGCATGACGGCGGCGCCGTCGCGCATCGTGAGCCCTTCGGGCAGCGCCACCAGCCGGTCCGCGCTCGCCGTCGCCAGCTCGGCGTACGAGCCGTGCAGACTTTCCGATGCCACGCGGTCCCCGACGCGCACCGACGAGACGCGATTTCCGACGGCGACCACCGTGCCCGCGCCCTCGCGCCCCGGCGTGAATGGCAGCTTCATCGGATACAAACCCTGTCGCTGGTAGATCTCGATGAAGTTCACGCCCGCCGCCTCCACGTGCACCAGCGCCTCGTCGGGTCCCGGCCGGGGCTCGGGGACATCCTCGAGCCGCAGCACGCCGGCGTCGCCGTGCTCGCGGACGCGGATCGCCTTCACGGGCGTGGATCCGTCCTGCGGGCGCTCCGCTCCGCGGAACCGCCCCCGGGTGCCGACTGGGGCGCCATGTCCTTGGCGTAGACACCCTTGAACTTGCTGATCTCACTCCGCTGGCGATCCAGCTCGCCGATCACCCGCGGCAGGTAGCCGCGATGCAGGAAGAAGGTGTCGTTGTTGCTGACGGCGAACACCGTCGGGTACTCGCGCACCAGCGCCAGCTGCTCGAGCGTCTGGACGAGCGCCCCGCCTATGCCTCGCCCCTGCCACGCCGGCGCGACGACCAGCGAGCGCACCTCCGCCAGACTCGGCGAGTATTCCTCCAGATGTACGCAGCCGACGACCGTCCTGTCGGCGACGGCGACCAGAAACTCGAGTGCGCGCTCGCCGATGAACTCGGGCGTGCGCGGAAGGAGCATACCCAGCGGAACGTACTGCTGGATCAGCGCGGCGATCACGTGCGCATCCGAAGCCAGCGCCCGGCGGATGACGGCGGGAATCGGTGGAGTCGATTGCATCAGCTCGAATAATATGCGGCGTTCTCGTCGATGTAGCCCTTGCTGAGGTCGCATCCGTACGCCGTCGCGTCGGCATCGCCGGCGCCCAGCCGTACCTCGAGGTCCACGACCTCCGTGGTCAGCGCCTTGCGCACGGCGGCCGCGTCGAACTCGAGCCGGCGACCCGCGCGCACGACGGGATATCCGTTGACCGAGGCATCGGTCGTCTCCGGCACGATCGTGCAGTCGAAGCACTTGCCGACCGCCATCAGGATGCGTCCGACGTTCGGGTCGGCGCCGTGGACCATCGTCTTGACGAGAGGTGAGTTGACGAGGGCCTTGGCGACGCGCCTCGCCTCGACGTCGTTCCTGGCGCCGCGGACGGTCGTGCGAAGGAGCCGCGTCGCGCCCTCGCCGTCGCGAGCCAGGATCTCGGTCATGCGGACGCACCCGGCGGCGAGCGCATCGCCGAATGCACCTGCGCTGACCCGGCCCGCGATCCCGTTCGCCAGAATGGCACAGGTGTCCGACGTGCTCGTGTCGGAGTCGATCGAGAGCATGTTGAACGAGCTGTCCACCGCCTCGCGCAGCGCAGCGTCGAGCCCCCCCGCGTCCCCCTCTGCATCGGTGAGGATGTAGACGAGCATCGTCGCCATGTTGGGCTCGATCATTCCCGAACCCTTGGCGATCCAGGTGATCGTCGCGTCTCCGACGCGCGTCGAGATCGCCTTGGGATGCGTGTCGGTCGTCATGATTCCCTCGGCGACGACCAGTGGATCATCGACAAGCTCGGCGGCCATCCCGCGCAGCCCGCGCTCGATCATTTCGATCGGCAGAGGTACGCCGATCACGCCGGTGGAGCTCACGAGAACGCGGTCGGGCGTGGTGCCGACTTCCGCCGCCGCGGCGGCCGCCATGCGGCGCGCGTGCTCGAGCCCGGGCGCGCCGGTGGCGACGTTGCTCACCTTGCTGTTGACGGCGATCGCGCGCAGGCGACCGCCCCGGATCGTCTCGCGGCCGAGCACCACCGGTGCGCCGGGAAAGTGACTCCGCGTGAACACCGCGGCGGCGGCCGCGTCCACCTCGCTCACGAGGAGCGCGAGATCCTTCGCTGCGGGCTTGAGCCCGCAGTTGCGGCTGGCCCCGCGAAAGCCGTGGGGAAAAGCGGGCCGCGCATCGAACTGCATTCTGTCGAGGTGGTTTTGAGCGATCAGGACGGGCGATGAGAGGGAGTGAAGATAGAGGGGCGGCGGCGCCCGGCGCCACAACCCAACGTTCCCTGCCCACGCCTCGCGACCGCGACCGGGGCAGCCTGATCCCTAGCCCCCGCTCACCGCCGGCACCACCACGATCGTGCTCCGCTCCGTGACGGGCGTGTCGAGCCCGGCCAGAAACCGGATGCTCTCGCCGTCCACGAAGATGTTGACGTGCGGGCGCACCGCGCCGAGCTCGTCGATCATCCGGTCCACCACGCCGGGGCTCCGCTCGGCGAGCGCGCTGATCGCTTCGGCCAGCGTCGCGCACGACCGGTCGATCACGACTTCCGTGCTCCCACCGGCGTACGGCTGAAGCGCGCCCGGCAGCTCGAACGTGATCCCGGCCGTCGCCGCGCCGGCGCGCTCTCGCCCGCGGCCGGGATCAGACACCCGCGCCTCCGTTGCCGATCACCGCCGCCTTTACGCAGACGATCGACGGCAGCCCGCTGGCGATCGCCGCCCACGAGTCGCCATCGTCGGCCGAGGCGAACAGTTTCCCGCTGCGCGTGCCGACGTAGACACCCGCCGGATCGAGTGCGTCGACGGCGAGCGCGTCGCGCAGGACGGTCTCGTACGCATCGCGCTGCGGCAGCCCGCGCGACAGCGGCTCCCACGATGCGCCGGCGTCGCGTGTGCGGTAGACTCGCATCTTCGCCTCGGGAACGCAGCGGAACTCGTCCGACTCGAGCGGTACGATGTAAACCGTGTCCGGGTTCCGCGGATGCACCGTTAGGCCGAAGCCGAAGTCCGACGGGACGCCGTTCGCGATGTCCTGCCACTGATCGCCCCAGTCATCGCTGCGGTAGAGCCCCCAGTGGTTCTGGAGGAACAGCCGCCCGGGTCGCGACGGATGGTGCGCGACCTTGTGGACGCACTGCCCGAACTCGGGGTGCTTGTCGGGAAGGAACTCCGCGCGGACGCCCTTGTTCCGCGGCTGCCAATTCCGGCCGCCGTCGTCGGTCCGGTAGACGCCACCGGTGGAGATCGCCACCAGCATCCGCTTCGGGTCGGCGGGATCGGCGACGATCGTGTGCAGGCAGAGCCCGCCGCCACCCGGCTGCCACTGCTTGCGGTGCTCGTGCTCGAGCAGCCCGGCGACGGGGCTCCAGGTCTCGCCCGCATCTCGCGACTCGAACAGCGCCGCCGGCTCGACCCCGCAGTACATGAGATCCGGATCGCTCGCCGGTCCGGGCTCGATCTGCCAGATCTGAACGAGCGCCAGCTCCGACTCGGCCGGGAATCGCACGTTCTGCCGGTCGGGGGCGCTCCATGTGCGGCCGTAGTCGTCGCTCGCCCGGAGCACGCTCCCCCAGTGAGAGCTGCGCGTGGCGGCGAACGTGCGATGGCGCCCGCCGCGTTCATCATGCGCCAGTGCGTAGACCGACTCGCCCTTGAAGTGCGGTCCGTCGATCCGCCAGCGTTCGCGTCTCTGGTCGGACCACAGCAGGAAGGCACCCTTGGTCGTCCCGACGAGAAGGAGAACATCGCCGCCGGCTCCGGCGGCGGCGCCGGGTTCGGCCCGCGAGTGCAGGTATGTACGCGTCGGCGTCATGATCTCGGTTCGCGCTCACTCGGTCGCGCAGGTATCGGACGGGTCCAGACTATGATGGCGCCACATTCCTTGGCGTAGCTGAACCGCGGGGGTACGTCCAGCGGGCGGGCGTAGACCTCCACGGCGGCGACGCGGTCGGAGTGCAGAAAATCGAAATCGTTGACCTGGTCCCGCATGCCATCAACCCAGAGCGTCGGGGTGCAGTACCGCACCCCCGCGCCCACGGCGCGCATCCTGACCAGTGTCCCATCCCGCCCGCGCTCGAGCCAGATGCCCGGGTAGCCCTCGAGCAGCCGGCTCAGGGTGGTGACCGGCCGCGCTTCGATCTCGCCCGGCGTGATGTAGCGGCCCCAGCCCACTCGTCTGCGGCTCTCGAACTCCTGGAGATGGCGAGAGTACACGAGCTGCGCCCGCACCTCGATCGGGCGCAGCACAGTCGCGCGCTGGCTGAAACGAACGTCGACGGCGAGCGGGCGGCCGGCCGCGAGATGCACGGTGGCGGTGGCCGGTACGTAGCCGAGAGCGCGCGCCTCGACCGTGTGCGTCCCGCCGGGAAGCCCCGCCAGCGAGAACCTGCCGTCGGCGGTGGTGGACGCCTCGATCTCCGAGTTCCACAGCCTCACGTACGCGCCGACGATCGGGCTACCGTCCTCACCCACGACGCGGCCGCTGAGCCGGGCACCCTCGGGTGCGACGGCACCTGCAGGCGCCGCAACCGAGTCGGGAGCGAGCAGCGCGGCACCGGCCGACGAACCGGTCGTTACACCGACGTAGAACCTGACGTACCGTACACCGGCCGGCGGAAGCTCGACCTCGACGAAGCCGCTCGAATCCGCGCCGTGCGTGGCGTAGGCGTGGAGCGCAGCGTCCGTCGGCAGGTCGCAGATCGCGAAGAATCCGGGACCGCCGGCCGCGCCCGCAACGCGCGCATTGCGGGTCCGCACGCCCCGACCGTCCACCACGGTCTCGACCCACTCGACGGCGACCACCGCGGGGAAGAGGGCCATCTCGGTGTCGGCATCGCGCACGTGGCCGATCAGCAGTGCGGTCGAGTCATTGGCCTCCGTGCCGCAGATCGCCAGGATGAGCGCGGGTGGCGACGGCGTGGCGAAGTTGACGCGCGGCATGCCGGGCTGGACCTGCACCAGCCGCGTACCGGGCTCGATTCCCAGCGTGTCGAGCGCGAGCGACTCGAATCCGGCTACGTAGTCGCCGGGCGGAAGTCCGGGGATCACGTATCGCCCGGCTTCGTCGGAGAGCGCCGAGAACGTCCGCCCTGCATCGGGTTCCGATGTGGCGACGAAGTGTACCCGCGCGCCCGCGATCGGAGTGCCGACTATGCTGTCGTACACCGCGCCCTGCACGCGGACCATCTGAGCCGCTCCCGCTTGCTGTGCACGGCCCGGCGCCGGTTGGAGGGCGAGCATCAGCAGCGCGGCGTGGGCGCAGGCCGCGAGCGCCATGACACGGTCTACCAGCCTGGGTCGCGCGCGGGCTCCACGCGCTCCCGATCGGGGTCCGCCATCATGCGCATGTGTCATGTGCTTCCTCCAGTCGCACGGCAATCGAGCTGTCGTTCCCGCCTGGCGAGGAGAATGTTCTGGGACTTCCGGCGCCCGGGCGGCAGCCGGGATGGCCGTTCGAGCCGGGTCGCGGCCACGGTGCAGAGCGTACCGCCAGGGCGCGTGAGGGGCAAGACCGTCGCTCGTGGCGTCCGGCCGGACCGTTTTCCGACAAGGCTGTCTACTCGACCGACCCGCGGCGCGTCACCCGTAACCGAACTTCAGCAGGAACCGTCCGGCCTTCGGGTAGTACCGGTCATCCGGCAGCTCCCATCCGAGCGCGTCGGCGAGACGGTCGTACGTGTTGAACAGATAAGCGACGTAGAACGCGTCGCGCACCGCCTCGCGCGTCACGCCGAGGGCGAGCACGGGCCGGATGTCGCTCGCCGAGAGCGTGTCCGGCGCGAGTGTGAGCTTGTCGAGGAGCCCGAGCACCGCGCGGAGCTTCGTGTCGATCGGTGCCGTCCTGTAATCGGCGAGCACGAGCCGCGTCGTGTCGTCACCGAGCGCCTGCTCCGCGACCGCGGAGTGGGCGTTCGTTCAGAAGACGCACTGATTGAGACGCGAGACGAAGGCGGCGAAGAGCTCGCGCTCGCCGACCGCCCACTCCGAGGGACCGCGCATCACCTGCTGGGTCAGCGCCGAGTGCCGGGCGCCGAAGAAGTCCTTGCGGTAGAGGAGCGTGCGGACGACGCCCGGGGCGTGGCCCATCATCAGGCGCATCATCCCGAGGCGGAGGCGGTCCGGCCACCTGTGGCCGCGATGCACGCGCGCGAGTCTCATGCCTCCTCCAGCGCGCGGAGTCCGGCCATGAGGCGCGTGCGCGAGGCGCCGAGGGCCGCGGCGACGATCACCTCGAACATCGCGTCGTCACCGTAGGCACGCCGCGCCTGCGCCACATCGTCGTCGGTGACCCGCCAAGCGTGGGCGTGGATCTTGTCCACCAGCGGCTGGAGATCGGGCGGCAGCCCGGCCCGGCTCGCCGCGGCGGCGCGGAGCGTCGGGTCGGCCTCGCCGGGGCCGTCGAGCACCCGCTCGAGCACGGCATCGCGGAGCTTTGCGTGTGGGTCCTGCATGAGTACGTCAAGGGTGGGAGACGCGGCTGGATGCTGGCGTCCCAGCATAGTGCGGAACTAATGGAACCGCCAGACTGCCCGACGTGCGAGGCGCGTCCGGGCGATCTACGCCGTACAGGGTGCACTGACGCCGCCGACGCCCCGAAAGGAGCGTCATTACGTCCCGCGTGGGAAATGCGGCTGGTGGCCGGGCATTCGCCGCTAGCGTACCGCGTAGGCCACGAACGCCACCCGCCGGCTGTCTGGCGACCACGACGGAACGTTGATCGTGCCCTGACCGCCGAAGAACGGAGCCGTCAGATCGCGCACCGAGCCGTCACGCCGGTCCATGAGCCTCAGCTTGACCTGCCTGCCGAACGGATGCGCCTCGCCCTGATCCTCGAGGTACGCGAGATAGACCACCCAGAGCCCATCGGGAGACGGGTGCGGGAACCAGTTGGAGTACGCATCACTTGTCAGCTGCTCGGCTTCACTTCCGTCCGGACGCATTCGCCAGATCTGCATACTCCCGCTGCAATACGAGTTGTAGTAGATGAACCGCCCGTCGGGTGTGTAGTCGGGGCCGTCATCCAGCCCAGGACAAGTCGTGAGGCGACGCTCCTCTCCACCGCCCACCGGGATCGTGTAGATGTCCCACTCCCCATCGCGGCGTCCCACGTACGCCAGCGTCTCTCCGTCGGGAGACCAGCCGTGCCAGAAGCTCGGTGCCCTGGTCGTGACCTTCACCGGGGCCGGGCTGCCCGCGATCGGCATGACGTAGATGCTCGAGGCGAGCCAGTCCTGCGCCGGATCGGCAATGTGCTCGTCAGCGTGATGACTGAAGACGAGCCACCTCCCATCGGGCGAGATGCCGTGATCGTTGTTCATGCGTGTGGCGAAACCCGCTGGAATCTCCTCGAGGTTCCTGTCACCGTGCGCAGTCAGGCGATAAAGCCGACCCCTGCTGTTCACCACGAAGACGCGCCCGTCCGGCGACCAGTTCGGGGCCTCGAAGTGCCGGTCCTCCGCGTAGACCGTGTCGATCCGCCCGGAGTGGACGTCCACGGTGAGGAGGGAACTGCGGATCGTGTCCCCGACCTGACCGGCGGCGCTGGCCGGGACCACCGCGCTCGATACGAGCAGAAGCTCAGTCAGTGTGAGCATCACGACACCTGGTCGAGAAAGTGTCCACCGCCCGCTTCAGAACTCGAGGGCCGAGAGATACTCGAAGTTCCGCTGCATGCTCTCCACCGGCGCCCCCGGATACGTCTCCTGCTCCACGAACAGCAGCTTGTCGTCGATCCCGTCGATGCTCGCCAGCAGTTGTCGCCAGTCGATCACCCCGTTGCCGAGCTCCGTATCGCTCGTCGCGCCCAGCCGTGGCACGTCCTTGAGGTGGAACAGCCAGTACCGCTCGCCGTACCGCCGCAGGTACTCGAGCGGATCGCGCTCCGCCATCGCGGCGTTGCCCGTATCGAGCTGGAGGCGAACGAGCGCGGGATCGGTGCGCTCGACGAGCAGGTCGTACGGCACGACACCGTCGATCGGAGTGTGATCGTTCGCGTGGTTGTGAAAGCCGATGTGGATGCCGCGACTCAGCGTGCGCCGCCCGGCCTCGTTCAACCGATCGGCCCAGCGGCGATAGTCGTCGAGAGTCCGCCGACCCTGGATGGGGAGGCTGGCGACGATCATGTACCGGTGGCCGAGCGTCTGCGCGTCGTCGAGCTGCCGGTCGAGGTCGTCGAGCGCGTTGCCGCCGACGTGCGTCGACGTCGCTCGGAGCCCGTGGCTGTCCAGGACCTGGCGCAGCTGCGCCGGCGGCATACCGAAGTTGTCGAGCGATCCGAGCAGCTCGACGTCCGCGTATCCAATGGCGGCGATGGCGGCGATCGTTCGCTCGAGGTCGCGACGGGCGTCGTCGCGAAGACTGTAGAGTTGCACGCCCACGGTCCGCAGCCGGCGACCCTCGCCGGATACTCCGCTCGTTCGCCGGAGGCAGGCCAGTGGCGTGGTCGCCATTACGACGCCCACTGCGAGGAACGCGCGGCGGCCCATGCTCATGATTCCGACCTCGTCGAGATGAAGAGAACCAGGCGGTAGCCCACAGCTCAATCGTACCACCGCCGCTGCCGCGCCGCCATTTCCGGCCGGCCGCCGCTCAACCCTCGCCGTGGAGACGTTCGGCGATCGCCCGCAGAGCCTCCCACCCCAGGACATCCCGCGACAGCAGCGGAATCAGCACCCGCGGCAGCCCGCCGAGCTCCCGCTCGATGCGCGCGAGGTGCTCGCGCTCCTGCGCCCGCCGGCTCTCCAGGAACTCGCCGAGCGGCTGGTCCGGAAGCACGCGATTGACCACCAGCCCGGCTACCGGCACGCGGTGCCGCTTCAGCACGGCCAGCGCCTTCACGCTCTCCAGGATCGCCAGCTTCTCGGGTATCAGGACCAGCACGAACGCCGTCGTCTGGCGGTCGAGCAGCAGTCGCCGCGCCCGTGCGAACCGGCGGCGGCGCTCGACGAGGATGCTCCGGATGCGCTCGCCGCGCTCGTCGCGGGGCGTCTCCTCCACCTGATCGATCAGCGAGAGCTCGTCCCCGCGGTGGTCCGCCGCGTCCCCGCGCCCGCCGAGTCGCGCCAGCGCGCGCCCGAAGACATCGGAGCGGTCGCGGCCGGCGAGGAGGCCATCGGTCCACGCGGCCATGATCTCGGGGAGCGCCAGCAGGCGGAGCGTGTGGCCGGTGGGCGCGGTGTCGAAGATCACGTGGTCGTGGCGCTCCGTGGCGTCGTCCATCAGCTCGGCGACGCGATCCATCAGCGCCGCCTCCTCGGCTCCCGGCGAGTGCCGCGTGAGCTCCATCTGCCGCTCGATCTCCGGATACATCTGCGGGTGCACGAAGCGCCGCATCGTGCCTTCGACGCGGGCCAGGTACCGCTCGATCTCGGCCTCCGGATCGATCTCCAGGGCGGTCAGCCCCGGCCGTAGCTCCCGCTCGCGGTCGCCGATCGGCGCGTCGAAGAGGTCTCCGAGCGAGTGCGCGGGGTCGGTGGAAACGAGAAGGACCCGCCTCCCCGCGTCGGCCATGCGCATCGCGAGCGCGGCCGCGATGGTCGTCTTTCCCACCCCACCCTTGCCGCCGACGAAGACGATGCGGCGGGAACCGAGCTCGGAGACGAACGACGCGGCAGAGGACATCGATGCGGGGAAGCTCTGCGTATCAGGAATCAGTGCGCTGGTGAGACGCCGCGCGCGGCCATGGCGTGCTGATGGTGCCCCGAAGGGGCCCCCCGTTTCAACCCCTACTGGCACCATCGCCACGCCGGCTCCAGCTTAGCCTCGATCCTCCCTCGCCCAAAGTCCCTTGGCCCTCCCATGAGCGCAATCTTCCTGATGGCCGCCGGCCTCGGCGCCTTCATCCTCGGATATCTCGTCTACTCGAAGTACATCTCCGAGCGCGTTTTCCGACTGGATCCGGGCTTCCGTACGCCGGCGCACGCTCAGGAGGACGGGATCGACTTCGTCCCCACCAACCGGTTCGTGCTGTGGGGGCACCATTTCACCTCCGTCGCCGGCGCCGCGCCGATCGTGGGGCCGGCGATCGCCGTCGTCTGGGGGTGGCTGCCGGCGTTCCTGTGGGTCGTGCTCGGTACGGTGTTCTTCGCCGGTGTGCACGACGCGGGCGCGCTGTGGGCGAGCGTCCGCAACCGGGGGCAGTCGATCGGCGCGCTTACCGAGTCGGTGGTCGGCAAGCGGGCCCGCAGCCTGTTCATGATCGTGATCTTCCTCCTCCTGCTGATGGTGAACGCCGTGTTCGCGATCGTGATCGCGAACCTGTTCGTCAGCTTCCCGAGCAGCGTCATTCCATCGTGGTTCGTGATCGTCGTCGCGCTGGGGATCGGCTACTCGCTCTACCGTCGGGGAGTGCCGCTCTTCTGGCCGTCGGCGATCGGGCTGGTGCTGCTCTACGCCTCGATGTTCGTCGGCGACGTAATTCCGGTGAGCCTCCCCGGCGAGCTTCTCGGGTTGGGGGTGCCCGCGCAGTGGGTGCTGCTCCTGTTCGCCTACGCGGCGATCGCGTCACTGCTCCCCGTGTGGATGCTCCTCCAGCCGCGCGACTACATCAACGGCCTCCAGCTGTTCACCGCGCTGGGGATTTTCTTCGTCGCCGTGCTGCTGGCCAACCCGGGGATCGTCGCGCCGGCGATCAACGCGGCCCGGCCGGCCGACGTACCGCCGATCATCCCGCTCCTGTTCGTGACCATCGCCTGCGGCGCGATCTCCGGCTTCCACGGCCTCGTCTCCTCGGGAACGACATCCAAGCAGGTGGACAACGAGCGGGACGTGCGGCTGATCGGATTCCTCGGCGCCACCGGCGAAGGCGCGCTCGCGCTGGCGGCGATCATCGCCTGTACGGCGGGGTTCGCCTCGCTCGGAGAGTGGCAGGCGTTCTACTCGTCGTTCGCCGCCGGCGGCACCTCGGCGTTCGTGCAGGGCGGCGGCGCGATCATCACGTCGGGACTCGGGTTCCCGGCGCACCTCGGCCAGACCATGCTCGCCGTGATGGCGGTTCTGTTCGCGGCCACGACCATGGACACCGGCGTGCGGCTTCAGCGCTACATCATCCAGGAGTGGGGTTCGATCTACGAGGTTCCAGCACTCACCAAGCGCGGGCTGGCGACGCTGATCGCAGTCGGCTCGTGCGTCGCGCTGGCGTTCGGCGCCGGCGGCGGCGCCGGAACGGGCGGTCTGATAATCTGGCCGCTGTTCGGCACGACGAACCAGCTGCTGGCCGCGCTGACGCTTCTCGTTCTCAGCGT
Source organism: Gemmatimonadaceae bacterium (assembly GCA_035513015.1). Lineage (GTDB taxonomy): Bacteria > Gemmatimonadota > Gemmatimonadetes > Gemmatimonadales > Gemmatimonadaceae > DATKCV01. The sequence continues at coordinate 59,977 of DATKCV010000089.1, forward strand.
CTATCTGCTGAAGATGAAGCGTCCGACGGTCTACACTCTGGTGCCGTTCATCTTCCTGATCGTGATGACGATCCTCGCGCTCCTCGTGCAGCTTCGCGGATTCTGGGAGCGCAGTCAGTACTTCCTCGTATTCGTCGACATCCTGATCCTGGTCGCCACGATCTGGGTGGCACTCGAGTCACTCGGGGCGTTGCGCAGGGCGCGGACCCAGGGCGGTTCGGGCGGCGTCGCCGCGCCGCCGGGAGCGGGCGCCGGCCCGGGCGCCGGAACGGGTCCGGGCGCGGCCACCGGGACCGGGCGATGAGCGACCGGCGATGATCAGCGACATTCGCTCGGCTCTGGCGCGGTTCGCCGAGCTCCTGCGGGAGTTCTACGAGGGCCGCCACCGCGGGGCCCTGGCGCGCGAGCGGCGCGAACAGGACGACCTGTTCATGCTGCTCGTCTTCTCGCAGTCGATGGGGATCCCGAATCCGGCGAGCTACCACACGCTGGAGCTCATGCCCCTGATGTACGACCGGTTCCACGAATGGCACACGCGGATGGGGATGGAGCGGTCGCCACTCGAGCAGTTCAGGTGCTGTTGACCGGCCCGACGAGAGCCCCATTGACAGTACAATATGGCTCACTAGATTGAGCCATATGGCAAACACGGCCGAAATGCGCACCGCCGACCTCGCCGAGATCCGTGGGCGCATCCGCGCCGGCGCCACGCAGGGGCACTACTACCTCGCCCTGCTCGGTCTGCGCGTCTACGAGCCGCTCCGGGTCTACCAGGCCGTTCGGAAGGGCTTCTCCTATGCGGCCTTCGAGCGACTCCAGCGGAACACGGGGCTGCCGGCGCGTGCCCTCGCCGATTTCGCGCAGATTCCCTCGCGGACTCTGGCACGGCGCAGGGGTGAGGGACGGCTCGAGCCCGAGGAGTCGGATCGTCTCGTCCGAATCGCGCGCGTCTTCGGTCACGCCCTCGGCCTGTTCGAGGGCGACGTCGAAGCGGCACGGCAGTGGCTCACGGCAGAGCAGCCGGCACTGGGCAACATCGTGCCGCTGGAGCTCGCGCGCACGGAAGTCGGAGCCGCCGAGGTCGAGCAGTTGATCGGTCGGTTGGAGCACGGCATCCCGGCCTGAGCCGCAACGTGGCGACCGCGTGGCGCCTGGTGAAAACAAGGTTCGCTGCCGGCGCCCTGGACGGCGAGGGCGCGCGCCTCCACGGCGCGCGCTGGAACAGCCCGGTCGTCGCGGTCGCCTACGCGGCCGACAGCGCCGCCCTCGCGGTGCTCGAGGTGCTCGCTCACCTCCAGTCCGTTCGACACCTCGATGCGTATTCGATGGTGAGCATCGAGATCCCGGACGCACTCATCGAAACGCTGGATCGGGGCGCGCTGCCGGCGAACTGGGCCGCCGCACCGCCTCCTCCTGAAGCACAGGCCATCGGCGATGCTTGGGCCGCGAGCCTCCGCTCGGCGGTGCTCAGAGTGCCGAGTGCGATCGTGCCGCAGTCGTTCATCCACCTCATCAATCCGGCACACGCCGAGTCGCACCGGATCGCCGCTGCTCTACAGTCGTTTCGCATCGATTGGCGACTGGTCTGAGCCGGGTTCACGGCGATCAAGGCGTTCAAGGCCTGGACTACCGGTCGGCGCGGGGCGCCGCGCGGCGCATCCCGATCGCCTCCATCAGGACGGCCGGCTCGTACCCCTTGCCGGCCCGGAAGACCATGTCCACCTGACGCAGGTCGGCGATCCGCTCGGCGGGACGCCCGTTCACGATCACCAGATCGGCGATCTTGCCCGGCGCGATGCTCCCGTAGTCGGCGTCGTCCTTCATCACCCGCGCCGACACGATCGTAGCCAGCCGCAGCACTTCGGACGCCGTTATTCCCGCCCGCTCGTAGTTCTCCAGCTCCTGGTTGTAGCTCGAGCCGTCGGTGCCCGGTACCAGCGTCACGCCGCCGTCGTGCAGCCGTTTGATCAGCCGCAGGTAGTTCGCATTGCCGGCTCGGGCCCGCTCGGCATTGGCGCCCGTGGTGTCGCGCAGCCACAGGTTGAACGTGCCATCGACCACCGTTCCGTGCGCCGCCAGATCGGCTATCAGCGCCGTCATCTCCGGCCCATCCACGTTCACGTTCGGCGCTACGATCCCGGCGACGCCCGAGTACGGACGCATCTCCGGAACGTACAGCGAATCCTGGAAGAAGGTCGAGAACAGGAACGCGGCGTGGTTGATCTCGTCGAAGCCGAGCCGCACCGCGGCGGGAACGCTCAGCCCGCGCGGCACGTGCCCGCTGAGCCGCATCCCGCGCTTGCGCGTTTCCTCGGCGATCACCGGCACGAGATCCGGGTGGACGATGTTGTAGAGCTTGATCTGCCGGTAGCCCAGCGAGTCGTAGCGCGCCACCCACGCCCGCGCTTCGTCCTCGGTGCGCACCAGCACGTCGCTCGGCCCGGCCCACAGCCCCGGCCCCTCGATGAAGCCGCCGAGTAGCACGCGCGGCGCGACCAGGGCGCCGGCATTCGCCCGATCGCGATGCGAGACGGCAACGTCGATGTCCGCCGCCAGATCGCGGATCGTCGTGATCCCGCCGGCGAGCTGGCGCACGACATTGCCGGTCTGGCCGGTCGCCTGGAAGTGCGTGTGCATGTCCCACAGGCCCGGCACCACGCTCTTGCCCGTTGCATCGATGACTCGAGCGCCGCGCGGTGTGGCGACCAACGCCGCCGGCCCGACGGCAACGATCCGGTCCCCCTCGATGACGACCGTGGTGCGCGGGACCATCACGCCGCGCTCGCTGTCGAAGACGTCGCCGTTGCGGATCACGACCGTGCCCGACGCCGCGGGCGTGATCCGCCGCGCCATCTCGGCGCCCTGCGCATCCCGGTGCGACAACTCGATCGCCCGCAGGGCCGGAAGCGTTCCCTCGGCCCCGGGACGAACCGTGATGAACCACGCCACCGCGCTGGCGAACAGGTCGCCGCGCTCATCGAGCCAGACCGCCGACGGCGTGATCCCCTGCTGCCCGTGCACCATCACCAGGCGAACGCGCTCCCGGCTGCCGCCGGCGGCGACGATGGTGTCGGCGACGATC
>DATKCV010000090.1:0-35297 GCA_035513015.1 Gemmatimonadaceae bacterium
GCCTCGATGATGACCTTCAGCGCCTCCTCATCGCTCTTGAGGTCGGGCGCGAACCCGCCCTCGTCCCCCACGCCCGTCGACAGCTTCCGCTTGGTCAGCACCTTCTTCAGCGTGTGGAACACCTCGGCGCCCATCCGCAGCGCGTCGGAGAACGTCTCGGCGCCCACCGGGACGATCATGTACTCCTGGAAATCCACCGTGTTCGACGCGTGCGCGCCACCATTGAGGATGTTCATCATCGGCACCGGCATCGTCCGCGACAACGGCCCGCCGAGGTACCTGTACAGGTGGAGATCCGAATCCTGCGCCGCCGCCCGCGCCACCGCCATCGACACGGCGAGGATCGAGTTGGCACCGAGGTTCGCCTTGTTCGGCGTCCCATCCATCTCCACCATCGCCATGTCGATCCCGATCTGGTCGGCCGCCACCATTCCGTGCAGCGCCGGCGCGATCGTCTCCTCGATCGCCTGCACCGCCTTGCGGACACCCTTGCCGAAGTAGCGGTCCTTGTCCCCGTCCCGAAGCTCGATCGCCTCGTGCTCGCCGGTCGATGCCCCGCTCGGCACGGCCGCGCGCCCCTCAGCCCCCGAGGTCAGTGTAACATCGCATTCGACCGTCGGGTTGCCACGGCTGTCGAGGATCTCACGGGCGCGGATGTCGAGAATGGTAGACATGTAGTGGAGGCGGGGATTGAGAGAGTGATCGAACGGGATCGAGACTGGATGCTTCGGGGGCTGCCCGACATTCGCGAGGATTCAAAAAAAGCTGGTCTTTATCTCCCCCGTTCCCGGCCCGATCGCGATCGCAGTGTGCCGGGTCTCGATGCCGTAGAGCTCCCGGAACGCCGACGCCATGCGCTCCCACGTCAGCTCCATCAGCTCGGCGCGATGCTCGTAGTCGTACCCCGTGGTCTCGATCGGCTCGAGAAAATGAATGTCCACCGTGCCCGCCCTGATCCACCACGTGCCCTTCGGGTGGACGTCGATCGTGCCGTGGATGACGAACGGCACCACCGGAACCCCGGCGGCGATCGCGAACACGAACGGGCCCTTCTTGAACGGCCGCAGCTCGTACGTGTAGCCGCGCGTTCCCTCCGGGAAGACGATCACCGAGCGGCCGCCCTCGATCTGGCTCCTCGCGGCCTCGTAGGCACCGAACGACGACTTGCGGTTCGTCCGGTCGATGAAGATGATCCCGCCGGCCGTCGCCGCGCGGCCGAAGAGGAAGATCTTCCGCAGCTCCGACTTGGCGATGAAGGTGAAGCTTTGCATCACCGAGGCGACCGCGAACACGTCGAACCAGCTCACGTGGTTCCCTGCGTAGACGCGCGCGCCAGCCCCACCGATCCGCTCGGCATTGTGAAGACGGATGCGCACGCCCGCCGCGCGGCAGAGCGAGCTCGCCCACAGGCGCGCGATGCGGTCGTGGACCGTGCCGCGACGGTGCTCGATCCCGAACAGATCGGCCAGGATCACGCCCAGGCCGCAGATCGGCGTCATGACGAGAAGCGTGATTGCGACAGCGAGGCTACGCATGGGCTGAAAAGTGGTCGTAGCCGGCCGGAGGCGCAACGCGTTCGCCGGCACGCGTGACGACCAGCTCACCCGGTCCCTGCTCGACCACCCCGACTCGCGTCAAGGGCAGCTCGAACTCGCGCGCGAACGCCGCCTCATCGATCGCCGGTCCCGCCACCGCCAACTCGAATTCCTCGCCGCTCCGCACCGCATCTTCGGGCGCCATCGGGAGGATCAGCGGAACCCGCTCGAGCTCGAGCACGATCAGCGCACCACTCGCCGCGGCCATGTGACGGAGGTCCGCCGCCAGGCCATCGGAGATGTCGATCATCGCTCGTGCGCCCCGCGCCGCCAGCCAGCGCGCCTCGGCGAGTCGCGGAACCGGGTGCACCAGACGGTGGCGGAGCTCGTCGAGCGGGTGCTCCTGCCGCCGGAGCGACTGGAGCGCAGCGCCCGGCCCGCCGAGCCGCCCGGTGACGTACACCGCGTCCCCGGGCCGCGCGCCGCTGCGGGGAATCGGCGCGGCGGCGCTGCCGATCACCGTGCAGACGATCGACATCTCGCCCGATGCCGTCAGATTGCCGCCGACGATCGGGACCGCGGCGTGTGCGCACGCGTCGCCGATTCCCGCCGCCAAGTGCGTCAGCTCGCCACGCCAACCCTCGGGAAGGGCGAGGCCGACCACCACGCCGAGCGGCGTCGCTGCCATCGCCGCGAGGTCGCTCAACGCCGCCGCCGCCGCCCGCCACCCGATCTCGCGCGGCCGCATCCATCCGAGCCGGACGTGCACACCCTCCACCGCGGCATCGGTGCTCACCACGATGCGCTCGCCCGCCGGCGCCTCGAGCACCGCCGCATCGTCGCCGATCCCGCGCGCGCGGTCGCCCCACACCTCGACCATCGCGCGAATCGCGTCGAACTCGCGCCCGGGCCCCAGCCGGACCGACCGCGGATCGCCGCCCTGACTTCCGCCGCTCACCGCACCGATCCGTCGCCGAGCCGCCGCAGTCGTACGAGCCCCTCTGGCGTTGCCACCCAGGCGAACAGCTCGGTGATCGCGATGTCGTGAACCGCGCCCGGCAGCTCCCGCGTTGCGCCGAACAGGCGCGAGGTGCCCGTGACGCGATCGACCACCAGCAGTCCGGACGGACCGCCGATCCACAGCGTCCGCGCATCCATCGCCAGGCTGGTCGCGCCGCCGACGGCGCGTGCGTTCGCCGCCGCCGGCGTGGGGAGGATCGCTCCGGAACGCGGATCCACGAGCAGCACATCGTCCCGCGTGCCGACGGCGACGACCGAGTCGGCGTGCGCGAGAGCGTGTACGGGGCGAGTCAGCCTCGCGTCGCCGGCCGCCGCGCCGCCGAGCCGTACCGGCACCGGGCGCCGCGGCGGGAGGAGGAACAGTCCGGCATCGCTCCCGATCCACAGCGTGTCACCGATCGGCAGCAGCGCGCGAACGGGCGTGCCGCTCAGCATCGCGCCGCCTTCCACGCGGGGCGTGGCGCCGGTCGTCGATTCCCGCGTCTCCGCCACGAAGACGACCCCGCGCGCAGTACCGAGCCACACTCCGTCCATCCGCGCCGCGACCGACAGCACCTGATCGGCCGGCAGACCGTGCATCGCCGTGATGACGCGCCCTTCCGGCGATCCGCCGAGCTCCACGCGCACCGCGCCCCGATCGGTGCCCACCCACGCCCGCCGCCCGCGCACCGCCAGCGCCCGCGCCCTGGCGCCTTCCAGCCCCCTCCCGAGCTGCCACTCCCAGTCGCGGAGGTCGTTCGAGGCGAACACGAGGCCGCCCACCGCGCCCGCACGTGCATCGCCCGCGCCGGCCACCCAGACACCATCGGTCGCCAGCGCCAGCGCGCCGGCGCCACGATCGAGCAGTCCGTACGGCTCGTGCACCGAGCGCAGGAACTCGGGTTCCATTCGGAACACACCGTACCCCCACGTCCCCAGCCAGACTTCGCTGCCGTCCGGCGCCTCGGCGCCGGCGCTCGGCTCCCAGCTTCGCATCTGCGCGTCGCGCGTCAGAAGCCTCGCGTAGCTTCGCAGCGCCGGCCGCTGTGACACGAGCGCCTCCAGCGATGGCGGGACGAGACGCGCCGCCGGCGGCGGAAGTTCGGCGGCGCCCACCGGCATGGCGATGCCGGTCGTCGTCACGCGCATCCATTGCCCCGACGCGCGCGCGAAGATGCCGCCGCGCGGTTCGCGGCGGTCGAACATCACGCTGTCGATGATTCCGACCACTGTGCTGCGCAACGACCACCCGAGCGCCGGCTGGTAATAAACGAGCCCACTCTGCTCCACGATCCACACCGCGTCGTCGAGCGGATGCGCGGCGACGCCCAGCACCCGCCGCGCCGGACCCGGCTCGGGCTCGCCGGCCGGCGGCAGCCACCTGTCGAGCATCCGGTCGAACGTCGCGACGCCATTCTCCGATGCCACGAACGCCCAGCGCTGCGTGACGGCGACACCGGTGATGTGGGTGAACCGCGAGACGACGAGGCGGTCGGCGCTGGCATCCATGCCGCGCGGATACGGCGCGCCGCCGGCCGAAGCCGGCCCGCAGGCCGCGATCGCCAGGACGAAAGCCGCGGCCATGGCTGGGCGCGGCGACCGTCTCACGATGGCTCCCCGCTCCGCCACCGCTCGCCGACCACCGGCAGCTCGGCGAGCACCGGGTAGATCGGGAGTTCGGAAGGGGGCATCCATGCCTCCGACAAAGCCTGCAGGATGTGCTCCAGCGTCACTCCGCGCACGAGACGGCCGGCGCCGGCGATCTCCGCCGCCCGCCCATGTATCCACGCGGCGCACGCTCCCGCCTCAGCCGCGCAGGCGGCTCTACCGCCGGCCACCGCCATCCCGGCCGCCTGTCCGAGCAGCGTTGCCGCAATGCCGGCGAGCAGATCCCCGCTTCCCGCAACGGCGAGCGCGGGTGTTCCCGCGGCCGACACCAGCCGCTCTCCCGATGCCGACGCGATGACCGTCGGCACACCCTTGAGGAGGACCGCGGCGCCGATCTCGCGCGCCAGCTCGGTCCCGATCTCGAACCGCCGGGCGAGCACTGTCGCCACATCGGTCCCGGTCAGTCGCGCGCACTCCGCCGGGTGCGGCGTCACGAGCGCCGGGCGTCCGGCGAGCAGCGCGCCCAGTGCGCCGGCCTCGCCCTCGAACACGTTGAGCGCGTCGGCATCGAGCACCACCGGCCCGCGCCACCCTCGGAGCACGCGCTCGACCAGCGCTCGTGCGGCACTCGAGCGTCCGAGTCCAGGTCCGATCGCGACCACGTCGGCCCAGTCGGAAATCGCCGCTCCCACATCGCCGTCGTCGTCCGGCCACGCCTGGGCGAGCATTTCCGGCGCCGACGCCTGCACGTGAGGTAGTCCCTCCGGCGTCACGACCAGTCGCACCATGCCGATCCCGCTCCGCAGCGCGGCGCGTCCGGCGAGCACCGAGGCGCCGAGCATGCCCATCGTGCCGCCGACGATCGCCAGCCGCCGCCGCGTTCCCTTGTGGGCGTCGGCGGCGATCGGCGGAACGCGCGGGCGTACCCACCGCGAATCGATCAGGAGCGGAGCGGCGCCCGCCGCGGATCCATCGAGGCCGATGTCGAGCACGACGATCGCGCCGCACCGGTCGCGTGCAACGAGATGTCCGCGCTTCACCGCGCCGAAGGTGAACGTGAGGTCGGCGGTGACTGCCAGGCCGGCCTCGCCGGTGGTGGCATCCAGCCCGCTCGGCACGTCGAGCGCGATCACCGCCGCTCCGCCATCGCCGAGCGCGTTCATGCGCCCGATCGCTTCGGCCGCCGCTCCCCGGGGAACTCCGCGTGCACCGGTACCGAGCACGCCGTCGACGATCAGGGTCTCGGTACCGGCCGGCGGATGCTCGCCGAGCACACGCAGCGCCAGCGCCCGTTCGGCGCGTGCGTCGTCGGTGCGCGGTTCCTCCACCTCGACCACGCGCACGGATACCCCCGCCGCGGCGAGCGCGCGCGCGACGACCCACCCATCGCCACCGTTGTTCCCCGCTCCGGCGAAGACCACGACACCGCCGCCGAGTCGGTCATGGTAGCGGCGCGCGATCTCGGCCGCCGCCGCGGCTCCGGCTCGCTGCATCAAGGCGCGCGAAGGTACGCCGGCATCGATCGTAGCGCGGTCCCACGCCGCCGCTTCGGCGGCGCTCAGTACGGCGACGGAACTCACCCGCCCTCCGTCGCCGACCGGATCACTTGTGCGAGGGGCCGACCGACTTGCCGAAGCTCAGCTCACCATTGTCGATGCGGATGTTGAACCCGCATTCGGGGTTGCTGCACACCCAGGCCTTGTAGGTGATCGGTGCTCCATCGCGCCCGTAGTCGCTCAACGGCAGCAATTGGCCGTCACGGCACTTCCGGCAGTCGGGAAAGTCGATCGGTTGCGCCACGCTCCCTCCACGTCCTCGCCGACCCTGTCGTTCCCTTCAGGTTCAGGCGTGCTGCACCCGGTTCCAGGGATACTCGACCTCGAATGCCCGGTCGAAGTCGAACACGGCCTCGAACTCGTCGCGGGAATCCGTCGGCTGGCTGATCAGCAGCCCCTGCTCCACGAGCGTGAAGACCATCGCGCCGATGTCGGCGGTGCTTCGCACGCCCCAGTAACCGAGCACGAGTCGCGCCATGACTCCGTAGCGGTCCAGAGCGAGCTCCCGGCAGGCGATGGCGAGCTCGCGCCCGGTGATGTGCCGTCGTTCGGGAAGGCGGGTCTGGCAGAATTCGAGGGCGGCGAGGACGAACAGATACGCGTGCTCGTGAAACCGTGGCTCCTGAGCACGAATCCGATCCATGATGCCGTCTCGAAACGTCAGCTCTCCCACTGCTGCTCCCACCTGCGGTGATACGCTGGAACGGCCGGCCATTGGGCCGGCCGCTCGGACGGGGAAAAGATGCGGCAGGAACCGGCACCGCACAACCCTTGCGCGCGGCGGTTACCCCCCCACTCTGGCTTCGCACCCCGGGTAGAGCGGAAAAGCGCTCGACAGCTCGTGCACATCGGCACGTACGCGGCGGAGCACCGCCCCGTCCTCTGGCGCGGCGAGGACCACGTCGATCAGCTCGGCGATCCTCTGCATCTCGGACTCGTTCATGCCCCGGGTGGTCACCGCCGGCGTACCGATACGGATGCCGCTCGTGACGAATGGCGACTGGGTTTCGTTCGGGACCGTGTTCTTGTTCACCGTGATACCGGCGCGGTCGAGCGCCTGCTCGGCGAGCTTGCCCGTCAGAGCGCGGCTCCGCAGGTCGACGAGCATCAAATGGTTGTCCGTGCCGCCGGAGACCACATCGAGCCCCCGCGCCATCAGGGCGCCGGCGAGCACGCGGGCGTTGCGCACGACGCGTTCGCAATATCGAGTGAAGTCGGGCCGGAGGGCCTCGGTGAAGGCGACGGCCTTGGCCGCGATCACGTGCTCGAGCGGGCCACCCTGAAGCCCCGGGAAAACGCTCTTGTCGATCGCCTTCGCATGCTCGGCCGGGCACAGGATGAGCCCGCCCCGCGGGCCGCGAAGCGTCTTGTGGGTAGTGGTCGTCACCGCGTCGGCATGCGGGACCGGCGAAGGGTGGAACCCGGTGGCGACCAGTCCGGCGATGTGGGCCATGTCCACCACCAGCCGCGCGCCGACCTCGCGCGCCACCTCGGCGAACGGCGCGAAGTCGATCGTCCGCGCATAGGCGCTCGCGCCGGCCACGATCACCCTGGGCCGTTCGCGCCGCGCATTGTCGCGCACCTGGTCGTAATCCAGGTATCCGCGCTCGTCCACGCCGTAGTGCACCGCGCGGTAGGTGCGGCCCGAGAAGTTCACCGGCGAGCCATGAGTCAGGTGGCCGCCGTTGGAGAGATCCATCCCCAGAAGCGTGTCGCCGGCCTCCATGAACGTGAAGTAGGCCGCCGCGTTGGCCTGCGCGCCCGAGTGGGGTTGCACGTTCGCGTGCTCCGCGCCGAACAGCTGCTTCGCCCGGTCGATCGCCAGCTGCTCGACGCCGTCGACGAACTCGCAGCCGCCGTAGTAGCGGCGTCCCGGGTATCCCTCGGCGTACTTGTTGGTCAGCGGAGATCCCATTGCCTCGAGGACCGCGGGCGAAACGAAGTTCTCGCTGGCTATCAGCTCGAGCCCCTCCTCCTGCCGCCGGATCTCCAGCTCGATGAGCCGCGCGATCTCCGGATCGGTGGCTCGCAGGGCCTCGCCTGGCGGGCAGCGCTCCCACGGACCCCAGCTCATGGGCCGACCTCGCGGCCGATGGTGACGTGGAGCAGCGCCGTCCCGCGCCGCTCCCTCAACTCGAAGCCGTCGTTGCGGGACGCGATCGCAATCCGCTCTCTTGCCATGCAGCTGCTCCTCGGAATGGCTGCGCCGCCCGCATTCGCGCTGGCGCCGCCCGTGCTCAACCGCGATTGGGAAAGTCGGGGTACGTCCGGACGAGTGAACCCACCGCCAGGAGCCGCCGCTCGGCGAGCCGCGCCGCCGCCACGTGCGTCGCGATGCCGTCGGCCTTGGCGATCTCGTACACCGTCAGAACGGTGTTGTATATCTCGTCCGCCTTGCGCAGGGAGCGCTCGGCATCCCAGCCCGCCAGTTCGCTGTAGACGTTGATCACGCCGCCGGCGTTGGCGACGTAGTCCGGTGCGTAGAGTATTCCCCGCTTCTCGAGGTCGTCGCCGTGTTGTTCCTCGAGCAGCTGGTTGTTCGCTGCGCCGGCCACTATCTCGACCTTCAGCGCAGGGATGGTGTCATCGTTGATGATCCCGCCAAGGGCGCAAGGCGCGAAGATGTCGGCCTTCGCCGAGTAGATGTCATCGGGCTTGACCGCCTTGGCGCCGCTCTCGTTGACCACGCGCTTGACGCGCTCGGGATCGATGTCGGTGACGATCAGCCTGGCGCCGACCTCGTGGAGCTGCATTGCCAGGTGATACCCGACGTGCCCGCACCCCTGGATCGAAACGGTCCGCCCGGACAGGGCGTCGGACCCCCAGCGCCAGTGGGCCGACGCCTGTATGGCGCGGAATACGCCGCGTGCGGTGACCGGCGACGGATCGCCCGACTTGCCGGCGAGCCCCGTCACCCAGGTGGTCTCCATCTGCACGAAGTCCATGTCGGTGGTGCTGGTCCCGACGTCCTCGGCGGTGATGTAGCGTCCGCCGAGGCTCTCCACGAACCGCCCGTGGGCGCGAAAGATCATTTCCCGCTCGCGTGTACGGCTGTTGCCGATGATGACCGCCTTTCCACCGCCGAGGTTGAGCCCGGCAACGGCGTTCTTGTACGTCATCCCCCGCGACAGTCGCAGCGCATCGACGATCGCCTCCTCGTCCGACGCGTAGGTCCAGAATCGCGTCCCCCCGAGAGCCGGCCCGAGTGTCGTGCTGTGGATGGCGATGATCCCGCGATACCCGCAGGAGTCATCGTGGCAGAGCACGATCTGCTCGTGGCCCATTTCTGCGATCCTGGAAAAGACGTCCATGCTGTTCCGTCCGGGGTTGCACGAATGGAGTGCTGCGTGCCGCGGCTCAAGAATGCGCGTACAGCTCCCTCGCGATCACGATTCTCTGTATTTCCGAAGTGCCTTCGTAGATCTCCGTCACCTTCGCATCACGGAACAGTCGCTCGACCGGGTAGTCCTTCACGTAGCCGTAGCCGCCGAAAATCTGGATCGCTTCCGTGGTGACGAACATCGCGGTTTCGCTGGCGAGGAGCTTGCTCATTGCGCCGAACTGGGTGATCGACTCGCCGCGGTCCTTGGCCGCGGCGGCCGCGTAGAGCAGCGCCCGCGAGGCCGTCACGCGAGTGGCCATGTCGGCGAGCTTGAACTGGATCGCCTGGTATTCCTTGATCGGCTTTCCGAACTGCCGGCGCTCGGCCGCGTAGCGGGTCGCGTGCTCGAGCGCCGAGCGCGCGATCCCGATCGCCTGGGCGGCGATTCCCAGTCGCCCGTTGTCCAGGGACTGCATCGCGTAGATGAAGCCGAGGCTCTCCTCGCCCAGCAGGTTCCCGGCGGGAACGCGCAGGTTGTCGAACCCGAGGTGCACCGTCGGCGATGCGCGCAGCCCCATCTTGTCTTCCTTCCGGCCGATGTGAAAGCCGGGGAGATCGGGAGTGACGATGAATGCGCCGACGCCGCGCGGGCCGCGCCGGCGATCCGGCGAGTCGGTGCGCGCCATCGTCAGGATGACGTCGGCGTGCGTCCCGCTCGACACCCACGCCTTGGTGCCGTTGAGCACCCAGTGGTCGCCATCGCGAACCGCCTGGCAGCTGAGCGCCGCGGCATCCGAACCCGCGTCCGGCTCCGACAGCGCGAACGCGCCCAGCTTCTCGCCCCGAGCCATCGGCGCCAGGAAGCGGCGCTTCTGCTCGTCGCTTCCCCAGCGAAGGATCATCTGGGTAGGGAGCGAGTTGTGAACGCTCATCAGCACGGCCACCGACGCATCCACCGCGGCGATCTCCTCGAGAGCCACCAGGTACGTGGTCGTGTCGGCGCCCAGCCCATCGTACTCCTCCGGAACCAGCATCCCGAGAAAGCCGATCTCGGCGAGCCTGGAGACGATCGACGGCTCGAAATGCGCGTCGCGGTCCCAGGCGTCGCTGTGCGGCGCGATCTCCGACTGGGCGAAGTCCCGCGCGACGCGCTGGATCTCGCGCTGCTCCTCGGTGAGCGGAATCAGCGCCCACGACATGACGACTCCGAGCGCGTGGCGCGCCGTTTCCTATTCGTAGACATGGAAGCCTCGACCGCTCTTTCGTCCCAGCCACCCTGCGGCCACGTACTTTCGAAGCAGCGGGCACGGACGGTACTTCGGGTCGCCGAGTCCGCGGTGGAGCACCTCGAGGATCGCCACGCACGTGTCCAGACCGATCAGGTCGGCCAGCGCCAGCGGTCCCATCGGATGGTTCATCCCAAGCGTCATCACTGCATCGATCGCTTCGGGCGTCGCCACGCCTTCCATCAGGCAGTAGGCCGCCTCGTTGATCATCGGCATCAGAACCCGGTTCGACACGAACCCCGGGTAGTCGGCGACCTCCACCGGGGTCTTTCCGACACGCTGGCTCAGCTCGACCACCCTCGCCGTGGTCCCGTCGGTCGTCGACAGCCCGCGGATCACCTCGACCAGCTTCATCACCGGGACCGGATTCATGAAGTGCATCCCGACCACCTGCCCGGGTCGTCCGGTGTGCGCGGCGATCTCGGTTATCGAAATCGAGCTGGTGTTGGACGCCAGGATCGCCCCGGCCGGCACACGATTGTCGAGATCCTCGAACAGCCTGAACTTGAGCGCCGGATCCTCGCTGACCGCCTCGATGACGAGCGTCGCATCCGATGCCGCTTCCATGCTCGTGCTCGTGGCAATGCGTCCCAGGGTCTGCGTCCTGCCTTCGTCGGTGATCGATCCCTTCTTCACCTGACGGTCGAGGTTCTTCTCGATCGTCGTTCGTCCCTTCGCCAGAGCGTCGGCGGCGACATCGATCATCGTGACCGGAAACCCGGCCTGCGCGAAAACGTGGGCGATGCCGCTTCCCATCTGCCCCGCGCCGATTACGGCGATCCGGTCGGCGATCGTCGTCACGGCTGCTCGCGCCGTCGCCATCGCGACAACAGATATCCGGTGGCCGCGATCATCCCCAGCCCGGCGAACAGCCCTCCCTCCGGTCCCCAGCTCCCGCCGGTGGCCCAGGCTGGTCCCACGTCGGTCATGCGATAGTCGGGGACCGGGATCTCGATGCCGCTCACCTCGGTGTGCAGCACACCCACGAGCACCCAGTTCCATGCCAGGTGCGCGGTCCACGCCGCGTACAGACTCCCCGTCGCCAGCAACACCGCGCCCAGAAAAACCCCGGCGAGCGTCACCATCGCGATCGCCAACGGCGTCGCACTCGGATTCCAGCCGTGCCATACCCCGAACACGGCGCTGGTGAGAAGAAGAGCCGGCTTCCACCCCCAGCTCTCCCGGAGCACGGCGAACGGATAGCCGCGCAGCAGCAGCTCCTCGAACAACGCCGCCGGAGCGAGGGCGATCAGCGACATCGCAGCGAACGCCGTCCAGCTCCCCTCGGCCACCGGCCGGATCTCCAGCCAGCCGATGAGCAGCAGCACGCCGGCCGGCGCCGCCAGCGCGAGGCCCCCGACAAGAAAACCGTGGCCGAGCGTCCGCGGGTCGGCGGCCGCCCGCGCCATGGCGACGTGGCTCCACGACAGACGGTCCACCCACCGCAGGCAGACCAGGTGGGCGAACAGAACCGCTCCGACCCCTATCAGCCCGAAACCGTAGAGCGCGGCCAGATCCACCGCCGCCGCGGTGATCAGACCCGGCCACAGCGCGGCCAACACGATCGCGAGCGCGGTGTACGCCGCGAGCGCGATGGCCAGGAAAAGCCCGATTCGCCACGGTGCGCGCAACGCGCCCGAAGGGGCGTAAAAAAAATCGCGCGTTCTCAAGGGAACGCGCGGGGAGCTTGTCTCGGGGCGAGCATGGCGGCGACGAGCGCCTTCACCAGATCGAGCGCCACGAACGGAAGGACGCCGAGCGCCAGTGCCTGTCCCGGACCCCCGAACAGTATCGCCAGCTGTGCCGCGCCGCCCAGATAGATGAGTGCCATCCCCGCCGCCGCGGCTACGAACCGCGCGCCGAACGTCTTGCCCCGGGTGAGCAGCCAGCCGCTGGCGAACGCCGCCACAGGATACGCCAGCAGATAACCGCCCGTGGGCGAAAGAAGCCGCGCCGCGCCGGAGGGGCCCAGCGGCGCGAACACCGGTGCGCCAGCCGCCCCAGCGGCCAGATACAACGCCATGCTGGCAGCGCCGGCGACCGGGCCCAGCCAGAACCCGGCCAGCACCACCAGAAGCGGCTGGAGCGTGATCGGCACCGGCGTGCCCGGCACGGGCACCGCGACCTGCGACGCCGCGGCGAGCGCCAGGGCGAACCCCGCCACCCCGACGAGCGTCGCCGGCAGCGTGCGGGGACGAGACAGCGAAAGGTCGATCATCAGTTCGTGCGCTCCACGCTGAGTGCCACTGCGTCCCCGCCACCGAGGCAGAGAGTCGCCAGTCCGGTGCGCGCGTCACGATCCTCCATCGCGTACAGCAGTGTCGTGAGCACGCGGGCGCCGCTCGCGCCGATTGGATGTCCGAGTGCGATCGCGCCGCCATGCACGTTGACGCGATCCCAGTCCCACCCGAGGCCCTGCCCGTCAGCGAGCGCCTGCACGGCGAAGGCCTCGTTCGCCTCGATCAGATCGTAGTCACCGATCTTCGTACCGCTCTTCGCCATCAGATTGCCGACCGCCCGGATCGGCGCGAAAAACAGGTCCTGCGGCTCCACCGCACCGGTCGCGTACGCCGAAATGCGCGCCAGAATGCGGAGTCCATTGGCACGGGCGTAGGCTTCGGAGGTCACGACCACGGCGGCGGCCCCATCGTTGAGGCTCGACGCATTGCCGGCCGTCACGCTCAGCTCCGCGCCGTCACCCTCGGCCGGCGGAAAGGCGGGACGCAGCCTGGCGAGCGTCTCGGCCGTCGCATCGCTGCGCGGACCCTCGTCCGTCTTCACCACGGTCGGTCCCTTCCTGCCCGGAATTTCCACCGGTGCGATCTCGGCCGCGAACTTTCCCTGCTCGATCGCCTGCACGGCCTTGCGGTGCGACGCGACCGCGAACTCGTCCTGCTCGGCCCGCGAGATTCCGGCCTTTCTTGCCGTGTACTCGGCGTGCCGTCCCATGTGAACGTCGCAAAACGAGCACCAGAGACCGTCGCGCACCACGCCGTCGACCAGCGTCTGGTCGCCAAGTTTCACACCGTTCCGCATCCCATAGACGTAGAACGGCGCGTTGGACATCGACTCCTGGCCGCCGGCGACGATCGCCTGTGCGTCCCCGGCGCGGATCGCCTGCGCCGCGAGCATCACCGCCTTGAGGCCCGACCCACACACCTTGTTGACGGTGAGCGCGGAGACCGTCGGCGGGAGCCCGGCGCGGATCGCCGCCTGCCGGGCCGGCGCCTGTCCGACTCCGCCCTGGACCACGTTCCCCATGATCACTTCCTCGATCTCCTCGGCCGGCAGACCGGCGCGGCGCAGCACCTCGCGAATCGCCACCGCGCCGAGCTCCGGCGCGCTGACCGGCGAGAGCGCGCCCAGGAACTTGCCGATCGGCGTACGTGCCGCGGCCACGATCACTGGCTGACGTTCGGAATCCGGCATTCGATGCCTCGGGAACATGCTCGCGGCGCCGGCGCAGCGTGCGCGGCCGCGCGAGGTAAGCTATCCGGACCGACCGCGCGATTCAACGCGAGAAGCGAGCAGAGGGCGGCTATGGTGAAGAAAAAGGTTCTTTCGAGTTCCGGAAACCTGGCCGTCCACGCCGCGATGTCCTTGGGGTACAACCGCAGAGGGCGCAGAGGATACGGAGGTGTGAGGAACATCTGCGGCCGTCGCGTCGATTATCGTCGAACCGGCTATCGCATCTGGACGTGTTCTGCGACGGGAGGGCACCGCATCAGTAACCAGTTCCTGCTGGGCACCTCCTCCGCGTCCCCTGCGTCCTCTGCGGTTGACTTTCTTTTCATGGATCTTGCGACGCAGCCGACGAGCTCCAGAAAACCCGCAGGAACCTGGATGAGGGTGCTTCGGACCGGCGCATCAGCCGTTCCCCTCCGGCGGCCGCGGCTCCAGCGCCCGCGTCGCCAACTGATCCTCGAGCCGCGCCAGGAACTCGGCGACCGGCATCACCTCCGGGGGAGCCTTCTCGGCCGCCCCGCGCACACGAACCGCCACGGCATCCGACTCGGCCTCCCGCTTTCCGACAACGACGAGGTAGGGCACCTTCATCACTGCACCCTCCCGCACCCGGTACTTGAGCGTCTCGGACCGGTCGTCCAGATGCGCCCGGACACCGCGGGCAGCCAGCCGCTTCGTCACATCGGCCGCGTACTCGCGCACGTCCTCGGAGATCGGGAGGACCCGCACCTGCTCCGGAGCCAGCCACAGCGGGAAGGCCCCGGCATAGTGCTCGATCAGGCCTCCGACGAAGCGTTCCATCGATCCGACCAGCACGCGGTGCAGCATCACCGGACGGTGCGGCTGGTTGTCCGAGCCGACGTACTCGAGGGCGAACCGATCCGGCAGATTGAAGTCGAGCTGCACCGTCGGCCCCTGCCACTTGCGCCCGATCGCGTCGATGAGCTTGAAGTCGAGCTTGGGCCCGTAGAACGCGCCGCCGCCCTCATCGATGGCGAACGCCTGCCCCCGCTCGCGCAGCACCAGCGCCAGCGTTTCCTGCGCCTCCTCCCACTGTGCCGGCGTCCCCATCGCGTTCTCGGGTCGCGTGGAGAGCTCGATCGTGTAGGGATAGCCGAACGCCCGCAGCATCTCGTCCACCAGGTCGAGCAGGCGCGCGATCTCCCCGGGCACCTGCTCGGGCGTGCAGAACACGTGCGCGTCGTCCTGCGTGAACCCGCGCACGCGCAGCATGCCGTGGAGCACGCCGCTCCGCTCGTACCGATATACCGTCCCGAACTCGGCGTAGCGGATCGGCAGGTCACGGTACGAGCGGACCTTGGACTCGTAGATCAGGATGTGTCCGGGACAGTTCATCGGCTTGGGCCGGTACATCGCGCCCTCCACCTCCATCGCCCCGAACATGTTCTCGCGGAAGTTCTCCAGGTGCCCGGAGATCTCGAACAGCCGCTCGCTGGCGATGTGCGGTGTGTAGACGAGGTCGTATCCGTGCCGCCGGATGAGATCGCGCTCGAACGTCTCGATCTCGTTGCGGACGATGGCTCCCCTGGGGTGCCAGAGGATGAGCCCCGACCCCACACGCGGATCGGTCGAGAAGAGGTCCAGCGCCTGCCCGAGCACGCGGTGGTCGCGCCGCTTCGCCTCCTCGAGCCGGAAGAGGTGCGTCTCCAGGTCCTCCTTCCGGAACCATGCCGTGCCGTAGATGCGCTGGAGCATCTGGCGGCGCTCGTCTCCACGCCAGTACGCGCCCGCGGTGTTGAGGAGCTTGAAGTGCTTCACGTACGACGTGTCGGGGACGTGCGGGCCGCGGCAGAGATCGATGAACGGTCCGTCCTGATAGGTCGAGATGACCTCGTCCTCGCCGAGCTCGGAGAGTCGCTCCAGCTTCAGCGGATCATCGGCGAACCGCCGCCGTGCCTCCTCGCGGTTTACCTCGTCGCGCACGAACGGGAGCCTCTCGCCGGCGACTTTCCGCATCTCGGCCTCGAACGCCTGGAGGTCGTCGGGCGTGAACGGGCGCTCCACCTCGAAGTCGTAGTAGAACCCGTCGTCGATCGCCGGCCCGAAGCCGATCCTGGCGTCCGGGCGCAGCCGGCGCACGGCCGTCGCCAGCACGTGGGCGGCGGAATGTCGCAGCACGGCGAGCGCGCGCGGATCGGTGGCCGCACCCGTCCGCCCGGCAGCCGCCCCGTCGGGCGACTTCTCGGTTATTACGCGGAACTGCCCGCCGGCGCGAATCGGGGTCATGAGGTCCTGCACCTCGCCGTCGATCTCCACGGCGATTGCCGCGCGCAGGAGACCGGCGCCGATGGAAGCCACGACGTCACGCGCTGGCGTGCCGTGTTCGACCTCGCGCACCGATCCGTCCGGCAGCGTGAGCGTCACGATTGTGGAGCTGCGATCGATCATGTGGTGGAACACTCGGGCGGTCAGCGGTCGGTGCGCAGCACGGGCAGGACGGAGTCCGCGTACAGGAAGAAGAGCGCGAGTCCGGCGAGCAGCACGACTGCAACCAGCGACCAGAAGATCACGCTCCGGACCGTCGTCCGTTCGGAAGCGGGATCGACCGGCGGAGGCTCCGCGAGCCGCCGCGGCTCGAGCGTGCGCTCGTCGGTCAGGGGCGGATCATCGGGGCTCTGGGGCATCTTGCGCGCGGGCGAGGGGAATCGGACCGGACGGGAGGCGACCGCGGGATTCGGGATGCTGGTGACCAGTGTGCCGGCACCACGTTGCTGGCCTTGAACTTGCACCCAAGCTCGCCTTGCGCCTCGCGGTAAGTTATCGTTCTGCAACTACCTCCGCCACGGGTTTCCTGTATGAGCTTCCGCTATCGGGACGAGGACTCGCTGGGCACCACCATCTTCTCCGTCGCCGCCGGCGCCCTGGCCGGATTCGTGGTCGGCGTCGTGCTTGCGCAACGTGTCGGCGGCCTCGCCGGGATCACCGAACGCGTTCGCCGCCGCGGCGGCAGGATCGCGTCGTCCGTGCGCCGCCGGTTCGAGGAGGAGGAGGAACAGTTCGACGACGAGCTGGATGACGAAGAGGATGAGGACGACGGGGAGGCGGAGCTCGAGGAGCGCGTCCTCGAGGCGTTCCGCAACGACCCGATGCTCGGCGAGCGGGCCATCGACATCGGCGCGATTTCACCCGGCGTCATCGAGCTCGCCGGGTGGGTTCAGACCGAGGACGAAGCCGAGCACGCCGTGACCGTCGCCGGCGGCACTCCGGGAGTGGACACCGTCGTCAATCGGCTCCTCGTCGGCGAGGAGGAGCAGCTGCTCGACGAGAACGTCCGCCGCGCCGAGGAGAGCGACCCCGCCTTCAGCGAGGGGCACTGGGAAGGACAGCAGATCGGGACCGGCCGCCGTCGCCAGGGTACATCCGCGGAGCCCGATCGCCACGCCGATCCGCGCGTGCCCCTCGAGGATCGCTGGCTGAGCGAGCAGGAAGCGGTCCGCAACGCCGCCGACGCCGAGCCCGTGGCCGAACAACGGCGCCGGAAAACCAAGCGCGCCGCACGCGGCGACCGCACCGGCGGCTCCCCCACGGCCCCGACGGGCGTGCCGAAGGCGGATCACGTCCAGAAAGCCGAGCGGATCGACCCCGAGACGAGGGCCGACTGAGGGGTCGAAGCTCGGCGATGGTGGACGTGTTACCTTGAGGGAACACCCTCCACCACGACGCAGTATGCCACCCGAGGCGACTCCCGACCTCCCCTCGCAGTATTCGCCCGGCGCCGCGGAACCCGATCTCTACGAGCGCTGGCGCGATGCCGGTGTCTTCGGCGCCGATCCCGCCCACACCACCCGGGAGGGCGGCGACCGCGATCCGTTCACGATCGTGATCCCGCCGCCGAACGTCACCGCCGTCCTGCACATGGGGCACGGGCTGAACAACACCGTGCAGGACGTCATCATCCGCTGGCGGCGGATGGCCGGGGACGAGGCCCTCTGGGTTCCTGGCACCGACCACGCCGGCATCGCGACGCAGAACGTCATCGAGCGCCAGCTCGCCCGCGACGATGGGAAGACCCGCTTCGATCTCGGACGCGAGGCGTTCGTCGAGCGGACGGCCGCGTTCGTCGAGGAGACCGGCGGCACGATCCTCCGTCAGCTCGAGTCGATCGGCGCCTCGTGCGACTGGACCCGCACCGCTTATACTCTCTCGCCCGAGCTCTCGCGCGCCGTGCGCGAGGCGTTCGTGCACCTTCACGAGAAGGATCTGATCTACCGCGGCCACCGCGTCATCCACTGGTGCCCGCGCTGCCTCACATCGCTCAGCGATGAGGAGGCGGAGTTCTCGGACACGACCGGAACGCTGACCCACATCTCGTATCCGCTGGCCGACGATCCGTCGCGCGCGATCACCGTCGCCACCACCCGCCCCGAGACGATGCTCGGTGACGTGGCGGTCGCCGTGCACCCGGACGACGAGCGCTACCAGGACCTGATCGGCCGTCGCGTCCGGCTGCCGATCGCCGGCGTCGAGATCCCGGTAATAGCCGACGAGTACACCGATCCGGCGTTCGGCTCCGGTGCCGTGAAGATCACGCCGGCTCACGACGCCAACGACTTCGAGGTGGGGCTCCGCCACGCGCTGCCCTCGCCGGTCGTGATCACGCCGACCGGCGAGATGGAGGAGGTCGCCGAAGCAGAAGGGCGAGTCCCGGCCGCCCTGCGCGGTCTCGATCGCTTCGAGGCCCGGACGCGTATCGTCGAGATGCTCGGCGACGAAGGGCGCTTGGTGAAGGTCGAGCAGCACCAGCACGCCATAAGGCGCTGCTACCGGTGCGACACCGTCGTCGAGCCACGGCTCTCCGATCAGTGGTTCGTCCGCATGGCGCCGCTCGCCGCACCGGCCCTCGACGCCGTGCGCACGGGTCGCATTCGCATCCTGCCCGAGCGGTGGGAGGGCGTCTACGTGCACTGGATGGAGAACATCCGCGATTGGAACATCTCCCGTCAGCTCTGGTGGGGGCACCGGATCCCCGTCTGGTACTGCGACCGATGCGGCGGGGAGCCGATCGTCAGCCGCACCGACGTCGAGCGCTGCCCGACCTGCGGCGGCGCGGTGCGCCAGGACGAGGACGTACTCGACACCTGGTTCTCGTCGTGGCTGTTCCCGTTCTCCACCCTCGGTTGGCCGGACCGCGATTCGCCGGACCTGCGTGCCTTCTACCCCACCGACGTCCTCGTAAGCGCACCCGACATCCTCTTCTTCTGGATCGCGCGGATGGTGATGGCGGGCTACGAGTTCATGGGCGAGGCGCCGTTCCACACCATCTACCTGCACGGCGTGGTGCGCGACGCGCAGCATCGGAGGATGTCGAAGTCGCTCGGAAACGGGATCGACCCGATGGATGTCGTGCGGAAGTACGGCGCCGATGCCCTCCGCTGGACCGTCGTCGCCGGACTGGGGATGGGGACCGATGTCATCCTCGACCCCGAGGATCTCGAGTCCACGTTCGCGCCCGGTCGCAACTTCGCCACCAAGCTCTGGAACATCGGCCGGTTTCTGCTCGCCAACACAGGAACAGTGCGCGTGCGCCCGCTCGGCGACATCGACCCGGCGCGGCTGGCGCGCGCCGACCGGTGGATTCTCCACCGCCTCGACGTCGCCGTCGGCGAGGCCGACGAGGCGCTCGGCCCCGCGCGTCCCACGAAGCGCGATGGCGACGGACGTCCGTCGTGGCCCGAGACCGACCGCCGCGCCGGATTGAGGCTCAGCGAGTACGCGGAGTCGGCGCGCCGGTTCGTGTGGAACGAGCTCGCCGACTGGTACGTCGAGGCGATCAAGGGCCGCCTCGCCGCTGGCGGAGAGGACGGCGAGGTCGCCCGCGCCGTGCTCGTGCACGCGTTCGACCGCGCGCTCCGCCTGCTGCACCCCATCGTCCCGTTCATCACCGAAGCGCTCTGGCAAAGCCTCCCGCTGGCCGATCGCGCGCCGGACGAGCTGCTGGCGCGGGCATCGTGGCCGGTGCGCCGCGCCTCGCCCCCCGGCGCCGGGGAGTTCGACCTCGTCCGTGATGCGGTCGTCGCGGTACGACAGATCCGCGCCGACGCCGCCGTCCCGCCAGGCAAGGTGGTCGAGGCCGTGCTCGTGCCGCCCCGCGACGACGGGCGCGCGCGCGAGGTGCTCGAGTCCGAGACAGCGATCATCGAGCGGCTCGGCCGGGCGACGGTGACGATCGCCGGTGAGCCACCCTCCGGCGCCGCCGCACACGCGGTGCTCGCCGGCGGCACGGAGGTGGTCGTGCCGCTGGCCGGCATGGTGGACGTTGCGAAGGAGTGCGGCAAGCTGCGCGGCGAGCTCCAGGATCTCGAGCAGCGCATCGCCGGGCTGGCACAGCGACTGGGGAACGAGAAGTTCGTCGCCCGCGCACCGGCCAGCGTCGTAGAGGGCGAACGACAGCGGCTCCGCGAATGGAGCACGCGTCGCGAGCAGCTCTCCGACAAGGTGCGGTCGCTGTGCGGCAGCTGACGGGCGCGGCGGTCGTCCTGGCGCTGGCGGCGGCGTGCGCCTCGCCCGGGCCGCCGCCCGGCGGGCCCGTCGACAACGAACCGCCGCGGCTGATCGGAACGACGCCCGACAGCGGCTCGATCAACGTGCGACCCGACAGGGTGCTGTTCAACTTCGACGAGGTAGTGGACGAGCGCTCGGGTGGGCCGTCGCTCGCCCGCCTCTTCCTCATCTCGCCCTGGCATGGCGAACCCGATGTGGACTGGCGCCGCCGCACGCTCGCCGTGCGCCCGCGCCGGACGCAGTGGCGGCCGAACACCGTCTACACGGTGACGCTGCTGGCCGGCCTGCGCGACCTGCGCGGCAACTCGCTTCCCGAGGGCGCGACGGTCGTCTTCTCCACCGGGTCGATCATTCCCGACACACGGCTGACCGGCGTCGCCTTCGATTGGGTCGCCGCGCGCGCAATAGCCAACGCGATGGTCGAGGTAATCTCCCGCCCCGACAGCACTCTCTACGTCGCCCGCGCCGATTCGAGCGGCCGTTTCGTGCTCGCCCACCTGTGGCCGGGGATCTACACGGTCCGCGCCTACGCGGATCCCAACCAGAACCGCATGCTCGACCCGCGCGAACCGTGGGACAGCGTGCAGGTATCGCTGACCGACACGGCTACGGTCGATGTCTATGCGTTCGTACGGGACAGCGTGGGGCCGGGAATCACCGGCACCGCAGTCCGCGACACCATTACACTACGTGCGACCTTCGACCGCGCGATCGATGTCGGTCAGGAGATCGGGCCAGCGCAGTTCGTCCTTCTCGATCCGGACTCGGTGCCCGTGCCGATCGCCGAGGCGATGCGCGCGCGCGACTGGGAAGAGCGCGAGCGTGCCCGGCGCGACACTGCACCGCCGGCCGTTCCCGTCACGCCGCCGGGTCCGCCCGGAGCACAGCCGCCCGGTGCACCTGGAGCACGACCGGCGGCAGATGCCCGGGACACGCTGCCCTTCGGCCGTCCGATTCCCGCGACCGAGATCGTCGTGCGTCTCGCCGGTCCCCTATCACCCGACACGCAGTACCGGCTGCGAGCGATCGACATTCGCAACCTGGCCGGCTTCGCGCGCACATCGGAGCGGACCTTCCGCACTCCCCGCGCGCCGCCCGCGGCCGAGCCGCCGGCAGCGCAGCCTCCGACGGCGCAGCCTCCACCACCGCCACCGGCGGGATCGCGGTGACGACCAGCGACCGGCGACGTGCGCTTCCGAGCGTCGGCACGCTCCTCGACAGCGAGGCCCTGCGACCTCTCCTCGCCCGCGCGCCGCGCGCGTTGGTGGCGGACGCCGTGCGAGCCGCCGTCGACGCCGCGCGTCGGGATCCGGCCAGCCATCCCGCCGCCGACGACGAGTGGGCACGCATCATCGAGGCCGAGCTCGCGCGACTCGAGCAGCCCTCGCTTCGGCCCGTACTGAACGCCACCGGCGTCGTCCTGCACACCAACCTCGGCCGCGCACCTCTCGCCGCGGCGGCGATCGAGGCCATCCGCCGCGCCGCCGCCGGCTTCACCAATCTCGAATACGATCTGGAGCAGGGCCGCCGCGGCTCCCGCTACGTGCACTGCGTCGCGCTCCTCCGCGAGCTCACCGGAGCCGAAGACGCGATCGTGGTCAACAACGGTGCGGCGGCGCTCGTCCTCGCCCTCGACGCGCTCGCCGAGGGACGGGAGGCGATTGTCTCGCGCGGTGAGCTGATCGAGATCGGCGGCAGCTTCCGCATTCCCGACATCATGGACAAGAGCGGCGCCACGCTCGTCGAGGTCGGAACGACGAACCGCACGCACCTCGACGACTACCGGCGCGCGGCCAGCGAGCGCACCGGCGTCCTCGTGAAGGTGCACCGCAGCAACTTCGCTCTGGCCGGCTTCGTCGCCGACGTGGGCGTGGAAGAGCTCGCGCCGCTCGCCGCCGAGATCGGCGTGCCGATTCTGCACGACCTCGGCAGCGGGCTGCTGTTGTCGCTCGACGCGTGGGGACTTCGCGGTGAACCGACCGCCGCCGAGGCGCTCCGCGCCGGTGCGACACTGGTGACAATGAGCGGCGACAAGCTGCTCGGCGGGCCGCAGGCAGGGATCGTCATCGGGCGCGCCGATGTGATCCGGCGGCTTCGCGACAATCCGCTGGCCCGCGCGCTGCGCGTGGATAAGCTCACGCTCTCGGCCCTCGAGGCGACGCTTGCCCTGTACCGCGACCCGGCCCGCGCGGTGCGCGAGATCCCCGCGCTGGCGATGCTGACGACGACGCCGGCCGAGCTCCGCTCGCGCGGCGAACGCCTGCGCGCCGACCTCGGCGCCTCCGGCGTGACCGTCGCGCTGGTCGAGACGCAGGCGTCGGTCGGTGGCGGCGCATTCCCGACGGCGGTGCTCCCTTCGATCGCGCTGGCGCCCGAGGGCGACCCCGTCGTGCTCGAGCAGCGCCTGCGCGCCGGCGATCCCGCGGTACTCGGGCGGATCGCCGACGGGCGTTTGCTGCTCGATCTGCGCGGCCTGCCGCCGGCCGATGACGACGCATTCGCCCACGCGGTGGCGCGGGCGCTGAGCGGCCGATGAGCCCGATCCGGCCAGCGGCGTTCCTCGACCGCGATGGGACGATCATCGCCGATGTACACCACATCCGGCGGGCTGACGACGTCGTCCTGCTTCCCGGCGCGGCGGCGGCGATCGCCCGGCTCAACGCGGCCGGGATCCCGGTGGTGGTCGTCACCAACCAGTCGGGCATCGCGCGCGGCTTCTTCGACCTCGACGCGTACGAGCTCGTCCGCGCCCGCATCGACGAGCTGCTCGCCCGGCATGCCGCGCGGATCGATGCGAGCTATCTCTGTCCGCACCATCCGCAGATTACCGGCCCCTGCGACTGCCGCAAGCCGGGAACGCTGCTCTACCGGCGCGCGGCCGACGACCTCGACCTCGACGCCGCGCATTCGGCGTTCGTCGGCGACCGCTGGCGCGATGTCGCGCCCGCCCACGCGCTCGGCGGCCGTGGGATCCTGATCCAGGGCTCGTCGACACCGGTGGAGGAGCGCGCGCGCGCCGAGCACGAGGCCAGAGTGCTCACATCACTCTCCGCCGCGGTGGACCATCTGCTCGGGTCTTACTGGCGCCGCTGATCGGGCGTAGAATCCGCGCCATGCGAACGCGGATCGCCGTCCTCGCCTCCGGTAGTGGCTCCAATCTCGGCGCGCTGCTCGCCCACCTCGACGCGCTCGGCGAAGGGCGGCACGCCGACATCGCCGCCGTGATCGCCGACCGGCCCGCGGCACGCGCGCTCCATCGTGCCCGTGAGCGCGGGATTCCCACGTACGTGCTGGACGATCCCGCCGACGGGCTCGCCCTCGGCCAGCGACTGGATGAGGCGGGCGCGCAGCTCGTCGTTCTCGCCGGCTACCTCAGGCTCGTCCCGGCGCCGATCGTCGCGCGCTTCCGCGGGCGAATCCTCAACGTGCATCCAGCTCTCCTCCCGGCGTTCGGCGGCCCGGGGATGTACGGAATCCGCATCCACCGCGCCGTCCTCGACGCTGGCGTACGCGTGAGCGGCGTGACCGTTCATTTCGTCGACGAGCAGTACGATCGCGGACCGATCGCCGCGCAATGGCCGGTGCCGGTGCTCGAGGACGACACGCCCGAGCGGCTGGCCGCGCGGGTGCTGCGCGTCGAGCACGCGCTGTTCCCGCGCGTCATCGAGGGCGTCGCCGCCGGCACGATCGCACTCGGCGCCGAAGGCCGCGTGCGCGGCGCGGCGACGCTCGATGACGGCGCCTCCTTCGTCCTCGCCGGGCGCGCCGACCAGACGCTCGGTTCGAACATCGCGCACGCCCTGCGCTCCGCTTCCCACCGCTGACTCGCCCAAAGACATGCGTCGCGCTCTCCTCTCCGTGTCCGACAAGTCCGGCATCGTCGATTTCGCCCGCGGCCTCTCGGCCCTCGGGTGGGAGCTCATCTCCACCGGCGGCACCGCCCGCTCCCTGCGCGACGCCGGGATCGAGGTCCACGACGTCAGCGCCGTGACGGGATTTCCGGAGATGATGCACGGGCGGGTGAAGACGCTTCATCCGGCGGTACACGGCGCGCTCCTCGCTCGACGTGATCTCGACGAACACATGCAGGCGCTGGCCGAGCACCGAATCGCGCCGATCGACCTCGTGGCCGTGAACCTCTACCCGTTCCGCGAGACGGCGGCTCGGCGCGATGTCCCTCCCGAGGACGTGATCGAGCAGATCGACATCGGTGGTCCTTCGATGCTCCGCTCGGCCGCCAAGAATTTCGCCGCGGTGACCGTGGTCGTCGATCCGAACGACTACGGCCGCGTACTCGAGACATTGCGAGCCGACGACGACGATCTCGACCTGCGGCGGCTCCTTGCCGGAAAGGCCTTCGCCCACACAGCCGCCTACGACGCCGCGATCGCCGCCTGGTTCGCCGAGCAGCGCGGCGAGCGATTCCCGACACACGTGACGATCTCGCTCGAGCGCGCGCAGTCGCTTCGCTATGGGGAGAATCCCGCCCAGTCCGCCGCGTTCTACGTCGAGCATCCCGGCGCCGGGCTGGCCGGGCTGCACCAGCACGGAGGAAAGGAGCTCTCGTTCAACAATCTCCTCGACCTCGAGGGTGCGCTGCTGGCCACCGATCCGTTCGGCGACCAGCCGGCCTGCGCGATCATCAAGCACACCACGCCCTGCGGGCTGGCCACGGGCACCTATGCGCTCGACTCCTACCGGAAGGCCCTGGCCTGCGATCCGGTCTCCGCGTTCGGCGGCGCGGTATCGTTCACGATTCCCGTCGACGAGGCCGCCGCCGAGGCGCTGTCGAGCCTGTTCCTGGAGTGCATCGTAGCGCCGGAGTTCACCGGCGGTGCACTGGAGATCCTCGGTCGCAAGAAGAACCTGCGCGTCCTCGCCGGCCGGGCGGCCTGGGCACGGTCATCGCTCGACTACAAGCGGGTTCGAGGGGGGCTGCTGGTGCAGGAGCGCACCCCGGCGGCGATCGGTGATGCCGGATGGGTCGTCGCCACGAAGCGCCAGCCTACGGCGGAGGAGCGCGCCGATCTGCTCTTCGCCTGGCGCGCCGTGGCCAGCGTGAAGTCCAACGCGATCGTGCTCGCCCGGGAGGGAGCGACCATCGGAATCGGAGCCGGACAGATGTCGCGTGTCGATGCGGCGTTCCTGGCCGTCCACAAGGCTCGCATGGCGGGACACGGTACGCAGGGCGCGGCGCTCGGGTCCGACGCCTTCTTCCCCTTCCGCGATTCGGTGGACCACGCGGCCGAAGCTGGAATTCGCGCTGTCATCCAGCCCGGCGGCTCGGTCCGGGATGCGGAGGTCATCGCCGCCGCCGATGAACACGGGTTGACCATGGTGATGACGGGGATGAGGCTCTTCCGGCACTGAGCACCTCCGGAACCCCGCCCCCCAGCGGGAGTAAAGCCGACGGCCACCATGACTTCCGCGCGATCAGCCGCTCGATCATCTTAACGGCTTCGTCCCCGCTCCCGGCGGGGCGTTCGTTGTAGCCACCCGACCAGCCCCATGGCTTCCGCCTCCAGCTACGAGCTCGACTATCGGCCTTCGTACGTGGCGGCCGCACTTGCGGCCGCGGTAGTGTTCCTGCTCTACCTGCTGACGCTCGCCCCGTCGACGGCAATGTGGGACACGAGCGAATACATCGCGGCCGCGTACGTGCTTGGCATCCCCCACCCGCCGGGCAATCCGTTCTTCGTCCTCATCGGCCGCGTCTTCTCGATCCTGCCAGTCGCCTCCGACGTGGCGATGCGGGTCAACATCCTCGCCGCGCTGAGCAGTGCCGTTTCGGCCGGCATGTGGTTCCTGATCACCGAGCGCGTGCTCGTTTCCTGGCTCACGCACCGCTGGATGCGGATCGTCGGCGGCGCGGTCGCCGTCCTCATCGGCGCCACGGCGTTCACCGTGTGGAACCAGTCGGTGGTCAACGAGAAGGTTTACACCGTCAGCCTCGTCGGACTGGCGGTGATCTGCTGGCTGATGATCCGCTGGTCGGACGATCCCGATGGTCCGAAGGCCGACCGGACGCTCGTGCTGGTGGCCTTTCTGCTCGGCCTGGGATACTCGAACCACATGGCGGGATTTCTCGCCGGTCCGGCGGTGGCGGCGGCCATCCTGGCCCGCCGTCCGCAGACTCTCCTCCGCCCGAAGCTGCTCGGCGCAATGGCCGGCGTCCTGCTCCTCGGGATGACGCCGTTCCTCACCCAGCCGATCCGCGCCGCCCACTTCCCGGCGATCAACGAGGGCGAGCCCACGGCGTGCGTCACCGAGCTGACAGCGGGGTGCACGTTCGACCGACTCACGATGGAACGGTTCGAGTACAACTTCAACCGCGGGCAATACGGAAAGCCCTCGCTCCTCGACCGACAGGCGCCTTTCGTGGCGCAGCTCGGGATGTGGTGGATGTATTTCCGCTGGCAGTGGCTGAGGGACGTTCACGACGAGCACCCGAGAATCCAGAGACTGCTGGCGGTGGTGTTTCTCGTGCTCGGCCTGTTCGGTGGCTGGGTGCACTGGAAACGCGACCGACGAAGTTTCTGGTACTTCGGGACGTTCATGTTCTCGGTCACACTGCTTCTGATCTATTACCTGAACTTCAAGTACGGGCACTCGCAGGCCCCCGAGCTGGGGCAAATGGTGGATCGCGAGGTCCGCGATCGGGACTACTTCTATCTCTTCAGCTTCTCCTCGTGGAGCGTCTGGGCGGCGCTGGGACTCGTGTTCATCTGGGAGTCCCTGGCGGCAGTGATCGGCGCCGACGAAGTGCGCCTCGGCCGCGAGACCGTCGAGCAGCCGCGCCCGCGCAGCTGGGCGCTCGCCGCTCCGATCCTCCTCATCGCCATCATCCCGCTGTTCACGAACTGGCGCGCCGCTTCACGCGCCGGCGAGACGTTCACGCGAGACTTCGCCCACGACCTGCTCAACTCGGTCGAGCCGTATGGCATCCTGGTCACCGTCGGCGACAACGACACCTTCCCGCTCTGGTATGCCCAGGAAGTGGAGGGAATCCGCCGCGACGTGATCGTCGCCAACACGTCCCTGCTCAACACCGACTGGTACACACGACAGATCATCCGCCGCCCGGTGTACGAGTATGACGCCGAGGCGGGGCCGGCCATCTACCGCGACCGGGAGTGGACCAAACCGTCCGGCCCCCCGCTCCGGCTCACCTTCAGCGAGGCCGACGCGGTCCCGCTCTACCAGCAGATCACCCAGACGAGCGTGTTCGAGCAGGGAAGCATCCGCGCGACGATCAACCCGCGGCTCCTGACTCGCGCCGACCTGCTCGTCCTCCAGATGATCCGCGACTCGTACCCGGAACGCCCGGTGTACTTCAGCCGCACCTCGGGACAGTACGGCGCCGAGCTGGGATTCTGGCCCTACCTGATGACGCAGGGGCTCGCCCGCAAGCTGCTCCCCGAGGTGCCCTCGCCGGGCGTGGACACGCTGCTCCTCCAGGGCGAGGGATGGATGGACGTCGAGCGCACGCGGGTACTGTGGCGCGACGTCTTCGAGGCCCATCACTCGATCATCCGCCGCGGCGACTGGGTGGACCGGGCCAGTGTCGGCATTCCGTTTCTCTACGTGGTGACCGGCGGCCTGCTCGCCGAGGGTCTCAATCGTCGCGGCGACATCGAGCTCGCGGAACAGGTCATGGACACGACCGAACAGCTCGCGCGGGCGACGCGGCTCGAGTCGATCTTCGCGCCGATGCAGCAGCAGCGGCCGCTGCCGTTGCCTGGAGGGGACTCGCCTGCTCCGGCCGCGCTGCCCCCACCCTGACCGGCGGGTGCGGGCTGCCTCGAGAAGTCCTGGGCGCCCCGGCGAACCGCTGTCCCACGATGGCTGCCTAGTCGGGGCAAGCGCCATCAGTCGGGCATCGGCCTCGCAACGAGAATCCCGGTCGCGCTCCGAATCCCCGCGACGTACTCCGGCAGGGTCGCGCCCGTCACTTCGACGACCCCACCTGACAGTGGGGCGTGCAACACCCGGAGCACCGCGTCCTCACCACGATACGCGAACGCCGAATGCGTCACATCGAGCCCCGGGATCGAGGTCGCGAACGCGAGGATGTCCCCCGACTCGATCTGGCCGGAGACGAGCGGGATCCGCGCGGTCGGAACGACCATGCGCGGCGAGTCGTCGAGACGGCGCTCCATCGCGCGGATTTCCTCCAGCACCTCGGGATCCGCGAGCGCCGGATAGCTGTCCGGGTGCTCGCCCATGAAGCGGAGAGGGCGCCTGTCCGCTTCGCCGCCCAGGTCGGCCCCGAGGTCGCGCAGCAAGCCTCGGCTGGCACCGTCGGCGATCCATTCGCTGAAGTAGTGCAGGCGTGAGTCGTAGGCTCTCCGAACACCGCCGCGATAGCGCATTCGCTCCATCTCCGCCCCGAACCGCTCCCAGGTGGGCGTGGCATCGGCATTGGCGACGCGGGCGACGGCCAGACACGCTTCGACGAGCGAGACGCAGTCGAACCGGGTCAGCGACAAAGTCAACGGCTCGGTGCGCGAGGGGCTTCCGCCCTCACGCAGATAGGCCTCGAGCGTGAATGCCTCGTACGGCGTCCCGGCGGCGAGCTCTCCCACACGCGCGGCGGCGCGGCCAAGAGGAACGCCACCCTCGACGAGCTGTTCCCGGCGCAGGACGGCCGTCCAGGCCAGCAGTCGATCGCGGTCTGGGTCCGACACCGGATCCCGGGATGACGGCTCGTCGCGCGAGTCGAGCGATGCCTCGCTGCCCGTGCACGCGGCCAGCGAGGAGGGCACCGCGAGCGCGACCGCGCTCAGGGCGGCGTTGCGAAGCAGGGCGCGGCGGGAGAGTGGCATGGTGTCGAGGCGGTTGATGGCGTTCTCGGCCGGTGGAGCGCGCGAAGAAGCGCCAGCAGTCGGCCGGCGCGCCGGCGAGATCGATACTCCTGTCAAGATAGCACACGATCGCTGGGCCGAGGCAGCACCGGTCGATCCGACGACCACGCTTCGAGTGAAGGGCCGCGCCGACAGGGCGCCTGCTTGCTACCGCACGAGGGCCCGGCCATAGTTACCGGTGACCCCACTATTCGATTTCAGGAGAACGTTTCATGATCGAGCAGACGACCCGGTACGGCATTTCCACGACCGTGGCACTTCCATACGAGAAGGCGGTCGAGCGTACGCGCGAGGCACTCGCCGGCGAGGGATTCGGCGTGCTGACCGAGATCGACGTGAAGGCGACACTTCAGAAGAAGCTCGGCGTGGAATTCCGGCCCTACGTGATCCTCGGTGCCTGCAACCCGCCGCTGGCCCACCAGGCGCTGAGTGCAGAGCGCGACATCGGACTCCTGCTTCCCTGCAACGTCATCGTCTACGCGGCGGACGAGCCGAACAGGAGCGTCGTGGCGGCCATGGACCCGGTCGAGGCGCTGGCGCTCACCGGCAACGACGCCATACGTCCGTTGGCCACAGAGGTGCGAACGAGGCTCGAGCGAGCGCTCGCTTCGCTCCAGCCGGTCGCCTGAGTCGGCAAGGCGCTCCTGCGGTCAGTTCCCATCACGCCGCCACGCAGCCGCCGCTCGCGGGAGGTCCGGTGCTGAACGGGCACGCTGCTCGTCCACGCGGCTCATCCAGCCGGGGCCTGCACGGCCCGCCGATCCAGGACATTCTGTGTGTCGGCGAAGTGCTCTGGGACGCTCTCCCCGCGGGACTGTTCCTCGGCGGCGCACCGTTCAACGTCGCCTGCCACCTGCGCGCCGCCGGCGTGCCGGCGACGCTGGTGAGCCGCGTCGGAGCCGACGCGCTCGGCGAGGAGGTGCTGCGCCGCGCGGCGCGATACGGGGTCGGAGTCGATCTCGTGCAGACGGACCCGGCCTTGCCGACCGGGTTCGTAAGGGTGACCGTGGACGATTCCGGCAACGCCGAATTCGAGATCGTGGAGCCTTCCGCGTGGGACGCCATCGAGCCGACCGACGCGTTGCTGGCCCGTGCCGCCGCAGCGCGGGCGATCGTCTTCGGCAGTCTGGCGCAGCGCAACACGGTCACGCGCGCGACTATCGAGCGGCTCTGGGACGCGAAGGGGCTCATGGTGTTCGATGCCAACCTGCGCCCGCCTTACGACGACCGCGAGATCATCCGGCGGTCGCTCCAGCGCGCCGACATCGTGAAGCTCAACGACGATGAGCTCCGGCGGCTCGCCACCTGGTTCGACCTGGGACCGGACATGCGCGAGGCCACCGCGGCGTTGGCCCGCGCGTTCGCCTGCACGATCGTCTGTGTCACGCGCGGGCGCGACGGAGCGGTGCTGTGGCATGACGGCCGGTGGACCGAGCAGCCGGGGTTCGAGGTCGAGGTGCGGGACACCGTCGGAGCGGGCGATGCCTTCCTCGCCGTACTGCTGGCCGGTCTCCTCGCCGGCACCGATGACAGTACGCTGCTGCGGCACGCGACGCTCATGGGGGCGTGGGTCGTGACCCAGTCCGGCGCCGTGCCACCCGATCAGCCGGCGGTGATCGCCGAGCGCCGCTCCGCCGAACGGACTGCCGGGGCGGTCGCCGAACCCGCTCCCGAATCGGCCTCCCAGGCAGCTCCACGGCCGGGCTCCCGCGGCGGGCAAGGCAGCGGTGGTCGGGCGGCGGCGCCCCGTCGCAAGCGGCCTGGTCGTTGAGAGGCGCCGATACCCATCGGGTATCGTTCGCCACCAACGATGTCTTGGACCCGTCCCCACGGCGCCCCCTATATATCGGAGGACATGAACGCGGTTGCGCAGAGACGAAGAGAGGTTTTGATGACCAAGCACTACCTGCTGGTGAGCGACTTCGATCAGACCCTGAGCTTCAACGACTCCGGTCGTCTGCTGAGCGAGCGGCTGGGAATCGCCGGCTTCGACGCGAAGGTGGCCGGTCTGTCGCGACTCAACCTCGTGCAGGAAGGCGCGGAGCTGATCTATCTCCTCCGGCACGATCCGGAGTATCGCCGCGTTCGGCGCCAGGACCTCATCGCGGTGGGGCGCGAGATCCGGCTGAAGAACAACATCGCGCTCCTGACGAGCCTCCTCGACCACGGGATCGACGGCTACCGGTTCGACTTCTACGTGGTCTCGGCGGCGCCGGAGGAGATCGTCCACGCGGCGCTCGAAGGAATCATCCCGCCGAGTCACATCGTCGGCACCCGGCTCGGCTACGACGACGCCTCGGGCGAGATCGCGTCGATCGAGCGCGTCGCCGCGGGTTACGGCAAGGTGGCGGCGGTCGATGCGCTGCGGGCCGAACTGGGCGTGTCACGGGACCGGGTCGTGTACGTCGGCGATGGCAGCTCCGACCTGCACGTGATGCTGCACGTGAACCGCTGCGACGGGCTCACGATCGCCGTCTCGCAGGCGCGCCACATCACCGAGATCGCGCGACGCACGGTCATTGCCGACGATGCCGTGGCCGTCCTGGTACCGGTGCTCGAGGAGATCGCCGGCTGGGCGCCGCGGGACATCCGCCGCCTTCTGGAGCGCCACGGGCTGGTGGTTCAGGAATGGGATCGGGTGCGCACCGACTGGCTGACGATCTGCGAGAGCGCGTGCGTCGATGATGAGCCCGCGCCGGCCGGCGTCACCGACCTGGCCGGTGTCGGCGACGTAGCCGACCGTCCGAAGCTCGTCGTCTCGGCCTGACGGCCCGGGCCGACGGCTCGGTTCGATGGCCAGGCCCGACGGCCGCCCGGCGTCACCGATGAGCGGGACGTAGACGCAGGAGGATTACGCCTTGCCGCGGTCTGCCTTGCGGTTGCCACTTGAACGCTCGCCGATCCGCGACCGGCCGACGGCCCGCAGGGTGGTGACGAACCGCTCGCGAACCGGCGACTGCCTGCCCCGCTTCCAGACGGCGGACATCTCCAGGTTCACCGACAGCTTGCCCACCGGCCGGTAGGAGACCATCGGCTGCTTGTGTCGCGCGAGCGATCGCGGGACGAACGCCACTCCGACGCCCGCCGCGACGAGACCGGCAATGGTCTGCCACCCGACGGCTTCCTGGACGACCCGGGGGCTGAACCCGGCGGACCGGCAGCGGGCGATGATCTCATCGTACAGTACCGGTGCGGCCGAGCGCGGAAAGAAGACGAACGGCTCCGATGCCAGGTCGCCGAGCGACGGCCGCGCGCGATTCGCCAGGCGGTGGGTATGCGACACGGCGGCGACCATCGGATCGACGTAAACCGGCTCGACGTGGAGCCACCGGTCCGCGTCGCCCGGCGGTGCATGCAGGAGGCCGACGTCTATCCTGCCGTCGCGGAGTGCATCCGCCTGTTGGAGCGAGTCCATCTCGAACAGCGAGAGGCCGATGTTGGGCAGGTGCAGCCGGAAGAATCCGAGAACGTCGGGCAGGATACCCGAATAGGTCGCCGCCTCGACGAAGCCGACGCGGAGGCGTCCCGTCTCGCCCTGTGCGGCGCGCTGAGCCGTGCGCGTGGCGCGCTCGGCCTGGGCGAGAGTGAGACGTGCTTCGGGAAGAAACGCGTGCCCCGCCGCGGTGAGCTCCACGCCGCGCGCGACGCGCTCGAACAGCGATGTGCCGATCTCGCGCT
The DNA here is from genome assembly GCA_035513015.1 of Gemmatimonadaceae bacterium. Lineage (GTDB taxonomy): Bacteria > Gemmatimonadota > Gemmatimonadetes > Gemmatimonadales > Gemmatimonadaceae > DATKCV01. The sequence goes on from DATKCV010000090.1 coordinate 32,836, forward strand.
CGAGGTCGCGGATCTGGCGGCTCAGCGGCGGCTGGGCGATGCGGAGCCGCGTGGCGGCCCGGCCGAAGTGGAGCTCCTCGGCGACGGCGACGAAATAGCGAAGATGTCGGAGCTCCATGACGCGATACCTCATTGGTATGAGCGGGCCCCGGCAATGTAGTCCGCTCCGCGTGGGCGCGCAGCAACCCTGGTGGGAGACGGTATCGGGAACCTGAAATGCGTTTCCCGGTGCCCGTGACATCGGCGCGGGACGTGCGCGCGTCCCCGGGCGCTCCACGCCGGCGTTGCCAGCGGGCGGCGGTCGCGCGATCTTTCGAACCGTGGGAGGGCTGGCAGAATGGCTATTGCAGCGGTCTTGAAAACCGCCGTCCGAAAGGACTTGGGGGTTCGAATCCCTCGCCCTCCGCTCACTCGACGCAGGCATGACGGCGACCGGCAACCGGTCGCCGTTTCTCATGTCGGGCGGCGCCAGTCGCCGTGACCTGCCTTGCGATGCGTCGTCCTCCCCTCCAGCGAGGCCCTCCTCGCCGCAACCCGGGGGGCGGGTCCGCGCGCCGGCCGGCTGGCCGGCGACGTCAGGATCACTCGACACGGAGACATCCCCATGCGCACGTCCATCCTCGTACGCGCTCTCGGCCTCGGGGCAGCCCTCGCGCTCCCCACGACGCTCATCGCCCAGCAGCGTCCCGCGACCACGCAGCGCGCTGCTGCATCACAGCCCGCCGCCTCGGCACGGGCCGCCACGCCTTTCCGCGGCGGCCAGTGGGGCGCCGAGTTCGCCGCCAGCGATGACTTCCAGAGCGTCGGCATGGTCCGGCTCCTTTCGCCCGTGCGCGCGCTCGCTTTCGACGTGAGCTTCGCCACGATGTCTTCGGACGTCGATGGTTCGGACGCCGAGCAGAGCGCATCCACCTACGGGCTCAGCCTCGGGTACCGGATCTATCGCGGCGTGGCCTCGAACGTCGTCGGCTCCCTCACCGCCGGCGGGCTGATCAACAGCGCGAGCTCGAGCAATACCACTGGCGCGGGCGCGACGACCGAGACGACGGCTCGCGGCTGGGGCCCCTTCGCCGAGCTCGGCGCGTCGTACTTCATCACACCTCACCTCAGCCTCGGCGCAGCCTACGGCCTTCAGCTGGTGATGGTCAACAGCAAGACGGAGGGACCAGGCGGCACGACGGAGAGCAGCGGTCACGTGCTCGGCACGTCGCCCCTGTCGGTGCGGGTCGGGCTGTACTTCTGAGGCCTGAACTCACGGACGAGAGCAGCGGCTTCAACCACGGGAGCCGCTGTTTCGTTCCGCGCCTTCGTCACTCCGGTGCACGATGACGCAGGCATCCGAGTTCAGATCGCATCGACGACCCGTGGCGGTACGAACCGCCAGCAGGCTCCTTCCACTAGCGCGGCTCCGCTCCTACCGCCGTCGGAACATCACGGCCGGGATCGTTTCGATCACGATCGCCCCGTTCCAGCCGTCCCGACCATAACGCGTCGTCGCGTGCGTCGTCGACAGCACACGCATGCTGTGGATCTCGTCGGCGCGGATGTCGCGTAGGATGCCGATGTCGGTAATCCGGAAACCGTCCACGACCACGAGTGTCGACCGCGTCGAGCGGAGATTGCCCTGGCCGCGCTGGCTCATGCCGGCCGGCGTTCCATACGAGTCCTCATCGAGCCGAAGCGCCGACGGGAGCCGTCGCAGCGCGTCCCACGCCGTGCGCGCGCCGGTCTCCCGGATCGCTTCCATCGTGAAATGCCGGCCCTCCGACGTGACCGAGGACGACGACCTCGTGCCGTTCGACGTCGCGCAGGCTGTCGTGGCGAGCACGACCACTGCCGCCATCATGGGCCGGTTCAGCGAACACCCTTTCATGGTCCCTCCTTTCTCCGAGAACACCGCTGGCAGAGCCCGCTTCCGCGTTGGAACCGCCCCCCTCAGCCTTGCGGTTTCATGGTCCGGCCGCTATAGAAAGCGATTTGCGTGCTCACGCGCCGGAACTTTACAAATTTTTTTGAAATTTCCTTGACAGCTCGTCGAGCCTGTAGCTCTCCCACCGAGCTCGAGGTGGCGCACATCACGCCCGCGCAGCTATGCAGTGTTCGCCGAACTCGCCGAAACGCATGTCTCCCAACTGCTGGACGGCTCTGCCGGCCACGTTTAGCTTTCCTCTGCCGGCGCATCACCATTGTTTCGTGATCATCGGCGCGTCACACGCCGCGTGACCCGGGGAGAGGTGGCCGAGTGGCTGAAGGCGGCGGTTTGCTAAACCGTTATAGGGTTTAAAGCCCTATCGGGGGTTCGAATCCCCCCCTCTCCGTTCGCGGGTCCGTCGATCTTCGGCGGACCCGTGTTGCATCCTCTGGCGACCTCGATGACCCACGCCGCCGTAGCCGCGCCCCGACTGCGCTTCGCTCCATCGCCGACCGGGTACCTCCACGTCGGCGGCGCGCGCACGGCTCTG
>DATKCV010000091.1:0-2438 GCA_035513015.1 Gemmatimonadaceae bacterium
GCCGCTGGAGGGGTGGGGCGTGCCCCGGCCGGTGGCCGCCGTGCTGGCGGTGATCGTGGTGCTCGGGGTGTTCACAGCCTTGATTCTGCTGACCTGGCCGACGCTCCAGGGCCAGACCGAGCAGATCCGGGAGCGGCTCCCTGAGGCGATCGGGAGCATACGCGGCTGGCTGGCGGAGCAGAGCACCGCGCTGTCGGGCTCGCTGGGCGAGGCGGGCGATGGGATGGAGGATGAGCTTCGCGAGCGGATGCGCGGCGAAGTCGCGGGGATGGTCGGCGGCACGCTGCCGCTGCTGAACAGCGCCCTCGGCGCGGTATCCGGACTGTTCCTCGTGCTGTTCGCAGCGGTGTTTCTGGCCGCATCCCCGAAGGTCTACGCCGACGGACTGGCCGGCCTGCTGCCCGGTGTGCCGGAGGCGCGCACGCACGCCGCCCTCGCGGCGATCGGGCGCACGCTCCGGAAGTGGCTCCAGGCGACGGCGCTGAGCGGCTTGGTCATCCTCGTGCTGTCGACGGTCGGCCTGACTCTGCTCGGCGTGCCGGCCGCCCTCGCACTGGGAGTCATCGCCGCCATCATGGCGTTCGTGCCGTACGTGGGCCCGATCCTGAGCGCGATCCCCGCCGTCGCGATGGCCTTCGTGACCGGGCCCGACAAGGCAGTGTGGGTGATCGTCCTGTACATCGCGATCCAGGCGGTCGAATCGAACCTGCTCCAGCCGCTGCTGATGAAGGGGCTCGTCAAGCTCGAGCCGGCGCTCACGATTCTCTTCCAGGCGATGATGGCGACGCTGTTCGGCTTCCTCGGGCTGCTGCTCGCGGTGCCGATCCTGGCAAGCGCCAAGGCCCTGCTGGCGGAGTGGCGCGCAGGAGGCGCGACCGCCTAGCTCTGATGCGCCCGGGCCGGACGCGCGTGCGCGAGGTAGGCCTGGCGGAGCCGGTGGGTGATCGGGCCGGGTCGCCCATCCGCGATCGGGCGGCCGTCGACGCGGGTGACCGGCATTACCTCGGTGGTGGTACCCGACAGGAAGAGCTCGTCCAGCGCATCGATCTCCCCGACAGCCAGCGCAGCGAGCCGGACCGGAATGCCTTCCGTCTCCGCGAGCGCGATCACGAAGCGTCGCGTGATGCCGTCCAGGATGTAGTTGCACGCCGGGTAGGTGACCAGCTCGCCGTCGCGCACGCCGAACAGGTTGGAGTGCGACCCCTCGATCAGCACGCCGTCGCGCACGAAGAGGGCCTCGAAGGCGTCACGTTCCTTCGCGGCCTGGTTCGCGAGCACGTTCGGCAGGAGCGCGATCGACTTGATGTCGCAGCGGCTCCAGCGCGTGTCGGGAACGGTCACCGCCGCGGTGCCCTCCTCGAAGTACGCGGCCGGGTGTCCGCGGAAGGGAGGTGTGGCGACGTAGACCGTCGGCTCCGCCTCGGGGGGGAAGGCGTGCGCGCGGGGCGCCTGCCCGCGCGTCACCTGGATGTAGATCGTGGCCTCGCCCGCGGCCAGCCCGTTGTCGCGCAGGAGCCGGTCGGCGATGTCGGGGATCGCGTCGACGTCGGCGCCCGCGATCCGGATTGCCGCGAGGCCGTCACGCAGCCTCGCCATGTGCGGGTCCATCAGGAACGGGCGGCCCTCGTAGATGCGGATCACCTCGTACACGCCGTCGGCGAAGAGGAACCCGCGGTCCTCGACCGAGACCCTGGCCTCGGAGCTGTCGATGAAGCGGCCGTTCAGGAACACGAGCATGCGACCTCCATGATGGGCACGGAGGATGGCGGGCGAGGGGTCGGCCGTCAAATCGGCCGCGCGTTTGGCGTCCGGCGACGGCGGCGGGTATCTTCCGGACAGCGACCGACCCCGACCGCACCGAGCCATGACCGACAGACCGAGCACGATCGAAACGCGTCGTGAGGACGGCATCGCCGTCGTCACCGTGAACCGCCCCGACAAGCTGAACGCGCTGAACGACGAGACCGTGCGTGCGCTGGACGTCGCATTCCGCGAGCTGGCCGCCGACGACGGCGTGCGCGGCGTGATCGTGACGGGTGCGGGCGAGAAGGCGTTCGTCGCCGGTGCGGATATCGGCGAGCTGGCGAAGATGGGTCCGCTGGACGGCGTGCGCGTGTCGCGACGCGGGCAGGACACGTTCGCGGTGCTCGAGCGGATGCCGAAGCCGGTGCTGGCCGCGGTCAACGGCTTCGCGCTCGGTGGCGGCCTCGAGCTGGCGCTGGCGTGTCACCTGCGCATTGCATCACCCAACGCGAAGTTCGGGTTGCCCGAGGTGAAGCTCGGCATCATCCCGGGCTACGGCGGGACGGTCCGGCTGCCGCGCATCGTGGGCCGCGGCCGCGCGCTCGAGCTGATCCTGACCGGCGAGATGATCGACGCGACGGAGGCGCACCGCATCGGTCTGGTCAACCGCATCGTGAGCGACGGCACCATCGGCG
>DATKCV010000092.1:0-12770 GCA_035513015.1 Gemmatimonadaceae bacterium
AGCTGGCGCTGGCGAGTTGGCACGCTGGTGCGCTCGATGGCTGGCCGCGCCCGGTCCGGTGCCATCCCGGAACTGGCCAGCTCGAAAAGCTGGCCGGCTGAATCGCTCGCCGCTTGGATTCCCCCTGCCCGTCTCCGGACCCTCCACCAGCGACGCTGGCCGGCTGAACTCTTGGAAACTGGGAAACGGTCCGCTTCCGAGCTGCACCGAAATCCGCGTAGAACCAGAAAAAAGCCCCGACCCACCAGAGGTGCCGGTCACTGAACGGCATTGGATGCCCGTGATCGCCTTCCCCAGCACGAGTGTGTGGATGTCGTGCGTCCCCTCTCTTGCTGGTGGAGAGTCCGTGGACGGGCTGCCGGAATCCAAGCGGCGAGCGATTCAGCTGGCCAGCTATCGAGCTGGCCAGTTCGAGGGCTGGGCACCGTCGGTGGGGGGCCAGCCGGCCAGCCCGCGAGCGTGCCAGCGTATCAGCCGATGATTCAGGCGATCATTTCCCGCGAGTCTTGCGCGCGCCTGGTTCGAGCGAGGTGCGGACACGGGCGCGGAGACCACAGGTCATCTTTCGAATCTCCACCGCTTCGTTGCTCAATTTCTCCCAGGGCTGCGGCTCCAGCACGCCGTAGTCTCGCGCGAGCTCCAGCTCCGCCTCCACCTCGACGGTGGACTTGATGGCGATGTCGAGAAAGCGCGCGAACTCGAGCTGCGTCCCGGCTGCGCAGCCTTCCACAATGTTGAAGACAATGGATTCCGCGGCCCGTATGAGCTGGGACTGAAGCGACCCGTAGCCGGTACGCGGAAACTGCCTGATCGCCCGTCGCACGTCGACCGCGAACGCGTGCGCCCTCTGCCAGACCACGAGTCTGCGATGATTGCGCATGCGATAAGAAAGCGTGCCTCGAGGCCCGTCCCGCCATCCGACGATTCCGCACGCTACCCGAGCGCCGCACACGAACAAAAGCCACTCACGGGCATTTGCAACGGCTCGACCGCTGGCCCGCTGGCGCGCTCAATGGCTGGCCCTGCACCAAACGGAAACCAGTCCCGAACTGGCCAACTCGATCGCTGGCCAGCTGAATCGCTCGCCGCTTGGATTCCGGCAGCCCGTCCCCGGACTCTCCACCAGCAGGAGCTGACCGGCTGGCAAGCCGGCAAGCTGGCCAGTTGGCAGGATCGAGCCGGGCTTGACCTGTCCCACTCGCGCCTCCACCGTCAGTGTCATGCCCTCCCGCCGCGACTTCCTCCTCTCGTCCGCAGCTGCCGTCCTGGCCACCGCCTGCCGCGCCCGCGGAGCTCTCGTCCCGGGCAATTCGATACAGCCTGGCCGCTGGGACGTTCTGATCCGCGGCGGCCACGTGCTCGACGGCTCGGGCGCCGCCGGCTTCGATGCCGATGTCGCGATACTCGACGGCCGCATCGCCGCGATCGGTGAGGCGGCACGGGGCGGCTCGGCCGCGCTCGAGGTCGATGCGCGCGGGCGCGTCGTCGCCCCCGGGTTCATCGACATCCACTCCCACGCCGACGGATCGCTGGCCGACGACCCGCGCGCGGAGTCGGTGATCCGGCAAGGTGTGACCACGATCGTCGTCGGCCAGGACGGCAGCTCCCGGGGCGTCGCGCGTGCGGGTGGCGAAGGCCCGGACGCGCCATCGATGGCGCGCGTCCTCGACGGTTTCGATCGACTTTCGCCGGCGGTGAACGTCGCCTCGATGGTCGGACTCGGCTCGGTGCGGAGGGCGGTGATCGGCGACGCCGATCGTCCGGCGACGAGCGCCGAGCTGGCGGAGATGACGGCGATCGTCGAGCGCGCTCTGGCCGGGGGCGCGTGCGGAGCCTCCTCGGGACTCGAGTACATACCCGGCGCGTTCGCAACACGGGATGAGCTGATCGCGCTCTGCCGCCCGCTGGCGTCGCGCGGGCTCTGCTACGCGACGCACATGCGCAACGAGGACGACCGGCTGCTGGAGGCGATCGACGAGGCGATCGCGGTGGCGCGCGGCGCGGGATGCCCGCTCCAGATCTCGCACCTCAAGACGCAGGGCCCGCGCAACTGGGGCAAGCTCGATGACGCGTTCGCCCGCATCGAGGGCGCGAAGCGCGGTGGCCTGGACGTCGCGTTCGACCGGTATCCCTACATCGCCTACTCGACGTCGCTGAGCAATCTCTTCCCCGCGTGGAGTCGCGAAGGCGGCACCGAGGCGTTCCTCGCCCGGCTCGCCGATCCGGTGCAGGCCCCGCGGATCGAGGCTGAAGCGCGCGCGAAGGTGGAGTCGATCGGCGGCTGGGACAACGTCATGGTGACGTCGGCCGGCGGGAGCGCCGACAAGGCGGCCGAGGGCGCGCGACTCGGCGCGTACGCCACTGCGCGCGGCACCGATCCGTACGCGGCGGCGCTGGCTCTGCTGCGCGCCGGACGCGGCTCGATCGGGATGGTCGGTTTCGCGATGAGTGAGGACAACACCGCGCGCATCCTCGCGCATCCGCTCGGCATGGTGTGCAGCGATGGAGGCGGCTTCGCGATCGACGGGCCGGCCCGGCGCGGGCACCCGCACCCGCGCGGCCTGGGTACGTTCCCGCGCGTGCTCGGGCACTACGTTCGCGAGCGGCGGGCGATGACGCTCGAGCAGGCAGTGCACAAGATGACGGCGTTTCCCGCCTCGCGGGCCGGGTTGCGCGATCGCGGCAGGCTGGCGGTCGGACTCGTGGCAGATGTCGTAGTCTTCGATCCGGTGACGGTGACGGACCGGGCGACGTTCACGGACCCGTTTCGGTACCCGGCGGGAGTGGAGGCCGTGTTCGTGAACGGCGTCGCCGCGCTGCTGTACGAAGAGCGCGGCGAACAACGGACGGGCCGCGCGCTCGGACGCGAGAGCTGATCCAGAGCACCAGCACAGCTCGTGAGCAGCAGCCACTCTCCAGCGTGTGTCGCGCGCCTTGATGGCATGGTAACAGTGGAGTACGTTCCGGCAACGATCGGGCGTCGACGCGCGTAGAAGATGTGGGGCCCGCGCTCCGCCATCCGCTCTCAAGATCCGTTTGGCTGATTGATCAGCCGGCGGTGCGCTCGCCTGCCGGCGAGCCGACGAAACCGGCGGCGTTTTCGCACGCCGCTCCGCGAGGAGCGACATGAACCACCGCGCCATCATACTCGTCGTACCGTTCTCGCTCCTGGCGCTCGGCGCCCTGTGGGGCGCAGCGGGCTATCGCGCCAGCGGCAGCGGGCTGCCACCGCTGCACACCGTCGTGGCCGACCGCGGGAACGTGTCGCAGCGTGTCGTCGCCCATGGAACGCTGCAGCCGCTGCAGACGGTGCTCGTCGGCAGCCAGGTGTCGGGGATCGTCGACGCGATCCACGTCGACTTCAACAGCCCGGTCCGCCGCGGCCAGTTGCTCGCGCAGATAGATTCCTCGACGTTCGCCGCCGCCGTGCGTTCGGCCACCGCGGAGCTCGACGCCGCCGAAGCGCGGCTGGAGCTGGTGACGCTCCAGTGGCGACGCATACAGCAGATGCGCGAGGGCGGAGTCGTCGCGCCGGCCGAGGTCGAGGAGGTGCGCGCCGAGCTCCGGCAGGCCGAGGCCCAGCGCAGCGTCCGCCGGCATGCTCTGGAGCGCGCCCAGCGGGAGCTCGAGCGTTGCACCATCTTCGCGCCGACCGACGGCATCGTGGTGTCGCGGGACGTCGATGTCGGGCAGACCGTCGCGGCGAGCCTGAGCGCGCCCGTGCTGTTCGTGATCGCGACGAACCTCCAGCGGATGCACATTCACGCCAACGTTTCGGAGGCGGACATCGGCGTGATCCGCGAAGGTCAGACCGTCCTGTTTCAGGTGGACGCCCATCGCGGCCGCGAATTCACCGGCGAGGTGGTCCAGGTGCGCAATGCGCCCGTCACCGTGGACAACGTCGTTCACTACGAGACCATCATCGCCGTGCAGAACCCGGACCTGCTGCTCAAGCCGGGCATGACGGCGGAGGTCTCCGTGATCACCGCCGAGGTACAGGGAGCCACGAGAGTGCGCAACACCGCGCTCCGCGCGCGGCTGCCGGATGCGATACGGCCCCCGGAGCCCGCCGGTGAAGGCGCCTCCAACGGCCGGGTGTACCTGCTCCGGAACGGCGAGCTGGTCGCGACGCCGGTCCGCACCGGGCTGAGCGACGGGTTGCACACGGAGATCGTGAGCGGCGTCGCGGTAGGAGATACCCTGGTGGTCGGGCTCGCGTTGCGCGAGGACGGCGACGGCGACGGCGCGAATCTCCTCCGCGGCAACCAGGCGCGGTTCTGATGGTCACGATCCGGCACGCGGACTGATGTCCCTGATCCGGCTCACCGGCGTCACCCGCGTCTATCGGTCGGAATCGCTGGCCGTGCGGGCGCTCCGCGGCATCGACCTCGCCGTGGAGGCGGGCGAGTTCGTCGCCATCATGGGCGCGAGTGGATCCGGCAAGTCGACGTTGATGAACATCCTCGGCTGCCTCGACCGCCCGACCACGGGCAGCTACATCCTCGACGGCGAGGATGTGGCGACCGTGCCCCGCGACCGGCTGGCCCAGATCCGCAACCGGGGGCTCGGGTTCGTGTTCCAGAACTTCCATCTCCTGCCGCGCACGTCGGCCTTGGAGAACGTCGAGCTGCCCCTGCTGTACAGTGACGAGCCGTTGAGCTGGAGCGAGATCCACGACCGCGCGCGCGCGGCGCTGGAGATGCTGGGACTCGGCGACCGCACTGGTCACACGCCGGCCGAGCTGTCGGGCGGCCAGCAACAGCGCGTGGCGATCGCGCGCGCGCTGGTGACGCAGCCGCGTCTCATCCTCGCCGACGAGCCCACCGGGAATCTCGACAGCCGCACGAGTCTGGAGATCATGGACGTCTTCCAGCGGCTCAACGGCGAGGGGTACTCGATCCTCATGGTCACGCACGAGCCGGACATGGCCCGCTTCGCGTCGCGGATCATCGTGCTCCGCGATGGCCTGATCCGCACCGACCGCCGCATCGAACCGCGCTCCGCCGCCGACGCCATGGCCCACGGTGGCGATGACCTGGACGCGGAGCTGGAGATGGAGATCGCATCATGAAATGGAGCGCCGTACCCACCATGGCCGTGCGGGCGCTGCGCCGCAACACCATGCGCACGCTCCTCACCGCGCTCGGGATCGTCATCGGCGTCGGCGCGGTCATCACGATGGTCGGCCTGGGCGAGGGGGCGCGGTCGGAGGTCGAGGCGCAGGTGAACCGGCTCGGCCAGAACGTGATCCTCGTGTTCCCCGGTGCGCGCGCGCTCGGCGGTGTGAGCATCGGAGGCGGGAGCTCCAACACGCTGACGGTGGAGGACGCCCTCGCCCTGCGCGACGAGATCCCCGAGGTCGTCGCCGCCAGCCCGGAGGTCCGGTCGCAGCGTGTGCTGGTGTACGGCAACCGGAACTGGAGGACACCCGTATACGGACAGTCGGCCGACTATCTGCGGATCCGGCAGTGGCCGATCGAGAGCGGCAGGATGTTCACCGAGGAGGAGGTCGAGCGTGCCTCCCTCGTCGCCGTCGTCGGGCAGACGATCGTCGACCAGCTGTTCGAGGGCTCCGATCCGATCGGTGAGACCATTCGCGTCCGCGGCCTGCCGCTGACCGTCATCGGCGTGCTCGCCCCCAAGGGGATGTCGCTGATGGGCTCGGTCCAGGACGACATCGTGGTCGTCCCATACACGACCGGATTCCAGCGCATCTCGGGCCGCAGCCACGCGATGGTCGTCAACGTGCAGGTGTACGACGAGGGCTCGATGGACATCGCGCGCGTCAAGATCATCGACCTGCTGCGCGAGCGACATCGGCTGGCACCGGACCAGGAGGACGACTTCACGGTCCAGACGCAGGAGGAGGTCGCCGCGCTGGCGACGGAGACTTCCCGGGTGATGACGTGGCTGCTGGCGTCGATCGCCGGTATCTCGCTGTTCGTCGGTGGCATCGGAATCATGAACGTCATGCTCGTCAGCGTCACCGAGCGCACGCGTGAGATCGGGCTGCGCCTCTCCGTTGGTGCGCGTGGACGCGACGTGCTCCTGCAGTTCCTCAACGAGTCGGTGCTCCTCTGCCTGCTCGGCGGCACCGGCGGGATTCTTCTCGGCCTGGCCGCGACCCGAGCGATCGCGCGCTACGCGGGGTGGCCGGCGCTCTTCTCGATGGAGGCGATGCTCGCCGCCGTCACCGTCTCGGCGGCGGTGGGGCTGTTCTTCGGATTCTACCCGGCGTGGAAGGCGTCGCGCCTCGATCCGATCGTCGCGCTGCGACGGGAGTGAACGCCAGGGCGATCAAAGCTCGCCGCATCGATCGGCCCCTGGGCGAGGCTATTCCACAGCCGCCCGTGCCTCCTCGACCGACATCAGGAACCGCTCCGCCGCCGCAGCAATCTCTCCCGGCAGCTTGCGCTTGACGAACGACGCCTTGTCCACGCACACCAGAACCTGGTACGCCGACGAGTGCAGCGTACGCCGCGTCGCGTCCATGACGTCGAAGTTGAGCGTCAGCGATGTCTCGCCGATCCGGCTGAAGTACGTCACGACCTTGAGCCGTTCGTCGAGCACCGCCGGCGAGTGGAACTCGGTGTGCATCACCCGGCGCGGCAGCCAGATGTTGAGACGCTCGAAGACCTTACCGAACGGCAGCCCCATCTCGCGGAACAGCTCCGTCTCCGCCATCTCGTAGAACCGGATGTAGGCGCCGTAGCAGATGATGCCCGCGAGGTCGATGTCGCCCCAGCGGACGTACTCCTGGAGGACGAAGGGGCGGCCGGGAATTGGACGAATGGGACGAATTGGACGAATTAGACGAATTGGACGAATTAGACGAATTAGACGAAGCGAGGCCGGGGCTGGTGCCGGGCTTCAGACCCGGGTGTGGATGTCCTGCTCGAGCTCCGACTCGTCGGGGAACGGCTCGCTGGCCACTATCACCGGGCCTTTCGAGCGCGGCAGCCACCGGCGCACGGCGAAGACGATCATGCCGGCGCCGCCCAGCAGCGCCAGGGCAGGAAGGATGTAGACGGCGAGATTGATCCCGCGCGGGTCCGGCGCGAGGAGCACCCACTCGCCGTATCGCTCGATGAAGTACGCCTTCACTTCTTCCGGCGTCTCGCCAGCCGCGAGCTTGTCCCTGATGACGTCCTTCATCTGCACCGCGAGCTCGGCCGGCGAATCATTGATCGAGAGCCCCTGACAAACCGGGCACCGTAGCTCGCCCGCCACCTTGCGGGTCATCGCCTCGAGCGTCGGATCCGTGGAGCGGGCCGTGTCGGCGGAGAGTGGAGCGATGTAGTGGCTGGTGTCGGGCGGCTCGGGCGGCTGCTGGGCGCTACCCGATCCGGCGGTCGACGCGAGCGCGGCCAGCAACGTCAACGCGATCAGCCGAATACTCGGTCTCCATCCCGGAATTCTCATCCGCCTTCCCCGTCGCCACCGCTGCCCGGCACCGGCTCGACCGGCCGCGACGCCGAGCGCGCCTGCTCGATCTTCTCCACCAGCAGCCGCTCGGTGATCGGCCCGATGTGCTTGTATGCCACCGTGCCCGTCGCATCGATGATGAAAGTCTCCGGGATCCCGTACACCCCGTAGTCGATCGCCGTCCTGGTGCCCCGATCGACGAGCGCCGGATAGCTCTGCCCGCCCATCGCGCGGATCCACTCGTCGCCCCGCGACGGCACGTCGTTGTAGAGGATGCCGAAGAACCGCACGCCCTGCCCGGCGAACGCACTCGCCACGTTCGACAATGCCCGATGCTCGTAACGGCACTCCAGACACCACGAGGCCCAGAAGTTCACGACCACCACTTCGCCGCGATGGTCGGTGAGCCGCACCGTGTCGGCGGTCGTGGCTCCGTCGCGCATCATCGGGAGAGCGAACGGCGGCGCGGCGCGCCCCGGAAGAGGCGACGGGATTTCGCGCGGGTCGCGCGTCAACCCGAACGCCAGCAGCGCCAGGAGCGGCACGCCCGCCGCAACCGCGAGGAGCGAACGGCTCCAGTTCATGACGAGAAGGGACGAGGGACGAGGGGCGAGGGACGAGGAACACCCGAGGGGTCCGCATCCCGGGAGCTCTTCGCTTGCTCATCCAACAGCACGCCGTCGGGGCGGGGATCTGCCTCGTCCTTCATCCCTCGTCCCTCGTCCCTCGTCCCTCGTCCCTCACCTGCATCGCCCCCACCGGCTGAACACCGCGCGGCACCACCGGCTCCTCGAACGCGACCCGACCCACCGGGGCCTCGGAGGTGCGCACCGGCGGCCGCCGCCGCGGCCATAGGGCGATCAGCGCGCCCAGCCCCATGATCCCGCCGCCGATCCAGATCCACATCACCAGCGGCTCCACCAGCGCGCGGATCGTCACGTGCTCACCCTGGGCGTGGAACGCCATCAGGTTGATGTACAGATCCTCGTTCGGCCGGCTGCGCACGGCCGGCGTCGAGATCGGCTGTTCCGTCCCCGTGTAGAAGTTGAGCCGCGGCGTCATCGTCGCGATCGCCTGCCCGTTGCGCATCACCGACAGGTCGGCGCCGACAACGAAACGCTGAGGCTCCTCGCGACCCCAGACGCCGTCGTAGCGCACCGTGTGGCCGCGCAGCGTCAACGTCTCGCCGGCGCGGAGCGTCGCGTCCGCCTCGGCCTTGAAAGCCGATGATGCCGCAATGCCGATCGTCAGCACGATCATCCCGATGTGAGCCGTGTAGCCGCCGTACCGTCGCCCGTTGACGCCGAACAGCCGGATGAAGGCCGTTGCTGCCCCCTCGCCGAACGTCCGCATCCGCGCCCGCGCACCGCGAACGAACTCGTGCCCGTTCACGTACAGCGCGAAGCCGCCGAACGCGAACGCCAGCACCGCGTACGGACTCCGCACCCCCAGCGCCAGCGAGACCGCCGCGACGACGATCATCACGACCAGCGGCGGCAGGAACTGCCGGCGAAGGTGGTCCATCGTCGCCGCCCGCCAGGGCAGCGCCGGCCCAACTCCGACCAGGAAGAGCAGCGCCATGCACAGCGGCAGCGTCATCCGGTTGAAGAACGGCTCGCCCACGCTGACCTTGACACCGCGCACCGCCTCCGCCGCCAGCGGAAACAGCGTCCCGAGCAGCACCGTGAACGTGAACGCCGTGAAGATCAGGTTGTTGGCGAGAAAGACAGTCTCGCGTGAAGCCACCGCGTCGAGGCTTCCCGTGCTCCGGAGCTCGGTGCTCCGTCCGGCGATCAGCACCAGCGAGAACAGAAGCACGATCGCCATGAAGATCAGGAAGTACATCCCGATCGGCCCCTCGGCGAACGCGTGCACCGACGAGAGCACCCCGCTCCGGGTGAGGAACGTCCCGAGGATCGTCAGCAGGAACGTCGCGATCACCAGGCTGACGTTCCACAGCTTGAGCATCCCCCGCCGCTCCTCGACCATGACCGAGTGCAGGAATGCCGTCGCCGTGAGCCACGGCATGAACGACGCGTTCTCCACCGGATCCCACGCCCAGTAGCCGCCCCAGCCGAGCACCTCGTAGGACCACCACATCCCGGCCACGACCGCCGCCGAGAGAAACGCCCACGCCGTCAGCGTCCACCGGCGGGTGGTGCGGATCCACCAGTCGTCGAGCCGCTTCGACATCAGCGCGCCGATGGCGAACGCGAAAGGCACCGACAGCCCCACGTACCCGAGGTAGAGGAGCGGGGGGTGAATCGCCATCAGGATGTGGTTCTGGAGCAGCGGATTAGGCCCCGGCCCGTCCGCCGGCACGGGGAACACGGCCTCGAACGGGTTGGCCGGGACGATCAGCAGCAGATAGAAGAAGATCGAGATCCCGAACAGCGTCGCCGCCGCCCACGGCACGAGCGTCCCTTCCTGCTCCCGGTTGAGCCAGATCACAGCCGCCGCATAGCCCGCGAGCACGAGCCCCCAGAAGAGGATCGACCCCTCGAGCGCGCCCCACAGCGAGATCACTGCGTAGAACAGCGGCGTCGACCGGCTCCCGACCTGCGCCACGTAGGAGACGCTGAAGTCGTTGGTGGCCAGAGCCCAGACCATCGCCAGATTGGCGACGAGGAGCAGCGCGAAGTTGACATAGAGCGCCGCGTACGCGGCGCGGATGAACTCATCGCGACGCGCGCGGATCCCGTAAAGGAGCATCCCCAGCGCAACGATGGAGATCCCGAACGCCACCATCACGGCGCTCGCGCCGAGGATGCGCGTCACGTCCCGGCTCCACCACGGCCCGCGAAAAGCGACGCCAGCATCACCGCGCGCCTCCGCGCATCAGCGACTCGTCGATCATCACCGGCTTCTCGCCATGGTCCGGCGCCCGGTATTCGTTGGAGTGCTTGACCATCAGGCTCGTGGACTCGAACACCCCGGCGCGCGTCAGCCGTCCTTCGACGATGACGCCGATCGAGTCGCGGAACATCTGCGGTGGAGCTCCGCGCGAATGCACCGCCATGTCCCGGCCGCCATCGGTGAGCGCGAACCGAAGGTCCAGCTGCTCGGCGTTCCACGACACGCTACCCGGCTTCACGACTCCGCCCAGCCGCACCGGCGCGTCGTACGCCGTCTCCCCCTTGGCGTGCAGCTCGGTCGGCGTGAGGAAGTACACCAGGTTCTCGCCGATTCCGCCGTAGATCAGCCAGCCGAATCCGCTCAGGATCGCCACCAGGCCGATCGCCAGCAGCGTGCGCCGGCCGCGCTGTGGACGTCCGATCATCGCGCACCTCTCTCGTCGTCGCGCAGCTCGCGTTCGGCGCGCGAAACCCGCCGCCACACGTGGCCGGTGTAGGCGGCGAGCACGATCCACGTCAGCGCGTAGGCCGCCACCACGAAGCTCATCTCGTTGGTCATGTCATTCACCCTCGAGCGCCCGGCGTTCCCGGCGCACTTCGATCACCCGCTCCACCTTGGCCGCCCGGTAGCGGCGGGCGAGCAGGTACAGGAAGATGAACAGGAACGCGAACGCGTTCAGTCGCAGCCCGAGCGCATACGGCGCATCCACCGTGGCCGGGCTCGACTGAAGCTGATGCAGCGTCCGCCACCACTGCACGGACATGTACACGATCGGCACGTTCAGCGCCCCGAGGATCCCCACCGCCGCGCACCACCGCGCCCGCCGGTCCGGATCCTCCACGAACGAACGCAGCGCCAGGTACCCGGCGAAGATCACGAACAGGATCGCCGTGGAAGTCAGTCGCGGGTCCCAGGTCCACCATACGCCCCACGTCGGCTTCCCCCAGATCGAGCCGAGGGCCAGGGTGAGCCCGGTGAGCACCGTCCCGACCTCGGCCGCCGAAGCGGCGACCAGGTCGGCCCGCTCGCTGCGCTTCCAAAGGTAGATGATGCTCGCCAAGAAGACGACCCCGAACGCGACGAAGGCGGTCCACGCCGCGGGGACGTGGACGTACATGATCTTCTGGAGGTGCCCCATGTCGCGGTCGGGCGGGGAAATCAGCACCCCCACCGCCTGCGCGGCCAGGAAGAAGAGCAGCGCACCCAAACCGAGCCAGCCGACCCAGCCTGCGGGCGGGCCGAGCTCGGCGCCGATGGAGCCGGACGCGTCGGCGGTCGGCACGGGATTGGATGGCGGGGCCGTGGTGCTCATGTCAGTCCTCGACGATGTACTCGAAGGCGAGCAGGCTCGCCACGAAGAAGATAAGGTCGAACGCGCCCAGGAGCCGCATCCAGGCCCCTGCGTCGCCCATCGCGTCCCCGGCGAGCAGCGCCCGCGTCGCTCCCACCGCCCCCACCAGCAGCGGCACGAGCATCGGAAAGAGCAGCAGCGGGAGAAGAACCTCGCGCGCCCGAACCCGGCTCGCCATGGCGGCGTAGAACGTCCCCAGGGTCACGAACCCGAACGTGCCGAGGGCGAACACCGCGGCGAGCCCCGGAAACGGCCGGAGGAGCGGCAGGTTGAACAGCACCGCCGCCATCGGCACCACGAGCAGGAGCACGAGAACCACGAACACGAGGTTCGCCGCCAGCTTGCCGAGGAAGATCGCTCTCCGGTCGCCCGGATAGAGCAGCAGCGTCTCCAGCGCTCCTCCCTCCAGCTCGAGCTGGTAGGAGTGGTTGAACGCCAGCACGCCGCTGAACAGCACCGTCAGCCAGAGCACGCCCGCGGCAGCTCCCCGAAGCGCTTCGGCGTCGGGGCCGAGGGCGAAGCCGAACAGGATGAGCATGAGCGCGGCGAGGAAGGCGACCGAGTTGAACGTCGCCTTCGTTCGGCGCTCGGTCGTCAGGTCCTTCCAGGCGATCGCGCCGGCGCGCGTCAGTTCCAAGCGCAGCGTGCTCACGCGCTCCACTCCCTTTCGGTGTCCACGCCGGTGTACGCATCACCGCCGTGCTTCTCCGCCGTGGTCGTGCCCTCGGAGATGCGCCCACGGTCGAGGCGGACCAGACGATCGATGAGGTGCGCGGCCCGGTCGGGATCGTGCGTGGCCACGATCGTGGTTGCGCCCGCTGAGCGCTGCCTGGCGATGAAGCTTTTGATCCGGTCGATCCCGTCCGCATCGAGGCTGGCGAACGGCTCGTCTAGGAGGAGGAGACGCGGCGGCTTGACGATGAGCCGCGCCAGCGCCAGTCGTCGCTGCATCCCGGCCGAGAATCCCCGTACCCGCGTGTCGCCGTCGGATGCGAGGCCTACCTCGTCGAGAGCCCGCGCGATCACGCCGGCATCGGCTGCCTCGCCGTGCATCCGCAGCGCGAAGCGCAGGTTCTCGGCCGCCGTCAGGTCGTGATAGAGTCCCGGCGCGTGGCCAAGCAGCCCCGTGAGCGCGCGC
>DATKCV010000093.1:0-21901 GCA_035513015.1 Gemmatimonadaceae bacterium
CCTTCTGCGGCTTGTACTCGTACTCGACCTTGCCGAAGTTGAGCGAGATCTGGTCGGTCGGAATCGGGCCACCGCCGGTCGCGCCACCGGTCTGATACGAGCTCACGAGCACGTCGCTGAGCTTGATCTTGAGAAACTCCACCTGCTCCTTGCCGGCCTTGCGGCACGTCAGGAGGGCTTCCTTGATGTGCTCGCCCTGGGCGCACGCGAGCAGCAGCTTCGGGCTTGCCTTGTTCGTCTTCATGACGAAGTGAAAGTCCTGCATCTGGACCTTGCCGGCACCGCGCCCCCCGGCACTGCCCGCCGAGCCGGCCTGGGTCTCGCCCCAGCTCCAGCTCTCGACCGCGATCTCGCCCTTGTGCTTGGCATCGGTGGACTCGCCGTCGACACCGGTGAGCTTGAGGAAATAGTCAACCTGTGACATCGGGACCGCGCCTCCCTGAAGTAAAGGTGTCCAACCACGACGGAAAGTACCGCCGAGACCATCGCGGCCGCGGCCGTGGGACTCACCCCGCGGCCGGGAGCTCAGCGACCAACCTCATCGACATGGTGAGCTCGTCGAGCTGGAAGTGCGGTCTCAGGAATGCGACGGCCCGATACGCACCAGGCTTGCCGGGAATCTCCATGACTTCGATGCGGGCTTCCTTGAGCGGGTTCTTGGCCTTCATCTCGAACCCGACATCGTCGTTGACGACGACGTAGTTGTTGATCCAGTCGTTCAGGAACCGCTGCACCTCGTCGCGCGAGGCGAAGCCGCCGATCTTGTCCCGCATCATCGACTTGAGGTAGTGCGCGAACCGCGACACGGCGAAGATGTACGGGAGCTGGGCCGAGATCCGGGCGTTCGCAGTGGCCGCGTCGCTGTCGTAGACCTTGGGCTTCTGGGCCGACTGCACGCTGAAGAACGCGGCGTAGTCGGTCCCCTTGCAGTGCACCAGGGGCGCGAACCCCAGGTCGGCGAGCTCCTTCTCGCGGCGGTCGGTGATCGGCGACTCGGTCGGGCACTTCATGGCGACGTCGCCCTCGCCGGTGCGGAAGTTGTGCACCGGGAGCCCCTCCACGAGCCCGCCGCTCTCCACGCCACGGATCGTCGCGCACCAGCCGTAACTGGCGAACGCCTGCGTGACCCGGGAGCCGAGCGCGTACGCGGCGTTCCCCCACAGGTACTTCGAGTGGTCGGTGCCGTCCACCTTCTCGTCGAACTGAAACGCCTCCAGCGGGACACCGTCGGGACCGAACGGCTGGCGCATCAGGACGTGCGGCACCGTCAGCGCCACGTAGCGCGAGTCATCGCTCGCCCGGAAGCTCTTCCACTTCGCGTACTCGGTCGTGTCGAACACCTTCCCGAGGTCGCGCGGCGCGTCGATGTCGGTGAAGCTGTCGAGGTTGAACATGTCCGCCCCGGCCGCGCTCAGGAACGGCGCGTGCGACGCCGCCGCGACCTGAGCAATCTTCTCCAGCAGCTCGATGTCCTGTGCCGACCGCCCGAACTCGTAGTCCCCGATCACGGCGCCGAACGGCGCACCGCCGAAGACGCCGAACTCCTCCTCGTAGACCTTCTTGAACAGGGCGCTCTGGTCGAACTCCGGCGCCCGCTGAAGGTCGCGGAGCAGGTCCTTCTTCGAGACGTTCAGCACCTTGATCTTCAGCTTCTCGCTCGTCTCGCTCTGCGACAGCAGGTACTTCAGGCCGCGCCACGACGCCTCGAGCTTCTGGAACTCCGGCGCGTGAATGATCTCGTTGACCTGGATCGACAGCAGGTGGTCGATCTGCGCGATCCGCGCATTGATCATCGCCTCGGTGTCGGGCGCGATCGTCATCGCTCCCTCGAGCACTTCGGCGACGAACTGGCGCACCAACTCCTTGCCGCGCTGCTTCGCCACCGGGTCGCGACCGACGCGGCCCTGCTCGACGATCTGGTCGAGCAGCGTCAGCTCGGCCGGCGTGGTGAACGCCTCCTGCGCCCCGGCGGGCGCGGTACGCGGCTCAGTCATCTCTGCCTCCCGCCGGTCCGAATTCCTTTCCAAGCTGCTCCATCTTCGTCGGATCGTTCAGCGTCGCCTGGAGAATCTCGTCCAGCTTGTCGTTGCCCTGGAGACTGCCGCGCAGGTCGGCCAGCTTCGTGCGCAGCTCCAGAAGCTCGCGGAGCGGCTTGACCTGCTGCGCCACCGCGTCCGGCGAAAAGTCATCGAGACTCTTGAACGTCAGGTCGACGCCGATCTTCCCCGCGTTCGAGTCCTCGCTCAGCTTGTTCTCGACCGTGAACGCCAGATGCGGCTTCATGCTGGCCAGGACGTCGTCGAAGTTGTCCGGCGTCACCTCGACGAACTTGCGGTCCTTGAGCCGGGGCAGAGGATCCACGGCCTGTCCGGTGAAGTCGCCGAGCACGCCCATGACGAACGGGATCTCCTTCGTCTCGATCGCGCCGCCGGTCTCGACATCGTAGGTGATGTGAACGCGCGGCGGCCTCACACGTTCGAGCTTTTTCTGCGTCCCCTCTCCTCGTGCCATAACGCGCTCCCTGATTTGCGACGTGACGTCCGAAAGCTGTGACCGCTACGCCTGGTTTCGAGCCAAGGCCCCACTATAGGAGCACCCGCGGAGAGCGTCAAGCAAAATCCCCGTCACCGCACTCATGGGCCGCATTACTCCCCGCCCGCCTCTCAACGCGCAGGGGACACGCGACTTGGCCAAGCGCTCCGATGTCGAGCAGACGTTTTCACTCGGCGGCGATTCTGTGATCGTACGTTTATTCCGGACCCGATGTGGCGGGGATGCGACAGCGCTCGAGCTGCAGAAAGCCATGATCGAGGAAATTGCGCACGAAGGACGCGAACTCCTCTTCCGTCGCCTGCGAACCCACCACGCCCCGCTCCTTCAGCCGCCGCAGGTGCTCCCGCACCGACACCGTTCCGTCGCAGTGCGCCATGAACTGCGGCACCCAGACCGAGCACTCCGCCTCGGAATCGAACGGATATCTGGCCGCCACACTGCATTCGGTGGCCGGCCACGACCCCGCCTGCTCGCGGTGGACCACGCGCAGCTCCACCCCCGGCGCAGCGAACGGCCGCTCCTCCAGCAATCGTGCCGCCGCCGCCGGACTGGCCACCATCGAATGCCAGTCGAGCAGCCAGCTCAGTGCCGATGCGTCGGTCCGTTCGCTCACCTGATGGCGTACGGTGAACGCCTCCCGCGGCTCGGCGAGTCGTTGCACCACGATCGCGCCGTACACCAGCCTCTCGACCCCCGCGCTCTCCAGCTCCCGCCGGCGCGCGACGGCCTCCTCGAAAGCATCCTGCCCTTCCAGCGCCACGCGGGAGTAGTACTCACCGGGCGGCAGCGACCAGCGCTGAGCGACGATCACATCGAAGTCGTCCTCGTGTTCGCCAAGCATCTCGCGCACTCGTTGCTCGAGAGGCGCCTCGCGTCGGTCGGTCGCCATGCACGTGCAGTAGAACCTCCCACCCGGCTCGAGGTGCTCGGCGAGCCCCGCGATCGTCCGGCGCGTCACCGCCTCGCCGTCGATTCCCCCGTCGCGGAAGATGAACTCCTGCCGCGAAGCGGGGACGTAAGGAGGGTGGGCCACGATGCGGTCGAAGGTCCGCTCGGACACCGCGTCGTAGAGGTCGCCCTGGAGGGCGGTGACGTTCTGAATGCCATTGAGTAGCACGTTGAACTGCGCGAACCGCGTCGCCCGCTCGGTGATGTCCACAGCCCACGCATGCTGGGCGAACCGCGACGCAACCATCGCGGCGATGCCGGTGCCCGCGCACAGCTCGAGGAACCGCTCGCAGGGAATTCTCGGCAGCAGCCGGAGGAACTGCTGCGTATTCCTGGTGACCGCCGGGTACACGGTGTCCGGCGGGGGCGTCACGTTCCCCTCCGGCATATGGTGCACGTCGGACACGACGTACAACGATTCGGTCGGATAGAGCAGCACCGTCGCGCGGACTGCGGCTGCATCGGCGGGGTCCGGCTCGATCAGCGAGAACGTCTCGAGAAGAGCGACGCCCTCGGCGCCGATCTCGCGCCGGAGCGAGCGCAATGGCACCGCCGCCCCCCGGAACAGGTCGAGGAGGAGCCCCAGGCGGTCGCGTGAACGGGCCGGCTCGGACTGGCCCGCGGCGAGCGCGGGCCGCTTTTCGCGCTCCTCCCGCTGCGCAGCCTCCGCCGCCTCCATCTCGGCCAGCCGCGCGTACACCGCCGCCTCCACGTAGCCGTGGCGCTGGAGCAGTGCTCGGAGCGCCGCGAACTGCTCGGAGCTGCCGAACCGGAACGGCAGGGACCGCGGCGGAGGCTCGAACTTCGTCAGCATCGCAGACCCCCAGCTGTGGCGCGGCGCCGGCGCGCGATCGCGAGGCTCGCCGGACGGCACCGCCGGGGAACGACCACCGTCCCGATGTTGACGCGCGCGCTGCCCGACCACACAATCTTCGGAGCCACCTTCTGGTATTACGCGGCCCGCGAGCGTCCGTCAAGCGCGTGGATCGCGCTCCGCTCGCACGCTGGATACCCGCAATGAGACAGATGCAGCCGGTCCTCTGGACGAAGGGGATTCTCCTCAGTCCACAGCACCTGCAGACACAGGACCGGTTCGTCGAGGACCTGCTCGAGTTCCGGTGCTCGACCCTCGCCTTCGCGCCGTGGGGCTTCCAACGCCTGCGCATCGACCACGAGGCGCTCGCCGGCGGCTCGATCTCGATCGTCGCCGCCCGCGGGATCTTCCCCGATGGCCTGCTGTTCGACGCTCCGGATGCCGACGCCGTGCCGGCGCCGAAGCCGCTCGAGGGTGGCTGGGAGCAGGATCAGGAGCACCTCGACATTTACCTCGCGGTACCCGAGTATCGGCACGGCGGTTTCAACGTCTCGGCCGGCGCCAACGACGCTCAGACACGTTACCGGGCGTCGGTGCTTCTGAGGCGCGACGAGAACACAGGACTCGGCGAGAAGCCGATCCAGGTCGCGCGCAAGAACCTGCGACTGCTCACCAGCAACGAGTCACTCGAGGGAAGCAGCGCGATGCGGATCGCCCGCGTTCGCCGCGACAGCTCCGGCCAATACGAGCTCGATCCACGGTTCGTTCCGCCACTGCTCGACATCGCCGCCAGCGACCATCTACTCGGGATCGCCCGCCGGCTCGTCGAGATCCTCGCCGCCAGAAGCGGCACCCTCGCCGGAACACGGCGCCAGCGCAACCAGAGCCTCGCCGAATTCGGTATCGCCGACGTAGCCAGCTTCTGGCTGCTCTACACCATCAACTCGCATCTCCCGCAGCTGCGACACCTGTTCGAGACGCGGCGCGGGCACCCGTGCGACCTGTTCCAGGCCATGCTCGGGCTGGCCGGCGCTCTGACCACCTTCTCGACGACCGTTCACCCGCGCCAGCTGCCGGCGTACGACCACGACGACCTCACCAGCTGCTTCACCACGCTCGACGAGATGCTGCGCGAGCTGCTGGAGACCGTGGTGCCGGCGACCTCCGTGTCGCTGCCGCTCCGGCAGGTGCAGCCATCGGTGTGGGCCACCGCCCTCGACGAGGAGCGGTACCTTGCGGCGCCGCAGCTCTATCTCGCGGTGAATGCGCCGGGGGCGCGCGCCGATCTTTGGCCGAGTCTTCCGCACCTCGCCAAGGTGAGCTCCGCCGATCGCGTGGATCATCTCATACGCCAGGCGCTCCCCGGCGTGGCGCTGACGCACCTGCCGCAGCCCCCGACCGCAATTCCGATAAAGGTGAGCCACCACTACTTCCGGCTCGATGCGACGGGGCGCGAGTGGGAGTCGATCGCCCGCGCGCGCAACCTGGCCGTCTACCTGCCCTCCGACTTCGGCGATTCGCGCGTCGAGCTGATCGTGATACTGGGCCAGAAGTAGGGGCGCGCCGCTTCGTCGCGGCTCAGTTCTTCACCGCGAAGTAGATGATCAAGCCCATCGCCACGATCGCGATCACATTGAGCACGAGCAGGAGCGGGATGTAGACGGTCCAGTTCGGCGCCGGGCTCGCACCTCCGCCGGCCGTCTTTGCCGAGGCGTCCGTCGCGGGTGCCGCGGAGCCGGACCCGGAGGAGGGTGCCGGCGCGGGTGCGGACGCTGGCGCCGCGCCCGTCGGAGGCGGAGCGACGGCAGGCGATGCGGTGGCCGCCGTCGCCGGGCTGCCTGCGGCGCTCGACGACACAGGTGCGGCGATTATGCGGGTGAACTCGCTCGGACCGGCCGCGAGCGGCGCCCGACTCGCCGGGACCGGCGGCGCCGCCGGCGGTGCAGCCGGCTGCGGTGCGGAGAAGGGCGGCGATCCCGCGAGGCCCTGCCCACCGGCGGCGTCCGTCCGGTTCAGGAACTCCGGTGGGAGCGGCGGCGGGAATTCGGTCGGCGAGACAATCGGCGACGGCGCGGGCGACGGCGTCGTGTTGGATCCTGGCGGAACGAACGGCCGTGCCTTCAGTGCACCGGTCGCGCTACCGCTCATCGGCATCCCGCCACCAGGCGGAAACGCGCCCGGCGGGGGAGACCCGCGCGGCGGTGTGAACGGTGTGGCGCTCAGCGGAGGCTGCGACGGTGCGGCCGCTGGTCTGAACATGCGCGTGAACTCGCCGGCTTCGACGATCGGTGGCGCCTGAAGCGGCGGTGCGCGATTCGGTTCGACCGGCGCGCGCTGCACCGGTGTCATCGGGGCGGTGACGGGCGTTGCGACTGGCGAGGGCCGGGAGAGCGGCGGCGACGGCGATCGATGCGCCCCGGTGCCCGAGGCCATCGGTGGGGCACCGAAGATCTCCGTGAAACCGCCTCCCGCCCCACCGCTCTGCTCGCGCGACTGCGCACCATGACCCGATCCGATACTGGATTCGCGCGGCACGGCACCATGCCCCGATCCACCACCGCGGTTGCCTTCGACGGGCGTCGGCGCTTGGGCGGAGGACATCCGGGGTGAGACCTCCGGCCGCTGTTCGGGGGGCGCCGACGGCGAGGAGAACAACCTCGTGAACTCGCCGGGCACGCTCGACCCGCCTGCCGGCGAAGCATCGAGCGGCGACGCAGGGGGAGGCGAGTGCCGCGGCGTAACGGCTGCCGCCGGCGTCTCCGCCGCATCCCGAACTGCGGTTCGTTCGATCCCCCGGTCCGCGAGCACTGCCGGCCCGTTCGCGGCCTCAGTCTCCGCACCGTCCTCGATTCGGCCGGCGAGCCACGTGGGCAGCGACGCGAACCCGGAGAGTATCTGGGTCACCACCACCGGGCCACCATCCACCTCGAGCCGCTCGTACACGCGTGCCCGGTCGGGCGGCTCCAGGCGGCCCAGCCGAGCGAGCAGCGAGCCCCGCTCCGGCTCGGACATGCCGTCCAGAAAATGGACCATCACCGGCCGCTGCGTCGCGACGTGCTGCGCCGTGTAGCTGCGAACCCCTTCGTGGCTGATGCGACGCAGGACTCTGTACGTCGCGGCGAATTCAGCGCTTGTCATCGGCCAGCCGTTCATCCTACGTTGAGGGAGCGCGCCCTCCGGGCGAGGGGGCCATATTACCTATAAGCCTCCTCCGGGACGGGCGCAATCGCAAATGCGCTTCCCACGTGCTGCACGCATGGTGCCGCGCGCCTCCATCGAGGGCTCATGAAACAATTGTCTCGGGTCGTCTGGAGCGAGGGTATGCACCTCGCGCAACATCACTTCCAGGCGCAGAGCCGGTACTTCGAGGACTCGATTCACTTCGCGCTGTCGCACCTCTGCTTCGCCGCCCACGGCGTCGCCGGACTTGCCCTCGACGACGAAGCGCTTCGAAACGGGACTGCGTCGCTGCTTCACGCGCGCGGCGTAATGCCCGATGGCCTCGCCTTCAGGATCCCCGATGGCGATGCGCCGCCGGCTCCGCTCGGCGTCGGTGACCGCTTCTCTCCCACCCAGGACAGCCAGCTCCTCTACCTCGCGATCCCGGCCTACCGGCCGGATGGCGTGAACGTATCGATGGAAGGCAACGGCTCCGCCGACGCGTCGCGGTATCTCGCCGAGACGGCGGTCGTTCGGGACGAGGGCACCGGGCGGGACGAGAAACCGGTGCTGGTCGGCCGCAAGAACCTGCGCCTCGTTCTCGAGGGGGAGCTGGAACCCGGATCCAGCGCTCTCCCGCTGGCCCGGATCCGCCGCGATGGATCTGGATCGTTCGTGTACGATCCGGAGTACGTTCCGCCGGTCCTCCAGATCGGGGCGAGCCCGGCCCTCCTGACTCGCCTGCGGCGTCTCATCGAAGTACTCGAATCGAAGAGCACCGCCCTCGGCGCCGCGCGGCGGCCGGTTGGCGATTCCGGCTCGAGCGACGTGGCGTCGTTCTGGCTTCTACACTCCGTCCACGCCGCACTGGCACCGCTGCGCCACCACGCAGCGTCGCGCCGCGCTCATCCGGAGCAGCTCTACACCGAGCTGGCGCGGCTCGCCGGTTCGCTCTGCACCTTTTCCCTCGACGGTGACGCGCGAGCGCTCCCGCTCTACGATCACGACCGCCTCGAGGAATGCTTCACCGCGCTCGACCGGCACATCCGGTCCCACCTCGAGGTGATCATTCCGACCGGCTGCGTGACCGTGGCGCTCAAGCCCGCTGCGCCCTCGATACACGCGGGCCGGATCGTCGATCCGCGGTGCTTCGGCCCATCGCGCTGGTTCCTCGGCATCCGGTCGAGCATCGGCGAGACGGCGGTCGTTGCGTCCGTGCCACAGCTCGTGAAGGTCTGCTCGAGCAAATTCACTCCCGAGCTCGTGCGCCGCGCCTATCCCGGTCTGGCCCTGACGCACGTACCCACGCCGCCCGCATCGATCTCGCCGCGGCTGGACCGGCAGTATTTCTCCATTGCCGCGGCCGGGCCGTGCTGGGAGTCGCTGCGCGAGTCGTGCGAGGTGGGTGTCTACGTGCCGGACGCGCTTCCCGGAGCAGAGCTCGAGCTGCGGATCCTGGTCGAGAAGGGCTGAGGTTGAACGAGGATGGCGAGCCGTCACGCCCCGGATGACCAGCTGACGAGACCACGCGCGGCGCTGCGGGGCGCCAGGGATCGATCAATGTGGCGCGAAGCCGGATCGTGGTGTAGGTTCGCGCAGAAACGCGACGCGCGGCGGTCGCCGCGCGTCAACCGAGAATTGCAATGACCAGTGCGGCGCCGGGTGCCTCACGGGCGCCAACGGCGGAGCTCGACCGTCGTCACGGACAGCTGGCGCTCCTCCTTCAGGAACTGCTCACGGCGGTGGTGCGTCTGCGCGCAAACCGGCAGACGGCGCCCGACGCCGAGGTTTTTCGCGCCCACGTGCGCCACATGCTCGGCGGCGCCGAACAGGACGCGCAACGTGCAGGCTATGCCCCCGAGGACGTGCGCCTCGCCCTTTACGCGGCGGTGGCCTTTCTCGACGAGTCGGTTCTCAACTCGCCGCTCCCGATGTTCGCGGATTGGCCGCGAAAGCCGCTTCAGGACGAGTTGTTCGGCGGCGGACACCGCGGCGGCGAGCTGTTCTACCAGTATCTCACGCACCTCATGTCGCGGCAGGACTCGGAACACCTCGCCGACATTCTCGAGGTCTACCTCCTCTGTATGCTCCTCGGCTTTCACGGGCGCTACAGCGCGGGCGAGGATGGCGAACGCCAGCTGCTGATGTCGCGGGTCGCCGAGCGCATCGACCGCGTGCGGGGGGGTGCCGGCGCGCTCCCGTCCTCCTGGCGCCGCACCGACACCTCGATCGGCGCGCTCCCCCCGGATCCCTGGGTGCGACGAATGATCATCGCGGCTGGCGGCACGTTCGCTCTGACCGTCGTGCTCTGGCTGATCTTCACTCTCGCGCTCGGCGGCGGGGCGAACGAGCTGCGCACGCTCGATCCCACGCCCGCGCAGGCCTCGCGGTGAGCAGGCCATGAGTTCGGCTGCCAAGGGCTGGCTCATCATCGCCTCGCCGCTGGTTGTCTTCGTCGCCATGGCGTGGGGGATGGGCGCGCTCCTCGGACTGAGCGGCGCCGACGCCTGGGTTCTGCGCGGCGGTCTGGCAGGGCTGGGTGTAATCGGCTCGGGGACCCTGTTCTGGTTCGTACGCAAGCAGCGCGGTGGCGCACAGGGAAGCGCAGAGCCCGCCCCGGAGCGCGATGTCGATGCCGCGTTCGCCGCCGCCCGCTCGCAGCTCGCCGCATCGCGTGTCGGCGGCAAGACCAGTCCCGGCTCGCTCCCCGCGCTGGTGGTCATCGGCCCCGCTAGCGGTGCGAAGACGACCTCGATCGTCCGCTCCGATCTCGAGCCGGAGCTCCTGGCCGGTGGCGTGATGCACGGCGAAGTGATCGCGCCGACATCGCTGGTGAACCTCTGGTACGCGTGCGACACGCTGATCGTCGAAGCCGGCGGCGCGATTCTCACCGACGATCGCCGCTGGTCGAGACTGGCCCGCCAGCTCAGCCCGTCGCGGCTCGCCGGTCTGTTTTCCGCCAACGCACAGCCGCCGCGCTCCGTCGTGGTGTGCATCGGGTGCGACCGTCTCGTCGAGAGCGCGGAGGCGTCGCTCTCGACCGCCCGCCAATTGCGCGAACGCCTCGGCGAGCTCGCCCGCGCATTCGGTACGAGCCTCCCGGTGCACGTGCTGTTCACGAAACTGGACCGGCTCCCCTCCTTCGCCGACTACGTTCGCGGCTTCACCGCCGAGGAGGCCCGCGAGGTGCTCGGAGTGACCATGGCCGGCGAGCTCACGGCACCGGTCGGTTCGTACGCCGATCGCCAGACCGCGCGGGTGCAGGACGCTCTCGACCACGTCTTCCGCGCGCTCGCGGCGAAGCGCACCGTGCTGCTTGGCCGCGAGTACGGGCTCGAGCATCGAGGCTCCGCATACGAGTTCCCGCGCGAATTCCGCAAGCTGAGCGTTCCGGCAGCGCAATTCCTGCTCGAGCTCTGCCGGCCCAGCCAGCTCCAGGTGAGCCCGTTCCTGCGCGGCATCTATTTCTCGGGCGTGCAGGCGGTGATCGTGAGCGACGCCGCGCCATCGCCCCAGCGTGCACCCGTGAGGCCGGTGGCCGCACGCGCCTTCGGCGCGACGGCGCTGTTCGATCCGACCGCCGCACCGGCGGCCGCGCCCAGCTATTCACCAGGGGCGCCGGTCACCCGCAAGGTGCCCCGGTGGGTGTTCCTCGATCACGTCTTCACCGAGGCCGTGCTCGGTGACGCCGCGGCACTCGACGTGACGAGACGCGGCGCCGGGATCGACAAGGCCCGCCGTCTCGCTCTGGCGGCAGTGATCACCATCGGCGCGTTCCTGGCGCTCGGGACCTTCGTGTCGTTCATCGGCAACGCACGACTCGAGTCACGGGTCGTCGCAGCCGCACGGAGCGTCGCCGCGCTGCCGCCGGCACAACTCGACCTTCCGTCGGAGGACGCACTACGCCGCCTCGATCTCCTCGGCTCGCGCCTGGACACGCTCGAGCGTTGGGACAGCGCCGGCGCGCCGCTGCGGCTCGGCTTCGGACTCTATGGCGGTTCGGATCTCCTCGCCGGTGCGCGCCGGGTGTACTTCGCCGGCTTCGACCGCCTGATGTTCGCCGAGGCCCGCGACGCAGTCGAGCGCGCGCTCCGCGCAATGCCCGCCGATCCGCGGCCGACGGACGACTACGGGGCGAGCTACGACCTGCTGCGGGCGTACCTGGTCACCACCGAACATCCCGATCACGCCGATCCGGCGACGCTGACTCCCGTGCTGCTCCGCCACTGGCTCACCGGGCGCGAGCTCGATCAGGAGCGTCTGGCGCTGGCGACCCGCCAGTTCGATCGTCTCGGCGCGGCGCTTCCGCGCGGACACCCCTTCCCCCGCTCGGCCGACCGGCCGGGCGTCGCCCGGGCGCGCGTATTTCTCCTCCAGTTCGCCGCTGCCGAGCCGATCTACCGCTCGATGCTCGCCGAAGCAGGACGCGCCGCCGCGCCGTTCCAGTTCAATCGCGCCGTCGACGGATCAGCGGCGCTGGTCGTCAACGCCTACGAAGTTCCCGCCGCGTTCACACGCGAAGGCTGGACGGCGATGCAGTCCGCCCTGCAGCAGATCGACCGCTTCTACCTCGGCGAGCCCTGGGTGCTCGGCGAGCCGCCGGGACTCCCCGCCGACCGCGAGAAGCTCGTTGCCGACCTGCGTGCGCTCTACGTGGACGACTACATCGGCCACTGGCGCGCGTATCTCGCCGCCGGCTCCGTGCCCCGGTACGCGGACCTGCGCGATGCCTCGCGGAAGCTCGCGGTGGCGAGCTCCAACCGCTCGCCGGTGCTGGCGATGCTCGCGTTCGCGGCGCGCCACACGGCCGTGGACTCGCAGGTAACGCGGCGCTTTCACAGCGTGCACGTGGTGACGCCGCCGACTCTCGATGAGAGCTGGGCCGCCGAAGGAAACGCGCCCTACGTCCAGGCACTGGCGGGACTCCTCCAGGCAGTCGAGCAGACCGCCAACGCGCCGCGTGGCGGGGAGGATCAGATGGCGCTCCAGGCCGTGCAGAGCGCCAGTGCGGCCCGCGGAGCGACGCGGGAGCTGGCCCGCGCCTTCGACGGCGGCGATCCGGCGATCGGATCTTCCGTACAGCGGTTCCTGGAGGAACCGATCGCGCGCGTGGACCACCTGCTGGGAACGGTCGGCATCGGCGAGCTGAACACCAAGGGGCGGGCGTTCTGCGCCGACGCGCGTGCGCTGTTCGGCAGGCTCCCGCTCGCGGCGCGGTCGCCGACGCCGGCGAGCGTAGCCGACGTCGCCGCGTTCTTCCGACCGGTCACCGGCAGGCTGGCGCGGTTCCATGACGAGGCGATGCACCGCGCAGTCGAGCGGCAGGGAAACCGCTTCGTGCCCAAACAGATCGGCGCCGCGTCAGTTTCCCCGGCCTTTGCCGACTTCTTCGGCCGGGCGATGATCTTCTCGGAAGCGATCTTCCGCGACGGGGCGACCGAGCCGCGGCTGCGCTTTCAGGTCGCGCCGCAAACCACCGATGCCGCTCCCATCATTCGCATGTCGATCGACGGGCAGGAGGTCGTGTCCGGCGCCAACATCGGCTCGCGATGGATGGTCTGGACGGCCCGCACCGCCAGCGACGCGCGGATCTCGGCCGAACTGAACGGTACGATGACGACGCTCCTCTCCTTCCAGGGGACATGGGCGGTGTTTCAGCTGTTCCACGAGGCTACGGTCTGGGAGCCGGTGGACGCAGACTACCGCGTGGAATGGGTCTTCCCGGGCCGCGGCGCCGGTGGAGCTCCACTCTCGGTCGCCGCGCTGGTGACGCTCGGCACCGCGCCGGTCCTTCAGCGCAACTACTTCGGGTTCAACTGCCCCGGCGAGATCGTAAGGTGATGGTGGGACGCCGGGGCGCCTGAGGCATTGGACTCGGGCCATCGCACCCCTCTGCCGCCATGGTGCTGTCGCACACCTCTGCCGTCAGGGAGGGCAGCCCAGCGCGTCCATCTGTGCATCGATCTGTCGTCGCGACTGACTGGAGGCCCGAAGTCGCGTCGTCTCGAGCACCGTGCAGGCGTCGTCGACCCGGCCCAGGAATACATAGGCGCCGGCACGATAGAGCTCCGCGCGCACACTGTCGTCCACGCTGGTCAATCGCGGGAGAATCATCCGGAGATCCACCAGTGCCGCCTCGGCTCGCGGGCGGTCGATCACATCGGGATGGAGGTCGTCGACGATGCTGTCCAGCCGGGCCAGCGCAAGCCGATTCTCGTCGGAAGCCGGTCGCGCCGGCGCGTTCGGGGTGACGACCGGACGTTCCGACTTGGCGGGCGGCGGGCGGACCTCGGCTGGTGTCGGTGATCCTGCCGGCGGGGCGGCCAGCGGCGCACGATCCGGACGCACCGGCTCCAGGGAAACGGCATTCTCGGTGGCGCCCGCAAGTTGACGGTTCGGTGAACCCGGAGCGTCACCGGTCACCGCTGGCTCGGCGCCGGCTTCGGTCGACACGGTTCCTCCACTGTCGAGCACCCGCGCATCGGCCTCCCGCGACCCGCCGCCGGCGTCTCGCAGCGTCAGCACGCCAATGGTCGCGAGGAGCAGCGCCGACACTACCGCCCCGCCGAGCATCGCGACCCGCGTGCGCGGCGCGGAACGCCACGCCCCGTGTCCGACTTCCGGCGTGGAAGCGGCCGCGGGAGCGAGGGGGACGTTGCCGACAGCGGCGCTCATTTCGGCGAGGCCGTCGTGGCTGCGTTCGAGGTCGATGCTGGCGTCAGGGTCGCTGGCCGTGAGAACGTGGGAGACGAGGGCGCTCTCCTTTGCCGGGTACGAGCCACTCTGCCACTGCTCGACGGCCTGCTCGAGCGCCGTCGCGAAAGCGCCGGCCGTCGGGTAGCGTTCGTTGGGATCGCGGGCGAGCGCCCGGCCGATCACGTCCTGTACCTCGGCAGGCCACGCCATCTCGGGACGCGCGTCGTCGAGGCTCATGGGCCGCTCGGTGAGGCGCATGATCATCGCCTCCTCCGCGGTCTCGCCCTGGAACGGCAGTTTGCCCGTCAACATCACGAATGCCACCAGGCCAAGCGCGTAGACATCGCTTCGCCGGTCCAGTACGTGGCCGGAGACCTGCTCGGGGCTCATGTACGTAGCGGTGCCGAGCACCAGCCCGGCGCGCGTCACCCCCTGAGTCTCCGAGGTCATCGCCTTGGCGATTCCGAAGTCCACTACCTTGACCTGCTCCTGTCCATCGGCATCGATCATCACCAGGATGTTGTCCGGCTTCAGATCGCGGTGCACGATCTCGAGCCGGTGCGCGGCATCCAGGCCCTGCGCCATCTGCCGGAGCAGCCGCGCAGCTCGCCGCGGCTCGAACGGGCCTTCCGTCTCGAGCAGCGTGGCGAGGGTGTGGCCGGGCACGAACTCCATGGCCAGGTAGATCAAGCCGGTTCCGGTCTCGCCGAAGTCATAGACGCGGGCCACGTGCTGGTGGCTGATCTGCGACGCGTTAGACGCTTCGCGGTTGAAGCGCGCCAGCGAATCCGTGTCGTGGGAGAGCGACGGGTGCAGGACCTTGATCGCGGCGCGCTGCGGCAGCCGGACGTGTTGCGCCAGGTACACACGTCCCATCCCGCCGATGCCCAGCTGCTCGAGAATCAGGTAGCGGTCGGCGATCACACTCCCCAGAAGGCCGCTTCCGTCGTCGCTCGCCCGCAGCGCCGAGCCGTCGGAGGGGCAGAAGACGTGCTTTTCGTCGTACGTCGTCCCGCACGTGGGGCACACTCTGGTCATGTCACGGAAATGTCGGGGTGAGCGTGGTGCACGAGTGTTTGCCTTGACACGGTGACGCCTCCGGTCCCACTATGCCGATCCGAGTCGCCCCGACGCAAGCTTTCACTCACGGAGTCGTGATGCTCTCCATCCCAGTCCGCTCGGCCCGCTGGATCGCGCTCGCGGTCCTCGCCGGCGCGGCACCACTTCAGGCCCAGGCCACCCCCGACCAGAGTCGGGCGCCGACCGTCGCGGTACTCTACTTCACGAACTCGGCGCTGGTGGATCACGCCCAGTACGCGCCGCTCAGCAAGGGTATCGCCGACATGCTGGTCGACGCCCTGGCCCAGAATCCCGGGATCCGGGTCGTCGAACGCGACCAGCTCCAGCACGTCCTGGAGGAGCTGAAGCTGCACGGCACCGACCAGGTCGATCCGGAGACGGCGGTGCGTGTCGGGAAGCTCCTCGGAGCCAGGCACATGCTGACCGGCGGCTTCGTCATCGACCCGCGACGCGATATTCGGCTGGTGATCCGGGCGGTCAACGTCGAGACATCGCAGGTGGAATACACCGAGAGCGTGCAGGGCAAGGCGGACAACATCCTCGCCCTGATCTCCGAGCTCGGGACAAAGG
This sequence comes from Gemmatimonadaceae bacterium, assembly GCA_035513015.1. Lineage (GTDB taxonomy): Bacteria > Gemmatimonadota > Gemmatimonadetes > Gemmatimonadales > Gemmatimonadaceae > DATKCV01. The sequence continues at coordinate 15,821 of DATKCV010000093.1, forward strand.
TGAACACGGGGCTGCGCCTTCCCCCGCTCACCGCCGTCTCACAGCGGCGGCAGAGCTCGACCAGCGCCGCCGACCAGTACCGCGCCTTCTACCTCGTCAGCAAATCGATCGAGGAGCAGGACAAGAAGAACTTCGATGTGGCGATCGGGCTGCTTCGCGAGGCGATCCAGATCTATCCGGAGTTCGATCGCGCCAAGGTGCGGCTGGCCGTGCTGGAACGCGGTACCGAGTCCCAGTAGCGATCAAGGGGTCGATCAAGGGGTCAGAGTCGTTGAACCAGGGGGTTCGTCGCGCATCTGGGTCCGGCCTCCGTTCCGGCTCTCAGAACCGCCTTCCGATTGTGACCCCCGCGGCAATGCCGCGTGCACTCGCCGAGTACTGGCCGGATTCGATCGTCCCGAACTGCGCCGTGGCGAATGGCTGGAGCAGATATCCGCCGGCCAGATCCCGAGCCAGCGCCAGTCGCAGCACGCCCGCCGCCAGCGAGGCGGAGGCGAGCGCGTCGTCGGAGCCGAGTCCGGTGTGGTGGCGCGCTCCGACTCCGACTACGAGACTGGTCGCGGGGCTCATCGGAATCGAGCCGCGGACGCCCGCGTCGAGATAGTTGCCGGAGCTCTCAGCCACCCGCTCCCCGCCACGCTCGTACGGCATCCGGTAGCGATCCACGATCGAAAGCGTCAGCTCGCGGAATCCCCGCGCGGCCAGGCGCAGCTCCCACTCGGCGGTGAGCACGGGGCCCAGGCGGGTCCGCGCGCCGCCGCCCGGATCGCCGTCCAGCCTCAAGCGGTCCTCGTCGAAAAGATCGGCGCTGAACGCCAACATCATCTCGTTCTGTCCGATCAGTCCACTCGTGCCGAGCGAGAGGTGAATGACGTCGCTCGGACTGAAGTCCGGCGCCGGAATCCCGCCGGCGTCGGCAAGCGGAGTGTACGATCCGCGCATCTCGTAGGACACGCCGGCCGCCCATCCCCAGGCACCGATCGGCCGCGCGAACACGATCCCCGCCGTCCCTCCAAACCCACTACCGAGCGTGGGGAGCTGGTGCGCCAGCGCCGGTGCGCCGAGCACACGCAGCGCGGCGAGCTCCTCGTCATCGAGCGACGTCTTGCCCGTCGGCGCGTTGACGCCGAGCGTCAACAACACGTTGTCGCCGCCGAACTGACGGGTCAGCCGGAGCTTCGTGTCGCTCATTCCCGAGAGGGACAGCGAGCGGGCACTGCCCGCACGCAGTGAGACGCGCCCGGATGCGTACGCCGCCGCCACGTCGAATCGCCACCGGTCGCCGAGCGGAATGGCGACCGTGACCGGTACGGACCATTGCGATGCGCCGCGAAGCTCGAGGCTGTCGCCTCCTTCGAACGCCGGCTGGAAGAGCCGTGCGCCGAAACTCCACGTCTCGAAGGTCGGTGAGGCCGAAACGGTTCTCAGCCCGGTGAGGCGCTGCTGCGCCCCGGCCGGCAGGGCGCCGGCGAGGAGCGACGCTGCGACGAACGTGGCGACCACACGAGCGCGGGTCATGGCGGTGTCGTGATCGTCACGACGACGGTGACGGTCTGAGTGGGGAACGAGGGATCGACCGGTGTACCGGACGTCGGGCCTCCGGTCGTCTGCGGCACGAGCGGCGCGTTCACGCGCTCGGCCGCCAGGGCGGCGATGCGCGCGACGGGAACTGCCCGCGCCGGGGCGGATAGCGCTCGGGCGGCGCCCAGACGCGACGTCGCGCGGGAGAACGACGGGTCGAGTCGCACCGCGCTCTCGAACTCCGAGGCGGCCGCGTCGAACCGTCCCTGAACCTCGTACCGCACGCCGCGCGAGTAGGCGAGCAGCGCCGCCAGGTTCTGCGTCGCCCGCTCCTCGATCGCCACGCGCTCGGCCGGCGTCAGGGTCACGCCGAGCTGGTCGAAAAGCTGGAAGGTCAGAGCCTTCTGCGCCCTGAGTATGTCGTCGACCGAAGTGGTGGCGAATACCGCCGGCCGGATCTGCGAGGTCGCGGCGTCGGCGATCCGCGCGTCGATACGCAGCTCGCCGCCCGGGAGCTGCGTGACCGCTCCGACGACCAGACGGCGGGCTCCGACGAGCGCGCCGACGAGCGGCGCGGTGGACGTGTCCACGTTCCCCGCCTGCGCCACCCGGAGCTCGCGCATCAGGGCATCGAGCCGCAGGCGGTCGACCACCTGGAGCTGCGCGCTCTGCGCGAGGTCGGCCATCAACAGGTCGGCGAGACCGTAGCCGAGCGCGAACAGAGCGCTGTCCCGCGCTTCGACCCCGAGCGGGGCGACGCCGACCGTGCGCTCGGGCAGCGCGGCCCGGTCGAGAGCCTGCTCCTCGGCTATCGCCCGGCGGGCGAACTCGTCGGCGGCGGCGTGGTCGGCCGGGGAAAGCCGCACGCCGCCGGTGGTCTGGCAGGCGGCGAGCACCACGAGCCCCGCCAGAGCACAGCATCGCGAGATCGTCATCGTTGTCCTCAGCGCTCGGTCGGCGGCGGATGCCTGGATGTCGCATCCAGGCGGCTGCCGGTTGGAGATGGAAGATCCGTCCACGGAACCAGGAGCAGGCGTCGCGAGTCTGTCGCGTCGAGCGTTCCCTCTGTCGGCAGGAGCGTGGATTGTGGAACAGCCGATGCGCTCACCGGGCCAGCGGCGGCCAGCAGGTTCTCACCCGGGTCATAAATCAGCTCGCGCACGCTCGTGTCGGCGAACAGCCGCGAGCTGCACCCCATCGTCACTTCGGTCATGCCCGCCGTGATCTGATGGCTGACTATCCATATGGCCGGCAGTGTGAAGTGCTGGCCGCACTGAAACTGACCTCCCGCCAGCGTTATCCCCGAGCCCAGCTCGCGCGCCAGCTGATTCTGCGCGGCGGAGCAGGTCTGCCACCCATCGCCGTAAAATCCCTGAAACTCGCTGAACAACGCTATCCGTCCGCCTTCGGCGGCAAACTGCTTCAGCGCGTTCACCTCCGTAACGTTGTAAGCCTGGCAGGGCATGACAAGCACGATCAGTTTTACGCCCGCCGGGAAGGAGGTGAGAGTGCCAGCGGTCGAGTTGATGATATTGGTCCCGACGCCGGCGTCGGCCAGGGCACCGACGAAACCTCCGAGTCCTCCGTTGCAGAGGTAGCTGCCGGGTGACTGCCGCCCGCAGTCGACCTGAACCTGCAGGCCGGAGCCCCGCGGACCGTCGTGCCGGTAGCCGACCAGCCGCTGGACTAGCCGCTGATTGCCTGGCGTCGCCATGGCGACCGGGTCGATGAAGTTCCCGTCGCCGAACATCACGAAGTCGCGACCGCCGGGCGATCCGCGCACGGTGTAGCTGACCTCGATCTCCTTCGCCGCGACGCCTTCGCGCGACGCCGTCAGCCGCACCAGGGCCACGTGCGTGCGCGCGTAGACGTCGGTCGTCGTCGGCCGCAGCGTCAGAGACCCTTCGGACAGAGTGTGCGAGAGCCAGGGTTTCTGAGAACCCTCCAGGTATTCGATCTCGACGCTGACCGTGCCGAGCGCCGCGCCGGTTTCGCTCCAGAAGCCGACGAGCGACTGGACCGGAAGAGCACCCATCTCGTCGGCCTCGAACGCCACTGCCGAGCTGGCGGCCGTGATCGCCGCCTGCGGGAGGTTGAAAGTCGGAACGTTGACTGTCTGTCCCGGTGCGGACACCTCGACCTCGTGTGCCTGCGCGCTGATGAACTCGCCGTCCTCGTCCAGCAGCTGAAGCTCGATCGAGAATCGGCATCCCGACTGTGACTCGCTGCGCATGCGTTGCGGATCGGCGAGGCAGGCTCCGATCGCCACGCGCAGCTGCGCGGTGCGAGATTCACCGCGAGGAACGGCGATGAACCGAGGTGTCACCGGAAGATCGATCCGATCCTCGTTGGCGCGGTGGTAGTATGCGAGTATCGCGACGACGCGGCCGTCCGGTCCCGGATCGATCTGAGCGCGGATGGCCAACCGCACGCCGTCGCCGCCCGGTGCCGACGGCGAGTCGTCGATGCACGACGAGCTCCCCACCGCCAGCACAGCGAGGATCGCCGCCGCCAGCCCCCGACGGACACCGGGCCGCGCTGTTCGAGTGAACGCACGCGGCGCGAGCAGCGCCCGGCAACCCGGTAGGGCGCGCGGAAGTGCTACGGATGAAGAAGGTGGCACGCTATCCCTCTCATGAAGCCACGCTCGCCTTCGACTGCCCGAGCGGCGCGGCACGAGCGTGGCGATCTCCCTGTGTCGGCGCGCTCCTTCTATTAGGACCGACCGCGCTGGCAGTCAAGCGCGCGCGCATGCCACGGCGTGTGGCAAACATGCGGCTAGCCGAGTTGGCGCGCGCGGTGCGCTGCGCATGTGGATCGTGGGAGCGCGGGCGGCAGGAGGCGCTGCTATGCGCCTTGGCGCCTAGCGGAGGGGCGTGTGGAGGCGGGTAGTGACCGGCGACGCGGGAGTTCCCTCCCCCGATCCAGTGATCGAAAGCACCCGCGGCACCGGCCACCACGTACCCGTCCACAACGACGCAACGAGGCGTGCCGACTCGGAACCGCAGGCACGATGCTCGTTTGTCGCCGCCAACCTTTCACCAAGCGCGCTACGCGACAACCGATTTGCGGCCAATGTCCGCCGCCGCACGGCGGCCAGCGCCGGACCTCCGGCGAGCGACGGCGGCCCGCGAGGTCCGGCAGGCCCCTCACCTGAGGTGAAGCGTCCGATCATGAACCTGGAAACGGACTCGGGTATATCGCGCTCATCCGTCGCCGAGGCAGGGTGGCGGACCAGCGTGACCGTGTATGGCCGCGTCCGCCGTTCTCTGGCCGCCGCCGTCCGTTACACCCGTCGTTACCTGAATGAGACGGAGCCTGCGATTGTCAGCGACCCCGGAGAGGGTGATCGTAATCGACCCGCGAGCGCACCGCCGGCTCGGAGGTGGTCCGAACTCGACCATGTCAGTGGATCAACGCCCCGACCCGTCTGCGCGATGACTCGAGAGTTCGACGTGACGAGGACAACCTTTTGCGGCCGGATGGATGGGCGAGGTGGCAGCGGGTCGCTCGCAGCCGACGCGCTCGACCGGACCACCGCTCGATCGCGACTGCGCGCGGCCGTTCGCACCGCGGGCCGAAGCATATCGCACTCGGTCGAGGGTCAGCCGACGGCTGACGCGGGATCCCTTGCCCTCGCCGATCAGCTCGTGGACGCGATAGCCCCGGCCATGCGCCGGTTCCTCCGGACGCTTCGCGATCTCGGTGTGGCCGAGTCCGACGCCTATTCCGATGTGCACTCCGTGATCGACGAGTGCCAGGCCGTGGATCACCCGACTCCGGAGCGCCGCAACCTGCTCGCCGAAGCACGACGGCAGATTTCCCTGGAGTATCGCGCCGCCGACGCCTGAGACACCTGCGCGGCCCCGGTCACTCGACCTCGTCGATCGACCTCGGCCAGTCTTCCCGTAGCAGCCGCGACAGCGCCCGGTCGGCCAACCGGCGACCGCCGGTCTGGCATCGCGCGCAGTAGTTCGTCTCGTTGTCCGCGTAGCGTATTCGCTGCACCGGCGCCGAGCACGCCGGACACGGTTTGCCGTAGCGTCCATGCACGGCCATTCCTTCGCGGAAGGCCGTCACCTTCTCCGGGAATCCATCTCCGACCTCCAGGCGCAGCCGGTCGGTCCATGAGACGAGCGTCTCGCGGACGGCGTCGAACAGCCGCTCGACTTCCTCGCCGGTGATCCGACCGGTGAGCAGCAGCGGTGAAAGACGTGCGCGATGAAGGATCTCGTCCGAATAGGCGTTGCCAATGCCGCTGAACAATCGGGGATCGGTCAGCGCGCGCTTGAGCGTGTGATTCTCCGATCTCAGCCGGGCGGCGAACGTGTCGAGGTCCGTCTCCAGCGGCTCGATCCCGCCCCTGTCGAAGCCGCGCAGCGCATCCTCTCCCTCGACCAGATGCATCGACGCCCGCCGCTTCGATCCGGCCTCGGAGAGAAACAGCGTACCGTGCGCGAACGCGAGAGAGGCGAGGGCGAGCTTGCCCGGAAGCTTCTTCCCCGGTGGCCTCCACCGAAGCCGTCCCGCGATCATCAGATGGAGAACGATGAACAGGTC
>DATKCV010000094.1:0-5374 GCA_035513015.1 Gemmatimonadaceae bacterium
CTCGGCGGCGAGCGCGCCATCGAGCGAGTCGACGCATGCTTCCACGAGGATCGTCTGGTTCATCGCAGCACGCGTGACGATGGAGGCTGCGTGGGGCGCTCGCTCACTTCCGGTATGCGCAAGCAGTCATTCACTTGCGGAAAGCCATCCCACGCAGTGCCGGCAAGCCAGCGATCACCTGATCCCGGCTCATCCCCAGGAGCTCGTGCCGCTCGATCAGGACATCGAGATCCACCGGATAGAGATTCCGCCGCGCCGGGTCCGCGAGTCCGGCGACGTTCCGGGGCGCGATGGCATCGGCCACCCATTCCGCGTGACGCCGCCGGGCATCGGCGGAACCCCGACGTCCCGTGCCGCCGGTGATCCGCCGCAGACGGCGCAGCGCGCAGGGCGCCAGCGCCTCCAGCAAGGGATCGCCCACGCCGAGCATCCCCTGCCAGGCCACCGAGTCCTCGGCGAGCAGTCGCTGGCGCACTTCGGTGAACGACACCGCCGCGAAGTAGATCATCGCGTGCGCGGCGAGCAGGTCGAAGTGCGCCATCGATTCGTATGCGCCGGCGACGAGCCGGTCGATCTGATCTGCCTCCGCGCCGAGCAGCGCATCGTAGCGCGCGAGGTCATCGGCGGCCGGCAGCCGGCGTCCGCGGGCCGCCTCTTCGAACGACGAGGCGAGCCGCTCGACAGCGCGGAGGCTCCACGCGATCCCGGTCGAGAACAGCGGGTCGATGAACGCGTACGCGTGCGGCAGCAGCACCCACCGCTCGCCCGCCGCGCGCGCGAGCCGGTGCTGCATTCGCGGGCTGAAGCCGAGCGGCATGAGCGGCGTCGCGTCGGAGAAGAGACGGGCGAGGGTCGGGTAGCGGCCGAGCAGCGTGCGCCAGAGCGATCCGGCGTCGGTGGCGCCCGATACCTGCAACGCCTCGAATCCACGCGCCGAGAGCGCGAAGCCGGCGCTCGTCACACCATCGTCGAATCGCAGAGCGTACATCCACCCTTCATCGATCACGTGGTGCACCGCCGCCCGGTCATCGGGGTACGGCCCCGGCGGCAGCCAGGGTACGACGTCGCTCATCGGCCGCACGCCGGCGAAATGGCTGAACACGAGCCCGGAGTGCGTCGCCACACGATCGAGCGCCGACGGGATCGGGAGCTGTCGGCCGAGGAAGCCATTGGGTCCCGAGGCGTCGATGACGAAGTCCGCATCGACGACGAAAGCCGAGCCGTCCCGCTGGCAGCCGAGTAGTACACCATTCGTTCCGAAGTCGGCGCTGGTCAGCTCCACGCGGTCACGGTAGTCCACGCCGGCTGCGACGGCCTCACGCACGAAGTGATGATCGACGTCTGCGCGCAGCCAGTGCGTGTCGGCGATCGAGTCCTCCGCGCTGGCCGCGACGAGTAGCCGCTCCGATTCCAGCGAGCGATTCGCGAACGGCTGGCCGGGATGGTGCCGATAGAACGTGAACCCCCGTTTGAGCCCGCACCGCAGATCCGGAAGGTGCTCGAGCCACCGGCCGTGGGCCGCCATGTTCCAGCAGTCAGCGAGTCCGTAGCGGCGGCCCAGCCGCTCCAGCGACAGGTTCGCGAGCGGCGTCGACGACTCGCCGATCGCGAACCGCGGATGCGTACCGCGCTCGAGCAGCACGACATCATAGCCCAGCACGGCGAGCACGCGCGCCACGAGCGACCCGGCGAACCCGCTGCCGACGATCGCCACCTCGCACCGCAGCGTCACCGCGCCTCGCACGCCTCGCACGCCTCGCAGACGACCCGAGGCCCTGCGCGGCCAGTAATGTTCAGCCGCCGGAGACGATCGATCCGCGCCGGGCGGCAATCGGCGCACGCGGGGAGCCGCTCGATGTCCCAGAGGTCGGCCGTGACCACCGCCGGCGCGATCCCGGCACACGAGTCGAGTGCCGCCTCCAGCTCGGCAAGCGCCGGCGGCACGAAGTGGCCGAGTGCCGCGAGCCGCTCCATCTCCCCGTTGCCACCACGGACTGGGATGATCGACACGACCGCCGCACCGCGCTCGGCAGCGTAGTGCACCGTCCGCACCGTCCATTCGATCGACTCTTCCAGCGGAACCCAGGGAGCACCGAGGAGGACGAACACGCGCAGGTCGATGCCGTTGTCGGCCAGGAACCGCGCGGCACGATCGAACCGCGACAGGTCGAGCCGCTTGTTCATCCGCGCCGCGGCGATCGGATGGACCGTCTCGAGCCCCACGGCGATCTCCAGCCGGCCGGCCAGGAGCCGCGCGAACTCCACCGACGCCGCCCCGATCGTGCTCGCGTGCGACTCCACGGTGACGCCGGCGAACGGCGACGCCAGCGCGGCAAGGCGAGGCAGATCCTCGGCCGGAACCGCGCGCCGGTCGAAAAAGTTGCTGGCGTTGTACAGCTTCAGCCGGTCCAGGGACGCAGCGGCACCGTTCATCGAACGGAGCACGTTCTCGAGCTGCCTCGGCAGCGCACCGGGCGGTGTCGGCCCGTCGATCGTCCAGCGCCAGAGATCACAGAACGAGCAGGTGAACGGACACTCGGCGCCGGCGAGGAAGACCGTGAGCGCGTGCTCGACCGAGCCGCCGGGCCGCCGCTCCTCCTCGACCAGCGATCCGTGCGCGGTCCACGGATCCACCGCCGGCTTCGGTGCGCGGAGATTCCTGATGCGGCGATCGCCGGCCGACGCGCTCACACCGCGGCCGCGTGCAGCGCCTCGAAGTGCCGCCGATAACGCGCCTCGTTGCGCGGAAACAGTCGAGCTGCCTCGCCGTCCGCGACCGCTCCCTCCTGGAACCGGCGCTTCTGGAACACGGGCATCTCGAGGCCGAGCACCGACCGCACGCCGCGACTCACGATCTCACCCTTGAGCGAATAGAGCCGCTCGTGCGAGCCGCCGGTCAGCTCGTCGAACGGCATGGCCTCGGCCACCGCGATCACGGACGGACGCGTGTAGGGGCTGAACCCGATGAATCCGTGCTCGCGCGCGCAGGCGTAACTCCGGACGCAGCCCCGGCCGTAGCCGCCGCTGTAGGTCAGCGAGTGCTTGACCGAGTCCACGCCCCACCCCTCCTGATAGAGCATGCGATTGCCGACGACGCTGCGGATCGTCAGCTCGCTGTTCTCCTCGATCGGATAGTCCTTGAGGTTCTCATCGCCACCGTCACCGTCCACGAGGAGGCGCCAGTCGGGATGGCGCTCGCGCAGGGCGGCGAGCAGCGCGAGGTTCACCGCGGCGCATTCGACGTCGAGCGGCTTGTAGTCCTCGATCACGGCGACGGCGCGCAGCGGATCGAGCGCGCTCGACGGGACGTCGATAGCCTCGCCGAGCATCTCGAGCTCGGTCCGCGCCAGAAACTCGCGCGCCTGCCGTGCGTCGGCGCCGTCGCCGTCCACGGAAAGCGTGAACGCCTTGAGGCGCGCCGGCGACCGGCCCTCGTTCAGCAGCAGCGAACACAGACACAGGAGAATCGCGCCGCTGTCGATCCCGCCTGAGAAGGGCACGCCGATCGGTGCCGCCGGTTCCTGCGTCGCGAGCCAGCGCCGCAGCTCATCGTAGATGGCCTCGATGTATCGACGGCCGATCAGGTCGAGGTCGGCCGGCAGCGTGCCGCGCGGAGGATCGAAGAAGCGCTGATGTACCGGATTCGGGTCCGGACAGCCGATCAGGCGGAGCGTGGTCACGTGGTGCGCCGGCACCATGCGCGTGTAGCTCGGGTGAAACTGGTCGGCCCATCCACGCCGCGCCAGCTCGGCTGCGATCTCATCGATGCGTTCGGCGACGATCAGCACCGGACCGTCGGCCGCCTTGGCGAGGAAATAGCGGAGTGGACGGTCGAGGCTGCGGGCGAGCAGCACCCGCTCGCCTTCGCGCGCGACGAGCGCGAACGAGCCTTCGAGCTCGAGGATGGCGCGCGGATCAGCGCCGCGCAGCCGGGACCGCGCGTCGGCCTCGGTCGTGCTCCAGAGGCTTTGCGATCCGGGCGGGATCAGGTCGATGACCTCGGCGATCGGGTAGGGCATGGCAGATCGGCTGAAACGAGTGTGGGGTTCCGGCGGGATTCGAAGGATTTCCTCGTGGCGCCCGTGGCGCAAGGACACCGATGGAGGTGATGACGTCAATGCGTGCGCAGGGACGTCAGCCCCCCGCTGCAGCGCAGCCAGCACGCGTATCTCGCGACGGAAGCGCTCGAGCGAAGCGTCCTGAGCCACTTCGGGGGGCAGCACCTTGACCACGACGTGCCTGCCGAGCGCCCGCTCCTCCGCCACGAAAACGCGACTCAGTCCACCGCCCCCGAGCTCGCGCTCGAGGGAGTAGGCCGTGCCCAGTGTTTGCGCGAGAACCTCGCGCAGGTCGTGCGAGCTCATGGTCCGGCCCACCGAGGGATCATCGAGCGAATGTCGGAGGTCGTCTGGCGAACGCGCGATCGAAGCGACTCGAGCGGCCACGCTGCGCGCTCGGCTGTGAACCGCCCCCACCGACGCGGAAGGTACACCTGCCACGAGCAACGTCGCGAGGCTGGCCAGCAACCGGCGAATCATGGAGTTCTCCCTGGCGATCGGTATGTCGGGTCGGGATCCCGGGAACGGCAGGCCGACGACGATTACCACGCGGTGGCGGCGGGCGGCAAGCAGCGCGTCACGGAGATCGTCGAGCACGAGCCTGGTGGGCTTCCCACCCGGCAGTTCGCCGCACACGCCCCGCGCTCGCGCGGCAATGTCCATCGTCACCGGCTCCGCCTTGGCGCCCTTCGGGCGCGGAATCAGATTCGTCCCCACCGAGACCGCCAGCAGCATCCGGCAATCGGGCCGATCACCGATGACTCCGTCGGCGTCACACCGCAGAGCCGCGACGTCGTCACTGCCGCCAAATGCTCCGGGTGCCGCCCAGTCCGCCGATCAGCGGGCTCACTCGAACGTGGATGCGCGTTCTGGCCCTTGACAGGATTTTGCTCGCGGTCGGCCCGAAGTTGAGCACCGCGCTCGGCGGCGTTCACGATGACGCCTGAACGCCGATCACCCGGACGAACGCAGTCGGTGAGACATTTCGCTCTCGGCGCACGGTGCGCGCGTGATGCGCGCGACATGAGACGCAGGAAAACGCCCCTCGTATATTGGAGCCGCACCGTCACCGACACGGAAGGCTCCAATGATCGCATTCTCCGACTCCACCTCCGCCGTCGCCAGGCGCGAAGCCCTCGAGCGCCTCGGCGACGAGATCGCCGAGCTCGCGGCGCATCTCCACTCGGCGACTTACCGGCTGCTCGTCCGCCTGCGCGAGTTCGATGAACGCGAAGGCTGGGGCGGCGGCTTCATGAGCTGTGCGCACTGGCTGAGCTGGCGCACCGGGATCGCACCGGGTGCCGCCCGAGAGAAGG
>DATKCV010000095.1:0-2994 GCA_035513015.1 Gemmatimonadaceae bacterium
CGAGCGGCTCGCCTCCCACGCTCGCCGGCCGGCCGAAGTCTTCGCGCGCAGCCTCGACTGGTTCGTCGCCGTGTCACTCGCCGCCGATGGCCGCGTCAACGGCTACCTCTCGTCCGTCCAGGACGAAATGCTGACCGGCTACGGCACGGTCCGTCCGCCCGACGTGACCGGCACCGCCGGCAAGGCGCTCATAGCAATCCTAGACGAGGTCGCGCCCGTCTATCCGCGCACCCGCGAGTGGTTCCTCCGCAGCTACGGCCCCGCGCGCGCGATCACCGCCCACGACCTGATGCGCCGCGTCCTCGAGGACCCCTACGTCCCCGAAGCGTCCATGCCGATCGATGCCCCGGTGGACACCGCCGCGCCCGAAATGGGTACGCCGTCCATCTCGCTCGATCACGTGGTCCGCGCACGCGACGCGGCACTCGCCGAGATTGACGTCTGGATCTGCCGCACGCCGGCTGCCGCCTATGACCGCAACCTCGAGATCGCCCGCCGCCTGCTGGTGATCGAGACCGCCGCCGCGCGCGCCCGCGGCCTGGCGCGCGCCCACGCCCGCGACCTCGCCGGCCTGCGCGCCGAACGCTGGCTCGCCCGCGAGCTCGTCGGCGCGCCGCTGTCCGCACCCGCCGCCGACTCCCTCCTCGTCGCCATGCTGCGGCCGATCGCCGAGTCCGTCCGCGACGTCGCCGCACCCGAGCCCGTCACCGCGCGCTCCGGCTTCCAGCTCGCTTCACCGCCCGCCTACTGCGGCGACCGGCCGTTCGGCTCGGCCTACGCGCCGGCGTTCTCCGCCGGGAATTAGCGGGCGGGTTACCTCAGCGAAGTCATTGGCCGCTGAGGCGCTGAGACGCGGAGACTTCGCTCTCTCTCTCGATTCCTTTCTCCTTCCCACTTGTTCTTCCCTTTCTTTTTTTCTTGTTTCTGTTTTTGTTTCGTTCTGTTCTGTTGTTGCTTCTGGGGGCGGGGGGGAACCAGTCCCTGCTCAGCGCGTTCTCAGCGTCTCTGCGCCTCCGCGGTGAAATTCCCTTCGCCTGGGACAACCACTCGCCTGACTCAGACGCCAGGAACGTTCGCGCCCCAGATGAGCTTGTGGAGTTGGAGCTGGTAGCGAATGGGGAGCCCGCTGGCGAGGACCCAGTCGGCGAGATCGCGCAGGTGGAGGTCGCCCCAGACCGGTGACACGAGCAGGGCGCCGAGCGTGCCGGAGCGGACGCGTTCGTCCAGGCCGCGCTCGCGGATCGTGGCGGCGGTCCAATCCCAGTCGGCGCGGTCCTTCACCACGAACTTCACCTCATCGCGGGCGGTGAGGTGGTCGAGGTTCGACCAGAGGTTGCGGTGGGACTCGCCGGAGCCGGGGCACTTGAGATCCATGATGCGGTGAGCGCGCGGGTCGAGCGCCGACACGTCGATCGCGCCGCTGGTCTCGATCAGCACGGTGCGGCCGTCATCGAGGAGCCGCTTCGTCAGCTCGAACGCGCCCGGGTGGATGAGCGGCTCGCCGCCGGTGATCTCGACGAGCGGCGTGCCGAACGCACGGACGCGCTCGAGGATCTCGTCGAGCGTCATGCGCTCGCCGCCGTGGAAGGCGTACTCCGTGTCGCACCAGACGCAGCGCAGCGGGCAGCCGGTCAGCCGCACGAAGGTGCACGGCAGCCCCGCCCGGGTGCTTTCCCCCTGGATCGAGTGGAAGATCTCGGTGACCCTCAGGAACTCCGCCATCCGTCCTTCCTGCGGCGCCGAAGGAAGCGGAGCGGGCTCTCGGCAACCAGCGCGTTCACGATGAACATCAGGTTGGCCGGGCGCTCCGCCATGCGGCGCATGAGGTACGGGTACCACGCTTCGCCGAACGGCACGTACACGCGTACTTTGTACCCCGCATCCCGAAGCTGGTTTTGGAAGTCGCGCCGGACGCCGTACAGCATCTGGAACTCGAAGCTGTCGTGCGGCGTGCCGGTCGCCTCGACGTGTTTGCGCGTGGCCTCGAGCATGGCCTCGTCGTGCGTCGCGATGGCGGGGTAGTGCGCGTCCGGGATCAGCATCTGCATCACTCGGACGAAGTTGCCGTCGACGTCCGCCTTGTCCTGGTACGCGACGCTCTCCGGCTCCTGGTACGCGCCCTTGCAGAGGCGGACGCGCGCGCCAAGCTCGATGGCCATGCGCGCATCATCGGCGCACCGGTACAGGTACGACTGGAGGACGATCCCGATGTTGCGGTAGCCCTCGTCCCAGAGCGAGCGGAAGAAGTCGATCGTGCGCTGCGTGTACTCGCTGGACTCCATGTCGAAGCGCACGAAGATGTCCAAGTCGCGAGCCCGGTCGAGGACGCGGCCGACGTTCTCCCGGAGGAACGCGGTGTCGATGTCCTGGCCCATCTGCGTGAGCTTGAGCGACACGTTCGCGTCCAGCCCGTCGCCCGCAATGCGCTCGAGCGCCGCGATGTACGTATCGGCCGCGGCCGTCGCCTCGCCCCGGCTGCTCACCGATTCGCCGAGATAGTCGAGCGTGACGGTCAGGCCGTTGCGGTTCAGCTCCCGCGTCGCGACGACGCCGTCATCCAGCGATTCGCCCGCCACGAACCGGCGCGCCACGGTGCGCGCGCCCGGCGCGCTCATCGAGACCTTGCGGGCCAGCCGGTTCTCGCTCAGGTGGATCAGGATCTCGCGGAGCAAGCGCTACTTCTCCTCGGCGCGGCCTGCGATCGCGGTGTCCAGCTCGGTCTTGACTTCGTAGAGCGACAGCTCGAGCGCCTCCCGGTGCGCGTCGTCCTCCGTCGCGCCATGGGCGACGTCGTCCGACTCGAGGTGGTCCATGATGCCGGCGCCCGTCGCCGCCCAGCGGATGAAGATCAGGAACGCCGCGAACCGGCGCTCGCCGTCGTCGCCGGTGTCCTCGACCTCGATCCCGATCGTGTACGGCTGGGCATCGGCACCCTCGAACGCGGGCGGCCGGTCGTGGCGGGCGATGTAGCCGCCCAGCGTCAGGTCCGGCTCC
>DATKCV010000096.1:0-7208 GCA_035513015.1 Gemmatimonadaceae bacterium
CCGCTCCGCGCCCCAGCCGTTCAGCTCCCCGTAGACGTTGATCACGCCGCCGGCATTGATCACGTAGTCGGGCGCGTAGAGAATGTTCCGCTCCGCGAGCGCGACCCCGTGCCGCTCCTCCGCGAGCTGGTTGTTCGCCGCGCCCGCGATGATCTCGAAGCGGAACTTCTTCAACGTCCCGTCGTTCACGACCGCGCCGAGCGCGCATGGCGCGAAAATCTGGGCTTCGACCGCGTAGATCTCGTCCTTCCCCACCGCCTTCGCCCCGAGCTCCTTCACCACGCGCCGCACCCGCTCCTCGTCGATGTCGGTGACGATGAGCTTCGCCCCCTCCTCGGCCAGGTACTGGCAGAGGTAGTAGCCGACGTGTCCGACCCCCTGCACGGCCACGGTCAGGCCGCCGAGATCGTCGCTCCCGTACTTCGCCTTCGCCGTCGCCTTCATGCCGCGGTAGGCCCCGTACGCGGTGACGGGCGAGGGGTCACCCGAGCGCCCCGGCAGCCCGGCGACGTGTTCGGTCTCCATGTGGACGTAGTCCATGTCCTCGACGCTGGTGCCGACGTCCTCGGCGGTGATGTAGCGCCCCTTGAGGCTGTCGACGAACCGGCCGTGGGCGCGGAACAGCAGCTCGCGCCGTTTGGTCTTCGGGTCGCCGAGGATGACGGCCTTCCCGCCGCCGAGGTTCAGCCCCGCCGCCGCGGACTTGTAGGTCATCCCGCGCGAGAGACGGAGGGCGTCGACGAGGGCCTCCTCGTCACTGCCATAGTTCCAGAAGCGCGTTCCGCCGAGGGCGGGACCGAGCGTGGTGTCGTGGATCGCGATGATCCCCTTGTAGCCAGAGGGGGGGTCGTAGCAGAACACGACCTGCTCGTGGTGGTGGGTCTGAATGCTCTCGAAAATCTCCATGGGTCCTCCGAGGTCTGCGGCGCGGTTTTAACACGGGACGCTGCATTCGTCAGTTCGATGCGCACATGGAAACGGTGACGCCGGCCGGGCCGACGGATGCGGTCGAGGGAGCGCGCCATCGTCTTCCGCAGCCGGTCGGGCTCCGGCGCCTTCCGGGGCTCTGGGATTTCGCCTGCGAGTTCATGGCGGCGTCCCACTGCTCGAAGCTGATCGCCATCGCCGGCTGGTAGAACTCGGCGACCTCGGGCCGCGCGTTCGCGACGAAGATGTCGAGGCTTCCGAACTCCGTGCTCACGCGCTCGAAGAGGCGCTCGAGCTGCGCGGGCTGACTGATGTCGGCCTGGACGATGATACTGCGCTATCTCGACAAAGGAGGATGACGATGCGGAGAACAGCCTCGCTACTCTCGCGGTCGAGCCGCACCGCGCGGAAGCGGCAAGCTCTCGCCGCACCACGGAGTGGTGCGAGCGCCTGCGCCTCAGTCGGTACTCGGATACTGCAGAAAGTAGCCGTCGGACAGCACGAGATCCCGACCGTACTCACGCCAGTTCGTCTCCTGAGACTGATACGCAGTCAGGTCCTCCTGCTCGAACCGCCCGTCCTTGCCGGGCGAAACCAGGGTGTAATGCTCGCACCCTTCCGCTCCCTCAGGCCAGCAGAGATAACGGAGCTCGTGGCCCCACGAATCCGACGTCGGCAGCGATTCGGTGTGAGGCGCCAGCGCGGAAGCCAGATCGGACATCGAGCTGGCCTCCGGATAGCGGCCGTTCTGCTCGTAATAGCCCTGCAGCGCTTCGCCGACCGAGCGCATGATGCTCATGCTCTGCTGCAGGCGCGCGCGGTCGCGGGCCGCGGCGAAGTTGGGAATCACGATCGCGGCCACGATTCCGCCGACGATCAGCAGGCCGAAACAACCGACGCCGACCAGGATCAGGACCGGAGCTCGTGAACGTTTCCGCGGAACCTCGGGAGGAACCGACATACCGAAGCCTCCTCCTCACCTATCGTAGCACCAGCGCGATCAGCAGAACGCGCTGGCGCCCCCGTGGGAGCGGCGAGACGCCGCCCCCACGTTGTTCAGAGTCTTCCGGACCGAGGAGGCGCCGTGAGCTCGCGGAAGAGGCGCTCGGTATCCGCGGAGGGACTCATGCCGGCCTGCTCGAGAAGGATCCGTCTGCAGTCGGCGACGACGCGCGCGAGCTGCGCGCCGTTTCCGGTCGCGGAGAGAGCGCGCATCAGAAGCCGGTAGCCCGATTCCCGGAGCGGATCAAGCCCGAGCAGATAACGCGCCTCGCGCTCGGCCACGGACGGGTTGCCGCGAAGCAGCTCGCCCTCGATCGTGCTCTCCAGAGCGCGGACCGTGATGTCGGACAGCTCGCGCCTCGCGGCCTCGATCCAGGCGCCTTCTTCGCCCGGAAGGAACCCGCGCCCCGCGATCTCCATCGCCACGCGCGCTTCGGCGAGCGCGGCGCCAGGATCGCCGCCGCGCAGGGAGGTCTCGGCCGCATGGATTGCCGTTCGCGCGCGCTCGAAGTCGACGAACGTCCCCTCGGCGAGGAGCAGCTCGTAGCGGCCGACTTCCCCCCGGAGCGAGGGCGCCGCCGGGTCGCTCCCCAGGCGGCGGAGCGCGGCTCGAAGACGGCTGACGAGGGCATTGAGGGCCGTGTCCCACGCATCGGGGATCGCGTCGCCCCACACCGCCTCGGCGAGTCGCTCGCGCCCGGCGGGACGCCGCCTCTGGAGCACGAGCGCCGCCCAGAGGCGCCGCCCCTGCCTCGCGGGGAAGTCCGATTCGCGAACAATCGTCTCTCCCTTCTCGATCGCGAACCGGCCGCAGACGTAGATGCGAACCTCGGCTCCCGCTCCATGCGATTCACGGCGCCGCGCCATCGTGCAATCCTACTGCAAGGGTGGCGCAATCGAGGCGCCGCAAAATCTCCTCCTCGGAGCGACGTCGAAAGGGGAATCCACCATGACGAAACTCGTCCGTTGCACCTGTGGAGTCGAGCTCCGAAGTCCCGACGAGCGCGAGCTCATCGGCCAGGTTCAGGAGCACGCAACCGAAGCGCACGAGCTGCAGCTCAGCGACGAGCAGGTCCGCGCGATGATGGAGGTCGACCAGCAGAGCTCCCGCACGTGAAGCGGGGGATCGACAGGAAAGAAGGAGGCAGACGATGAAGAAGCTTGCATGTGGAGATCTGATGGCGGGATGCGCTCGAACCTTCGAAGAGCCCAGCGAGGAGGCGATTCTCGCGCTCGCCGGCAAACACGCGGCGGAGGATCACGGGATGGAAGTCACTCCGGAACTCGTCGAGCAGGTGCGGGCCCACATCCGGAGCGCCGAGCCGGCGAGCTAGGTGGACTCATGGACTCTCCTTATCCTCTTCCATCCCACCGGGACCCGTCCGTCTCCCGTTTTCCAGCCGAGTCGCCGAACGTCGCAATCGAGGCATCGCCCTTCCCAGAGTACCGTCTCGTGGTCGTGCTCCTCGACTCTGAGCCCGGTCCGCTCCAGCAGGCCGTCGCATCGACAGCAGAACCCCGCGAACAGCCGCCGTGCCGCCTTCAGCTCCGCGCGCGGGACGGCGGTGATCGAGAATCGGCCGGAGCGTCCGAGCTCCCGATAGGCGAGCCCGAAGAGGACGAGCGCCTCACGGCCGGACCGCGCCAGCTCGCCTGCGCGTGATGGCGTCCGCGACGGCGTCTAGGGCGGAACGCCGCTCGGGCGCGACAGCGAAAACCCCCCTCTCCCCGGCGCGGCATGGAACCCGGAAGGCCGAAGACGGACCTTCCGGGGAGAGGGGCCAGGGGGATGAGGGGCCTGCCTCGTGTACTGCGCGTCGCGCTCGCAGCGTCCACCGCACTGTCTGGGCTAAGACCGTCGCAGCCCATGCCGCCTCTGTCGCCGACCGCCCGGCGCGCCAGACGCACGCGGTGGGGCCAGGCTGCCGCGATCGCCGCGGGATCTGTTTTAATCGGGGGTGGAGGTGGCCGTGGAAAATCCGGAGCTGGTCGGCGCGATGCGCGAGTCCCTGCCCGAGCTGGCGGCGTGGTTTCGCGTTCATCAGATGAAGCTTCTGGGCGCCGCGGTACTGCTGGCCGCCGGCTTGCTGCTGGGACTGCTGCTCCGGGAGGTCGTATCGCGACTGATCCGGGCGGTCGGCCGGATCGTTCCGGAGCGCCTGCTGCGGCACGGGGTCCCCCGCCCCAGCCTCAAGCGTGAGGCCGCGGACGGGATCGGACTCGTCGTGTTCTGGGCCGTATTCCTCTTCTTCGTCGCCGCGGCCGTCAACCTGCTCGGGCTTCCGGTGCTCGGCGCGTCTCTGGCGGCCATCGTCGCGTACGTACCGCGCCTCATCGGGGCCGCGCTGATCCTGGTGGCCGGGCTCCTGATCGGCAATCTCGCGCGGGAAGCGGCCGCGGCGGCGGCCGCGGCGGCGGGCTCGCCGTTCGCCCTCGCCATCGGGCAGATCGTCCGGGGCGCGATTCTGGTGGCCGCGGGACTGCTCGCGGTGGCCGAGCTGGGCATCGACATCACCCTGCTCACGGCGATTCTCTCGGTCACGCTGCTGGCCGTGCTGGGAGCATTCGCCCTGGCATTCGGACTTGGAGCGCGCGAAGCGGTCAGCAACATCATCGGCGCGCACTACGTCCGGCAGACGTTCGAGATCGGCCAGCGCGTACGGATCGGCGAGATCGAAGGCACGATCGCCGCCATCACCGCCACGTCGGTGATCCTGCAGTCGGCCCAGGGGCGGGTGGTGATTCCCGCCCGGTTGTTCAGCGAGACGGTGGCGATGGTGTTGACGCCCGGAGGTGTGGGATGAATCTGGAGACGGAGCTCGCGCGCGCCTTCCTCGAGGAGCATCCGCGCGAGGCGGCGCGCACGCTCGAGCGCATGCCCGCCGCCGAACGAGCGGAGGTCGTACGCGCGGTCCCGGCCGAAGCCGGCAGCGCGCTCGGGGAGATGACGGCCTCCTCGGCGGCCGAGTGCCTTGCGATGCTCGGCGCGGACGAAGCCGCGCCGGCGCTGAACCGGCTGGCACCCGACGTCGCGGTCACGCTGCTCCGGCGCATGGGACCCGAGGCAGCGGAGCAGCTCATCACGGGAATGCCGGCGAGCAGTCGGGATCCGCTCCGCCGCGCACTCCGCTACCCGGAGGGCACCGCGGGCGCCCTCATGGATCCGCTGGTCCTCGCGATTCCCGACGACATTTCGGTCGCCGAGGCGCGAGTCCGGCTCCGCCGCGAGGCTCGCGGACTCCTCTACTACATCTACGTCGTCGACGGCCGCGGCGCGCTGGCGGGCGTGCTGGACATCCCCGAGCTGATGCGGGCCCGCGCCCGCGATCCGATCTCCAGCGTCATGCACGCGCCGGTCGAGCACGTGCCGGCGTGGACGCCGGCCGCGGCGGTGAGCGCGCATCCGGGCTGGCGCTCCTTTCACGCGCTGCCGGTGAGCGACGAGGCGGACCGTTTCGCGGGCGCCATCCGGTATCAGACCCTGCGCCGGCTCGAGCACGAGGCGGGCGCGCGCGGCGCCGGCGCGCCCGCGGGCGTCACGGTGGCCGCGCTCGGCGAGCTGTTCCACCTCGGGTTTGCCGGGCTGGTCGAAGGCGTCGCCGGCGCGGCGAGTGGCGCGTCGGGAGCACCGGCGTCCACGGCGAGCGACGAGCTCGGGCCGGGAGAGGAACGATGACGGCGCCCGCCAGCAGCGGCGTGCAGACCCTGGCGCGGATCTACCTGCGCCAGTTTCCCGAGGAGGCGGCGAGACACCTCGAATCGGCGAGGCTGAGCGAGGTCGTCGCTCTGCTGGAGCTGGAACCGACGCCGCACGCGGTCGCGGTGGAGGAGCGGCTCGCGTCGAACGTCGCGGCCGACGTCCTGCGGGCGGCGTCGCCGGAGTTCGCTACGCGCGTGCTCGCCCGGATGGATCCGGTGCGGGCCGCTGCGACGGTCGCGTGGCTCGACGAGGAGCAGCGCGCGACGATGCTCGCGAGCATGGATGATCGCGCGGCCGCCGAGTTGCGCGCGATGGTCGAATACCCGCCGGACACCGCCGGCCGTCTGATGGATCCGCGCGTGATGGCATTCCGCCACGGCACCACCGTGCAGCAGGCGCTGACGCGGCTGCGGGGCGTGCGGCGCCGGGCCGTCTCCGACGTCTTCATCACCGACGACGAGGGACGGCTGACCGGGCGCGTGCCGCTTCAGGATCTGGCCGTTGCGCTGCCCGGGGATGCTCTCGATACGCTCGCCGTCCCGGCGGTCGCCGTTGGAGGGATGGGGAGCGTCGACGAGGTCGTGGAGCAACTGACGACTCACCAGTTGACGAGTCTCCCGGTGGTCGACTTCGAGGGGCGCCTGCTCGGCGTCATCCGGCAGAACGTGTTGATGAACGCGGCGCGGCAGGAGGTGGCGGCCGACATCCAGGCGATGGTCGGCGCGAGCCGCGACGAGCGCGCGCTGTCGCCCGTCTCGTTCGCGGTTCGGGCGCGGCTGCCGTGGCTGCAAATCAATCTCGCCACCG
Source organism: Gemmatimonadaceae bacterium (assembly GCA_035513015.1). Classification (GTDB taxonomy): domain Bacteria; phylum Gemmatimonadota; class Gemmatimonadetes; order Gemmatimonadales; family Gemmatimonadaceae; genus DATKCV01. The sequence goes on from DATKCV010000096.1 coordinate 6,437, forward strand.
CCTTCCTCGCTTCAGCCGTGGTCGGGCTCTTCGAGTCGACGATTGCGACGTTCACGGCGCTCGCGGTGCTGCTGCCGGTCGTCGCCGGACAGTCGGGCAACACCGGTGCTCAGGCGCTCGCGGTCACGATGCGCGGGCTCGCGCTCCGCGAGATCCGGGTCTCGCAGTGGGCCCGCGTGGTGCGCAAGGAAACGGCGGTGGCGTTCTTCAACGGATGGGCGATCGCGCTCACGACCGCGCTCGGCGTTCTGGTCTGGAGCCGCTCACCCGGCCTCGCGCTCGTCATCGGCAGCTCGATGGTGATCTCGATGGTGATGGCGGGCCTGGCCGGCGCGGCGATCCCGATCGTGCTGACCTCGATCGGCCGCGATCCGGCGCAGTCCTCGTCGATCATCCTGACGACGGTTACCGACATCGTCGGCTTCTTCAGCTTTCTCGGCATCGCCACGCTGCTCTCCGGAATGCTGCCGGCTTAGCGCGGAAAAGCGAACGCAGAACGCAGAACGCAGAACGCAGAACGCAGAACGCAGAACGCAGAACGCAGAACGCAGAACGCAGAACGCAGAACGCAGAAAAGGCTAAACCCGGGCGGGTGGGTTTCTTCGTTCTCACCTCTGCGTTCTGCGTTCTGCGTTCAATTCTCGCCGCTCCGCTGGGCCCCTCACGCACATTGAGAGCACACCTCTTCCTGGTACGTTGTTACCGCGAAAGCAAGAACGCCAGGAAGGAGGGGCCGACGTGAATAGGACGACGACAGCTAAGAAGTATGTCG
>DATKCV010000097.1:0-13472 GCA_035513015.1 Gemmatimonadaceae bacterium
ACTTCTCCCGTGTCGCGGCCCCGCGCGTCCGCGGGGCCGCGTCTCGTACCAGACCGGGAGGCCCTTCTGCAGGTGAACACCGACGACACGACGGAGCAACTGGCGGCGGCGATCCGCCGGCGCCGCACTTTCGCCATCATCAGTCATCCCGACGCCGGGAAGACCACGCTGACCGAGAAGCTCCTCCTCTACGGCGGCGCGATCCATCTCGCCGGCTCGGTCAAGGCCAGGCGCGCCCAGCGACACGCGACATCCGACTGGATGAAGCTCGAGCAGGAGCGCGGGATCTCGGTGACATCGAGCGTCATGCAGTTCGAGTACGAGGGCTTCCAGATCAACCTGCTCGACACACCGGGACACGAGGACTTCTCCGAGGACACCTACCGCACGCTCGTCGCCGCCGACAGCGCCGTCATGCTGCTCGACAACCGCCGTGGCGTCGAGGCCCGGACCCGGCAGCTGTTCGACGTCTGCCGCCGCCGGCGGATGCCGATCTTCACCTTCGTCAACAAGTGCGACCGGGTGGGGGAGGATCCGCTCAAGCTCGTCAGCGACGTCGAGGCGGACCTGGGGATAGCCTGTCACGCCACCACCTGGCCGATTCACGAGGAGGGCGCGTTCGTCGGCGTCTACGACCGGCGCAACCGGCTGGTCCATGTCTTCGATCGCGACAAGGATCACGGTGCACGCCGGGCCGCGGTTCAGGTGACGAGTCTCGACGACGCGGCGCTCGGGGAGGTGCTCGGCACCGAGGCGCTGGAGCGGCTGGCCCACGACATCCACCTGCTCGACGAGGCCGGCCACCCCTTCGATCTCGACTCCCTCCGCGCCGGCGAGCTGTCGCCGGTGTTCTTCGGCAGCGCGATCACCAACTTCGGCGTCGAACCGTTCCTCCGCGAGTTTCTTCAGCTGGCGCCGCCGCCGCTGCCCCGCGAGTCCTCCGAGGGACTCGTCGAGCCGACCGATCCGTCGTTCAGCGGCTTCGTGTTCAAGATCCAGGCGAACATGGATCCGCGGCACCGCGACCGCGTCGCGTTCGTGCGCATCTGCTCGGGGCGGTTCGAGGCCGGGATGCAGGTGACCCACGTGCGCAGCGGGAAGCCGATGCGGCTTTCGGCGCCGCAGACGTTTCTGGCCCGCGAGCGGAGCGCGGTCGAGGAGGCCTGGCCGGGTGACGTGATCGGCATCCTCGACCGCGGCACGCTTCGCATCGGCGACACCGTCGCCGAGGATGCGCGGCTCGAGTTCAGCGGAATTCCACGCTTTGCCCCCGAGCACTTCGCGCGGATCGTCACCGGCGATCCGATGCGGCGCAAGCAGCTCGATGCCGGGCTGCGCCAGCTCTCGGAGGAGGGCGCCGCCCAGGTGTTCTACACGTCGGCCACGGACATCGCCGGTCCATCCCCGATCGTCGGCGCCGTCGGGCTGCTCCAGTTCGACGTGATGTTGCACCGGCTGGAGTACGAGTATGGCGTCGCCTGCCGGCTGGAAAAGTTCGGCGGACGCTACCCGCGCTGGGTTACCGGTCCGGCGGCGGACATCGACCGTGTGGCCCGCGACCCCGGGCGGACGCTCCTGTTCGATGCGCGGGGAAATCCCCTCATGCTCTTCGATACCGAGTGGAGCATGCGCTGGACGCTCGACAACGAGCGGGGGCTGACCTTCCACGACGTGGCGCCCTGAGCACGGACCCTGCGTGGCTGAATCCCCGTCGGTGTCGCCGGCGGAGAACGACAGGATAGCCGGTCCTGCACCGCGAGCGGACCGGCGTTGCGGTCGAAACGGGCGCGACAGTGCGCCGCCGGCGTCCCCTCGAGGGAGCACGGTTGGAGGAGGGTGGGCCATGGAGCCGTCGGTGCTGCCGACGATTGACGTAACGAACTTCGACATTGGCGCCCTGCTAAGGTGTGGCCGGGCCATTCGCGAAGCGACGCGGGAAACGCGGACGGTCTCGGAGGCGGCGGCCGCCGTTACACGTCTCCTGTACGATGTGTGCGTGAACCCCGGGACCGGGGAGCGGACGTGCGCCCTCGTGCGATTCTATCGCACAGATGACTACGCCCGACTCGATCCGTCGCGCCGCGCGTTCGTCACCCGACTGCTCGGCGACATGCCGGCGACGCCGGACATGAAGACGCTCGTGCTGTTGGCCACTGTGGGGGAGGAGCCGGCGTGGAACGATCCGGCCCGCTCGCGTGCGCATCGAGTGATCCCGCTCCCGAGCGAGGAGATCGTGCGCCAGGCGCCGATGATCGCCCAGTTGATCGAACAGTTCGGGCTCGAGGTGAACGAGGTGGTCCGGCCGGCGGGACTGCTGCGGGAGCGGGAAGGCAGGACGTACAACGTCTTTCACGTCCCGGTGGCGCTGGGGAGTCCGTACATTCCCGCGCAGGAGGAGTTCGTGATCCGCTACGGGATCCAGTCGGTGGTCGGTTTCGGCGGCCTGCTGCGCTCGGGGAACCTGTTCGCGGTCGTTCTCTTCTCCCGGGTGCCGATCCCTCCCGAGAGCGCACGGCGATTCCAGTCGCTGGCGGTGGATGTGAAGGGGGCGCTGTTCTTCCTCGAGGAGCCGCTCGCGGATACCGACTGACCTCCGGGGCGAGACGACTCGGGATTGTGCTGGTGCGGCTGAGGGATATGTTGTCCAATCCCTCACGCCAACTACCATGCGCACTCGCCTTCCGATCCCCAGCGGCCTCGCGCTCGGCTCGCTCCTGGCCGCGGCCTGCGCCGCCGGTCCCCGCTCCGTACTTGCACAGCAGCCACCCGCGCCCGCGGCCGGCCAGCCGGCCCAGCAGCGCGGCGTGCTGCCGGCCCCCGACCGCCGGGCCGGCGAGGGGATCGGCCCCTTCCCGACGCTGGCCATCCGCGGCGCCATGCTGATCGACGGCACCGGCGCGCCGCCGCGCGGACCGGTGACGATCCTGATACGCGGCAACCGCATTGCGCAGATCGGCGGCTCGACCGCCGAGGCCGACACCGTGATCGATGCCACCGGGATGTACGTGATGCCCGGGTTCGTCGACCTCCACGCGCACACTGGCGGCGTACCCAAGGCACCGGAGGCGGAATACGTCTACAAGCTCTGGTTGGCGCACGGCGTCACCACGACGCGCGACGCCGGAGCGGGCGCGTCCGACTTCATCCTGTCCGAGCGCGAGCGCAGCGCACGCAACTCGATCGCCGCGCCGCGCATCTTCGCCTACGCCCGGCCGGGCTCGGGCTCGGGGTGGCGCGGAGGATCGATCGACTCGCCGGAGAAGGCCCGGGAGTGGGTCCAGTGGGCTGCCCGCAAGGGCGTGGACGGGATGAAGCTCGACTCCTACCGGCCCGCCATCATGGCCGCGCTCCTCGATGAGGCGAAGAAGCACGGCCTCGGCTCGATGGCGCACCTGTCCCAGATGGGCGTCGCGGAGATGAACGCCATCGACGCCGCCCGGCTCGGCCTCGGCTCCGTGACTCACTTTTACGGCCTGTTCGAGTCGCTGTACGACGGCCACAGCGTGCAGCCACTGCCGGTCGACTACAACTACGGCGATGAGCAGCACCGGTTCGGTCAGGTCGCGCGCCAGTGGAACATGATCCACCCGCGCGGCAGCGACGAGTGGAACGCGCTTCTGCGTGAGTTCAGGGCGCTCGACGTCACTCTCGATCCGACGCTGTCGATCTACGTCGCCGGCCGCGACGTCATGCGCGCGCGGACCCTCGAGTGGCACGACCGCTACACCCTGCCATCGCTCTGGGAGTTCTACCAGCCGAGCCGGCGAAGCCACGGATCGTACTGGTTCAACTGGACGACCTGGGACGAAGTCGCCTGGCGGAACTTCTATCGCGTGTGGATGGAGTTCCTGAACGACTACAAGAACATCGGCGGTCGGGTCACCACCGGATCGGATGCCGGCTTCATCTACTCGACCTACGGGTTCGGCTACGTTCAGGAGCTCGAGCTGCTCCAGGAAGCCGGGTTTCATCCGCTGGAGGTGATCCGCGCCGCGACCTATCACGGCGCGCAGACCCTGTTCAAGCCGAAAGGCAGGGAGATCGAGTTCGGCGTCGTCCGCGCGGGGATGCTGGCCGACCTGGTGATCGTGGATCAGAACCCCCTCGAGAACATCAAGGTGCTGTACGGCAGCGGCGCGGTCCGCCTGAACGATGAAACGGGGCAGGTGGAGCGGATCGGCGGTGTCCGGTGGACGATCAAGGACGGCATCGTCTACGACGCGCGGGCGCTGCTCGCCGACGTGGCGCGGATGGTCGAGGAGGCGAAGGCGCGTGCGCCCGTGGCGGCACAGGACAGGACGCCGTGACGACGGACCACAAGGAAGCTCCGGCGGGACCGGTGGTCCTGCCGATGGAGCGGCGCACCGTCTCGAGCGTGGTGCTCGCGGCGCTGCGCGAACGGATCGTGCGCGGTGTGTACCGCGATGGCGCGCCGCTCCGCCAGGATGCGCTGGCCGAGGAGCTCGGCGTGAGCCGCATCCCGGTGCGCGAGTCGCTCCGGCAGCTGGAGGCCGAGGGCCTCGTCACGTTCAGCCCGCACCGCGGGGCGGTGGTTTCGACGCTGTCACTCCCCGAGATCGAGGAGGTCTTCTTTCTCCGCGCCGAGCTGGAGGGCGACCTCCTCCGGCGCGCCGTTCCGCGCATGACGACCGACCAGCTGGACCTGTCGCTGGAGATCCTCGACCGGTACGACCGGATGCTCGATGCCGGGGACATCGCCGGCTACGGGGAGATGAACTGGCAGTTCCACTCGACGCTGTACGCGCCCGCGGAACGGCCGATCACCATGGTCATCGTGCACCGGCTGCACCAGCACAGCGACCGCTACCTTCGCGTTCAGCTCGCTCTGACGCGCGGGGAGTCGCGGGCGAGCGAGGAGCATCGGGCGATCGTCGCGGCGGCGCGCCGCGGCGATGCGAGGCTGGCCTGCCGGCTGCTGCGCGAGCACATCATCGGAGCGGGTACTCAGCTGGTGGACTTCCTCCGGCTTCGTCGCGAGGGTGAGCGCGCCCGACCGGCGCGTCCGCTCGAGTCGTGACGGCGCCGGCGCGCCTCGAAGTGACGACAGGCACTATCCCCGGCTCCCGCCATCCTTCCGGCACGGCCGGTCGCGACGCTCCGATCGAGCTTTCGGCCGCCGAATTTCGCGCCCTCGGCCATGCGCTCGTGGACCAGGTGGCAGAGTTCCTCGAGTCCCTCCCGCAGCGGCCTGTGGCCCCGGGCGAGCAACCAGACGCGGTTCGCACGCTGTTACCGTCCGGCGGGGTTCCGGAGTACGGGGTGCCGGCTGATCGCCTGCTGACCGACACTGCTCGACTGCTGTTCGAGCACTCGACGTTCAACGGGCATCCGCGGTTCTTTGGCTACATTACCGCGCCGGCCGCGCCGCTTGGCGTTCTCGGTGAGATGCTGGCGGCCGCTGTGAACCCGAACTGCGGCGGGTGGTCGCTGTCGCCCGCGGCGACCGAGATCGAGCGGCAGGCGATCCGCTGGATCGCCGAGCTGATCGGCTTTCCGACGACCGGCGCCGGACTGTTCGTCTCCGGCGGCAACGTGGCGAACATCGTCTGCTTCCTTGCGGCGCGCGCGGCAAAGGCACGCCATGACGTGCGGGTCGAGGGCGTCGCTCCCGGCGCCGGCCACGGGCCACTCGTGTGCTACGCCTCGGCGGAGTGCCACACCTGGATTCAGAAGGCTTGCGACATCACCGGACTCGGCACCGCGGCGCTGCGATGGATCCCCACCGACCGCCGCCGCCGCATGCGGGTGGACGCGCTCGGCGAACAGGTCGTGCGCGACCGCGGGGCCGGGATGACGCCGTTCCTGGTCGTCGGGTCGGCGGGCACGACGAGCACCGGGGCGATCGATCCACTGCGCGATCTGGGCGCGTTCTGCCGCGAGCAGGAGCTCTGGTATCACATCGACGGCGCATACGGAGCGCCGGCGGCTCTCGTTCCCGGCGCGTCCGAGGATCTGCGCGCGATCGGTGAGGCGGACTCGGTCGCGGTGGACCCGCACAAGTGGCTATACGCGCCGCTGGAGGCCGGGTGCGCGATCGTCCGCGACCCGGGCGCGCTTCCCGACGCGTTCCATTATCGGCCGCCGTACTATCACTTCGATGGAACGGAGGAGGAGCAGCCGGTCAACTTCTACGAGTACGGCCTCCAGAACTCCCGGGGCTTTCGCGCGCTGAAGGTCTGGCTCACGCTTCGTCAGGTCGGCCGCGACGGATACCGCCGAATGATCGCCGACGACATCGCGCTCACCCGCATCCTGTTCGACGCCGTGGCCGCGCATCCCGAGTTGCTGGCCGTGACCTGCGAGCTGAGCGTGGCGACCTTCGCCTACGTGCCGCCGGACATGCGCGAGCGCTACGAATCCGGCGATGCCGCGGCAACCCGGTACGTCGACGAGCTGAATGCGGCGCTGCTCCTGCGCACGCAGGAGGAGGGGCGGCTCTACCTCTCGAACGCGGTCGTGGACGAGCGCTTCCTGGTGCGGGCCTGCATCGTGAACTTCCGTACTACCGAGGCCGATGCGCGGGCGGTCGCCGAGCTGGTGGTGGACGCCGGGCGCAGGACCGATGCCGCCATGCGCGCTCGGCCGGCTGAAGGATGAGCGCGGGAGAGAAGACGGTGCCCGCGTCGTCGTCGCCGTCGCGCCGGCCGATGGCGCCTCGAGCCCTGACTCAGCCCGATCTGTCGGTGGGAATCTCCGGAGCCAGCTCGCCGGCCTCGATAGTTCGCTCGGCGATCGACCGCAGGCGGTGATCGGCGTTCCGGCGCAGCGCCCGGATGTTCCGCCGGGCGCGGCGGCTCGCCATGCCGAGGAAGGTCCGCGCGCAGTCCAGCTCCCACCGCACAGCGCCGGTGTCGCCGCCAGCGCGCTCGATCTCCCACGTCGTGCGCGAAAGTACGGCCGTGGCGAGAAAGATGTCGATCGCGGTGTCGGCCATGCGTTCCTGGAGGAACTGGCGCTCGATGATCTCCCGGCCGTGGCGCCGGAGCGCGAGCTCCACCTCGGCCGCCAGGTCGTGAACGAGCGAAGCGACCCGCTGCGCCTCGCGGTCGAGCGACGGATGCACGAGTGTGAACCGCGGACGTGACACGGTTCGCCGTGCACGTCCGGCGAGGTACGTGCCGATGACACCGAGCGAGCGGAGCGGATCCCGGAACGCGGTGCCCAGTGCCTTCAGCCGTTCGCCCGGTTCCTGGAGGGCGGACAGCGCGATCAGCGCGCGCAGGATCTCGTTCGTGCCCTCGAAGATCAGGTTGATCCGGGCGTCGCGCACCGCCTGCTCGTATGGGTACTCCTTCGAGTAGCCGATTCCGCCGGCGATCTGGAGTGCGTCGTTCGTCGCCCGCACCACGAGCTCGGACGCGAAGATCTTGCACGCCGCCGTCTCCAGGGAGTAGTCGATACCGCCACGGTCGACCATCCCGGCGGCGACCATCCACGCCGCATCGGCGGCGTAGCACTCGGCGGCGCGCTCGGCCAGCTTCTTCTGGATCATCTCGAACCGGGCGATCGGGCGCCCGAACTGCTCGCGCTGCTTCGCGTGCGCGATCGCGTGGCCGAGAATCCGCCGTACGGCGCTCGCGCTCGCTGCGGCGAGTCCGAGTCGTCCCGAGTTGAGGACCTCCAGCGCGATCCGGAATCCCTGTCCCACATCCCCGAGGCGGTTTTCGGCCGGGACGATCACGCCCTCGAAGACCACGCTACGCGTGTCCGAGGCCTTGATGCCCATCTTGTCCTCGAGCTGCCCCAGCGTGATCCCCGGTGACGACGCCTCGACGACGAACGCCGTGACGCGCTCGCGGAGCTTGCCATCGACCACCACCGGTACCTTGGCGAAGACCGTGAACAGTCCCGCGAACCCGGCGTTCGATATCCATATCTTCGTGCCGTCGAGCACGTAGTGCGAGCCGTCGGCGCTCGGGACGGCGCGCGTCCGCATCGCCTGTGCGTCCGATCCCGAGCCCGGCTCCGTGAGACAGAAGGCGGCGATCAGCTCGCCGCTGGCGCACCGCGGCAGCCAGCGCCGCTTCTGCTCATCGGTCCCGAAGAGCACGATCCCCTTGCAGCCGATCGACTGATGCGCGCCGAAGTAGACGGCGAGCGCGCCATCGGTCGCCCCTATTTCCCCGAACACGCGGTTGAAGATCACCGAGCGCGCGCCGAACCCGCCGTACTCCTCGGGGATGGCGAGCCCCATCAACCCCAGCTCGGCCATCCCCTCCCTGACGCCATCGGAGAAACGTCCCTCGCGGTCGTGCCGGCGCGCATCGATCTTCTCGGCGGCGAACGAGCGGAACGAGTCGAGGATCATCGCCAACGACTCGCGCTCGCCGGCATCGAGTACCGGGAAGGGGAACACGAGCTCCTCGTCCAGCTCACCGAGAAAAAGGCCGCGCGCGAACGACGGATTCTGCTCCGGCGCGGCGCGGCGCGAGGACGCTGCGGCATCCGGGCGTGATGCGGTGCTCTCGGTCATGGCTTGCGGTCCGCTGGACTTGGCCTGGGCGCGGGCGAGGTCCCGCTCGTTCAAATCTAGGGGGCGCGACCGCGGACGCCTGTCGGCGCTACGCCGCCCCCGATGTGGGATGGACCGGCCGACGGCCGGAACCCCCCGCTTCACGCCTCAGTCCGGCGGTGCGAAGTCCCGCCACGGCCGCGCGCAACTGTCGAGCCGGGCGGGCGGGAATCCTCCGGCCGGCTCGCGAGCACCCTCAGGGCGCGAAGCGGAAGGCCATCTCCACCTCGTGGGCGATCTTCCGGCCTTCGCTCTCCGCGGGGACGAAGTGGAGCTGTCCCATTATCGCGCTCACCGCGCCTACGAACCGCGGATCGCTCGCCCGAACGACGCGGAAGCTCTCGCGCTTCACTCGTCCGATCGTGTCGACGACGAATGCGACGATGACTTCGCCGGTGATGCGGTCCCGTCGCAGAGCCGACGGGTAGCGAGGCTCCGGCACCTCGCCGATCAGGGCGGGCAGGCGGAGTGCGCGGTCCAACGAGTAGGGGGCGCGCGTGGAGGTGACGCGCGGTGAACCGGCGCCGAACAGCGCCGGGTCGGATGCTGTCACCGGCGCCGAAAGGTCCATCAAGGGGACGGAAGGATTCACGCGGAGGTCGAGAAGTGGCAGGGCGGTGCTGGCCGGCGCCGGAGGCGTCGGCGACGGAGCCGGCTGGGGCGGCGATGTGGCGGCGGCTCTCCGCTGGTCGTTCGTGCTCCGCTGATCGGCGACGGGACCGCGTTGCTCGACCAGGCCGTTCGCCGCGAGGGCGCTTCGTGAACCGCCGTTCACGGCACTGCCGGATGTGGAGTCGCCTCGCGCGAGATGGTCGTTCGCGCTCGAGGTCGGGAGCGTTGCCAGTACGGAAGTCTGCAGCACCGGATTCTCGACCGTCGCGGCAGACGCGTCGCCGACGGGGGCATCGTTGCCTCCGGCGGCGCGGACCAGAACCACCGCGGCGATGGCTACGACGGCTATGGCGCCGGTCGTCACCAGCTTGTGACCGCGGAGACGCGACTGGAGCGACGCAGGAGCGTGATACCCCGCGAGGTCGTCGTCATCCAGGTTGCCATCGAAATCGTCGTCGTCGCCGAACCGCGCCAGTGGTGCCTGGCTGGCGCCGGGCAGCGCGAGCGAGCCGCCGCTGGGCAGGGTCCAGATCGCCAGCGATCCATCCTCGACGCGCTCGGCTGCGCGCTCGGCTGCGCGATCGTCTGCGCGGCCGTCCGAAGGGCCATCCAGCTCCGGCGCCGGCCAGGACGGACGCGTCGTGACAGTTCCGCCCCCGGCACTCGATGCCGGCGCGGCAGGCGCTGACAGACGGCGCGGCGCCGCCATTTCCAGGAGCGAAACGGCGAACGCATCCTGCGAATTCTGCAACTGCAGGTCGGCGATCTTCGCCCGCACGACGGCGAGACTGCGGTGTTCGGAACCCAGAGTGCGCTCGCGCATCTCGAGGGCGCGCTCGAGAAGGGCGACCGCCTCATCGAGCTTGCCGCGCGTGGCACACGTTTCGGCGAGTGCTTCGAGCGTGGTTGCGATCGCGAAGTGGTTCGGTGCCAGCGTGCGTTCGCGTATCTCCAGCACGCGGCGCAGCAGCTTCTCGGCGGCATCGTGCTCGGCGAGCGCGTGGTATACGGTGGCGAGGCTAGCCATCACCGTCGCGACCTCCGGCCGGTCCTCACCCTCCGCGCGGCGCATCGCCAGGAGCCGAACGAGCAGGGGTTCGGCGTGCGCCCACGCGCCCTGCTTCAGGTAAAGCTGCGAGAGACCGTTGAGCACCGGCGCCACTTCCGGATGGTCCGGTCCGTGCGCGCGCTCGAGGACTTCGAGTGTTCGCCGAAGCAGTGGTTCGGCGGCGGCGGCGTCGCCGGCGGCGAGGTGTACCGCGGCGAGATTGTACAGCGGTGGAGCCAGCGTGACATCGTCGTGGCCGAGCGCTGCTTCCCGCGTCGCCAGCGCGCGGCGCAGCGGCGCGACCGCCTCGCCGAACCGCTTCGACTGGTAGAGCATGTGCCCGTACGCGGCGAGGGCGGCGGCCAGATGCTCGACGTCGCCGCCCGGCGCGTCCGCCTGCACGATTGCTTCGAGGAACTCGCGTTCGGCGCCTTCGTGATCGCCTAGGCTGAGCGCGCGCCTCCCGGCGTCGAGATGGCGCTCCGTGACGGAAGGGGACGACATGAGCGAATCGCTGGTGGGTGAGGGGAGTCGCGTCGTGGAACTGCGCGGCACACGCGCGGGCCGCAAGAGGGGGACCAGATGCGGCGGCACGCTGGCGCATCGAACCGTACGCCAATGTGGGCTCCGTCGTCGCGAACGCCCCACAACTGTGGCGAGCGCGCGACGCGCCACGTGGCCCGTCCGCTACGGCACTTGCCCGGTGGCCCGCATCGATGGTTGGTTGAGCCATGAGCCCGGAACTGCGACGATCGCTCGGACTGCTGGTCGTGCTGCTGGTCGCCGTGATCGGCGCGATCGTGCTGCTCCGGGGTCCGGCCGATGACCCCTCAGCGGACCCCTCTGTCGAAGCCGTGGCCGGAACCGCCGACGATCGGATCGCCGTACTTCGTGAGCGACTCGGCGAGCTTCGCGTGGCCCAGGACACGTTTCACCGCCACTGGGGGATCTACGGCCGCAGCGTGGGCCAGATGAGATTCGCCGTGCCGCCGGGCATGACGATCGAGATCATCGCCCACTCCACGGAAGGGTGGGCGGCTCAGGGTACCGTTCGCGGAAGCGAGCGCATGTGCGCGATCTTCGTCGGCGACTCGGCGCGCTGGGCGTTCACTCCCGCGGCGCGATCGGGCGAGCCAGCGTGCAGTCCATGAAGGAGACTCGCAGTCGAACGCGGTGAACAGGTGGACAAGAGGTCAGAGTCGTTGAGCGCTGAACCCTGACACTCTGAGCCCTGGCTGCCCGCTTCCGAGCTGCACCGAAATCCACGAAGAACCCTGGCTTTCACCCGTTCACGCTGAACGGTCAGCGTATCAGTGCGAGTCGGAACTCTCCACACCGGCAAGGCGCGCGAGCGCCCGGGCGTCGACGATTCTCAGACGGCCACGGCCGGCCGGGACGATCATTCCCTCGGTGCGGAGCGTGCGCAACGCGCGGACGAGCACTTCGCGCACGGTGCCGAGTTCCTCGGCGGCTTCGCGCTGGGTCATGCCGAGGGTGAGCGTCGGGCCGTGGGCGACCGCGGCCCGGGCGAGAATCAGCGAGGCGAGACGTGCGGTCACGCCCTGGAGGGCGAGCGTTTCGACGCGATTCACGAGGGCCCGCACGCGTTCGGCGAGACGCTGGAGGAGGCGCGAGGCGAGGGTCGGGTCGGCGGCGATCGCGGCTTCGATCGCGTCGCGGCTGAACAGCAGGCATGTGGTCGGCTCGGCCGCCTCGGCGGTCGCCGGATAACCGCCGCTGGTGAACAGCGGAACCTCGCCGAGCGTGCCGCCCGGGCCTTCGACGTGGATCACCTGCCGGCGGTCGCCGCGGCCACGCATTACGCGCACTCGGCCGCTGACGACCACGTGGAGGGCGCGCGCGGTGGAGCCGGCGGCAAAGAGCGTCTGTCCGGTGCGGTAGCGACGCTCCACGCCGCGCGCAGCCAGCTCGCGACGGGCGCGGGGAGCGAGCGCCGCGAACAGCGGGACGACGTCCAGGTGGTCGGCTTCGATCACAGGTGGAACTTCGGTTCCAGCGTTGCAGGTTCTGGAGTAACATCATTCAGCGCCAACCATCCACCGGAGCCGAGGAGGCGCCAATGAGACCGAGTGCCGCTGACGACATGCGACGCGCACGATGGCTGATCGTGCTCGCCATCGCAATGATCACCATGCCCCTTGCGGCGGCGCAGGCGCAGCGCACGGGTGCCGAGCCGCCCCCACCGGCAGCGCGCAATGACAGCGCCTTTCGAGCGCTCCAGGCCCGTGGAGCGAACGTCATGGGCGTCGATCAGTACACGTCCGTGCACCGGTTCGACACGCTCCACGATGGAGGGCGCATCGTGCTCCAACGAATCGAGGAGGACTCCGCTGGCACGCAGACGATCCGGCAGCATCTCCGGGCGATCGCCGACGCGTTCGGTCGCGGCGACTTCTCGATGTCGCGCGAGGTGCACGGAATGGACGTGCCCGGCGCGGCCGTGCTGGCCGAACGCCGCGCCCACATCACGTACGAGGTGCGGGACGTCGCGCGCGGAGCGGAGCTCCGGATCCGCACTACCGACGCGGCGGCACTCAAGGCGTTGCGCGCGTTCATGGAGTTCCAGAACGCCGACCACCGCACCGGGCACCGGCACCACGACTGAGGCGGGCCGGGCTTGGGTTGACCGGCGGTGGCCGGTCACTATATTCCTGACGGGTTGTATAATCGCGCTTCAACATAAGTCAGGAGTATGCTCGTGCGTACCACGCCATCTTCGACGATTCTTCCCGGCGAGCTGCAGGCGCTCGCCGCCACACGATCCGATCTCCGGCTGCTCGACGTCCGCACGCCAGGCGAGTTCGAGACGGTCCGGATCCCGGCCTCGTACAACGTTCCGCTGGACTGCCTCGGCCTCCACGCCATCGCGATCCGCGATGGCGTGGACACGCCGATCGTGCTCGTCTGCCAATCGGGCGCGCGCGCGCGGCAGGCCGAGGCGGTGCTGGCCGGGGCCGGCGCCGCCGCCGTGCAGGTGCTGGACGGCGGGATCAACGCCTGGGTTTCGGCGGGCGGCTTGGTGCGCCGAGCCCGCGAGCGCATGGCTCTCGAGCGGCAGGTGCGCATCGCCGCCGGAGCTCTGGTCGTCCTCGGTGCCGCTCTGGCGCTGCTGGTCCACCCGCTGTTCGCGCTTCTGCCGCTCGCCGTGGGATCGGGTCTGGTGTTCGCCGGTGTGACGGACAGGTGCGGCCTCGCCCTGGCGCTCACTGCCCTGCCGTACAACCGGCCGACGTCGATCGATGTGAACGGTGTGGTGGG
>DATKCV010000098.1:0-18734 GCA_035513015.1 Gemmatimonadaceae bacterium
GTCCCCACGATGCACGGGGACGGCGCACGCATGGCGTTCCGCCGCCCCCGTCGGCCCGGCCGACCGACTCCTCCGGTCGGCCGGCCGTGTGCACTGCCGTGCTCAGCGAATCCCGCGCCGGCCGAACCGATAGTCCAGCCCGAGCTGGATGAAGCGCGGATCGCTCACCGTGCATCCCGCCCTGCCGAAGTTCTCGTTCGCCGGATCGGGAACGCTGGAGTAGCAGCCGAGGTTCTGGAAGTTGAACACGTTGAAAGCGTCGAGCGTGAGCGCCAGATCGTTGCCGCCGACCTGCACGAAGTTCTTGCGCAGACGAAGATCGACGTTCCGGAAGCCGAAGGCGTTCGGAAGTATGAACGAGTCCTTCTCCGGCTCTCCGGCGCCGGGCTGCAAGTTGTTGTCGAAGCGGCCGCCCAGGTCGTACCGGGTGCCGCTCCCCAGCGTCACCAGTCCGCCCAGCTGCACCCCCCACAGGTACGGCATGTCGACGACGAAGTGCGACACGATGCGGTGCCGCTCGTCGTTGCGCCGCTGCTTCGGGTAGTCCACCGGGTTGGGGAAGCTGAACAGATCGTTGAACCCCTGTGTGTGGCGCGATGCCAGCGTGTAGGTCAGCCCTGCGCCCCAGCCGAATTCCTCGATGCGGCGGTACGGACGGTCCACCTTGATCGCCAGTGCATCGTACCACGTCTTTCCCGCATCGTCGAGGAACAGAATCGTGCTGTACCCCGGCACGGACCGGTTCACGAAACAGTTCGGAACCGAGAACGCCCGCTCGGGACAGACGAAGTTCTGGTTGGCCCAGTAGAACGTCGGGATGTTGTGGCTCCGCACCCCCGTGTATGCCGCCTCGAGAACGAAGGTCCCCAGCAGGTGCCGGACGCCCGCCGTGAACTGCTGGGACATCGGCGGCTGGAGATCGTTCGGAAGCAGCTTCACCTCCGGGTTGAGCGCGTTGATCGACGCGAGTGCATCGACCAGCGCGGGGAGCCCCTCCTCCATGTAGACCGGATCGAACTCCAGCTGATTGGGACCGGGCGTGTCACCCGGTGGGACGAACTCGACGCGGTATCCCGGATGCTGGATCGCGAACTGCTCCTCGATCGCGATGTCGTAGATGTTGCGGTCGTAGTAGATGCCCCAGCCCCCGAACACGGTCGTGCGGCCCGACGCGTCGAGCGCGTACGATGCCCCCAACCGCGGCTGAATCGCGCCGAGGAACGGCGAGCGGTCGTTCCCATCGGTGAAGTACCGCTCGCGATCCAGCGGCAGGAACAGGCTGTCCTCGTGCGTGTTCAGTGCCTGTACGACCCCGGGCGGCGTCACCCAGTCGTAGTTCATCATCGCCGTCTCGTAGTCCCAGCGCACGCCGAGATTCAGCGTCAGCCGCGGCGTCGGGCTCCAGTCGTCCTGAATGAACAGTCCGATCTGGGTGTTGTTGCCGCCGAAGTTCGGATCTCCGAACTGGAACTCCACCCGCTGAGGAATCGAGAAGTTGTTGAACCACGGCTCGAACACGAACGTCGGCACCTCCGAGTTCCGCTTGCTGATGTCGTAGTTCACGAAGTCGAGGTTGACCCCGCCCTTGACGATGTGGGATCCGAGCCACTGCCACGCCGTCCAGGTGACGTCATCGCGCAGCGAGAATCGCTGCTGCGTGAAGTCCTGATACGAGATGTTGGAGCCGATGCGCACGCAGCATCCGCCGCCGTAGTCGCCGAAGAAGCGGCTGATCGGACCTGCCTGATTGGGCACCGGATTGTAGTTGTAGTACTGGTAGCTGGCGAACGCCTCGTTGAGCAGATCCCCCAGCACGCGCGTGTACTTCGCGGTACCCGTGTGCACGTCGTTGCGGAACAGCGTCGACGCCGTGTAGGCGGTCATGCCGCCGAAGTTCCGGATGTCGTTCTCGTGGCGGCCGTTGTAGCTCAGCTCGAACGTCGAGGTCGGCGACTGGTCGAACGTGGCCTTGGCGAAGAACAGGTTCGAGCGGAACGGCTGGCCGAATTCGCCGTTGTACTGGCCGAAGTTGATCGTGTCCAGGGCCGGATTCCCGGCCGGCGGAATCGGCAGGTTCACCCGCGAAGCCCGCTCCTGGTCGTTCACCTCGAACGAGCCGAACACCCGCCAGCGCTCGCCCACCGGCCCACCGGCGCTGGCTCCGAACTGCCGGCGATCGAAGTCGGGCTGCCGGAACGTCGTCGGGTTCGCCGCGCGGTCGCGGCGCTGGAACGTGTCCAGAGCAACCCAGCGATCCCCGGTCATGTTCAGAAAGGCTTCACCCTCCCAGAACGGTCCGCCGGAGCGAGTCGTGGCAGTGATGATCGCGCTTCCCGCTCGCTGATACTCGGCCTTGAAGTTCTGCGCGATGACCCGGAACTCCTGCATCGCGTTCCGCGGGAACGGACTTCCCCGGCTGGCATCCTGACCGAGCACGCCGCCCTGCAACATGTCGTTCTTGTAGCTCGCGCCATCGATGAAGACGTTCACCTGCTCCGCCGGCTGCGCGCCCGCGCTGAACGTCTTGCGTAGGCCATCGAGCCGATCGTTCTGCAACCGGACCCCCGGCGCCAGCGCGGCCAGCCCGAGGAAGTTGCGGTCGGAGGTCGGAAGGTCCTGGATCTGCTCGCGCGTGACGTTGGTCGCGATCTCCGACGTCCGCGTCTCCGTTTCCACGGCCGCCGTCACCACGATCGCCGACAGCTCGGCTGCAGCCGTCGCCAGCGAGAAGTCGAGCGTCTGGGTCTGGCCGATGAGAAGCTGGATCGTGCGCGTCTGTGGACCATAGCCGATGCGCCGCACCGTCACCTCGTAGACGCCGGGGCGTAATCCGGGAATGGCATAGAACCCGTTCTGAACCGTGCGCGTACCACGCTCGATGTTCAGGTCGGTGCTGCGCGCCACGATCGCCACGTCAGCCAGTGGCGCTCCGGTCGGGTCGGTCACGTTGCCGCGGATGATGCCCGTCGTGGTCTGGCCGGCCGCGCTCGCCAGCGGCAACGCCACGCCGAGGCCGAGCACGAATGCTTTTCTCGCGAATCGTCCAAACGCCGATGCGATCATGACTCCCGCCCTCCTCTGAAATGACAGAACACCTTGGAACCGTCTATCGTCTATTGAGCGCGCCGACGCGCATCGTCGGCCGTCGCACTCCCCCCGCACGAGCTTCGAATCACCAGCACCGTCGCGAGCGTCTCCCGCCGGCGGACCTGCGGTGTCTTCGCCCGCACCTTGTCGAGCACCATCTCCGTCGCCCGTTCGCCCAGCTCCCCGATCGGGACCCGCACCGAGCTGAGCGGCGGACTCATGTACCGGGCGATCGGAATGTCGTCGAACCCGGCCACCGCCATCTCGTCGGGGATCGACACGCCCGCGTCGCGAAGCGCGCTCATCGCCCCGATCGCCATCGAATCGTTCGCCGCGAAAACCGCCGTCGGCCGGTGGCGAAGCAGGGCCAGCTCCGCCGCTGCCTGGTAGCCCGACTCCTCCGTGAAGTCACCGGTCCGCTCCAGCTCCGACTGGCGCTCGATCCCCGCCCGCTTGAGCGCCGCCCGGTATCCTCTCAGCCGCTCCGACGCATCGTGGTTTCTCGCCGCCCCGCGAATCATTGCGATCCGCCGGTGCCCGAGTCCGATCAGGTGCCGCACCATCGCCGACGCTCCGCGAAAGTTCTGGATCGTCAGCGCGTCGAACGCCACGTCATTGATCGCGCTGTTGAGCAACACCAGCGGCAGCCGCTCCGGCAGGTTATGCACCAGCGCTCGCGCGTCGAGATCCGGCGACATGATGATCAGCCCGTCGACCCGCCCCCGCATCGCCCGCAGTGCCGCCTCCGTCTCCGCACGGTCGGCGTGCGAGCTCGAGACCAGGAGGTGATACCCGTTCCGCCGCGCCGCCTGGTCGATCCCGCGAATCACCTCGGAAAAGAACTCCCCGTAGAGATCGGGAAGCAGCACTCCCAGCGTCGTCGTCCGCGCCGTGATCAGGCTGCGCGCGGCGACGTTCGGCGTGAACCGCATCCGCGTTGCCACATCGCGGATCCGCCGCCGCGTCTCACCGCTCACCGGCCCGCTGTCGTTAATCACCCGCGAGACCGTCGCGACCGACACGCCCGCCTCGCGGGCGACATCCTTGATCGTGGCCATGGATCGGATGTAATCGTTTCCACCCGGACCGACATTTGTCAAGTGAGATCGCCGCGGGGCTGCTGCGCGCCGAAGCCGTGCAAGTCCGACGGATACGGGAATGAAGGGTCCTCCGCGGGACCTCCTGGTCCCGCCGATCTCGACGTGCCAAAACGGCACGAGGTGTGCTGCGCTCGGCTCCGCTCCCTCAGCCGGCCACGGCCGTGCACGGGGAGAGAGACACGTCCAGCTCGAGTTTGGCGGCGCTCCGGACCTCCACCCGGCGTCGTCCATCACATCCGGCTCGGTCCATGAATGGCTCCTCGAACGCCCGTGATCTCCACCGCCGGAGATCCCGCCTCTCTTGCGCGTCCAGACGTCGCGAGCGCGGTGGGGAAAGGGAGTACCTTCAGCGTCATCCTGCCGCGGCGCTGAGCAGCGAGCACCGCGGCCCGAGTCCGACAACCCGAGTCGCGCATGATCGCCGAGCTCTCCTCCACGGTCCGGATCATATCGCCGAGCCACCACGTCGGCCTCGACGACTACGCCGCGGTCGGCGCGCTCGCGCTGCCGGTGCAGGATCTGCGTGCCCACGCCGCCATCATCGTTCCGCGCTTCGAGGACCGCACCATCTGGATGGTCAACTCGACCGCCCAGGGCGGCGGCGTGGCCGAGATGCTTCCAGGCGTCGTCGCCCTCCTGCGCGAGCTGGGACTTGCCGTCGAGTGGGTCGTCGCCGGCAGCGACGATCCGGACTTCTTCCGTCTGACCAAGCGTATCCACAACCTCGTGCACGGCGAAGGCGACCCGGCCCTGACCAGGGACGACCGCACGCTGTTCGAAACGGTCAGCCGGAGGAATTCCGATGCGCTCGCCGCGCGCGTGAAGGTAACCGACGTCCTCGTCATCCACGATCCACAGACGGTCGCGCTCGGGGCCATGCTCAAGGAATCGATCGGCCTCCCGACGATCTGGCGCTGCCACATCGGGCTCGATCGCCGAACCCCTGAAACGAGCGCAGCCTGGAAGTTCCTCCGACCGTGGGCCACCGCCTGCGACCGGGCGGTCTTCAGCGCACCCGAGTACATCCCCGACTACCTCTCGGGAAAGGCAACGATCATCCATCCGGCGGTCGATCCGCTGAGCCACAAGAACCGCGACCTGTCGATCCACAAGCTGGTCGGAATCCTCTGCAACTCGGGACTGATCGGCGAGCAGGCGCCGCCGCGCTCACCACCGTTCGAGCACCGCGCCCGCCGGTTGCAGCCCGACGGGCGGTGGGCCGCGGCGACCGAGCCCGAGGACCTCGGGCTCCTCTTTCGTCCGTTCGTCACGCAGGTCTCGCGCTGGGACCGTCTCAAGGGGTGGCGGCCGCTGCTTCGCGGCTTCGTGACGCTCAAGGAACGCTATACGCACGACGGAAAGCTCGAGCCGATCGGGCTGCGCACGATCGAGACGTCGCGGCTTCTGCTGGCCGGCCCCGATCCGGAGGCGATCGAGGATGATCCCGAGGGGCGCGAGGTCCTCGATGAGCTGCGGGACGACTATCTCGCGCTTCCCTCCGCGCTGCAGCGCGAGATCGCCATTCTGGCCCTGCCGATGGACTCGGCAAAACAGAACGCGCTGATGGTCAACGCACTCCAGCGCTGCTCCACCGTGGTCGTGCAGAACTCGTTGCGCGAGGGGTTCGGCCTGACGGTGACCGAGGCGATGTGGAAGGCGATACCGGTGCTCGGCTCCAGTGCCGCCGGCATCCGGCAGCAGATCCACGATGGACTCGAGGGGCGGCTCGTCCGCGACCCCGAGGATCCGGACGAGATCGCGCGCGCGCTTCGCGAGATGCTCGCCGACGACCACGCGCGCGATCGGTGGGCCCGGGCCGCCCAGCGTCGCGCCCACCACGACTTCCTGATCTTCACCCAGCTCCGGCGCTGGCTCGAAGTGCTGGGGGAGATCGGGTAGAGCCGGGTGCTGCGTCGCCTGCTCCGTCTGGGCCTGCTCGTCGCGTTGGCGTTCTACGGCGCCTGCTTCCTGGCCCTGCTGCTGGTCCGGCGATATGAGCCGCCCGTGACCATGGTTCAGATTCAACGACGTGTCGAGGCACTGGTGTCCGGCCAGGAGTACCGGCCATACCGCATCTGGGTCGACCTCGACCGGCTTCCGCCGCACGTCTGGCGAGCCGTCGTGGCCGGCGAGGACACGCGCTTCTTCGAGCACCACGGCTTCGACTGGACCGAGATCGTCGAGGCGCGGGAGGAGCTCGCCCGCGGTGGACGGAGGCGCGGCGCATCCACGATCACGCAGCAGCTCGTCAAGAATCTCTTTCTCACGACTCACCAGTCGGTCGTGAGGAAGGGCATCGAGATCACCCTGACGCCGCTGGCCGAGCTCGCGCTCCCCAAGCGGCGGATCCTCGAGCTCTACGTCAACTCGATCGAGTTCGGCCCCGGGATGTTCGGCATCGAGGCCGGCGCGCGGCACCACTTCGACCAGCCGGCCCATGAGCTGACGCGCGAGCAGGCGGCGCAGCTGGCCGCGATCATCCCGGCGCCACTTCGCCGCACGCCCCGCTCGTCAGGCTGGTACGCCGACATCATCCTGCGCAGGATGCAGGTGCTCGGCTGGTGATGCGGGGCTCGAGGCGGTCCATCAGGCCACGATCGCCAACGCCGCCGGGCGAGCCGCGGCAGCCTCCCAGGGCAGCCCCGCCCGGCCGAAGTGGCCGTAGTTGGTCGTGCCGCGGTAGATCGGCCGGCGAAGCTCGAGCTGCTCGATGATCGCGTCCGGGCGGAAGTCGCACGACCGCACCAGAGCTTCGGCGGCCCGCTGGTCACCCGTCCCGAACGTCTCCACCCTGACCGACACCGGCTGCGCCTGCCCGATCGCGTACGCCACCTGTACTTCGGCGCGATGGGCGATCCCTTCGCTCACGATCCGGCGCGCCACCTGCCGCCCGAAGTAGGCGCCCGAACGGTCCACCTTCGACGGGTCCTTCCCGCTGAATGCTCCGCCGCCGTGCCGTCCCATCCCGCCGTACGTGTCCACGATGATCTTCCGTCCGGTCACGCCGCAGTCGGCCGACGGGCCGCCCTCGACGAAGCTCCCCGTTGGATTGACCAGCACCTCCAGATCGGTGGCGAACCATTCGCCGAGCACCTCCGGGCAGAGTGTCGAGGCGACGTAGGCGTGGATCTCGTCGCGGGTAATGTCGCGGGCGTGCTGCGTCGACACGAGCACCGTCGCTACCCGGACCGGGCGGCCATCCTGGTAGACCACCGACACCTGGGTCTTCGAGTCGGGGCGCAGCCACTTCACGCGGCCCGACTTGCGCTCCTTGGCCAGCTTCTGCGACAGCCGGTGGGCGAGGAGGATCGGGAGCGGCATCAGCTCTGCCGTCTCGTCGCTCGCGTAGCCGAACATGATGCCCTGGTCGCCGGCCCCGCCGACGTCCACGCCCTGGCCTATCTCCGGCGACTGTCGGGTGAGCAGGCTGGTGACGCGCACGCCATCGGCGTTGAACGCCTCGGCGGCGTCGGTGTAGCCGATCTCACGGATCGCGCCGCGCGCGACGGCCTCGTAATCGACGACCGCGCTCGATGTGATCTCACCGGCGAGCACGACGTCGCCCGCCTTGCACAGGACCTCGCAGGCCACTCGGCTGCGCGGGTCCTCGGCGAGACAGGCGTCGAGGATCGAGTCCGCGATGTAATCGCAGACCTTGTCGGGATGGCCTTCGGAGACGGACTCGGAGGTGAAGATGTGCGGGCCGTCGGTGATCGTGGCTACAGTCGGTGCGGTGCTCATGGATGTCCTTTCCGGTCGGGTACAAAACGCAAAACGGCCCGCGACATTTCGTCGCGGGCCGCCCTCCGCGACTTAGATGGGTCGGCCGGGACCATCCCGGCGCGCGGCCCATCAAGTCGGGAAATCACCGCGCTGGGAAGAAGCTATGCGCCCGGGTCGAACTCGTCAATGCAGGCTCCGGTGCGATGATGCGGAGCACGCCGGAAACCGACGCACTCCGCACCATTCGCCAAACCCACTCTCTCTCCGACCTTCCGAGTCTCTCCCCTCGAAAGGCCAACGCATGGAAGTGCAGATTCCGTGCCGGTCAGGCCCGGGGTCGTGCGGCTACAGAATGCCCTTTGTTCTCACCTTGAAGTCGACGTTGTCCCCGATCCACTTCCACAGATCAGCCTGTGCCTCGAGCGGCAGGCCCGGCTGGAGGTGCCGGCGCCAGGTGGTCATCACCTCGTCGTCCACCGTCCACATGCGCACGCGGCGGCGGGGAACCTGGCGCTCCCAGTGCACCGCGATCGTCGGGCGCGGGTAGAGCACCCGCACGGTCACCGACCGCGACAGATACTCGAGCTGGCTCACATCGATCCGTGCGTAGCGCTCCGGATCGTCGACACTCTTCCCGCCGAGATCCGGCTCGCCGTCGCTGAACACGACGATCTCCAGCGGCGCGAGGACGAGGTTCTGCCGCTTCACCAGCGTCGCCACGCGCTCGAAGAACGGGTTGAAGTCCGTGAGCCCATCCTTCACCGGATACGTCCTCCGAAGATAGGAGGCGATCTCCGGGACGCTCATCGTCTGGAAGGTGTGGATCGGTTGAAACGACTTCCACTCATCCCCTTTCTCTCCACCGATCGAGCCGACGAACATCGATGTCGGAGTGCGCAGCCCGCCCAGCCCGTTGATGTGAGCATAGATGTAGTGCGCGGCGAAGTCGATCGCGCTCTCGTAGCGGCCGAGCGAGTTGAACGAACCGCTGACGTCGATCCCGACCACCAGTGTGTTTCGCGCCTGGCGCTCCTCGCTTCCCTCCGCCGGCGCGCAGGCGAGCGCGCCCGCGGCTGCGACGGCGAGGAGCAGTCCGGGAACTCCGCGGCGGCCCATCACTGGCCCACCGCCCGGAGCTCGATCGGCGTCGGACGCCGCGGCGGCAGCCCCGTCGGCGTGCTCTCCGAGCGGGCCTCGCGGGCCGCGCTGCTCCACGCGTGCGTCACCGCCAGCAGATCGTCGAGATTCCTGAACGGAAGAGCGAACACCGGACGCGAGGAGACCGCGACGACGGCGAAGTTGACCGCCGCCGCCAGCAGCTGGAGCACCGGCAGCGAGATCAGCTCCGAGAACTCCCGCGCCTCGCGGCGGAACCACTCGGCCTCCGCCTTCAGCGCTGCGACCGGCGCGCGCCACAGATCCGGCTGCACCGGAGCGGCGATGTCCGCCGCCTGCTGGATGCCGATCGTGTTCCGGGCCATGATCGCCAGCAGTGCCGGCGTGCCGAAGCGGCCGAACAGGAACCACGTCATACCGCGCACGCCCATCCAGCCGAACGAGGCCAGCGCCAGCGTCGCCACGATCCCGAGTTGCACCTGCCCGCCCGAGGTCTGCGCTATCCACGGCGTCACCGCATCCACCAGCTCGCGGTACAGGAACACGACCTCGAAGAACATCACGAACGCCTCGACCACGAACATTTGCACGATGTCCGGGATCTTGCGCGCCTTGACCGCCTCGGCCAGCACCTGGATGCAGGCGAAGCTGCCCGCCACCAACAGGAACAGGAACAGCCAGAGCAGCGGCGACATGAGCCGCGGGTCGGGCTCGAACCCGGTCAGACCCGACAGCACCTCGGAAAGGGTCGGCCGCAGCGTGAACGTGAAGATCGTCGCTTCGACCGCCGACCAGAGCAGCAGGATCGCGAACGCCAGCCACGGCACGCCCGGCTGGAAGTAGCGCCGCGACGTCCAGTCGAGAAGCATCATTGGCGAGCGGAAGATGCCGACGATGAAGTTCTTGACCATCAGGAAGGCGAACCGCGTGAAGCCCCAGATGTACCCGACCAGTGCGATCGCCACGCGGGCGAAGCTCGCCCAGTAGAGCCACACCGTACGCCCGGTGTCCCACCACGCGAGCAGCAGCGACGTGATGAACCCGCCGCGTCCCGAACGGAACGGCAGCGTGTACATCGACAACATCGTCGACCACATGGCCGCGATCATGAGCAGCGATGGGAGCAAGATCAGCACGCGCTTGAGGATCACCTCGAGCGTACTGTCGCCGTACCAGGCGAGCTGGAGCAGCATTGCCTGCCACTCGGGAATCCAGCGCACCGGTGCCGTGAGCACCGTGTACGCGCCGTGCCACTCCACGGGCAGAAGCTGCTGAAGCGATTCGAACATCGGGGGCCCTCCAGTCGGGGTCCGCAGGTACTCGATCACCACGCATCGAGCGTGGCGCATCCGAGGGCAGACGAACACGACTATAGGGCGATACAGGTCGTTATGACCGAAACGTCTGAAGCCGTTGTCTCACAGAATGATGTGGCATGTCACCGCGCCCGCTTCCTCGGGTCGCCCGGGTGATCTGTCTCACCGCCGCGCCGGAGCTGCATCACGGCGCCGGCGTTCCGCCGACCGGACCCGTCGGCGGCGCGGCGCGCGCCCGCCCCGGTCATCCGCCGTCGGCGAGCGTCCTCTCCAGGAACTCCAGCACCGTGCACCGCAGCGCGTCACGACCGCTCGACACGAGTCCGAGGTAGCGATGTCCGACGTCCGGCAGCTCCAGCACCGTTGCCGGCACTCCGACCCGCCGCAGCTCCGCCTGCATCTCCCGCGACTGCGTCATCGGCACCAGGTGGTCCGCGCCTCCGTGCACGAACAGGAAGGCCGGTGCATCCGACGCGACGTGCGCCACGGGCGAGGCACGGGTCGCCAACTCGGGTACGTCGCCGGGGAAGGCGCCGAGGAACCGCGTCACCAGCATCGCCTGCTCTCGCGTGTACCCGTCGCGGACGCGCAGATCCTGCGGCCCGGTGAACGAGATCACGCCGCGCACCTGCGACTCCTCGAGGGCAGGGCACGGTCCCTCGAGCGCATCGACGTCCTCCGTCACACCGACGAGGGACGCGAGGTGGGCGCCCGCAGAGTAGCCGGCGAGCATCGTGCGGCCGGGATCGATCCCGAACCGCTCCGCGTTCGCGCTCAGCCACCGCAGGGCGCACCGCAGGTCGAACACCGCGGTCGGGAACCGTTGCGCGCGCGCGCTCCGCACCGCCGTTGCCTCGAGGATGACGAACCCCCACCTTTCCGACCGCTGTACTCTTTCCGCTATCCCCTATCCCCTATCCCCTCGATGTTCGCCCTCCTGCTGGCCCTCCAGACAACGGCCGCAATTCCGCGAATCGACGCCGAGGTACGAATCGACGGCCGGCTCGACGAGGCCGCATGGCAGCAGGCAGCCAGGCTCACCGGCTTCCGACAGTACCAGCCGGTGGATGGCCGGCCCGCCGAGGAGCGTACCGAAGTACTCGTCTGGTATTCGCCGCGGGCGATTCACTTCGGCATCATCGCTCACGCGCGCGACCCGCGGACCATCCGCGCGACCGTCGCCGACCGCGATGCCATCGATCGCGACGACCGCATCACGATCTATCTCGACACTTTCGATGACCGCCGCCGCGCCTTCGTGTTCGCCGTCAACCCGCTCGGCGTCCAGGCCGACGGCGTCCATACCGAAGGCGCGGTCAGCGCCGGACGGCTGTTCGGCGGCACGCTCGACTACAGTCCCGACTTCCACTTCGAGTCGCGCGGCGCCCTCACCGACTCGGGTTACGTGGTCGAGGTACGCATACCGTTTCGCAGCCTTCGTTACCCATCCGGCTCGCCGCAGCGATGGGGGCTCCAGATCGTCCGCAACGTTCCCGAGTCGGGCTACGAGGATACGTGGACCGACGTGCGGCGCGCGGGCGCGAGCTTCCTCGCCCAATCCGGGCGAATCGAGGGGCTGCACGACCTCGAGCGCGGTGTAGTCACCGAGGTCCAGCCATTCGTGACCGCCAGCGCGGACGGCGCGCGTCCGATCGCCGGCGGCAGATTCGAGCGCGGCGATCCGCACTTCGACGCCGGAGCCAACCTCCGCCTCGGGTTCACTCAGTTCGCCATCGACGCCACCATAAATCCCGACTTCAGCCAGATCGAATCCGACGCCGGGCTGGTCACGGTCAACGAGCGGTTCGGGCTGTTCGTCCCCGAGAAGCGCCCGTTCTTCCTCGAGGGCATCGAGCTGTTCGCGACTCCCGGGCAGCTCGTTCATACCCGCCGAATTGTGGATCCGCTGGCCGGTGCCAAGTTCACCGGCAAGATCGGCCCGTGGTCTATGGCGTATCTCGCCGCCCTCGACGACGAGATCAGCGGTCCCGACGCGGTAGTCAACATCGCCCGCGTCCGCAGGGACCTCGGCGGCAGCTCGGTCGCCGCCCTGACGGCCACGTCACGCGAGGATCGCGGCGCGTTCAACCGGGTCGCGGCGGCCGACGCACGGATCGTGTTCGAAGGACTCTACTACTTCGAGGGGCAGCTCGGCGGCTCGTGGACCGGCGCCGACGGCGCGCCGGATCGCACGTCACCGATCTGGAAGCTGGAGCTCGACCGCACCGGCCGGAGCTGGGGATTCAACTACCAGGTGAACGGTATCGGCGATGATTTCGCGGCGGCGCTCGGCTTCGTGCCGCGCTCGGGCATCGCCAGCGCCCACGTCTTCAATCGATTCAGCTGGTACGGCGAGCGGGGCGCGATGCTGGAGAGCGTCACGATGTTCTTCGGTCCCCGCTATCTCTGGCGGCATGACGGGTTCGCGCGCGAGCGCGCGATCGAGGGCGGGGAGGAAGTCACGGCCTTCGCCCGCTTCCGCGGCGGCTGGGTATTGACTGGCAACCTGTCGCGCCAATTCGTCGAGTTCGAGCCGGCAGCATACGAGGGCTACACGGCGGATCGCGGCGGCAGCTTCGAGCCATACACGCCGCCGTCCCGCATCAGCGACCTGTTCACGCCGGCGCTGACACTGGAGACGCCTACATGGCAGCGCGCCAACGCGACACTTTCGCTCGCCCGGGGCGCCGTGCCGATCTTCACCGAAGGCTCCGAAGGGCGAATCACACAGGCCACCGCTGCCCTCGAGCTCCGTCCGCTGACGGTAGTGCGCGTCGAGGGGAGCGCAATCCTGACGCGCATCGACCGGGAGCGCGATGGATCAGAGTTCGCCAGGGTGCTTATCCCGCGCGCCAAGGTCGAGTACCAGCCCGTGCGCTCGCTCTTCTTCCGCGGCGTGGGCGAGTACCAGTCTCAGCGCGTCGACGCATTGCGCGATGCGCGCACCGGCGACCCCCTGCTAATCGGTGGACATTATGCGTCCGGGGGGCAGGTCGGCGCGCTGCGCGCCGAATGGCTCATTTCATACCAGCCGACGCCGGGAACGGTGGCGTTCGCCGGCTACGCGAGCGCCCACCAGTCCCCGCATGCCGATCGATGGAGCGGTTTCGAGCGCGCCCTCGACGGATTCTTCGTGAAGCTGGCCTACCAGTTCAGGCGGTGACCCGGCTGCGTGCCGGCTGCGGGCCCGGCACGCCGCCGCGATCAGTCACTGCTACCGCGCCGCAACCTCCATCCGCGCGTACCGCTCCACCATCCGGATGAACTCGGCCCGGTAGCCCTCCCGGTCCTCGCCCCGCGACCGTCCGGCCATCGCCAGTACGTCGTGCAGCGACGCCTTCCCCTTGTGCTCGGAGTCCCGCAGGATCATTCCGAACGCCGCCACGCTCGCGGCGAACGTGAAGTCTTCGGACGCCCGCGTTGCGCGACCGGCCACGGCGCGCTCGAGCAGAGCCGACACGTCTCCGTCCGGCTGCTTGTAGCGTACCCGCACGTGCAGCAGCTCGCCGCTCCTCGCGGCCCCTGTTCGCGGGCGAGTCTCCTGGTAGCGAAGGTCGCCCGCCACGCGTACCTCGCCCGCCGTCGGCGAGCCCACGGGAATCACCTCGTACAGCGCCGTGACCGAGTGCCCCGCGCCAAGCTCGCCCGCGTCCTTGGTGTCGTCGGCGAAGTCCTCGCTGCGCAGGAGCCGGTTCTCGTACCCGATCAGCCGGTACGCCGCCACCCTGGCGGGGTTGAACTCGACCTGGATCTTCACGTCCTTGGCCACCGTGAACAGCGTCCCGCCGAACTCGGATACGAGCACCTTCTTTGCCTCCATGAGGTCGTCGATGTAGGCGAAGTTTCCGTTGCCGGCGTTGGACAGCTTCTCCAGCTTGGCGTCCTTGTAGTTGCCCATCCCGTAGCCGAGCACGGTGAGGAACGTCCCCTGCTTCCTGCGTTCCTCGACCAGCCGCACCATTTCGCCATCGCTCGACACGCCGACGTTGAAGTCGCCGTCGGTGGCCAGGATGACGCGATTGTTTCCGCCGCGCAGGTGGTGCGTGCGCGCGACCTCGTAGGCGAGCCGCAGCCCGGCGCCGCCGGCCGTCGAGCCGCCGGCCTCGAGGGCGTTGATCGCGTCGAGAATCCGCTCCTTGTCCGATCCGGGCGTCGATTCCAGAACCAGCCCCGCCGCGCCCGAGTAGACGACGATCGCCACCCGGTCCTGCTCGCGGAGCTGGTCCACCAGCAGTCGCAGCGACTGCTTCACCAGGTCGAGCCGCGTCGGTCCCCGCATCGAGCCCGAGACATCGATCAGGAAGACGAGGTTGCTCGGCGGCAGCTGCGACGTCGCAATGCGCGGTGCGTGCAGCGCGATCCGCACGAGATGGTGCTCGGGCCGCCACGGTGCGGCGCCGACCTCGGTCACGACGGCGAACGGATCGCGTCCCGACGGCTTCGGCGCGTCGTAGCTGAAGTAGTTGATCATCTCCTCGATCCGCACCGCGTCCTTGGGCGGCGCCTGCCCTTGGCCGATGAACCGCCGCACGTTGCTGTACGCCGCGCGGTCGACGTCGATCGAGAACGTCGAGAGCGGGTTCGACCCCACAGCCAGGAACGGGTTCTCCGAGATGGCGTCGTAGGCCTCGGTGTTCCAGTCGGGGTCGGCGGGTCTGGTGCCGATCACGCCGGCAACAGCGCCACGTTCGGCACGGTAGGCCGGCGCCATCACTGCCCCCAACGTGGATGGCTGTCCTCGGCCGTCACTCTGCGTGATCTCGATCGCGTGAAGCTGTATTGCCGACGCCCTGAGTGCGATGTCGGCTCGCACCAGATCGCCGGCCAGCGCGACATTGACCCGTTGCGGCTCGTATCCGAGCCTCCTCGCCATGATGCGGACCGTCCGTCCGCGCATCTCGTTCTCGAGGACCAGCCGATAAGTGCCGGCGTCGCTGGTCATCGTGCCCCGCAACGTCCCTTCGACCGACACCTGCACGCCGCTCAACGCGCCGCCGGTCGCTGCGTCGGTCACCCGCCCCTCGATCGTTACGCTCCGCGCGTCCGGCGACCCGAACCCGACCATGAGCGGAAGAACCACGATTCCCCACAGCGACGCTCGCATCTCGCCCTCCTCCTCTGGAGTTGATCCGCACGCCGCCTTCCCGCGACGCTCCGTTCCTGTGAACTCGGGACGTCGCCCACCGTTCGGCTTGCACACCCCCCGGCGGAATCCGTCGTTCCGCACGCCGCCTCGGGCACTCCGGACCCCGCCCACTTGACCCGGAGGCCAAACCAGCCATCTTGGTTGGCCACTCAACCAGCCGGCGCAGCCGTCCTTCGTCCAATTGGTCCAATTCGTCCAATTGGTCCCCCCCTCGCCCCTCGATCCATGAACACCCGAATACTCGTTCTCGCCACCACCATCGGCACCGCCGTCCAGCTCGCCATGGTCATCGCCGGCCACTACAACCGCAACATCGCCGCACTGTTCGCCGTCGGCGGAATGACCATCTCGCTGGCCGCCGGACTCCTTTACGCGATCTGGGCCCGCGACCTGAGCCTCGGCAACGCAGCCCTCGGCGGACTCCTCGCCGGCGGGATCTGCGCGCTCATCGGGATCGCCGTGTCGTACCTCCTGGGCGACGTCCAGGCCGTCATCCTCGCCTTGGGTACGCTCAGCTCCGCCGTCACCGGCGCGCTCGGCGGCGCCATCGGCTGGCTCGTCGTCACCCGACTCCTTGCCAGCGCCTGACCGCGCCGGCGCGCCCGCCGCGCACCCGACCCGCGACCGGATCCTCGATGCGGCGATGCGACTCTTCTGGGAGAAGGGCTACCAGTCCACGAGCATCGCCGACATCGGTCGCGAGTCGGGAGCGCTCAGCGGCAGTCTCTACCACTTCTTTCCGACCAAGCAGGACGTCCTGCTCGCCGTGCTCGACCGCTACCGGGCGGGGATCCGCCCAATGCTCCTCGAGCCGGCGTGGCAGGGCGTAGATGATCCGATCGAACGCGTCTTCGCCCTGCTCGCCAGTTACCGCGGCATGCTGGTGGACACCGGATGCTTCTACGGGTGTCCGATCGGGAGTCTCGCCCTCGAGCTGCACGAGCCGGATCCGCCGGTGCGCGAGAAGCTCGCGGCGAACTTCGATGGCTGGGTGGCGGCGATCCGGGAGTGCCTCGAGGCCGCGGGCGACCGGCTCCCGCGAAACGTCGACCGTCACGCGCTGGCGGTCTTCGCCCTCACCACGATGGAGGGCGGCGTCATGCAGGCGCGCACCCACCGGTCGATCGACACTTTCGACACCGGTGTCGCGCTGCTGCGCGACTACTTCGACCGGCTTCAGGCCGAGGCACAGCGGTCGGTCGGTTGAGCGTCGAGCGCCTGCGCGACTACTTCGACCAGCCTCAGGCCGACGCGAAGAGGTCGAGCGCCTGAGCCTCGCGCCGCGCGACACCGGCCCGCGACCGCACGCGTTCCTCGTGCGCGAGCAGCCATCGCTTCCGGTCCATGCCGCCGCCGTAGCCGATGAGACTCCCGTCGGCGCCGATCACCCGGTGGCAGGGGACGACGATGGCCACCGGGTTGCGTCCGTTCGCCGCTCCCACCGCGCGTACCGCAGACGGCCGGCCGATCCGCCGCGCGATCTCGGCGTACGCCACCGTCTCGCCGAACGGGATCGCCCGCAGCGCCGACCAGACCCGCTCCTGAAACGGCGTCCCTCGAGCGGCGATCGGAACATCGAACTCGGTCAGCGCTCCGGCGAAGTAGGCCGCGAGCTGCCGCATCGTTTCCGCGACCACTGGCGCGGCATCATCCCGTACGGCTCCACCGGTCGCCGGCTCGCGCGAGCCACGCTCCATCAACAGCCCCGTCAGTGCAGCGCCATCGCTGATCACCGTCAGCCGCCCGATCGGGCTCTCCATTTCGCCGTACACCGTCGCCCGCATTGTCAGCCTCCCAATGATCGTCGTTCCGAGCGGCTCGTGCTTTCATCACCCTCATCATCGAGGATCGTCCCGCCCATCCACAAATGCATGGCCGCGTACGCCCTCCACGGGCTCCAGCGTTCGGCCATGCGCCGCAGCCGAGCTGGCGTCGCTCCACCCGCTGCCTTTCTGAGACCCATGTCCGACGCCGGGAACGCATCCGGCCACCGTAGCGCGCGCATGCCGACGTATTGCGCCGTCCAGTCGCCTATCCCCGGCAGCTCCACCATTTGCCGCGCCACGCTGGCCGCATCGCCGCCTGGTTCGAGCCGCAGCGTTCCATGTGCCACCGCCCGCGCCACATGACGCAGCGACTCGGCCCTCGCCCGCGGCATGCCGATCGACGCCAGGGTCGCCGCGGAACACTCGGCGACGCGCGCCGCGCTCACCGGAAGATGTGTCAGCGCGGAATGCCCCGTCTCGATCGGCTCGCCGACCATCTTCGCCAGCCGTCCGGCGAGCGTCGTCGCGCCGCGCACCGTCACCTGCTGGCCAAGGATCGCCCGCACCGCCAGCTCGAATCCGTCCACTGCGCCGGGCACCCGCAGTCCAGGCAGCCGCCGCACCGACTCGGCTAACCCCACCCCCATCAGGTGCCGGTCGATGTCCAACGGCGACGCGTCCAGATCGAGCAGGGCGCGGAGCCGGGCGATAAGCGGCATGAGAACCGGGAGCAGTGAGATGGACAGGTCGGCGCGAATCGACCCACCGCCGGCGCCATTTCGCGACCGCGAAGCACGATCCGGCGACAGCGCGACCCACCCCGCGCGCCCCTCGATGCCGATCGTCCGCGCGTACGTCCCGCCGCCTACGTGCTCCACACCGGGCGTGGCACGTGGGCCGAGGAACGCCAGCAGTGCCTCCCAGGCGAATGGCGGCCGATACGCGAGCGTCAGCGTGATCGTCTCGCGCGATTCGCCAGCGACCACCTCCAGGGGCGTACCGGCCGCCGAGCGTCGCAGCACCGTGGGACTCAACCGATACCGGGACTGGAACATCGCGTTGAACCGGCGCAGGCTTCGAAACCCGCTCGCGTACGCGACATGCGTCACCGGCAGCGCGGTGTCGGAGAGCAGTCGCTTGGCGAGCAGCAGTCGGCAGGTCTGCGCGAGCTCCACCGGCGACACGCCGATCTCGCGCTCGACCAGCCGGCGGAGTTGTCGCGCGCCGACGCCGAGTTCGCGCGCGAGGACATCCACACCGTTCTCGTTGAGCGCGCCCTCGGTGATCCGCGCCACGGCCGCGCGCGCCGTGCGGTCGGCGGCGTCGGTCGGCGAAAACCCGGGCGCAAGCTCGGGGCGACAGCGCAAGCACGGACGGAAACCCGCGCGTTCGGCCGCCGCGGCGCTGGTGTAGAACCGGCAGCGGTCGCGCCGCGGCGTGCGCGCGCGGCAGACGGGCCGGCAGTAGATGCGCGTCGAGG
>DATKCV010000099.1:0-10757 GCA_035513015.1 Gemmatimonadaceae bacterium
CCGGGCGGTTCTGCTCGGGGGCCCGCCACTCGCTCTCGATCCAGCCCTGCTGCTCGAGCCGCTGGAGGGCGGGGTAGAGCGAGCCCTGGCCGACGCGGAGGAGGTCGTCGGACTGACGCTGAATGCGCTGGCCGAGTGCCCAGCCGTGCATGGGCGCGGCGGTGAGCGACTTGAGGATGAGCAGGTCGAGTGTGCCGCGGAGCAGGTCGGTGGCGGGGCGGGGCATGGGTCGCGTGCAGTAGCGGCTGTTGTCGGGTTCCGACACCAACGTACCACGGGGTGTTGTCGGAAGTCAACAACAGGGTGCGTGCTACGAGTGACCGCCCGGCCGGGCGCACAGCGACCGGCATTCCGCGCCGTGGCAAGACCGTCGCGGCGTCTACAGGAGGGTGGATCAGGCGCTCGAGCGGTGGGAGCGATGAGGGTCTCGAGGACCCTCACCGCCGCTCGCCGCCTCGATCAGTTTGCGGCCGGCGCCCTGACCTCGAACTCTTTCGACTCGACCTCGGTGCCGTCGAGCAGCACTCGAAGCGTGTACCTGCCGCTTGGCCACCCGCTCGGTCTGGAGATGTGGAATTCGGTCACGGTGGTTCCGCTCGGCGCGATCGTCCGAGTCGTCTCGTCGACGACCTGGCCGTCCTCGAATGTCCAGCGGGCCAGCAGAGTCGCGTTCTGCGCCGAGCCGTCGGTCACGACCGAGGCGTAGATCGTGTCGCCCGGTCGAAAATCCACGGTCGCGTCGGAAATGCGCCGGTCGGCGCCCACGCTGCGGCCGAGCTCGACATCCGTCACCCGCACCGCCGACGCGCTCGCTCCCGGCGCGGCGTCGGTGCGGGCGTCTGTCTGATCCCGGCCGCAGCCAAGGGACGCCACGACGAGCGCGAGGCAGCAGGCGCGGGCCAGCGGAGCAGCAGTGTGAAGCTGGTGCATGCGACGGATCCTCAGAGTTCAGGGGGAATTGTCAGAACCTGTCCCGGGTGGATCAGGTCCGGGTTCGTGATCTTGTCGCGGTTGGCGTCGTAGATCGCGCGCCACTTGTTCGAGTCCCCGTACTCGCGCTTGGCGATCTTCGAGAGACTGTCGCCGGACACTACCGTGTAGCTCCTGGTGTTCTCCGGAGGCGTGCGCATCTCGGGTGCGGTGGACGAGCTCCCGCTCCGGACGTCGGAGAAGTCCGCCTTCGGCTTGTCGTCTTTCTTCTTGTCGAACAGCCCCATACGTCTCTCCCGCGTTGTCGGGCAATGGCTGATGGTTGCCTCCCGCGCTCGTGAGGGGCAGCAGCAGGATGTGTACCTCGGATGGAGTTTGCGCACAGGACGCGGTGCCGTTGCGGCAGAGCCTGCCGCGTGCAGGCAGCATCGGCGGTTCGCAGGGCTGCGGGTGCGTCGCGGATCCCGACGACCGCTGCCTGCCGGAGCGGTCAGTCGCTTCGCAGCGCGATGACCGGATCGACCGCCGACGCCCGCCAGGCCGGCACCCAGCTCGCCAGCAGCGCGGCCAGCAGAAGGAGGCCGGCGGCGCCGATGTACGTCAGAGGATCGAGCGGCGTCACATCGTAGAGCATGCCCGCCAGGAATCGCGTGAGGAACAGAGCCGCCACGCCCCCCGCCGCGATTCCCGTCGCCGCCAGCGTGCCGCCGCTGCGCAGCACCATCCACCGCACGTCGCCGGCTCGCGCGCCGATGGCCATGCGGACTCCGATCTCGTGCGTGCGTTCCGACGTCGCCCGGCTCATCACGCCGAAAATGCCGATCGCCGAGAGCAGCAGAGCCGTGCCGGAGAACGCGGCCAGCAGCCCGAGCTGGAAGCGGCGCTCGCGCAGTGAGCGCGCGAGGAGTGCATCCATGGTCGTGATGTCCGACAAGGGCATCACGCCGTTGAGCTCGGCCAGTGCATCGCGCACGTGGCGCTGGAGCAGCACCGGATCGCCGGTCGTGCGCGCCACCAGGTGGATCGCCCCCGTCGAGGCCTGTGCATGCGGAACGAACATGCTCGGCCGCGGCTCGGCGTGCAGACCATCGTGCCGGACATCGCCCACCACGCCCACGATCTC
Organism: Gemmatimonadaceae bacterium; assembly: GCA_035513015.1. Classification (GTDB taxonomy): domain Bacteria; phylum Gemmatimonadota; class Gemmatimonadetes; order Gemmatimonadales; family Gemmatimonadaceae; genus DATKCV01. Next base: position 2,054 of record DATKCV010000099.1, read on the forward strand.
CCGGGCGATGGCCGGCCCCATGAAGCCGAAGACGACGCGCGCGCCCACCGGCTCGCGGTCACCGAGGAACCGCCGTGCAAACGCGCGGTTCACCACCACGACGGGTACGCTGCCCGCGCCGTCGTCGGCCGTCAGGCCACGTCCTCGAAGCACCGGAATGTCCAGCGTCGCCAGGTACTCCGGCGACACGGCGGCCACATGGGCCGTGGGTAGCTCGTTGCCTGGCGCGGCCGGCTGACCCTCGATCTGTACCCGCGGCCGCTCGAAGCCGATCGGATAGGACAGCGGCAGCGACGACGTCGTTCCCACGCGCTCGACGCCGGGAAGGACGGCGAGCCGGTCCACCGCCTGCCGCACGTACTCCGCGCGCGCGGCCGGTGTCGGGTAGTAGCCCCACGCCTGCACCGTCGTCACGAGCACGCGCTCGGTGCGGAAGCCGCGGTCGACGCCGAGCAGCGCGGAGAGGCTGCGCAGGAGCAGCCCGGCGCCGACGAGCAGCACGAGTGCGAGCGCGACCTGAGTGACGACGAGCAGGCGGTTCGCGCGCCGCCGCGCATGGCCGATCCCCGCCCGTCCGCCGGCGGCCAGCGCGCCGGTCGGGTGGATACGACCCGCGGTGAGCAGCGGCACCGTGCCGATGACGAGGGCGGACACCAGCGCGAGGACCGCCGCGCAGAGGAGTGCAGCGCGATCGAAGCGCAGCGTCCGGAGCTGCCAGAGGTCGTCGGGCGCGAACGCGCGGATGGCGCCGATAACCCAGTATGCGATGACGAGCGCCAGAACCGCGCCGATCGTCGCCAGTACGACGTCCTCGGTGAGGAGCTGCCGGACGATGCGGCCGCGTCCAGCGCCGATGGCGGTGCGGATCGCAAGTTCGCGCCGCCGACGGACCGATTCCGCCAGCTGCAGGTTGGCGACGTTCACGCAGGCAATGAGCAGCACGAAAGCGACGGCGCCGAACAGTACCAGGAGCTGCCCGCGCGCCGCCCCCGCGATCGCGTCGCGCAGGGTGAGCACGCGGAACCCCGTATTCCGGTTGGTGGCCTCGTGCTCGGCAGCCAGCCGCGAGGCGATCGCCTCGGCCTCGGCCCGCGCCTGTTCCACCGTGACCCCGGGGGCGAGCCGCCCCAAGACCGTCCAATAGCCGCTCCCCCGCGAGCGCGCTTCGTCGGGACGGAAGAGCTTCGGGAGCCAGACCTCGGCGCCGTACGGCTGGAGCGCGTCCTCCGGCATGACGCCGATCACCGTGCGCGGAATGCTGTCCAGCACGAGCCGCCGTCCGACCAGCGCGCTGTCGGCGCCGAACCGCCCGCGCCACAACGATTCGGAGAGGAGGACGACATCGTCGCGTCCGGCCTGGAATTCCTCCGGTAGGAACGTGCGACCGCGCAGCGGGCGCAGTCCCTGAATCGGGAACGCGTCGGCGGTGACGAGCGCCGCCTCGAAACGTTCCGGTCCCTCGGGTCCGACCCAGTCCACGCTCCACGGCTCGGCGGCCGCCAGGAGGTCGAACGACCGGCTGCGCTCGCGAAGATCGAGATAGTTGGCGGGGGCGAACTCCTCGTTGCTTCCGGGAGACCGTGTGTCGTACTGGAAGACTGCGACGATCCGGCCGGCTTCGGGGAACGGGTACGGCATGAGGAGGACGCGATACACTGCTGCCCAGAGTCCGGTCGTGGCGCCGATGCCGACGGCCAGTGTGAGGATGGCGACGAGTGCATAGGTTCGCTGCCGGGCGAGCATGCGAAGCCCACCACGCACATCGTGCACGAAATCCTCCAGCGCGCGCACGCCGCGAGCGTCACGCGCCTCATCACGGAAGCGCGCGCCGCCGAAGTCGCGCCGTGCCCGTTCGCGTGCCGCGCGCTCGTCCATCCCGGACCGCATGCGCTTGGTCGTCTCCATGTCGAGGTGAAAACGCAGCTCCTCGTCGAGCTCGGCGTCGAGGCGGCGCGTGGTGAGGAGCCAGCGGAGACGTCGGATCAGCCGGGACGGCGTCAACATGCCCGGCCTCACGCGGTGCGAAGGACGCGACCGACCGCGAGAACGAACGTCTCCCAGCTGGCCGTCTCCTGGGCGAGCTGCCGGCGCCCGGCGGGAGTGAGCGAATAGAAGCGCGCGCGGCGGTTGTTCTCGGACGTTCCCCACTCGGCCTCGATCCAGCCGCGTTCCTCGAGGCGTCGCAGGGCGGGGTACAGAGAGCCCTGGTTGACCTGGAGCACGTCGCGCGAGAGCTGCTGAATCTGCTGCGCGACTCCCCATCCGTGCATCGGGGCGTATCGCAGAACGCGCAGGATCAGGAGATCCAGTGTGCCCTGCAGGCGGTCGGAGGCGGTGGTCGTCACTGTGCTCTTCCCCTAGACAGTCGTCAGGAGAAATGTGGCCGGCTCCTGTAGTCTGTCAAGGGGACGACGCGGGGAGCGCAAGCCTCGGCCCTTGCGGGCCGCGATTGCGCGGGTTGGCGCCGCTCAACAGTATGGAAGCGGGCCGCCGTGCCCCAACCCCGGAGGCGACGAATGTCCGCTCCACTCACCGGCGCCGCGCGCGAGTCCACGCACTCCGCCGGCGCGGACCACCACGGGAAGCTCGGACTCTCCCTCGCCGGCGGCGGCTTCCGCGCATCGCTTTTCCACCTCGGCGTTCTGCACCGGCTCGCCGAGCTCGATCTGCTCCGCCGTGTCGAGCTCATCTCCACGGTTTCCGGCGGCTCGATAATCGGGATCCTCTACGTGCTGCTGGTCAAGAAGCACCTGGAGGGCGCGCCGGCCGGCCGTTTGAGCCGCGACGAGTACATCGCGCTGGTCGAGGAGCTGGACCGCATCCTGACGCACGGCGTACAGCGCAATCTTCGCACGCGGCTCCTCCTCAACCCGCTCGGCGTCCTCCTCGCGCTCACCACCGGCGACACGCTGAGCCGCCGGATGGGACGGATCTACGAGCGCTACCTTCTCGAGCCGATCGTGCGCGAGATGCGTCCGGATCGTCCCTGGTGGGAGCGGCTGTTCATGCCGGGCCGGTTCCCGCTGCGCGACCTCGTGATGAAGCCCGGTGGCCGGGTGGTGAGCGGAGGGATCGATGCCTACAACGCGCGCCAGCGCGCCGAGGGCGGCTCGGTCGTCACGGGGATCATCATCAACGCAACCACGCTCAACTCCGGGGGACGCTTCTTCTTCACCGCCGTCGAGCTCGGCGACTGGTATCTGGGTGCGTTTCGCGCTCAGGAGCTGCCCGAGCTGCTCGCGCGCAAGACGCTGCTCCAGAAGCTGACGGACGAGGAGCTCGACCGGGAGGTGGTGAAGCGCCACGCCGATCCGGCGTCGACCGACCGCGATCGACGCGTCGCGTCGCTCGCCCGCTGGTGGCGCAGGCGCCGGCGCGGCGAGGTCGTCGCCGATCCGCCCGCCGGATGGGAGCGGCTCGCCGGTGTTCGCGACTTTCCTGGCGAGCTGGGGACCGTGGCGCTCGGACGAATTCGCGGCATCAAGGTGGCGGCGTGGTACCTCGTCGAGGGTCCGCGGTTCTCGGTCGACGGCGGACGAACGCCGGCCGAGCACTGGGCACTGATCGCCGAGCAGACCGGCGAGATCGATCCCGAGCTGTGGCAAGCCATCGTGAACGAGCGGCTCGATCAGGGTGACGGCCGTCTGCTCGTGGCCGAGTTCCTGCTCGAGCTGTACTACCTGCGAACCGCCGAAGCGGTGTCGTGGCGGTTCGGCGACGACTGGCGCCGACTGCGCGCCGGCAGCGCGATGGGCGCCTCGGCCTGCTTTCCCCCGGCTTTCCCGCCCTTCCTGGTGTACGGCATCTACGACGACCTGCACGTAGCACGGCTCGGTCTCACCGACGGCGGCGTGTACGACAACGCGGGCGTGACCGCGCTGGTGGACGAAGGGTGCAGCGCGATCATCGCCAGCGACACCGGGGGCACGTTCGACGTACTTCACCAGTCGCCGACCGGACGCATCGGGCTGGCGCTCCGGGTACCGAGCGTATTGATGCGCGTACTCGGCGGCACCCAGCGCGCGGCGTTGCGCGAGCGGCGGCGGGTGTCGCGGGCGATCGGGGCGATGCTCCCGCCGCCGGCCGCGGCGTGGTCGCCGGAGCAGCGCGCGCTGGACTCCTTCCGTGCGGCGCGGCGGCTCGACGACCTGGCGTATTTCCACATCGCGTCGCCGCGGGTCGCCGTTCCCAGCGGGTCGCCGCCGCCGATCCCGTCGACGCTCGATCCACACGCGGTGGCCTGTCTTCGCACGGACCTCGACGGATTCGGCGATGCCGAGATCGCCGCCCTGGTGAACCACGGCTACGACATGGCCGACCGCTACGTGCGGCGGTACCTGCCCGCGCTGGGCGATGCGGCGAGATGGGCGCAGGCGGCGCCGGAGGCCCCCAAGCCGCTTCCCGCCTCGACGGAGCGACTCGATGACATCCTGCTCGCCGGCCGCTCGCGGTTCTTCCGCGCCCTCGCGCTACGTGCGGTGGTCTCGTGGGCGTTCACGATCGCCGCGGTGGCTGCGGTGGTGGTGCTCGTCGCGCGGTCCGGTGTCTCGCTCGCCAGGGTGCTGCGATCGGCGGCGGGTGCGGCCGTCGGCATAGTCACGACGGTCGTGGACGACATCGTCGGTGGCGCATCCTGGGTGCTCCACCGCGTCGTGCCGGCAATCCCGGAGGTCTGGTCGCCACCGGCGTCGGAGCGGCCGCTTCTCCTCACTGCGCTCGTCGCGCTCGCCGGACTGGTGTTCCTGTTGGCCAAGGCGCGGCGCCCCCGCGAGGGGCTGCGCACGGGGAGGACGGCGCGTGCGGTCCGGCTGCTGGTGGCGACGAGGAAGTGGGCCCGCGCGCTCAGCGGGAACGTGCTGTGGGTGGTGTGGGGCCTCCCGGCGCTCGTCGCCGGCGCGGCGTCGGTGTTGGCGGCGGTGTCGTACGTGTTCTACCACCTGCCGTTCATGCGCGCGACTTCGGTCCCGCCACGAGCGCCCGCGGAGCCGGGCGGCGGCGTCACGTTGCCGGCAGCCGGGTACCCGGCGAGCGGCGAGGCGCGGGCGCGGGTGGAGAGCCGTCGCTAGCGTGGCGGCCATTGAAACCGACCTTCTTCGCGACTCCCGCCCGATTCCGGCGCTGGCTCGAGCGCCATCACGACTCGGCGGCCGAGCTCTGGGTCGGCTTCTACAAGAAGGGCTCCGGCCGGCCGAGCATCACCTGGCCTGAGTCGGTGGACGAGGCGCTGTGCTTCGGCTGGATCGACGGCATACGAAAGTCGCTGGACGACGACAGCTACGTCATCCGCTTCACGCCGCGAAGGCGCGGCAGCAACTGGAGTGCGGTCAACACGCGCCGCGCGACGGAGCTGATCGCCGAGGGCCGCATGCGGCCGGCGGGACTGGCCGCGTTCGAGGCGCGCGATCCGGCGAAGGCGGGCGTCTACTCGTTCGAGCAGCGCGCGTCGGCCCGACTGGACGCCGCGGCCGAGGCGACGTTCCGGAAGAACCGCGCTGCCTGGCGTTTCTTCGAGTCACTGGCGCCCGGATACCGGCGCATCGCGCTGTGGTGGGTGATCAGTGCCAAACGCGCCGAGACGCGCGAGCGGCGGCTCCAGACCCTGATCGCCGACTGTGCCGCTGGGCGAAAGATCGGGCAGCTCCGCCGCGCGGGCGAGTAGCCGCCGCCGGGATCACCCGATTCGCAGCGCGGTGACCGGCTCGATCTTCGCCGCCCGCCGGGCGGGGAGCCACGACGCGAGCAGCCCGACCGCCGCCAGCATCGCGACCACCAGGATGTACGTCGCCGGATCTGCCGGGCTGACGCCGAACAGCAGTCCCGCCAGCGCGCCGCGCATGGCGAACGCCCCGGCGACACCCAGCACGAGCCCGGCGACCACGGGCGCCATGCCCCGCCAGAGCATCAACCGCACGACCGCGCCCTGGTGCGCTCCGAGCGCCATGCGCACCCCGATCTCGTGCGTGCGCTGCGCTACGACGTAGGTCACCAGCCCGTACAATCCGATCGCCGCGAGAAGCATGGCGATCACGGCGAAGGTTGCCAGCAGCACCGCCAGAAACCGTTCCGACGCCGCGTCGTCGGCGACGATCGAGCGCAGCGGTGTGAGCTCGTCGATCGGCAGTGCCGGATCCACCGAGTGGATTGCGTCGCGCACCGCCGCCGCAAGCAGCGCCGGGTCACCCGCCGTACGGGCGACGACTGACAGCACGCGGCGCGGCATCAGGCGAATGGGCAGGTAGATCGCCTCCGGCGGGTCGGACGCCAGCGTTCGCGACCGCACGTCGCCGACTACACCGATGATCCCTATCGGTTGCGCGCCGCCGACGAACCGGATTTGCTGGCCGACGGTCTGGTCGAGCGGCCACCACCGCCGCGCCAGCGACTCGCTGATGATGACCCCCATCGACGCGGCGGTCGTGTCCCGTGGGGTGACATCGCGTCCGGCGAGCAGCGGGATCCCCATCGAGCGGAAGTAGTCATCACTCACCGGCTGCGCGTACCCGCGCGGCTCCTCGCCCTGGCGCGGCTCCGGGAGCCCGACGACGTGGTAGGGAATGCCCTCACCGATGCCGCGGAGCGGGATCTCCTTGACCGCGCCGGCGGAGACGACGCCCGGCACCTCGCGCACGCGCTCGAGGATCCGGTCGTAGACGGAGAGATACTGCCCGCGCTCCGGGTATCCGACGGTCGGGATGGTGAACCGGGCGACGAGCACCAGGTCCGTGTCGAATCCCGGCTCGACGCTCACCAGGCGTGCGAAGCTGCGCATCATGAGCCCCGCGCCGACGACGAGCGTTACCGCCAGTGCGACCTCGACGGCCACGAGCCCGGCGCGCAGCCGGTGCGATGCCGCGCTGGCGCCCCCGCCGCGTCCACCGTCGCGCAGTGCGGCGGTGAGATCGGGCGACGCGCTGCGCAGCGCGGGCACGATACCGAAGCCGATACCCGCGGCGAGCGACGTCGCCAGCGCGAAGCCGAGCACCGCGCCGTCGATGCGGACATCGGCAGCGCTCGGCACCCAGTCACCGCTCAGGGCGAGGAGCGCGTCGACACCCAGCCAGGCGACCGTAACGCCGAGCGCGCCGGCGACCAGCGCCAGTATCGCGCTCTCGGTGAGGAGTTGCCGCACGATCCGCCCGCGGCCCGCGCCGAGAGCGGAGCGCACCGCGATCTCGCGGGCGCGCGCCGTGGCACGTGCCAGCACGAGGTTGGCGACGTTCACGATCGCGATCAGCAGCACGAGCGCGACGGCGCCGAACAACACCAGCAGCGCGCCGCGCACGTGCCCCACGAGGTGTTCGTGCAGCGGGCGCACGGTGGCCGAGGCGTAGCTGGCGTTCGCCTCCGGATGCTCGCGCGCCAGCCGCGCGGCGATCAGCTCCATCTCCGCGCGTGCCTGCTCGACGGTCGTGCCGACGCGGAGCCGGCCGATCACCTCGATCCACCGGACGAACCGGAATCGCGGGATCGACGACTCGGGCACCAGCGACATCGGTGTCCACGCCTCCGTCTCGGCCGACGGGAAACGCGCATCGGGCGCGGCGATTCCGACGACGGTGAACGGCTCGTCATTGAGCTGGATCGTGCCACCGACAAGGGCCGGATCGCCCCCGAACCGCTCGCGCCACGCCCGGTCGGAGAGCACGACGACACGATTCGCGCCCGGGACGTGCTCGTCGGGGCGGATCGCCCGGCCATGCTCGATGCGCATGCCGAGCGCGCGGAAGAAATCCTCGCTGACCCACGTGGTGCCGAGGCGCACCGCTTCGCCCCGGCCGGTGAGGATCACGCCGCTGGCCAGGGAGCTGAACGCGCCCATGGACTCGAACACCCGGTTCTGCTCACGCCAATCCTCGAAGTCGGGAATCGAGACCGCCGCCTCCGGATTCCCGCGGGCTGGCTCGGCGGACCAGATGCGGACGATCCGTTCCGGCTCGGTGAACGGAAGCGACTGGAGGAGCACGGCGCTGACGACGCTGAAGATCGCCGTGGTGGCGCCGATCCCGAGGCCGAGCGTGAGCATGGCGGCGATGGCGAAACCCGGCCGGGCGCGCAGCGTGCGGACGGCGAAGCCGGCATCCTGGCGCAGCTCGTCGAACAGCTCGGCGCGGCGGGATTCGTCGAGCTGCGCGGCGTCCATGTCGACGAGCACGCGCCGCACGGCATCCACGTCGCCGAACTCGCGGATGGCGATCTCGCGTGCTTCGTCGCGTGTCCTCCCCTCGGCCACCAGCTCGGCGACGCGGGAGTCGATGTGGAAGCGCAGCTCGCGATCGACGTCTTTCTCGACGGCCCGCGTGGGAACGCGGAAGACGCGGCGGAGATCGGGAATCCTCATGCGTCGAGTACCAGAGCTACCGCGCCGGCGTACGCCCGCCACTGCGCGCGCTGGGCGCGGAGCTGGGCGCGGCCGCGAACCGTGAGCTGATAGTACTTGGCGCGCCGGTTGTTGTCGGAATACCCCCACTCGCTCTCGATCCATTTCTTGCGCTCGAGGCGGTGCAGGGCGGGGTAGAGCGCCCCCTCCTCGACGCGAAGGAGACCGTCGGTGGTCTCGCGCAGCCACTTGCCGATTGCGTAGCCGTGGCGCGGCCCCCACGAGAGGGTCTTGAGGATGAGCACATCGAGCGTGCCCTGGAGGTACTCGGAGCGAAGATCGGCCATGATCCCTGAGCGTGTTAGGGATACGCTAGAAGCGCACACC